>NZ_MVAD01000001.1:0-674878 GCF_002007115.1 Massilia sp. KIM | reverse complement strand
CCTAACTTCCGGAAATCCAACCTTAAGTGAGTCTACCGCCCGGAAATTTTCAATGGAGATTGAGGCGATCTCATTCACTTTTAATTCCCGGCTGTTTCGTTCCGATGCAAACGAAATAGGCGAACGCAACGTTGGGTCGAATTCAACAACTCTGCTTTCCTTCAAGCGCGCCGTGTCTGTTTCCCGAAGAATATCTATCGATGCCGATACGTAGGACAGTTCCTCATCGGACGCATTGCGTAGCATATTTTCAAGATAATTCCGTAGCGCCTTCCCGTTATTGATGGATACCACTGTTTCACGATAATTGACTAAGGTCCGTGCTATCGACTCGCGGCAAGCCCCCAGATACGAGCCTTCGAGAAGAAAATATTCCGGAAGCGCTATTCCAGTTCGTAATGACGCGTCCCAGCTTTGCAGAGTGGCTTCGATTGCAAGCTGACGCTCTGCGATGAGGTCTGTATCGTTTAGTCTCAAGAATTCGATGGTTGTCGTTGATTTCTCCAGTCTTCGCTTAGGCAAACACTCGCCGGACAAAAGATATGTCAGGTATTGCGAAGGGTTCTCGGCAGTCGGATCAATCAGTAGCGGCTTCTCTTCATTTCGGCTCTCGTCCAAAGTTGAAAGAAATCGCGCACGCCGATCATCCGCGACAGGAAATCGATCAGCTCTAGCTTTCTGGCAACGCAAGCAGATCAAGAATAAATTCTGCCATTCGTACGCCAACCACGAATAATGGTCGACGTAGTCATCGGCTTGGTGCTGGTTGTGCACAGAGATTGGTCTGAAGTGACTAATCCCGTCCGATGTATGAATCTGTTTTTCGCAGAACGCACATCGCCCCCCAAAATCTTTTGCGACATGCTCAACCAATCGACCACTGCGAAACAGATCCAGATTTACTGGTGCTCGTCGCTGCCGGCGCTCGTTAGCGCTTCGATTGGCCCAGTGAGTCAATTCTTCGCGTGACTCGGCAACCAAACTGAAGAAGGAAGGTGACGCGGCCCTTCTCTTGATCCTTAACATAAAATCTCCAAAAATCTCGTTCACAATAGCGTGGAAAATACCTACCGTTCGTTACAACGGAACCAGCAGAGCCATTTTTTCGTTGGCTAAAGAATTAAAATTTGCTGTATTCGACTCGCGCATCACAACGATTATGATCGATACTAAGAGTTTAGCCAAATAAAATTGCTGTTGTCACGACTGCTCAAAGTGGCGCAAAATCGCGTACGGGGGCCTATCGAAATCTTTCAGTCCTAGTCGACTGCAATAATCCTAGCGATCGCGGACAAGGTGTTCGACGTTGTGCGATACAGCGTTACACGAAGCGCTCCTACCAAGGAGTTTTGTAGAGTGGCATCCTTGCACTTATCAGTATAGAAGCTCACTTCGACGAACTCTACAACTGAGGTAGACCGCAAATTTTTCTTGCACATAAGAATATGCAAGCAGGAATCGCAACATATATCTAAAACTAGCTGACCTAGACTAACTGAACGGATGTTGCCAGAGCGCCCACATTATCAAAAACGTCACGTCTCTGTATTCAACATGGCGTACTAAGGACATACCCCCATCGATCGACAAGGCCAAAAATGCACACATCGAATTTATTTCAAAGCTCCGCAGCGACAGTAATGGTAAAACACATTGAATTAATTGGAACCGACCTCAATGCCTGGCTGCAACTTCTTGCTCATGACGCCGTTGTTGAGTTTCCATATGGTGCATCCCTCGGCAGATCTACGCGTTATGAAAATCGAGCTGATATCGAAGCGCATATGCGATCATTCACTGGTATAGTCGGGTCATTCAAGTTCAGTGATATTGACATTACAGAATCTGCCGACGGGCTACGTGCGTGGGCAAGCTTTCGAGGCGAGGCATGGGTCGAAAGTCGCAGGACGATGTATCGCCAAGATTATGCTGCATATTTAGTTTTGCAGGATGGAAAGATAAAGCTTTACCGCGAGTATTGGAATCCTTGTCATATAGCCGCAGCCTTCGGGGCCAAACTACACTTGGAAGAGCCAGATTGAATATGAGAATCAAATGCGAGTTTGTTGGCGCTAGATCGGGGCAACCTATAGCTGCCAATTATTCGCTCGCTTGGCCGATTCATTTCAATGCTCAGCATGAACTCGCGAGAACTTAATAATTAACACCAGGCCCATTCACTGGGTCGGCGGCGACCAGTATCAAACAAGCACCACACCGAGGTTCGCACATTATACAGAAACTTTGAATTTCCCTTGGCAGTCGCCTGGAGAAGTGTTACCGTCGTTGATTGCGCGATGCTCGCCTAAGTCACTTATAAGACACGTAGTGACATCCAGATTAAACTCGCGAGTTTTCCTAATCGATGACAACGGGATGCTGCCGACATGCGCGGATGGCTACTGAAAGGCGATGGTCACGTCAACCATCGCTGCTACTCTGCAATTGATGCGTTGGAGTGGAATACATCGTTCCGCGCCGATGTCATCTCCTGCAATCTTAGGCTGACGGAAATGTCGGACTACGAGTTTGCCGGGCAGATGCGAACAAAGAGCTCGAGCAGAACAGTAGTCAACCGTTGAAGATCTTCGCACGATCGCACGAGTAGCGCTGTAGAACCCTATATAAGTGGTTGCCTCACTCCTTCATGAGCACAGCAGACGCCCCTATTGAAACTTCCTCAATTGTTGCGCTTAATTTTACTATGCCACCACTAAGAGTGTTCATCGACACAGAATTTACTAGTTTCGAGAACATGCAGTTGATAAGTATCGCTCTAGTAAGCGAGAACGGCGAAGAAACTTACTTCGAGGTTGACTTCGACGATTGGAGATGTAGCGATTTTGTACGATCGAATGTTATTCCTTTATTGGGGGCATACAACAATGCACTAATTAACGACGCCTATCTCCCCGCGAAGATTTTGGAGTGGCTACAAATCGTTAGGAAGAATGAGCAGTACATTCTGATTTGCCATGACGACGTTGTGGACTGGAGAATATTAGAACGGGTTTTAAGTGGTGTCCCCGATTGGGTAAAAGGTGAGAACATTTACTACAGTCTATCTCCTCTGCTTCTTGAGAGCTTTTATGAAAAACATGGTCTTGCACGGCATCATGCCCTGCATGACGCTCGTGCAAACGCATATGCGTACAGGGAACAAACCAATGGCACAAATGCAAGCCCCTGTTAGGATCTAAGATTATCTCAGGACATACTTAATCGCGCTCCTACCCTAGTCATCCGCCAAAAGTTTTTTGGCCTAGAATGGCCGATATGCTTTTTCAACTGGAGCAGGCGCGGCGCCTCTAGCTCGTAATATGCGTCTTAAAAACTGCGAAATCTGTGGCTTTATCCGAGCAACATTTCAGGCGAATTTGAGTAACATCCAACTTACTGACTAGTCGCTCTGTGTTCAATCGCACGTAGATATAATTTCAGACATTTGATAAGAGAGTTGTCTTCTAAGTTAAGCCTCGGTTCGTAAAATCAAGGCTTTCCAAATTCTCCTAATGTGAGGTCAGCAACTGCGCGTATAGCTTCCGGTAGTGAACGACCAACTCTTGTCTACAATAAGGCCGTTTGTAGTCCCGGTGGCGGGACCTGTTGCGTTGCCGATGAAGCGGACGTTGTATTTGGTATTCGGCTTAAATGGTGCCTTTCCGATCAGGTACGCTTCATTCGCTGGCAGATAAATCGTATCCTGGGTGCTGGTACTTTTTGTAATCAAGCGTGCTGCCAGCGGCATGGCCTGCCCGTCTTCCGTCACGGTAAAGCTGGTTACGGTTAGAGCGGTCGAGGTCTCCGACACGACACTGATTGGTGAACTGGTCTTGAGGCACATATTGGCCTGAGTCATATCCATCTCCTGATAGAACGGATTGGGTGATTCCAAACTGTGCGTAAGCCAGACACCCGTTTGCTGATTTGTTGGATAGAAGCTAACGAAATCTCCAGCGTTATTTTGCAATTTTATCGCGCCAAAGTTCGCGTAGAGCGGGCTGTTCGCATTTTCGCCAGATATTCCTACGTGGGTGAGTCCCTGGATCATCATTGCTGATCGGTGATAGACCGAGTTGATTAGATTGTCTACTGCCGACGTGTCTGGATTCGAGGACTGCAGGCTAAATGCGATCACTTCGCTAGATCTGGTCGACGCATAGCCAGCAGCTTTCAAGCGGTCTTGTACGGTTACGCCAGTAAAGCCTGGCTTGCCGACCACTTCATTGTGTGGATCAGCACCGCTCTGATTCATGGTGACATAGGCGGCGTGCGACCTAGCAGCGGCGTCGATTCTAACGTCTTGATTGACTGGCCCTAATCCTTGACTAGCCCGAAATGCGTTCAGCTTCTTGAACGCGATGTCCTCGCTCGAGCCCGCAACGTAGTTTGCTGAAGTCGCGACCTGCAAGCTTGCAGGTTGAACTAACGCGACAGGTGGCGGCTGAGTAGCAGACGAACCTCCTCCAGGATAACTAGTTGGGGGAGATGACGATGATCCACCGCCACCGCATCCGGAAATTACAGTCGAAAAGAGAGTGCCTACGATAACAACTTTTGATACGCGCATTTGAATCCCTTATGTTGGTGCTCGGTAAACAGAGACGAAACTGGCCCTGCGCAGCCATCGCGACTGGATAGACGTGGTTGCACGGTCTTCACGGGTGCAATCGCGGAGCCAACACAGGACGAACAGCTAAAGCCCGAGCTAGTCACACCCGAAACGCGCAGTATAACAAGTTTTATCATCGGATCTACGTTTTTCGTAGAGTAACTTTTGACGTAATCTACGATTATCGATGAATGACTTCTCGGATCATCGTTAATAGTTCGACGTTTGGGGCTCGGTTGCGCCAAGCTCGTGAGCGAAGCGGCCTCGCTCAGGACCGTCTTGGAGTTTTAGCGGGCCTCGAGGAATCGTCTAGCAGCGCGCGCATCAGTAGGTATGAAAGTGGCATACATGAGCCGCCGTTCAAATTTGCGGTAGCGTTAGCGAAGGTGTTAAGCGTGCCGGTTGCGTTCTTGTATTGCAACGATGACAATTTGGCTGAGATTGTTCTGTTGTACGCGGATGCATCCGAGCCTGGGCGACATTGCATCCTGTCAAGTGCGCGAGCGACAAGGCGAGTACCCTAGCAGCGTGTGACTAGTCGTTCGTATCGCCTGGATTGCGAGCGTGAAACTGCGTAACAAGTGAGCTTAGCGCTATATCTTTGCTCGCGTACTGTACTCGAATTTTTGTCGCACGCCTGATTCGCGCTGACTATGTTCTTCGGCTATCTTAGGTTGAAAGCTGCATGGCCGTCCGTACCCGATACGGAGAATGACTTTGTCAACACTAATTTACCATGCACATTTCATCTGAGTGGCGAATTGTTCGATATGCGATCATTCGTATACCGATGTTTAAATCTAAAAAACAAAAAGCCCGCAGAAGCGGGCTTAAAGCAAATCGAGACACCTAACAAAACAAATAATAAGTTGGCGCAAAAGTCGCGGGCTTTTTCAGATAAAAAGGGAAGGTTTTAGGAAGCAAAGAGGAACTATCACTCCGTCCTTGAGGTGCGTTAGCAAATGAACATTTCCTCCGACCATTTCCAGATATATCACCAAGTATGATGATACAAATGAGCTTTCTCCAACGTGAGGCTTTGCGGCCTCTGCAAACTCACTCCAAGGTAGTCCAGTAAATTGATGGAATTGCTGTTGCAACTGTACGAACATACCAGGATAGCGAATCTTAAAACGGCCAGCTTGAATCTTGAAATTTCTATCCGAAAAATCAAATACAACAACACTAGGCAGAGATTGCAACTATTACCTCAAAGCGAATTAAAAAAATTTGCAACATCTGCTTTTGAAAACGGACGAACGCCCTCTACGTCAAGCCTTCGCGCACTCTCTTGCAAAATTTGGACGACTGCTGGACTCAGCTCCGATTTGGCATGGCGAAAACGCGGCTGCCCCCCACCCAAAAAATTCTTAACCGAATAAAATTTTGTTGCTTTCCTGTATTTGAATGGCATAAGACCTCCTAACGTCACTCAAGTGCTAAAAGTAGCATGCGCTTACCATGTCTCTACTATACACGATTCTCCAACCATCCGCTCGCAAAGAATGTTGCTCCAAAGCACTTCGACCATGCTTTCGACGCTGGGACATTTACTTGCATACAAATGATACAGCGCTCACCTTTCCTTTCGAGCCAAGCCTACCAGGCAAGAAATCGTGTGCTAGGTCTGACGAGCACTGTGGGCATCGACAAGCGTGCCAGTCTCAAAGGGCCGATATCATACCAATGTGTTCGACCTTTCTCGCGAGGCATCTTCTCCTAATGCACAGCTTGAGTCAATGCTCAACGAGTTGCCGTCGATTGTGGCCTGCGTGAGCAACCTATTCTCTAACTGATAGACGTTGCAACAGGAGGTTGCCATTCAGCAACACAACGTCGTGATGAACCAAAAATCATGTGAACTTACAAATTTTTACTCAAAAACGTCAAAAATTCCTGATATAGACGAATGATCAGATTCGATTTCGGCATTTTCGATAATCTTTCTTGCGATCTGCAGACTCAATCTCATCCAGCATAGAGGGAAATTTTGCATGTTTAATAATCTGTCAGTCAGAGCTAGGCTTATCCTAATTCTGTCGCTACTCAGCATCGAGCTTGGGGTTGGGGCTGTACTCGGGCTAACTAGCTTGAGCCGTGCTAATCAGAGCCTGAATTCGATGTATGAAAATGGTCTAGTCTGCCTTGGCCAGTTAGACAACATTATCCGCTCTTTCAACCGTGCTCAGATAGCGATCGCGCGTAGCGCAACCGCAGATGATTTGCTCCTACCTACGATTGTCTAAGAAGTAGAACTGGGTCTCGGTAAAGTCGATAAACAATGGAGTGCGTTCACCGCAACCGAGCTAACCGCAGAAGAAAAAGAATAAACCAAACGTTATCTTTTAGTTAAGGAGCGATACGTACAAGACGGCATTGCACCTGCGCTCGCAGCAATGCGTGCACAGGATCGCGATCAGGTTGCTATTCTCGTCAACGGTCCACTCACTTCCCGCTTTACGCCTGTACGCGAGAAAATCGACGCCCTTATCGAACTGCAGTTGCGGGAGCCAAAACGCCTCGCGTCGCAAGCGTCCACCGAGTACGACTGGGTGCGAATCGTGTGCCTCGCCGGCCTTGCTGTAGGACTGCTTTTAGCGGGGATCATCGGAACGATGCTAGCGCGGAGTATTGTAGCCCCCCTCGCCCGTGCGATTCGTATCGCTAACTCAGTCGCGTCGGGTGGTCTTACTCGGCAGATCCGCGTTCAGTCGGCGGACGAGACAGGCCACATGATGGCAGCGTTAAAAAGCATGAATACGGGGCTAGTGGACATTGTTAGGCAAGTGCGGGGAAGCACGGATACCATCGCATCGGCATCATCACAAATTGCAGCGGGCAATATGGACCTCTCAATGCGCACCGAAGAGCAAGCTAGCGCAATCGAGGAAACTGCCGCTTCGATCGAAGAGCTGACCTCGACCGTTAAGCAGAACGCGGAGAATGCGAGAGGAGGCAAGGAGCTAGCTGTGTGTGCCTCGAGCATTGCAAACCAAGGTAGTAAGGTAGTAGCTGACGTTGTACAGACTATGGGTGCAATTAACACATCGGCAAGTAAAATTGTGGATATCATCGCAGTCATCGATGGGATCGCGTTCCAGACAAATATCCTTGCACTCAACGCCGCAGTGGAGGCCGCGCGCGCCGGCGAACACGGGCGCGGGTTCGCGGTTGTTGCGTCGGAAGTTCGTAACCTAGCGCAACGTTCAGCCAGCGCGGCAAAGGAGATCAAAAGCCTTATCGAAAAGTCAGTCGTGGACGTCAAGGCCGGCACTGAGCTGGTTGACAAAGCGGGCGCAACCATGACTCACATCTTGGAAAGTGCGGAGAAGGTGACAACCATCATGTTGGCGATAGCAACAGCCAGCTCCGAACAGAGCGCGGGCATCGAGCAAGTTAGCGTCACTATCAGCCAAATGGACCGCGCCACACAACAAAATGCCCCGCTGGTCGAAGAGGCGGCAGCTTCAGCGCAGCAGCTTCGCGACGAGGCAGACCAGTTGGCGGCTGCAGTTGGCGCCTTCCGAATCCAAACAGTACCAGCACTCTTAACTTGAGCGAGCTACGATGCCCGCCGAGATTGCTCTAGCCGGCTGACTAAACGCTGCCAATCAAATATGGAAACTCATTTACCTGGAGTCCCTACGTCAAGAGGCAGCGGGAGTTACCCGTGTCTGATTGGAGCGAGTGAGTAACATGCGGATATAACCACGTTTCGAATGACCTTACCCCTGGATCAGCTAAAAATCCTCATCGAAGGAGAACGGCGATGAGTCACTCTCCGCCGCTCGCGTATACCTGTGGCGGTCAACGGCGTGCGGTTCACAGTGGTAGTTCACCCATTGGACATGATGGACAACGACCGAGCTTGGGTCAACACGAAGCGGATCTGTCAGGAATAGCTCATCAGGATACAGTGTCTGCGCTCCCCGGACCTGCGCTTCCGCCACGTCCTTGTGGTTTGAACCTTGCGCCTCCTGAACTTCTTCATACACTGTATAACCCGTTTCCCACCCCTCCTCTGTTGAGTGGCCAACCGAAGTAGAGATACTTGTTCCTTCTGGAGTATCCAAAGGTTCAACTCGCGCGGATTTGTGAAAAAGAACAATATTCCTTCCTTCTCGAGCTTGGACTGATGGGAAGATGATTCCATCTAACAAAGGCTTGTTCTCAGTAGCGAGGAAGTCGGCGGTAGCCTGAGTTGCCAAATAATCCAAAGCCTCGTCACCAGGCATTACCGGCCTGGTCATCTGCTTACCCAAAGATCTCAGGAAAGCCGCACGCTCCAACCTTCGACCGAAACCAGGATCGAAGATACTTCCAGATTCATAGATCTTCGGTAACGCGGTAAGATCAAGCAAATGGAGTTGACGAGTGATTTCAAACTTTGCAACCGCAACCTTACTTCCAACTGGAGGGCGCACCTCCGCAACGACAACCTCAGCCTTATCGGCCCCGTAAAAAACCGAGATGCCCGGAGCATTCATTCTTCCAGCGCCTGCGAATTTGGCTGGCGGAGGCCCCAACTCGGTATCAGGACGTTTCAGAGCCGCGGTTAAGGTGTCGTCCGACTGAAACACACGCCCTCGGTATAGATGATCAATTTGGCATCCGGGACCTACTGTCACTACGAGCGGGCGGCCATCAATGGTCGTAAGCTTATCAATTCCACCAAACACATCAGCGAGATGCGCCGCCGCAGCGCGACTAAAGAATCGCGCCTCGGTCTTAAGTGACGCCTCGAACAGAATCCACTCATCAGTATAGGACCCAGCACTGACGGACTTTTCCTCATAGTAAGCATCCGCCGCAAACGCAGTCTCCTCACCCATTTGAGCTGATTCCAAGTCCCAGTGTCTATCTGCCAAGATTTCCTGAATGTCGTTAGCAACAGACTCGGACATGCCCGAAGCTCCGGCAATAGCCTCGGCAGTGCATAACCCTTCGCGGGACCATTCGTATGATGACTCCCGGTCGGCAAGCAACATATACTCGTAATCGCTGGGTTGATCCGAAGTTCGGTGGTAATGCTCGTCGAATGCCGTTTCAACCCTATCGGCGATATCAGTCAACGGCAAAGTTATCCGAACCTCCCCACAATATGAGCAAGTTGCTTCATCTACTTCACGAAGGATGTACTCAGCCAAAAAAGCATCAACAACGCAAACGTCACATATCCGTTTTACCTCGAACTCTTGATTACTATAATCTTTACTCATCGATTGGCCGTACAAAAGGAGGTTAAAGACAAATGGTAATCACATGAGTCGTGCGCACAGTACAGATCCAGGTTTGAAATTTACCATATGGAAGGGAGTACAAGATAACTAGTCATATAGCATTTCCACTCTAAGCAGTTATTTCTCTTGCCAACACGCAACCCTCATCATTACCGAAGTCGCGACTTCCGTACACGCGGGGATGGCTTGGCGGCGTTAGCGCGACGAGTTAAATCGGAGGGTTTTGTGGAGATGATTACAGGAGTGACAAGGTCAGCCAATGACACACCGAGCGCAAAACATATCTGAGCAAGTGTGAGCACCGACGGGTTTGCTGCGCCGCGCTCAATGCTCGAAATATAGGTTCTATCAACCTCGGCGTCTACGGCAAGCTCTTCTTGCGATTTAGCAGCCGCGATCCTCAGCTTTTTTAAGTTCTGCCCTAACGCGACGCACACAGGACTACGTAAGGCACTTTGTTCGATAGAGTTGTCTGTCATAAGCCCATGATGACGGGCATCTTAGAAACTGACCACAGTTCATACACATCATTGACTTGATGCGTATAGTCGACACTAACCGACGCCTATGCACTTTAAACTTAAGTTGCGCTATGTACTTCCGCCTCACCACCAGTTGCTAGTGCTAACCTTGATCACTCATCTTCGGCACGGTATAGGGACTCTCGCCATGGGAACGGCGGACCAGAAACTGCCACAACCCATGTCTGTTGCCCAATTATATCGCTTGAAAAGAACGCCTTCAGGATAGGGAGCAAGGATATTGAAGACCTCCAGACGTTGAATCATGAGGGCAAAGGAGATAAAAGCCTTATTCCAGTCCAGTTCGGGCGTGGAAGAGTTTTGGTAGAGTTAGATTAAACTAGATTAGAGGCTGCTGACTCGGGCTCAAGATATGATGAGATGCAGGAAACGCTATAGATCTAAAGTAGTCGACTATTTCGTTGGCGATTTGCTCACGACTTTCTTTACGAGTAGCGCATTTGCTTGCCCAACCGCGCCCAGGATGGAGAACGTCCCATTTGGGCCTTAATCCATTGTAACGCCCTGCTCCAGGATCATGGTTTCCGAAGCCATCAATCACTGCATTCCAAACTGGCGCGAACTTTGCAATCAATAAGGACTCACCGAGTGGGATCCAAATATCATCCACTACTAAGAATCTACAATAGAAATCTCGTAGATCAAGATTATCTGCTGCTGCTATACTCTCAGCGTGCTCTTTTAGACGGAGATAAAGTGCGCGACTCCCTGTCGCGCCAACGCCTCCTCCCTTACGGGCGCCAGCAGGCACAGCCTTTCCAACGTAAATAGGTGCAGTGAACGCACCGTTTTGATTTCGCCTAGCTAACGGATGATACGGCTCGAAAGGGCCCGTATAGTAAATTGCGTAAATCCCGACTCCAATAAAACTTTGCAGATTTCCTAGCGCAATCGGCACTTGCTCTAGCATGGCCTCTGCCACGCTAGCCCCAAGGTTCTTCTTGTCTAAAGGGTTGAACGGGATAATGTTACCTAAACTCATGCAGCACCCTTAGCTTCAATTGCGCTCGCGGCGATTAATTCCATCTCTTTCCTTATAAGTTTATCTGCAACACTTCGCGCAACGACGTGCCCCAGCAGGACCGGAACCGCGTTGCCAAGTTGCCGCATGGTCTCTGTCCATGATCCGTGGAACATGAATCCATCAGGGAACGTTTGGATTCTTGCCGATTCTCTGATGGTAAAGTACCGTACCGTTCCGTCAGGATTAACCAACATGTTTTCCCCACCAGGAACGCCATGATCTCCAGCTTTGAGAGTTTTGGCAGGAAGATCCAGCGGGCTCCCCGTATGACCGGGATAAACTCTAGCTCCTGCTTGGAATTTGTGATTCGGGATACCTGCAGCTTCCAGCGACTGCGGATCAGGCAGTCCCTCGATGGCATCGCGCACGGTGCGCCATGGTAACTCAACCGGCGCATCTTTGGACGCAAGCTTGCGTATCTTCGTCGCGAGCTCCTCGGGAATAGTTGGTTTTTGTAAGCCGTGCCTCGTCCAATACTGGCCGGTAACCCATTGATCGTGCAACAAGCGGTCGTGACTGTGCGTAGCTCTTGGAAAGCTCCAATCAATCTTCAAATCTGACCGGAAGCCGACAATGAAAACGCGCTCACGTTTCTGTGGAACTCCATAATTTGCGGCATTTACCAAAGTCGGCGTTACATTGTACGTCAACCTTTTTCCTTTTTGATCACCGCTTGCTCTCTCAGCTTGCAGCCGGAGAAAGTGATCAAACCAATCTTCGTTGATCCGTGCAGGAACCTCTGGGAACTCTAGTTGCAACAAGATATACTGGTAATAGTTCGCGAAGGTAGAACGCGTCAAGCCTTTAACATTCTCAACGATGAACGCCTTTGGTTTTAGACGCCTGATGATGTCAACGGTTGCAGGAAACATGTCTCGACAGTCATCATGAGCCTTGTGCTTCCCTCCCATCGAAAAGGGCTGACAAGGAGGGCCGCCAGTAACTAAGTCAACTACCTCGTTCACTTCCGACCAGTCGAAATGCCGAACGTCACCTTCATGCAGTGGCCAATTGGTCACCAACGGAAAACTACTTGCCTTATTGTCCCGGACTGTGTCACAAGCCCACTTATCCCACTCCACAACCGCGAGAGGCTTAAAACCCGCCAAGCTCACTCCCATTGCTAACCCGCCTGCCCCAGCGAACAGCTCGACTGCCTTCATTAGCACTTCTCCATCATCCTAAAAATTCTTTAATACGTTGTTCAAGAAGGTCAAGCTGTCGGATTTCGCACTCCCAAATTATCAGCACGTTCCACCCGGATTCCGACAATTTCCGAAGATTCAAATCATCACGCCTTTTGTTCTTCTCGAGCTTAGGGATCCAGAATTCCAGTCTAGACTTAGGCAGTCTTGCAAGCCGACATTCTTCATGCCGATGCCAGAAACATCCGTGCACGAAGATAACTTTTTTACGCTTGCGAAATACTAGATCCGGCTTTCCCGGAAGGGTCTTCTCGTGCAAACGATATCGATACCCTGCGCGATGCGCTATGCGCCGCACGACCATCTCAGGGATTGTATCTTTCCCCTTAACTCGAGACATGCGCACACTTCTTTCCGCCGAACTGAGTGTATCCATGATTTTTGCCGAGGCGGAGTAAAATTTCCCCAGCCTAATATAATATCACACTTTCTCTTCGAAAGGAATTCGATGATTTGTAGTACGGGCATTGCATGTGAAGCCGTGAAGACCAAGCTTCAAACGCTGCCTTAGAGGCTAGAAAAGGCCCACCCGCAGAAAAGGCCCACTTAGCGAACATAAGTTGAAATTTGAATTAGAAAGTTCCGCCCTTGCCGTTTTAACGCTAGATATGACACTGAAGGCTCAGACAACAACTAAGTTCGCACCGACCGCTTGGAGCGGTGCTAACCCAGAAAGCGAAATGGAATGGTGCTGTTCACCTTTGAGTTGAGCGCGATGTCCAAATCACTTTTTCGTGTCGAAATTCTCCTATTGATAAATCGGCAATTGACTCGTAATACCGAGCTCCCTCATCATCAACAAATGCGAAATTCTCCACACCGTCCGAGATGACGCCAACCAATATTTTCGTGATCCTTAATATTTTGTAACCGACGCGGTCGATCCGCCGTGTCTGCATGCTTACCCGGACGTCACTGGATCTGTACCCTGAAAGAATAGGCAAAATTCGACGGACATCATCGAACATAAATCGAGACCACGAGCGTTGGCCCGCCAGACCACTAAGAATGTCAACATGAAACAACTGCAGGTTGAGAGGAACCTCAACGCACCAATACTGGCGCAGGCCTGGCAAGTTCGCCAACTTTCTAAGGACAGTCGCGCCCTCAACGTCTTCCCAAATTTCATCTGTCTGGAACATAGAATTAGTCTCAGTGTATGACCTGCCGAGCAACAGTATCAATCGGCGCAACGGAAGTGCATCAACACAATGCACACTTAGCTCGATGCAGATTATACACGACATTTTCGTGAAGTGTATAATCTGCAATCGGCGTTTTGACACGATGCCCTTGCGATTACCAGACGGTAACCTAAGTAAACAATCACAGCTAGTTGACAGCCTGCGAAGGAGCTTCCCCAGGCTTCGCCCCTTCGAACTCGAGTGAGTCGAGGAAGTTCAAATACTGCGTTTCGTGAAATTGTTGTTCTGGAGGATTTCGATGACGGAAGAACACAGCTTTGAGGCAAACTACAAAGTCCCAGATGACTTCCCCTTTCCCATTTTTAACGGCGCCGTGCCAGGCTCCCAACCAAAATTCTTAGCTGTCTTCTTCCAGGGAAGGTACTACCTTCCTGGCTGCACGCCCCCAGAGATACACCTTAGATGGCGCTACTGTGAGGACTTGGCAGCCCAGTTTGCTGCGTCGTGCTTGCGATCGAAGGAAGGTAAACGTGCCCACATGTCCCAGGAAGAGATTTTGGCGCAGTATCTTGCTCGGCTGATCGCTTCAGAATGGACTTCACCGTCCGAGGCCATGTGGATCATCAAAAAAGCTGCGGAGCAATTGGATTGGCCGCCCTTGTCGAGTTCAAATACGCAAGAGTAGTTAACTTTTACGCAATGATTACTCGCGCGTGCATGTTGGTGTCGAGAATTGCGAGTCTTGCAAATATGATCATGATGGAAGGTGGCGTCGACGAAGGACTGATTCGCCACTTCCGGCACCATGTACCGTCACGTCTAAAGCTGGGTTCATGCCTCGCAGGCTGGGTTCAAGCCTTGCAGCAGCGATGCCAAATTGACTTGCGCGAGGAACAAACCAGCCCCAGCGTGTACTCATGTTCCCATGCTGCAGTCGAGATAACACAACCAATGTCAAGCCACGGTGTGAACTGCTCGACAATAGACCTCTCAGCCCTGTAGTTCCAGTGCGGACCTTCGTGCCTACGGCGGCTAGATAACCAAGGGATTAGAAAGGCTTCATTGGCTCATCGGCGCACCGGATTCTGTAGCAATCGTCACATAAACGAAGCGTTCCGGGTCCGACTGGGGGCAGACTTACCAACGCATAGTCGCGGGCTGGATCATCGGCGCAGATGCTGCATACGTCTAATCTTCCTGACACGCCAACGGCCGCCCAAACCATCGCAACCTGCTTCGGATTCCATTCACGCAACGAAGTGAACCACTCTGGCGTATGCGGACGTAACAAACTGCGGGGCACGTTCTTGCGTAACCCTCTACGCGCGAGCCAACCGGACGCTGCTTGGATGCGCCGGTAATGAAACTGCGTGAGGAGATCATACAGCTCGATTTTCCGAGCAAAATATTGCCGAGGGTGTGCAGTGTTCAGACTAACGTAGCCTGCGTGGTTGAGCACAAAACGGTTTGGCCCTAACTGCTCGTCTTCGAGGAGCGCCTCGCAGTATCTGCGCTTTCGTTCTGTGGAAACCTCGTGCCCTTCGATCAAGGCAACGTGATACTGCCACGCATTTCGTTCAAACTCGTCTCTCCACAATTGTTCGTACCTCGACGATTGCAACGCCGCCACTAGATGAACATCGTCTTCCGGATGTTCGATCAAGTGCGCATCGATGTCGTTTAGTGATTCGATCGTGGAAGAGAGCTTCCGGGCCTCTTCGAGTAAAGCGTTGGTCGAGTCTCGCATCGCCTGAACGTTATCGATATCCTCACGCCAGCTTAGTTCTTCTTCGGGGCCTAGAGTCCTGAGCACGTCGGGCATCTTGATCAGTGCTCCACTCTCCAGTAACTCACCGGGGTGGCAAAAGTCTGCGTCGGGGACAAGGTCCACGCCGCCGTGACGATAAGCCTGCGCAACCAAACGCGAACAAAACTGCCTGCGACCAGCTACGAAGCCAGCCAACACGCTCTTTGCAGCTCCAGTCATCGAATATCGTGTACCGACAGCCCCTCTAGCGAAAGCGATAACGGACTGCAATTGCTCAGTGGTCAGGGGCGTCACAGCACGAAGCACATGAGCAGCGCAACCAGGCTCGACAAGAATCCGATCTAGATTCCTTGCGTGAACACCATCACCGGTCGAATCGATCACACAAGACTTACCGACACAAATCATGGCATGCGAGATGTCGGCACCGATTACATTCCGGATCGTGTGGCTCATCACTTCGGGCGTCGTCGTAAGAACTACATCACCAGGATTGATGGCGTCAGCAACAAATACCCTTGCCGAAAGTGTCGAGTCGTTCATTATAAAATTCAATTTTGTTAATCTAGACCTATGCACGAAGACGCGTGTTGGCGACAGGTTGTCTAGCCAATCGCCGAAATGTAGAGTGCCGAAAACTATTTAAGAACCTGCCCAAGGTAACACGTGGCGGACTTGAAACCTCCGAAAAGGCTCAGTCTAAGTCGTCAATGCATCACGAAATAAAACGTTGCAGCACGCTAGGCAAATAGGCGCTCACCATGTTAGCGCCATATCGCCCGACAACTCTCAAATCAACGTACTGCCGTGCTAACCGAGATTTGTTTGATTCCATCCTTCACTCAAACGTGCTGCTTGCCAACGATATTTACCTAATTACCAACTGGATGTAGCCTCGAGAGTACAGTTCCAGCGCCCTACCCTACCGATATCCAAGACTTTGGCGAACTACGACGATCAATCAACCTCCAAACCAGTCCAGTAAGCAGCGAAAGCCCATTTATCTGCCTTTTCCGCAACTGCCTGCTTAGTCGGCTTTCCAGACCCGTGACCAGCCTTTGATTCCACCCGCACAAGATGAGGGCGGCCTTGTGGCTCGGCTGCCTGCAGCGCTGCAATGTACTTGAAAGAGTGCGCAGGTACCACTCGATCATCCGTGTCGGCGGTAGTTGCCAAAACTGCTGGATAAAGTTTGCCGCTCGTGACGTTATGGTATGGGGAGTATTTCAATAAGGTGGGGAAGTAATCCGCGTTTTGTGGATCGCCAAACTCACCGACCCATAGATAACCACCGGTAAATTGTGTATATCGCAACATATCCATTACACCGACAGCTGGCAACGCAGCAGCAAACAGCTCTGGATGCTGGTTCACTACGGCCGCTACTGACAGCCCGCCGTTTGACTCACCATGCAGCGCAAGTCCATCTGCCGACACAATGCCTTCTGAGCGAAGGTATACAGCCGCAGCAGCCAGATCATCGAATGTGGTCTGTTTATTCAATAAACGCCCGGCGTTATGCCAAGCTTTGCCATACTCTCCACCACCCCGCACGTTGGCAATAGCCGCAATTCCTCCCTGCTCAACCCATGCCAGCAAGGCAGGATCGAAGAACGGAACCATGCTGATGCCGAAGCCACCGTAAGCCTGTAGGAGTGTCGGCGCCGATCCGTGTACTCTGGCGTTACGGATTAAGAACATCGGAACCTGAGTGCCATCCTGCGATACATAGAAGCGTTGCTCCACAACAAGACCGGCCAAGTCAGCATTTAGCGTTGGGGCGGCCCATACCTGATAGGTGTTCGCCAGAACATCATATCGATATATTGTGTCAGGGGAATTAAAACTCATAAATGTGAAAAAGGCCTCTATTGAATCAGGATAACTTTCGAAAATAGCTGTTCCAAGTCCTGGCAAATGGATCTCTCCATCAGGGGTACCATCTAATTTATAGCGGCGCAGTTCACATTTTGCATCGATCAAATACGTCAGTATTAATCGGTCAGCAACTAAGCTAGCTTTAACAAGTGCTGCTTCTTTCTCTTCTACCAATGTCCGTATCGCGGGCGACTCGGATAACAAGGCGACCGCGACAACCCTACGTCGCTCGGCTTGATCGCTAGTCAACATTATGAGTGCGCCATCGAAATCGCCAACTAGTGTCCACTCGCTATCCAAATGATTTACTACTTCTTTAACCCTCCACTTCTTCTCATCGAGATCTACAATTGCACAGCTGTTTGTCTGCGTGCCTGGCGTGGAAGAAATTACAAGAAATCTACCACTGTTGCTGACTTCCGCGAAATGCAATAGTTCAGCTTGATCTGGCGTTGAATGTACGAGTCGATCTTGATCCTGATCGGTACCTAAGGCGTGGAAATAGACAGCGTGGCTCGACAACGCTGAAGTGGAATTCGCAATTAAATTACTTGCGGGAAAGCGTGAATAGAAGAATCCGGAGCAATCTGCAGCCCACGAAATTGTAGTGAATCTAACCCATTTTAACTTGTCGCTCAAGTGCGTGCCCGTCATGGAGTTAATCACGTTTATAGTCCGCCAGTCGGACCCATTCTCCTGAAATGCATAAGCAACAAACTGGCCGTCGAAGGACGGCGACCATTCCGCGAGCGCCATGTTTATATCGCTCGCAAGAGAATTAGGATCGATTAACGTTCGGTCAAGGCCGTCAAGGCCGTGGCGAATATATAGAACGCGCTGATCTTCCAAACCTGAAGTACGCAAATGAAAATACCATTCTCCTCGCACTTGAGGCGCGGTGAATTTTTCATAATTTTCGAGTGCAATTAGCCGTTGCCGAAAAACTTCACGGCCTGGTAGCGAGCTGAGGTGATGTTCTGTTAGCGCTTGTTGTTCGCAAACCCACGCCGCGACATCTGAGTTTTCGGCTGGGTCATTTTCAAGCCAACGGTAGGGATCTGATACCTGCTTCCCAAATAGGGTTTCAACTAGGTCGTCACGCGGTGTTTTCGGATAGACTAAATGATTCATAGAGATTATGCAGAATAAAATGTTGACATGAGGTACGTGATAAATTCGTTTCGCCGCTTTCTTGCGACTGGTTCGATATGGTCAAGCAATAGCGGGTTTAGATTAATTCAGAATAACACTCAATCGTGCAGATTCACCCGAATTTTAACTGCGCGTTAGTGTCATAACCCAGTCAATGCCATGCATACGTAAAGTGGGAAATCTATAATTGCAAACGTTCATCCAGTGTGACAATTACGAGGTCGCCCACTGAATAGGTAAACGACTCTAGTCTGTAAGTCGCCCAGATTGGTAGCATTAGTTTGCGCAAAACTCTGTCTTGGATTCTGGAACGACACCAACAGTTATATAGGCAATGAAGAAAATGTATGGTAGAAATATCCAACTTTTGATTCAATGCGGAAACTAATCTTGCTGTTTAACTTTGCACTACCTCGCTAATTCAGGACAGTGCGTGCTGAGTCGCTTATGTGAAACGCTAGCACTGAAGAGTTAGAATCGCGATCCGCTTGCCAGATTATGTTGCCGTCCAACAAAACGGCAAATCAAGATTTCCATGCGTGGTTTTTGCTCTCCAACTCCCGTGTCAACGCTTCAAGTTGTAAAAGAGAGAAGACTCGAACCCATCGCGACGGCCAACTTCCGTGTCACCAAGTGAAGTTCGTTACCTAGAACGGCTCTATTGGAGCCGTCAATCGTATCAGTAGCAGTCAACACTGCACAACCAACTGGCACACGACGCAAAGAAATGTTTGCACCACATAAAACCTATTGCAATTTGGAACTACCTAAGGAAACTGGAACTAAGTTTTATTAGGTTAGAAAAAAACGTGATGGCACTGGGCAAGAATTTCAATCTGGAAAATCTAGACATTTCAAGACATCTTTTATACAAAATTGCTAAACGCGCTTCTTTCAGAATTCCTCAGCTAGCGGTAAATTCAATACCCTAATATGTATTTACCGATTCCGTGTCACAAACCCGAAGGCTTGCGATGTTAAATCTAAAAATCATGCTCGTGTTATTGCTACTTACTCTAAGCTCATTCTCGTTTGCAGTCCCCACGACAAGCCAAGTTGATTTCTCGTCAGGGCCAAAGGGCTGGGTTGGAATGCAAGCCATTGATGGAGTTGGGGGCACGGGAATTAATGCAAGCCTAGGCCAACAACGTCCTGCGCTTCACACCCAGATCAATAACTTTGGCATTAGTTTTGCCAACAGCAGCAATCACGCATTTATAGGCGATTATGGGAAAGTAAGAAGTGTTACGCTAAGTATAGATGTCCTGGCAATATCCATTAAAGCATTCGGACAAGAAGTGCCAAGCAAGATGGTTCTGGAATTAAGGGATTATGACAATACACCGTCTGGAGTTCCCTACACTAGCGTCTGGTACGATCTCGGAACAATCGACTTTATGCAGGGTTGGAAGACATTATCCGTCTCAATTGCAGACACGAAGGCGCACAATCTTCCAGCTGGCTGGGGAGGTTTTGGATCTCCAGATGATATTGCTGGCCCTAGTCTTCCAGAAGGTCGCAGTTTTGCAGACGTGTTGTCAAGTGTGGATGAGCTAGCATTCTCAACAATAATGCCAGGCTTTCAGTATCAATTTCATGATTTTGACGTAGCGATCGATAACATTTCGATTGTCACGGAAGTCCCTGAGCCGCAAGTTCAAACATTGATGTTTTTTGGCACGCTAATCATTGCGTGGGTATTGAAAAGAAAATCAAAAACGCTAACGCGATCGAAAGTATTTATCCCCTATCGCGCACAGTGACGCTCATTCATGTAAGCTGAAATTGACATAGGGCCTATGGATAAAAAGTATTGTCGAGAGATGTACGAGTCTGGCCCCCGATTGAAGCTACTTATGAAAAATTTGCGCCTATGAAAGGCGCGTTATTGCTCTGGCCCGCCTTGGCATGCCTTGATCTCTTCTGCTTGCCGCGATGTGGAATTTTGGAGTAGCGAAGGAAGTTTTGGCAGTGAGCGCAAGAGGATGTCACTTTAAGCTGGCGAGCCCAGCACATATATTCAACATAAGGGTTTCAAACGTGAAAACTTTAGCTCATCTTACATTTATGGCTAGTGCGCTGTTCTCTGCATTGACCGCTGCACGTAGTGCTCATGCAGAAGGAAATTTCTGGGACCTTGGCTACGGTGTTACGGCCTCGGGTTCCTCTGCTAACGGTAGCGTGATCGGTGCTTATACCGAAAACGGATCGTACTTTATGTGGACTGCCGCGACCGGAGTGACCTCTATCGGCGGTGCATGGGAGGGCGGCAGAGCCAGTGTGTCGGCCGACGGCACACGAATATCAGGCTCTGCTCTAGGAAAGGATGGGCTGAATCACGCTGGTTATTATTCGGTTAGCACTCGTCAATGGAATACACTCAACGGAATCGGTGGTAATACAGGTACGTCAGCTAGCTCAAGCTGGAATATTTCCGGCGATGGGAAGACCGTCGTTGGATTAGGATGGGTTGACGGCGGCGTAGCTCATGCAACGGCGTCTAATGCGGGCGGCTCCCTGCTTGACCTCGGCTCGCTTGGTGGCTCCTCACGTGCCAATGGTGTGTCATACGACGGTAGCATAATCGCTGGCTGGGTAGAGCAGCCATATGGGAACTGGACTGGAGTTTACTGGCAAGACGGGACAATGCATAACTTGGTTGATGATCAAGGCAATCCTCATCAGGAGGCAACTGCAGTTTCCGCTGATGGTCGTTGGATCGTGGGTGCTGGTGACTTCAATCAAGCATGGCGCTACAACACTCTCACACAGAAAACAGAGTGGCTTGGTGATTTAGACGCCATGGGAGACTATCAAGGTGCTACAGGCATCTCGGCCGATGGTCAAATTATTGTTGGCTACGACCGAGATCTCGGCCCTGCTGGCTCAGCACACGGCTTCATCTGGATTGAAGGTCAAGGCATGCTTAACTTTACTGATTACATTATCGGGCAAGGAGTTGACCTGGGCGACCGTACACTTGCCCTGCCACTTGGCGTCTCGGCTGACGGGCGAACGTTCTATGGGATGGATAGTGCAGGTAGCGGCTTTGTCGTCACAGTGTCACCTGTCCCTGAACCAGCCACTTATGCCTTGATAGCTGCGGGACTTGGGCTGCTGACTTTACGTAGGCGCGTATTCCGTTGTGCAGCGATTAAGCAGTAACCAAGACCTACACGTTTTTTCATCCGCGCTAATAGGGGCTTGGTCGAATGTTCTGGAGAGCGATTGCAATCGATGTTGCCGCTTTGTGCGAAGCCCGGTCTCACAGATATTTCGCTGGCCGGCAGCCGTGTTGAGCTCGCCGGCCAGCTAACGTCCGCCAGTCCCAGCGGACCTTGGCAATCAAAATGTTTAGTAGCTGCCTGCCTTCAATTAGCTCGGACTCACCTATAAGTCAACAGCACCCACCGGCGTCCGATAGTCAAAAGAACCTTCATTAGGAGGCCAAAAAAAATAAGTCGGCTAGGCATGAGTTGACTAAGCATGAGTTGAAGAGCACGTCGCCTTCGAAGAACGCGAGGTTTGTTCCGATAGGCATGCCCGCGTGGTCATACAGATACCTCATCGGGAACTCTCCCTTTAGTACAGGCTTGCGTGGACCTCCTAAGCGCGGATCTCAACAAAGCGTTTTAATCGGATCCGCTCGAGCCTTCTCGTTCGAAACAGGCCAGAAACAGTGTAGGCAGTGCCGCTTGGTCTAACGTGAGTCTAATATGAAACTGGCCGGAGGGTTCCGTCCATACCTCGAGCCTCCCTATCTAGTGAGCTGAAATCGACTGTTAGCGGTCGAAAGTGGTTCAGCGGTTACTTGGTACTTGGCCTAAGCGGGCATCCAAGCTTGGTATCGCTGTTGGAGTGGTGATACTGCTGATAGCTGAGTTTGTAAAGTTTTGTAAAGAACGCTCTCTCAAGCTTACTAGCGCTTCTTCTACGCACGATGTCCCTGTCCCGCGGGTAAGTCACTTCGTAATGTTCCGTAACTCATAATAGACCCAGCCCAAAAATACCTCAAATAATCAGCAACTTAGAAGTGCCCGACAAATACGGCCACGGTCTAGCGTTACATTTTCTCCCCTGCTAGCATTCAAACGTATCTGTAAAGACATGCCACTAGATTGGTCGGGTCGCACCGAAAACCAAGCCTTATTAGATATTTCTTCCCAGCGGTCGGTACCGGTAGGCGGAGCCTGCTAACTTTCAAAAATGCTGACAACACGAACAACAAGGGACACAAGATGAACCAGCATCCACCACGCAAGAAGCGCCTTACCCAACTCGTCGCACTGGCAGGTGCCGTAGCCAGCCACGTTGCGTGGAGCCAGACCGCAATCGCCGATCCCACCGAGGCGGCGAGCATCCAGCAAGTGGAGGTCAAAGGCTTGCGCGCAACTCAGAAGCGTAACCTTGCCGAGAAGCGCGATGCCTTAAACATCGTCGACACGGTGAGTGCGGAAGACGTTGGTAAGTTTCCCGACAAGAACGTCGCGGACGCCCTCCAGCGGGTCCCAGGCATCTCCGTCGACCGGACCTGGGGAGAGGGGCGCGACATTTTCGTGCGCGGTACCGACAAGAACTTGAATATGACCCAGCTGAACGGCCAGAACGTAGCCTCGGCCTATTGGTGGAAGAACGACGCGCAGAGCCGCGGCTTCAACTATGACATCCTGCCGTCCGAACTGGTCGGCAGCCTCGATGTCTACAAAAGCCCTTCGCCCGACCTCGACGAGGGCAGCATCGGCGGCCTGGTAATCGTCAAGACCCGCAAGCCCCTGCAATTCAAGGATGCGCTGACGGCACAGGTATCGGCGGAAGCAACCTACAGCGAACTGCCGGAAAAGACCGATCCCCAGTGGTCCGGCCTGCTCAACTGGCACAACGAAGCCCGCACCGCCGGCGTCCTGCTGGCGCTGAGCCACCAGAAGCGCACCATGCGCCGTGATGGTTTGGAAAACTTTACCGACTCTACCAAGTACACCGTCATCGACGAGAACGGCCGCGCCACCCCGAATGTGTACGCCTCCTGGGGCGGCGGCACGCCGATTTTCCGCCAGGACCGCGAACGCAAGACCGTCAACCTAACGCTGCAGTTGCGTCCTACGGCGAACTCCGACGTGTCCCTGAACTACCTGCATTCGGACATGGACATGGACAACAACAACCAGAATTACCTGTGGCAGATCGGCGGCCTGGTCGAGCCGAACAATGTGCTGAGAATCAGCCGACCGCGCTTCATCACGACCTCGGACGGCACCCAGTCGGTGGTGGGTGGCACCGTGGGTCCGGTCAACGGGGTGTCTTTCGAGCCGATCTACCGCGAAGCCTATGTCAAGTCGCGGGTGCTCGACCTTGAGGGCAACCTCGACGGAGACGGCTGGCGCCTGCATGTACAGGCTGGTACGACCTCGGCTGCTGGCGGCAGCGAGCACGACCGCAATTTCTGGTTCACGGGCAATACTCGGGCTACCATTAACCTGGCCCCGGATACCTATGAAGTCCAGTATCTCGACATGAATCCGCTCGACCCGAGCAAACTGACCCTGCAGGGCGCCCGCGACTGGATCCGGCGCATGGACAGCAAGGAAGACTATGCCCAGGGAGACCTCGAGTTCTTTCTGGACCGCGCCTTCATCAAGTCGGTCAAGTTCGGCCTGAAGTTCCGCGACGGCGAAGTAAGCAATCGCCGCATCATCGGCACCGCCGGGCCGGGTAGCCCCGGCTGGCAATCCTTCAGCCTTGCCGACCTGTCCACCGGGCCTTCGCCACAGATCAGCCAAAAGGCGGCGACCGCCGGCTCGCTGACCCAGTTTGCATGGGTCAACGATGCGCTGGCCGCCAGTAAAGGTTTCGCCATGTACGACAAGGCCATGACCTATGCCGAGGCCCTGGGTGAATACTACCGGATCAAGGAACGCATCTCGGCCGCCTACGTGAAGGCGAATTTCGCCACAGGCCCCTGGCGCGGCGACTTCGGCGTACGCCTGGTGCGTACCCGCCAGACCTCGCAGGCCAACCAGGACCTGAACGGCCGCGGCGCCTACGCGCCGGTGAGCATCGGCCGCAGCTACACCGACGCCCTGCCCAGCCTGAATGCAGTCTATGAGCTGCGCAAGGACTTGCTGCTGCGCGGCGCCGTCTCTCGCGTCATGGCGCGCAACACCTACAGCGACCTCTCCGCCAGTACCGAGGTCAGCGGCACCACCAACGCCGCCACGGCCGGCAATCCGCTGCTCAAGCCTTTCCACGCCAACCAGTGGGAGCTGGGCGCGGAGTGGTACTTCTCGGACGCCTCGCTTCTTTCGGCCACGGCCTTCGGCAAGCACCTCGACACCTTCATCTATACCTCGACCGCGATCGAGAACGTGGCCGGCGTGCAGCGCCCCGTCACCCGGCCACAGAACGCCGACAACGGCGCGACCGTCAACGGCGTCGAGCTTCAGTGGCAGCAGGCTTTCGGCAACGGCCTAGGCTCGATCGTCAACTACACGTTCACCGACGCCAAGACCGGAGCGCTGGCCAATGGACGCAAGCTCAACGTGGTGGGCAACTCGCGCAACCAGCTCAATGCCAGCGTGTACTACGAGCGCGCCGGCTTCTCGGCGCGTCTTTCCTACAACTACCGCTCCAAATCGTATGGCGGACTGAACCAGGGCGGCCAGGACGTCACCAGCGCCTACGGGCAATGGGACGCCAGCGCAAGCTGGGACCTCACGCCCCAACTGGCCCTGTATGCCAACGCCGTCAACCTGAACAATGAGCTGATCCGCACCAACACCACGGACGGCCTGCCGGTCGGTGTGTACGAGAACGGCGCCCGCTACAGCCTGGGCCTGCGCGCGAAGTTCTGAAGCTGCGCCCGTGCCGGCGCGCTGCGCGCGCCGGATTATCTCTTTCTAGGACCCCACTCATGATCACCGATAATCCGCCACACATCCTGGCGCCGGCGACCAGCACGCGCCAGGTAACGCTGGCAATGGGCGTCGTCGCCCTGCTCTTCTTTGTCCTCGGCTGCGCCACCTGGATCAACGGTTCACTGATACCTTTCCTGAAAATCGCCTGCGACCTCAACAACTTCCAGGCGCTCTGGGTCACATTCGCCTTTTACATCGCCTATACGGTTATGGCCCTGCCGGCTGCCGCCGTCCTGCGCCGCACGGGTTACCGGCGCGCAATGGGGCTCGGCCTAGCGATCATGGGCGGTGGCGCCCTGCTGTTCGTCCCGGCTGCACGCAGCGGCGAATACGGGCTGTTCCTGCTTGCCCTGTTCACCCTGGCCTCCGGCATGACTCTGATGCAAACGGCGATCAATCCCTATCTCGTGTGCATAGGACCGCGCGAC
Organism: Massilia sp. KIM; assembly: GCF_002007115.1. NCBI lineage: Bacteria > Pseudomonadati > Pseudomonadota > Betaproteobacteria > Burkholderiales > Oxalobacteraceae > Massilia > Massilia sp. KIM. The sequence continues at coordinate 648,973 of NZ_MVAD01000001.1, read as the reverse complement.
AGCGCGGCCACCCGTATCAGCATCATGGGACTGTTCAACAAAGGCGCGGGAGTGCTGGTACCGCTCATGTTCACCAGCCTGGTCCTGACCGGGATGGACGCTTACTCGGACGATGTCTTCAAGGCCACCGACGCCGCCGGCCGTGCCGCGCTTCGCGCGGAGCTGTCGCAACGGCTGGCAACGCCGTATGCCATGATGGCCGGGGCACTGGTGCTGATGGCCTTGCTGGTGGCGGCCTTGCCGATTCCCGAAATCCCACCCGACCGCCGCGAGGGCGAGCGCAGCAGCCGCTTCGATGTGCTGCGCCACCCTCAGCTCGTACTAGGGGCTGCCGCCCTGTTTGTCTACGTCGGCGTGGAAGTGATCGCGGGCGATACCATCGGGTTATACGGCCAGCACCTCGGGCTGCCAGGATACGCATCACTTACCTCACTAACCATGGCCTTCATGGTTGTAGGTTATCTGGCTGGAATAGCCGCCATTCCGCGCTACATCTCGCAGTCACGCGCGCTGCAGGTGTCGGCAGCACTCGGCATCCTATTCAGCCTCGTCGTTACCCTTGCTCCTGCGGGCAGTACGGTCATAGCGGAAGCACTGCTCGGCTGGTCGCCGATTCGCCACGTCCCAGATTCCGTCCTTTGTCTCGCCCTGTTGGGATTAGCCAATGCCCTGGTTTGGCCCGCGATCTGGCCGCTAGCGCTGGCGGATCTCGGATCCGACACCGCGAACGGCGCAGCACTACTGATCATGGGCATTGCCGGCGGAGCGCTCCTGCCCATGGCCTACGGTGCGCTATCAGACCATAGCAGCCCACAAGCTGCATACTGGCTGCTCCTGCCATGCTATGCATGGATCCTGTTCTACGCACTTAAGGGTCAGGCGCTGCGCCGCTGGCCTTAGACCAGAAACATGCTCGCAAGGAAAGTCTTGTTTGCTAGAATGCCTCGATCATTGTTCGACTCCACGAGGAACCATGGCAGGCGTTTGCGAGCATGCAGTGAGAGGAAGGTGCGGCGCGCGCCTGAGTCGCTTCCTAGGAGGGGCGCTGCTGACTGTCAGCCTCGCAGCCGCAGCAGCCGGACTGTCCGCGCCTGCGGAGCCGCTGCAGGTCCTGCATTGGTGGACTTCCGAGAGCGAACGACGGGCTGCCGACCTGCTGGCGGCTCGCCTGGCGCGCGGGGGCGTCGGCTGGATCGACGCGGCCGTTCCGGGAGGGGCCGGCCTGGGCGCCGGCAAGGTCCTCAAGAGCCGTGTGCTCGCCGGCAGCGCGCCGGACGCCACCCAGATCATCGGTGTCTCGATCAGCGAATGGGCGGGCATGGGCCTGCTTCTTGACCTGGAGTCGGTTGCCGTCGCCGGAAACTGGGACAGGGTCATGTTCCCGACAGTGCGCACATTGGTGCGCGGCCGCAGCGGCAACACGGTCGCCGTCCCGTTAGGTATCCATCGAATCAACACCGTTCTTTACAACCGCAAGCTGTTCTCGCGTCTGGGACTCACGCCACCGACCAGCTGGACCGCCCTCGAGAAGGTGGCGCCCGTGCTGCGCGCGGCTGGCGTCGCGCCCTTCGTCCAGAGCAGCGAAGACTGGCAGGTGGCAGCCCTGTTCGAGAACCTGGTGCTGTCGTCCGGCGGCCCGGAGTTCTATCACGAGCTGTTCGTACGCCAGAGCGCGCGTGCCGCGGCCGATGCGCGGCTGTTCACGGCGCTGCTGCGGCTGCGCCAAATGAAGGCCTGGATGGCGCCGGTGCGCGACCAGCCCTGGACCGAGGTGGCCCGCCGTTTCGCCAACGGCGAAGGCGCCATGCTGGTGATGGGGGACTGGGCCAAGGCCGAGCTGAACGGACCGGGTTTTCGGGTGGACGCGGATTTCGCCTGCCTGCCCATGCCTGGCACCGGCCCGCTCCACCTGTACAGCGTGGATACCTTGGCCATGTTCGCCAAGGGGCCGGCGCCGCGGGTCGCGGCCCAGGAGATGTTCGCGCGTACCGTGATGAGCGCCGAGGTGCAGCAGGACTACAACCTTGCCAAGGGTTCGGTGCCGGTGCGCCGCGACGCCGATACCGGCGTAATGGACAGCTGCGCGCGCGCATCCTGGACGGCGTTCGCGCGCGGCCAGTCCGCGCAGGTCCCGAGCCTAGTGCACCGGATGGCGACCGGCGAGGAGAACCGGGACGTGATCATCGCCGAGGTCCGGCGCTACTTCGCGGACGACAGCGTCTCCGCCGCCGATGTCCAGAAACGCCTCTCCACCCTGTTTCGCACCCTCAATTTGCGCCTCGATGCGCACCTGCCACGATAAGTCATGAACCGCAAAATCCTCATCGTCGACGACGACCAGAAGACCCGCACCCTGCTCAAGACCTACCTCGAGAAGAGCCAGTACCAGGTGCTGCTGTCGCACAATGGAGAAAGCTTCCTGGTCGCCCTCAACACCTACGAAGCTCAGCTCTCGCTCGTGATCCTGGATGTGATGCTCCCCGATACCGACGGCTTCGCGCTGTGCAGGACAGTGCGGCGCCGCTCCAATGTCCCGATCATCATGCTCACCGCGAGCTCCGACGAAACCGACCGCGTGGTCGGCCTCGAGCTGGGCGCGGACGACTACATCGCCAAGCCCTACAGCCCGCGCGAGCTGCTCGCCCGTATCAAGGCCATCCTGCGCCGCACCGGCGCCGAGCCCGACGCGGCGCCACGCTACTACAGCTTCAATGGGTTCGTCCTCGACACGGTCGAGCGAAGAGTGACGGACCCTGATGGCGCGCCGGTTTCTCTTACCGGACTTGACTTCCAACTGCTGAGATACTTCGTCGAGCACCCAGGTGACATCCTCGACCGTGGAATACTGTGCGAAGAGACTCGCGGGCGTGACGCCGGCCCGTTCGACCGCTCGCTTGACGTCCAGATCAGCCGCTTGCGCCTGCGCCTAAAGGACGATGGCAAGCAGCCTGCCCTGATTAAAACGGTGCGCGGCGTCGGCTATGTATTCGCTTCCGAGGTCAGTGTCGCGCATGGCTGAGCGACGCTGGCGCCTGTGGCCGCAGTCGCTCCTGGGACGCTTGTCCCTCGTGATGGTGGCCGGCCTGCTGCTGACACAGCTCGCGGCCAGCATGATCTGGGGCATGCAGTTGCGCAGTCGTTCAACTACGGACTTGCGAGTGGCGGCGCAATATATCGGCCAGGGCGTGGCCAGTTCGATCCGTTTCTTTCGCAGCTTGCCGCCGGCACATCGCGGGTTGTTAATCCAGCAGTTCCGCGAGATGGGCGGTACACGTTTTTACGTAGGCCTGAATCGCGCCGCAGTCTCGGTGCGGCCCATTCCATCCGAGCCGCTTACGATCGAGGCGCTGAGGGCGCTCGACACGACTTTGCGCGCCGAGCTACCGGCGGGGGTACGATTTCGCCTGGACTTTGCCCGGCCCGAGCAACTAGCTATGACACCTGACGGACTAAGCCTAGCCGACCTCCCCGATACCTGGGTCCGGCATGTCCTCATGCTGAAGCCCGACCCGGCACCGATTCTAGTGATCCAAACCGAACTAGAAACAGGCAACTGGCTTTATCTGGCAACCTTGATGCCCAACCCCTACTTCCTGAAAGGCCACGATCCGCTGGCGATGGACCGGCTGCTGCCTCAAGCCATGTCGCTGCTCGCCGTGCTGTTGCTGTCGATCCTGGTGGTGCGTTCGATTACCCGTCCGCTCGCCGCCCTGTCCGACGCAGCCGAAGCGTTCGGCAAGGAGGAAAATGCGCCTGCGCTTCCCGAATCTGGAAGCTACGAATTCGTGAATACCGCCCGCGCATTCGGCGCAATGCGCGAGCGGATCGCGCGCTACATTGCCGATCGCGACCGCCTGTTTATTTCAATCTCGCACGACCTGCGCACGCCCATTACACGACTCAAGCTACGTGCCGAACTCCTGGACGACGAAGCGTTGCGCAGCGATTTCGAGGAAGATCTTGACGAACTGGACATGATGGTTAAGGGAGCGCTGCAGTGCGTCAAGGATAGCGATATCCACGAAAATCCGACGGCGATCCGGCTCGACGGGTTGTTGCAGCGCATGGTTAAAAGCGCTAGCTTGGCCGGTCAAGTTGTCGTGTACGAGGGCTGCGGCCTGACCGTGCATGGCAAGCCGCTCGCCCTCAAGCGCGCCATCGGCAATCTCCTCGATAACGCTCTCCACTACGGTGAACGGGCTTACATTGGAGTGCGTCGGCAGGGCGAATGGATCGAGATCGTAGTGCGCGACAATGGGCCAGGCGTGCCGCAGGATGCGGTAGCCAGCCTGTTCGAGCCGTACGTTCGCCTCGATCACGGCCGTGCCAGCAACGACGGGGGGCTTGGTCTGGGCCTCGGGATCGCGCGTAGCATCATTGAGGCGCATCGCGGTGAATTAATACTCGCTAATCATCCAGAAGGTGGACTAGCGGCTACGATCAAATTGCACGCTGTCCCAGCGTCTCCTTAACACGATCGCACCGTATTGCTCAAGTATGTCAGCGCTTCCATTTTATTGCTGGACATCCGGACATAAACAGGCCGCTTACATATCGATTTTTGCCAACAATACGAGTAAGCCTAAATTGTTGGATGACTCCTGATTAGTCCTTGCAACTAGCAATATCAAGACCACCTCATCGCGCACAGCAGGTCAATCTCTCGCAGTCAACTTTGTGCTGACGTATCTAAGACCAACTGCTCAACTCACCACTATTCAGGCCACGAGACTGCGTGCAGACAATAAGAGGGCTTCCCGTTTCGCTTCGGAAACACTGGAATACGCAAGAATAATCTCTGCGAGACGATCATCGTTGCAATAGAAGAAAGCCACTGGTACGCCCAAGACCTTTGCTAGCGCTTCAGCGAATTTCATCGGTGGTTCATGTACCCCGCCTTCGTATCGGCTCATCCGAGCACTACTCGACGATTCTTCGAGTCCGGCAAGTACACCTAAGCGGTCCTGCGGCAGCCCCGCCCGTTCACGCGCTTGACGAAGGCGGCGGCCAATAGTTGAGTTGATGATCTTGGGGCGTGCAGGCATACGACGATAATCGTAGATGCCCCATAAAATTTCTCTACGAAAAACGTAGAACGACGGCAGAAGTTGATATACTTACTCTTTTTTGACGGGAATAGGGTTAGTGCAGGTGTCGACGCCAGCTCTAACGACATCGGGCACAGTGCTCATGTCTAGTGAGTGGAGCCCTGTCGACGGCTGCCGCCTCTTTCGTCGAGATTCCAAGGATCAATCATGCATGCATCAAAGCTCTTAGCGGCTATCACTGCCCTTATGTTCGCGCTAGCTGGCTGTGTTGGCGGTAGCAGTGCGGGGTCATCAACTCCGACAGCAGCTACCGTTATCACTCCAACAGTTCCGTCCACCTCCCCAGCTTTGCCAGTCCAAGCGGCAGAATTGCAGCCAACAGTCGCTGCGAAGTGCACCCACGGCACCGGCGAGTATATTTCATTTGCCAAGCTCGACGCCTTTCTAGCTCGCCACGGTTTAGCTCCACTGAACCGCAGCATGTTGCTCGACGACTTAGCGAGAAAGCACGCTTCTATATTGTCCAGCAATTTTAGCTAATACAGCGCACTTGTATGGCGCGCCTGCTCCATTAACCTTCTAAACATTCTCTCATGCTAAACCAGTTTGCTTTCGCAATCGCATCCCTTGTCGCCGTGCAAGCGTTCGCGCAGTCAATTCCTCCTCTACCAGGGCCGATAAAACCTAGTGCGAAGGATACGGAAACCTTCATTTGCTCAGTCTCAAGTGTCAATGAAGACTTCATGAACCGCTCTTCAAACCTTTGGACAACCGCCGCAACGGGAGGCAAATTCAAGGCTCTCAGCCCACTAACCTTACGGGTGAAATCCGAATCCGCTCAAAAGGCAATGGCGGACGTTTTTGAGTTCTACAAGAAATACGCTGCTGCGGCCTACATTAAATCGCCAATGTACGACAAAGGTACTCGACTCAATCAAAAACTCCTCGTCAGCAAATGCGAAGTGGACTCCAGTAGAGCTACCAATGTCGCTCTGGAGAGAGTTCCCGCTGAGGCGTACAAACACCTCCGCACCGACCGAGAACACATCTTGAACTTCTTGAAGTTAAACAAGACCCCTATCAATGATGAGCAAATAGCGTCGCTGGTTTCGGAAAAGCCTTTCTCAGCTGACGGATTCGAACGCAGGGAGCAAATTCAAAGAGTAGCGGCAATGAGCAAAGCTGAGATGGCAAAAGCACCTAACCGATATATCGTTTTAGAAGGCGCACTCTTTCTCGGCGACTACGATTTCAACGATAATACTTTTGATTTATCCAGCCTAAAGTCAGACGCTGAGAAATATGTTTACGAATCTGCGCGAATATCTTACACAAAAACACCCAAGTATAATTTAACCGTTCCGGCTAAATTCCTTGTCTACAAACCAAATTCTACAAATGAAGCAAAAAGAATCGAGCGCGCTCGCAGTCAAACGTCTAATATGCGATTGAAGAGCTACATACAGATTACTGAAGCATCATCTGCACAAGGCGTAGTGATAAAGGCTAATCTTGCAGCCATCGAGGTGCGCACCCAAGAAGGCGAACTTCTCTTTAATCTAAATGCATTATAAATACGAACTTTCACCAAAAGTGAAATGAAGGATGGTGGGGCCCCGGCTCTTGTATCACGTAGGATCTCCTGCAACGAATACCAGAGCTTCCTGTTCAGCAAACCGCTCGAGTGTAGGGGCGGTGCTGCTGCTGAAGGCCTACAGCCCTACCCCGGCAGCGGCGCGTGCTGCGCCAACAACGCGCTCACCCAATCGATGAAGACGCTCAGCTTGAGGCTCATATGGTGGTTCGACGGATACGCGATACGCAGCGGCATCAGGCGGGCTGCTAGCGCGTGTTCACGCGCCATGTAATCGGGGAGGCACAGAACGCCCCGGCCTGCTAGCCCGGCGGTGAAATAGGTGTTGCCGTCGTCGATCGACAGGATGTGCGTGCCGCCGACCTACGCCATCTCGCGGCCGCAGTGCATGGCTTAGGGGAAGCCGCCGCTGCTATCCTAGAGAAAACGGACGATGCGATGATGCGAGTGAATTAGCTCGGTCAAGTGGGAGGGTGGGCACGCCAGCGTGCGCAAAATACGCAAGCGCGACATATATGCCTAGGCCTGACTCGCCAATACGTCGCGCAACCAGCGAGCCATGCACGATCTCGCCGCCGCGAAGGACGCAGTCGACGTTCTCGCCGATGAGGTCAACCTTGCGGTCGCTGGCGCCCATTTCCAATCGAATTCTAGGGTACTGCAGGTGGACGGCCCGGCAAGGCCGGCACCAGCAGCATATGGGCGAAGGGCCTGAGCACATCAACCCAGCAACTGTACGCGTGGAGTGGCGGCGTTGCCGGGCAGGCCGACCTCGACGTCCTCGAGATCCGACAGACGACGCGCAACGCGCTGGTAGTAGATGGGCACCGGCTTCAGTGGCGTTGACCTTGCGCGTGGTGTGATTGAGGAGCTTGACGCGCAGGCTGGCTTCCAGCTGCTGCACCAGCTGGGTTACGCAGGTGCAGCTCATGTGCAAGGTCTAGGCAGCCCTCATAGCTGCCTTTCTCAATTACATGCACGAACGCGCGGATTGCGTAAACGCTGCCATCTTACCTCCCTAATTATGTTGGATAAGCAACCAGTCTTGACGCGGATTGGATGTATATCCGCACAATGCAACAGACTATCATTCTCATGACCTCAACAATGGAGGAATGCGATGACAGTACGTTAAGTAGTCATCCCGGCCGGCCGTCAAGTCATCTATGATATAAACCGCTATTCGCCGGCGGTGAAGTCTGGCGGCTTCTCGTTTGTCTCTGGTCGGTTGGCAGCCACGAGGATGGTTCGCCAGAACGAGATTTCGATACCCAAGTGCTGCCTGCCTTCCAGAACTTGAACGCGGTGCTCGGCGCGGCCAGCTGCAGCTTCGCAAATGTGATCGACATAACCGTTTTCATCGTCGACCCGGAAAAGCGCTTCGATCGGATTTGGGGCGTGGCGCTGGAGTTCTGGGGCGTGGCCCCCTACCCCAACGTGACGGCGGTCGGCGTGACCTGGTTGTATGGCTTTCAGTTTGAAATTAAGGAGGTGGCTAAGTTACCGGAATGAAGGTCAAGTGGCCTTGCCCAATACGCACCACATATTACAGCGCACGCAGCGCAAATTGGCAAGTGCCGCCACAATGCCCCAGGGCATAAGCGGCGCAGGCGGTTGCAGCAGCCAAGGCATGATTCACGCTGGAAGCCACGATCTCCTGCACTCTTCCGCATTGCCGTACACGACACCATGTGTGAATTGAGTCAGCAGATTCTGGACAGTTTCCGGCAGACCAAACATTACGTAGCAAGATGTGGAGATGTCATAAATCCGCGAGCATCAACACGGCTCACAAAGACTTCTGCCGATGAAAGGTTGAAAGGGATCCCGTTGTGGGGCACTGGCGTATGCGAGCAGTTGAACGTTCGATCGTGGGGCACATTCGAAACTAGTCTTTGCAGTGCTTGGCACATTCGACAAGAGAAGTGACTGATTTTAGGCTGCCAGCCCAACGTTTCTAGAAGATGCGGAATCTCAACAACAACTCAGCTGCGCACAATTGACGAAACTGAGTTGCGAAAAGTGGAACGCAGAATCCGCAAATGTTGTTGACTTTAACAGATCAGAAAAGCTAAGGTTATGAGCTATGAATAATTGCACTGATCCGCTTTGTTGTTACGCTAATCTGGTTAGAGTGGGCAGATTAATAGGCACGCACCAGCAGTGCAAAGTAGATCAGCTCTTATCCTAGCAAAACATACGCAATCGAAAGCGCTATGACAATTGCAGTCATTCGAATCACGTCCACTTTCGCAGCCTGACAAGCCCTGATCGCCTAAATTTTAAATAGCAATTATATGTCGTCCTCTATTGAGCTTCCTGAGAATATTGCAAAAGCCGACGTCGCGGTAGGTAGTTGGAATGGTATTCACATCGAACGACATGATCTTACGTGCACCGGCAGGGTTTTATATCAGGTTGAGCGCGCTGCGAACTTGACCTGGCTAAATGCACAATTCGAAGAGGTTGGACCGGACCTTCTCGAGGCTAGGTGCAGGCCTAACACGCCAAACCCTGTGCCCTACAAGCCCCGTTCTTTATTTATCATACCGGCGGACATGGAAGTGTGGGCATATTGCAAATACACTACTTTTCTCAAGTGTACAACGCTCAGCTTCGACTCGGTTTTACTTCAAGAGCGTTTACAAATATCCGATACTCTGAAATTTGTTGACGTTCCGCGATACCGCGCTTCGGACGACGAGGTGTGGACACTAATCAAATTGTTGAGCGAAAATCTTGATAGTGACGACCCGACCGCTCAACTCTATGGAGATTCTTTAACTGCAGCGATTGGAGCAAAACTCTACGAGCGCCCCAAGATCGTCAAAGGGAGCGAAAGCAAACTTTCGTCGCGCCAACTCAAAATCGCTCTTGACCTTCTTGAAGCGAAGATGCCAGCTAAGGTGGAACTTTGCATGCTTGCAGAGCTCGTTGGTTTGTCACAGGCGCATTTCTGCCGTGCATTCAAGGCCTCAACTGGCTTAGCGCCATATCAATGGCAGCTACAAGCACGCGTCAGCCGCGCGAAGTTTTTACTTTTGAACACCAATCGATGTTTGGAAGAAATTGCAAACTCAACCGGTTTCGCTGACGCGGCACACTTCAGCCGGACATTTCGGAAAATGACCGGTGCCAACCCAGCCGCGTGGCGGAGAAGTATTGTCACATAGCAGCTAGTCAAGCACGGCTACCGCAGAGTTGCCGCGAAACTATGTGCCTACTGGTTGGATAGAGGGGGGGATTAAAAACGTGTTGGCAAAAGACACTAACTTGTCCCGCCAAGCGGGCCTCGCTCAGTTAAATGGAAGCTCGTTATAATTTTAAGCTCGCCATATACGAGCAAGCCTATTCTTAAGCGGTCGGCACTTATCCCCGCAATCAATGCGCTTGATTTAGAGAACGAATCTATATTGTAAATTCATGCATTGAATCGAATGCCGGCCCCTTAGGACCGCAAACGCGATTTCTCCCCGAGGTCTTTGCTTGATATAACTGAACGTCAGCTTCCGATACAATTCTTGAGAACTCGATATCCTTTTGAATTTTGGAAGTAGCCACGCCAATGCTAGTAGTGGCCCAAGATTTATTTGAAAAGGCTTCACTTGTCTGCTTCTGGAATTCGCTTCGAATATTTTCGGCTAAGGGCCGAATCGCCTGCTCGGAAAAGTCATTAATTACAATACAGAACTCCTCCCCTCCCCAACGGCATGGAACAACGTTCGAGCAAGCGAAGTCCTGTAAGACGCGCCCCATCACTATTAGGATCTTGTCGCCAAAGTCATGACCATTCTGGTCATTTATCTTTTTGAAGTAGTCGATATCCAAGAGCATGACTGTTATGGTTTGCGGTGCCGTCGCAAGTTTCTTAAGCCTATCAATATGAGAGCGAAGTCCCCTTCTGTTATATAAGCCGGTTAGCGTATCCCGCTCTGCACGAGCATTTGCCTCATTAACTAGACGAAGCATAATCAAAAGGAATAAGATCCAATTTCCAAGGACAACGCTAGAGATAGCACCTGCAAAAATAGCTAAAGCTCCGGCAATTTCCTTTGCTAACGTAAACTCTATGTTGTTTTGTATAGTGATGAGAAGCATTGCCTGAACAAGCGCTGCGGCCGCTTGAGCCATGGCAATGATGGCTGCTATTACATAAGCATAGGGAGCTGGCGGCTCTCGATAACGAAACAGTAGCCAAGCCGCCCATACGCAAACCACCCCATAAACAATTGAGAGTATTGCTCCTCTCGCTAAATTGTTTGGCAAAACCCATGTGAATACAAAAGTAGATGCCAATATGACTAATACGATCAAGGGCAAGAAAAAACGGGCGAAGCTCCGCCGTACAAAATTCGCAACGCCTGCCGCGAATAAGACTTGACCAATGACTAAAGGAACATCAAGCAAGAAGTCGGCAATTTTCGACGTCGTCCCGAATGGAGAGGCATCTAATGCAAGTGCACAACCGATCAATAACGCAGATACTGCCCAATACCTAATACCTGGAATTCTTGTATCAGCTATGTGCAACAAAGCGAAGATTATGCTTGCCATGATTGACGCCAAGCCCAGGACAATTCCAAGTGTTGTTTCATCAATGTTCATAACTGTATCCGGAGCGTGGCAGAACACTGACCACATGCTATCTAAGAAACTTAAATTTCCACATGGCCACTATGAGGCATAGTAAAGCAATGGATGGCCCGCATCCAGCAAAATTGCTCAAATTCAACAGATTTACTGACGGATTGTTCGTTTCGTTGGCATTGGGCAACTAGTTGAGCGTGCCTTCTAGTGGTAGAAGCACATGATCGTCTGTTTAGATGCAAGAGCGTCTACGTTACCGTCCGCGCGTCGACATGATGGTTGCTTACGGATGGCAGCTTAGTAGCGATATCATTAAAAGGCGACGTGAGTGCTTAGACGTTGCAGATATGATTACTTTACAAAGGAATTCGTAAGAACTCCGGCTTGCCTTCCTACCCGGCTGCGGTTGGAACATACCAACAACAATGGCCCCTAGTCTGAGGCTTTACCGGACGGCTGATGCTTCCTAGTTCTGAAAGCTCAGTCTCAAAACACATCTATATCGAGCAAGCGAGTATGTGCGCGCAGAGGTGCATCGGTGCTAAGTGCAGTTGTCAGCTGCAAACCAGTCAATTTGGAAATGACGCTAAACTAACAGACTACTTGATGCTGAGCGCGCACAGTGACGTATGCAACCAAACTCTGTTGCATGCTGAAACACCTGCCGCCGAATGCTGGTAGAGGTATGCTGGCGTTTGAGTAAGAGATCACCATCAAAGCGCCAACTAGAGCCGTTGAGGTACTTGGGAGGCACAGGTCCGTTTCGGTACTTGGGAGGCACGTGGCCTTTAGACGGCAAGTCAGCGAACTCATGGCTAACACGTGCAACGCAGGATGTGAGTTATAGCTGTGCTTTCTCACGCGCATGAGAACCAAGTGCAGTCTGCACTTCTTCCTCGTTTCCACCTGCCATGACACTCAGGAGTTCCGCCTCTTCGCACCCCTCCGGTACAAGATAGGCGTGCCCCATGCTCGAGTCAAAGTACACGGACTCTCCTGCATGCAGGGTAACTGGATCGTAAAACTCTGTATGCAGTGCCACCGAACCCTTGAGTACAAAGGCGAATTCTTCGCCCGAGTGGTGCACGAGTTGCCCAAACTCCTTGACTGTATTTGCACGAATACGCGCAAGAACTGGAATCATGCGCTTCCTGCGCAACTCGGCACATAGATAGTAGTAGTCGTAGTTAGGCGTTTCAACCCGGACTGCTGTAGCCAAATTCCCTAGGCTGCGTCTCGCGGTCACGACAGGCTCGGCGTCACTTTCCTCTTCCGCGAACAGTTCCGACATGCGCATGCCAAGTCTCTGGCTAAGTTGATAAAGCTTGTCATAGGTCAGCGTAAGCTGACCATGCTCGACCTTTGACAGCGTCGACACAGGAATGCCGCTTTTCACACTCATTTCTTTTAGAGTCCAGCCTTGTCGACTACGCAAGCCACGGAGCAACGCGCCCAAAGTTGGGGCTTCAGATGATATATACATGATCGTTGACAAATTCTCCGAACAGGACGATATTTCTCCAAACAGAGAAAATTGTTCGGATCGAGAGTTGATTCTATCGGCTCAACCCATCGACCGCAATCTACAGGTGGAGACACGATGAGTATTTTGAAAACGTTGTTGTTGATTACACTATGCCTAGGAGGCACCGCCATGGGGCGCCCACAGGTAGACCAAGCTTCCACCATACCACCTCCTACCCTCGCCACGGATACTCCTTCGGTCAACACACCAAGCAAAGGTACGCAGACATCCGCTTTTTCTAGTAAGACAGGGGAGGCATCGCCCCTTGACAAGGCCGATGTTGACTCTTGGCTGGACGGCTATTTGCCTTTTGCGCTTAACACTAGTGACATACCTGGGGCTGTTGTGGTTGTGGTAAAGGACGGTGCAATCCTTACCGTGCGAGGCTTTGGTTATGCCGACGTGGAAAAAGCACTTCCGGTAGACGGCAAACGTACCTTGTTCCGTCCAGGCTCGGTGTCGAAGCTTGTCACGTGGACTGCTGTAATGCAATTGGTCGAACAAGGCAGACTGGACCTTGACGCTGACATAAACCGCTATCTCGACTTTAAGATTCCGCCACGTGCCGGCAAGCCCGTTACCATGCGCGAGATGATGATGCATACAGCAGGTTTCGAAGAGTCGGCAAAGTACCTTCTTGTCTATGACAAATCGAATTTCATCCCACTTAGCCGCTTGATGAAGAAGCGCGTTCCGGAGCGCATTTTCGACTCTGGCACTACGCCCGCATACTCAAATTATGCAACAGCACTTGCCGGATACGTGGTTGAACGCATTTCTGGCATAAGCTTCGACGATTACGTCGAGCAGCGCATATTTGCACCTCTCGAAATGCGCACTGCAACCTTCCGCCAACCGCTGCCTGCCGGGTTAGCTCCCTTGATGGCCAAGGGCTACGCGAAGCCCGGCCAGCCATCCCTAGGTTTTGAAATCGTCAACCCAGCGCCAGCAGGAGCCATGTCCGCCAGTGGCGTGGACATGGCAAATTTCATGATCGCTCACCTCCAGGGCGGCGAATTCAATGGTCGACGCATCTTATCCACCGAAACGACCGCTCTAATGCACGACAGTTCGCTAGAGAAAGTGAACCCGGCCTCTCTGCTGCCGCCGCTCAACCGAATGCAGCTTGGATTTTTCGACACAAATGTCAATGGCCGTAAGGTAATCGCTCACCTTGGCGACACCGAAGCATTCCACACTGCGCTACACCTCTTTATGAACGAAGGCGTAGGTCTTTACCTGTCCGTAAATAGTGGAGGACGGGAAGACGCTTCGAACACTCTTCGCAATGCAATTTTCCACGATTTCGCTGATCGGTATTTTCCAGATACCGCGCCAAATGACGGCCAAGTCGAAGAATCACAAGCAAAGCGGCACGCTCAAATGATGGTCGGAACTTGGGAAAGCAGTCGACGTTCCGAGTCCAGCTTCTTCTCTTTGTTCAATCTGTTTGGTCAAGTGAAAGTCCAACTCAATGATAAGGGTGAATTGCTCATTCCGGCCCTGCTCGGCCCCAATCAGCGTCCGCGCGAATGGGTGGAAATCGCTCCTTTTATTTGGCGCGACCGCAATGGCGAAGATCGCATTGCAGCCAAGGTTGTCGGTGACCGGGTGGTTCGCTGGAGTATGGACTTCATGTCACCGTTCATGGTCTTTGATCGTGTGCCAGCATTAAGGAACAGCGCCTGGATACTGCCCATCGGAGGCGCCAGTATTGTAGTGATGTTGCTAACTGCTCTGAGCATGCCTGTAGGCTGGATTGTTCGACGGCGCCACAGGCTAGCGCACCACTTGCAAGGTCACGCGCGGAAAGTTGCGCTCGCAGTTCAGTTGAGTGCTATTGCCTGCCTCGTTGTACTGGCTGGCTGGGGAGGCATCGTTGCGAGTCTCGAGGCAACTTTAGATAATGCCACCGACGTGCTTGACTCGTGGATGTGGATTCTGCAAATCGGGGGCTTGATCACATTCCTCACAGGGCTGGTGGCTAGTACGCGTAACCTGCAGCTTGCTTTTAAGCATGGGCAAGGTTATACGCGCAAGATTTGGAGCGTACTTTTTCTCGCCGCAACGCTACTGCTTACGTACCTTTTAGCAGCTTTCAACTTGTTTTCCATGTCGGTGAGCTACTAATGGCACGCCTTAAAGTTACCGTTAAAGCCGAAAAGCTGCCCCTCCAGAAGCCCTTCCGCATCTCTGGCTATGTGTTCGATGCCTTCGAAGTCGTTTTGGTCACTTTAAGCGATGGTGAGTACCGAGGGCGCGGCGAAGGCGGAGGCGTCTACTACCTAGGCGACAATGCTTCCGCTATGCTCAAGGTATTGGACAACGCCGTTACGTTGATCGCCGAGTATCCGAGTCGTGAAGAGCTGCGCCATATGCTGCCGCCAGGAGGCGCTCGAAATGCCGTCGACTGCGCATTATGGGAGCTGGAAGCCGCGCGAATTGGGATCCCGGTGTGGCGACTGGCTGGCAAGAGTGCGCCACGGCCGCTACGTACCACTTTTACCATCGGTGCGGACGAACCGGGCGCCATGGGCGAGACCGCGCGTTGTTACACCCAAGCCAGCAACATCAAGATCAAGTTAACTGGCGAACTAGACCTCGACCTTGCCCGTGTGGAAGCCGTACGCGCCGCACGTCCTGACGTCTGGATCGGAGTAGACGGCAACCAAGGCTTCCAGGAAAAGGAACTTGATGCGCTAATCGCCGGCCTGCAGGCACAGCGGGTTGCTTTGCTAGAGCAACCCCTGGCGCGCGGCCGCGAGGCCGACCTCGACGGTTTGCGCTCGCCGATTCCGATTGCCGGTGACGAAAGTATCCTATCGCTCGATGATGTAGAGGGAGCCGTAGGCCGATTCGACGTCATAAACATCAAACTCGACAAATGTGGCGGGCTGACCGAGGGTCTGATGATGGCGCAGGAGGCACGACGCCTCGGTTTACAAGTCATGGTCGGAAACATGGGAGGCTCGAGTTTGGCCATGGCCCCGAGCTTCGTGCTAGGTCAGGAATGCGATGTAGTCGATCTTGATGGCCCAATATTTCTCGCTCGCGATCGCCATCCCGGTGTCGCTTACTCTGGCGGCAAGATTTGGGCGGGAGCTGAAGTTTGGGGTGGAGCTTCCACATGAAAGCGCGCGCTACCTGGTTTGGGCATCCACGCGGCCTTACCGTGCTGTTTCTGACAAATATGTGGGAACAGTTTTCGTACTACGGTATGCGGGCCCTACTCGTGTATTACATGACGAAGCAGTTACTCCTAGATCAGGCCCACTCCTCATTCGTCTACGGTGCCTATACGGCATGTGCCTATTTCACGCCGATTCTCGGCGGAGTGCTAGCCGACCGCTGGTTAGGTAAGCGGCGCGCGATCGTCATTGGTGCTTCGATCATGGCAATCGGCCACTTCATGATGGCCTTTGAAGCATGGTTCTACTTCGCGCTAGCCACAATCGCCCTCGGCAACGGGCTCTTCCTGCCGTCGTTACCCAGTCAAGTGGGTGACCTCTACTCATGTGGCGATGCTCGCCGTAGCTGGGCCTTTAACGTCTACTACGTAGGTATTAATATTGGCGGCTTCTTAGCGCCTCTAGCATGCGGTACCGTTGGCGAGTTGTATGGATGGCATTATGGCTTTGGCCTTGCTGGCATGGGAATGCTGGCGGGTCTTGTTATTTACGTCGCTGGTCAGCGTTACTTGCCACCTGATCAATCACGTCAACAGAGCGCGGATGCTCCATTTTCAAGCAGCATGGCGCGCGAAACGATAACAGTCCTCGTCGGTATCGGAATCGCAGTAACAGTATTTCGGGCCGCATATGAGCAGGTCGGTAACACAGTAGCTTTGTGGGCGGACAGCGGTGTCGACCGATATGCGGGTGACTTCCCGATCCCGATGACTTGGTTCCAATCACTTAATCCGCTGTTTGTGATGCTTATCACGCCACCGCTGCTGGCGTACTGGCATCGGCGTGCCGCCACAGGCCAGACTCAGGCTCCAGTGCGACGCATGGCCTGCGGCGCTCTAATTGTCAGCGCCGCTTACCTACTGCTTGCTGCGTCGAGCTGGAACGCGAGCGGAGCACTTACTAGTTGGTTCTGGCTAGCGCTTTTCTTCCTGGTGCTTACGTTTGGCGAACTCTTCATCCTCCCGACAGGCTTGGGCTTGTTTGCTAGGTTGGCGCCGCGTCACCTTGGCAGCACCACGGTTGCGGCATGGTTTCTAGTCACTTTTGCTGGCAGCCTTTCGGCGGGCATCGTAGGCAGCCTCTGGAGCCACGTAGCGCCGAGTACATTTTTTGCGTTGCTGGCCCTCCTTGCGGCACTTGCTGCGGCCCTGCTTTGGCGCCTCAACAGCAAAATGCACCACGACCGTTTTTCCGCCAGTGTTCAAAGTAACGCGAAAGCATGAAGCACGAACAACGACAACAAACAGGAGACTTAAATGAAAACGCAACTGCCTAGGTCGATCACTCGGATCAGCATTACTTCGATCGCGATGAGCACAATGGCTCTGGCGGTATCCGCCGCGTGGGCAAGCGGGCAGGAAACCACGCGCGAAGATGTGCAGCAGGTGGTCGTCACCGCGCAGAAACGTGCCCAGACAGCAGTCGATGTGCCCCAATCGATGTCGGTAGTTGGAGGTGACGTCCTGGAAAAACAACAGACCACAGGCTTTGCCGACTACCTCAAGCTGGTTCCAAGTCTAAACATAGTCCAAAGCACGCCAGGAGAAGGACGTCTGGTATTACGCGGGCTAGACACCGGCGGAGTGGCCTCGACGGTAGCGGTTTACCTCGACGAGACCCCATTCGGCTCCAGTAGCGGCTTGGCTAATGGCGCTACACTAGCAGGCGACTTCGACACCTTCGACCTGGCCCGCATCGAAGTCTTACGTGGACCACAAGGAGCACTGTATGGTGCTAGCTCGCTAGGTGGCCTTGTAAAATTCGTGACCAACGCACCAGAGCTGAGCGAGTTCTCCCTGCGCGCTCGTGTGGGCGCGGCCACGGTCGACGGTGGCGGCACTGGCTGGCGCTCAAACCTGGTAGTCAACACGCCAGTTAGCGACACCTTGGCCTTACGGATCTCTGGATCCTACCTGAGGCAGCCGGGCTTCATCGACTCGATCGGGACCGAGGGATCGGACCGTGCGTCAAATATTAACGAGGCTCGAAATTACGGGGGGCGCGCCTCGCTTTTGTATAAGCCAAGTGCTGATTTTAACTTGCGCCTGTCGACTCTGGCGCAGAACATCTCAACTGACGGTCCGACTTCGGTCGAAAGTGACTCGAACACTCTGAAGACCCTGTACGGTCGTCCGAGTTTTTCACAGTTTGTGCCGAGTAGGCGCGACATTCATTATCGTGTTTCCAACGGCACAGCTAACTGGAACCTTGGTGCAATCACTCTGACCTCCTCCACTAGCTACGCCACTCAAAAGCAGTACGCTCGAGAAGACGTAAGCTATAACTTGAGTAGTGTAGTTCAGAACGTGTTTGGTGTTCCAAACGACATGTTCCTTGGACAGGAACTTGAGCTTGAGAAATTTACGCAAGAGCTACGTCTGAGTTCTAATAGCGGCGGGGCTGTAGACTGGTTAACGGGCTTGTACTACACCAACGAAGATGCCGAACTAACCCAACGCTATCATCCAGTAGCTCAAGGTACATTAACGCCCATCGGAAGCCTTCCGTTGCTAGCAGATTTGCGCCTTGGCTCGACTTACCGGGAGCTCGCGGTATTCGGAAACGCGACGCTGCATCTTGGTCAAGACTACGACCTCGACGTCGGTGGCCGCTACAGTCGCAATGAACAAGACGCTCGCCAACTTACGGACGGTATCCTGGCCGGTGGTATAGCTGACTCAAACGCCGACTCTTCGGAAGGTGTTTTTACCTACGCGGTAGCGCTAAAGCGAAAATTGGGTCCTCGTAGCGCGGTCTATGCACGCGCCGCCAAAGGCTTCCGTCCTGGTGGCCCCAATGTACTGCCGCCAAGCGCGCCAGTAGGCACTCCAGCAACCTATGCTTCAGATAGCGTAATGAGCTACGAGGCAGGCCTCAAGACTCAGAGTGCCGACGGCAGTTTGTCAGTCGATCTATCGGCCTACCATATCAAGTGGAAAGACATTCAGTTGCTGGCCGTGGTTAACGGCTTTGGAGTAAATACTAATGGCACAGGCGCGACTGCGGATGGCTTGGAAATCACGGCTGGCTATCGGCCATTGCGGGGTCTGCGATTGTCGGCCAACGGTGCATGGAACAAGGCGCGACTTGACGGCAATACTCCACTTGTAGTGGGCGGCGTAAAAGGCGACCGCCTCCCCTTCTCGCCAAAATACACGGCATCACTAATGGCAGACTACCGTTGGGCCATTGGAGACACAACGCCGGCATTCGCAGGGGCTTCACTTAGGCGAGTATCAGGACAGCATGGCGCATTTGACGCCGACTATCGAAGTACAAATGGACGTCAGCGAGAGATTCCCTCCTACAATGTGGTCGACGCTCATGCAGGTGTGGAAGTTGGTGCGTGGACGGTCGAAGTGTTTGGGAAAAACCTAGGAAATGGCGATGGCAAGATCTCGACTTCCGCACGAACCGCGAATGGCAATTTTATTGCACCTGGCGGTGCGGTCAACACTGGCGTGATCATACCGCGAACGATAGGCTTCACGATTACCAGGGAGTATTGATGAGCAACCAACAGCGAAACATGCACCTTGAAGCCGCCCGTTACTTGCTGTTTCTAGGAGATGTCACTGAACCAGGTTACGCCAAAACAGCCTTTGGCCTCCGCGACTGGGCCACTGACCGCTGCTTAGGCGAATTACGTCTTGAAGGGGCAACAGTTAGCACGGGCCTGTCGACGCTATCGCCGGAGGAAGCCGCCGCACGTGGGGCCACGGCGCTGGTAATTGGCGTGGCGGCACCAGGCGGCGGCATTCCCATCCACTGGGTACCTGCTTTGGTAGCAGCTCTTGAGGCGGGATTGGATATTGTCTCTGGGATGCACGTGTCCTTGAGCGACATAGGAGCATTGGTAGTCACTGCCGCGCGTACTGGAGGTCGCTTAATCAACGTACGCATCCCCCCTTCCGATATCCCGATTGCTAGCGGCCTACGACGATCGGGACGCCGGATACTTACCGTCGGCACGGACTGCGCGCTTGGCAAAAAGTACGCCGCATTGGCGATAAGCCGTGGACTACAGCAGCGCGGGATCGACGCGGAATTTCGGGCTACTGGGCAAACCGGCATTATGCTTTCGGGCAGCGGGATTCCGATCGATGCAGTGGTGTCGGATTTCGTGGCTGGCGCGGCCGAGCTGCTTAGTCCAGCAGCCAATCCAGACCATATCGACGTGATTGAAGGGCAAGGCTCTCTATTTCACCCTGCCTATGCAGGTGTCTCACTTGGCTTACTACACGGTAGTCAGCCCGACATGTTTATCGTCTGTCACGCGCCGCAACGCCAGCACCTATTAGGCTTCCCAACAATTCCAGTACCGTCGCTCGAAGCCGTCATTGCACAAACCACCGTTCTTGGACGAGTTACTAATCCGGCAATTCGCTGCGTTGGCATTGCACTAAACACAGGAGGCATGTCGCAAGAAGCAGCGGACGCTGAAATCACTGCGCTAGCTGCTCGCCTGCCCTTCCCGGTTAGCGACCCTCTCCGTGGAGGACCGTCCTTTGAGCGTCTACTCGACGCTTGTGTCGCTTGACTAGGAGGTCGTATGTATCTACTTAGCCTACCTCGCTCCTTCGCTGCCCTCTTGTTGGTCGTGTCTTCCTCTACCACGGCCGCACCTCCTGTTGGCTTCGCGCAGCGCGCGGAGAGCGTGCGCAAGCAGATCGGCACTCCTGGCATGGCCATAGCGATCGTGGAACATGGGAAAACCACGTTCGCGCGCGGCTTCGGCGTACGTAGACTTGGCGAGACGGCCTTAGTCGACGCCGATACGTTGTTCCCTATAGGTTCAACTACCAAAGCGATCACCGTTGCGGCCCTTGCCACGCTTGTCGACGAAAGGAAGCTACATTGGGACGATCGTGTAACCGAGCACCTGCCTGGATTTCAGATGTACGACTCATGGGTAACGAGAGAGATAACCATCCGTGATTTGCTGTCTCACCGTAGTGGCTTAGGCCTAGGCGCCGGTGACCTGCTTTTCGTACCACGCTCAAATGTATCGCGGCCAGAAACCGTGCGCCGAATCCGCTACTTAAAGCCAGCAACTAGCTTCCGCAGCAGCTACGGCTACTCCAATCTGATGTATGTAGTTGCTGGTCAACTGCTTGAAAACGTCAGTGGCCAGCGTTGGGAGGACTACGTCCGTGCGAAGGTATTACAACCAGCAGGAATGATAGTTTCGACCACTGACAATGCGGACAATTTCGCTACTGCCAACCGCGCTTTCCCCCATGCCCGCATGGGCGGCGGAGACCGTGGAGGAATACGTGGCGCTGGCGTGCAGGTTGGGCTTGATGAGCGCGACGACCTTGGGCGGAACGCAGCCCCAGCAGGCGGCATCGCCAGCAGTGCGAACGACTTGGCGCGTTGGCTGCAGGTTCAACTGGGTGCGGGCTCTACGATCGACGGGAAGCGCATTTTCAGTGCCGCTACCCACGCTGAGATGTGGACCCCAACTACAGCCATCCCTATTCCGGCGGTTCCATCTGATTTAAATGAGACTCAACCAAAATTTTCTGCGTATGGACTAGGGTGGAACGTCGTTGACTACCGCGGCGCACGCATGATCTGGCATGGTGGAGCGGTGTTCGGGTTCAAGACTGCCGTTGTTATTCTGCCCGACAACAAGGTCGGCTTTGCGATAAGCATCAACAGTGAAGACGGAGAATTAGTGCGAGGACTGTTATACGAACTGGCCGATCATTACCTTGGGGCGCGTCGCCGAGATTGGCCTGCACGTTTCGAGACGCACAAAAAAACAGAGGTTCAGAAGGCTCACGCGGCACTAAAGGCAAGGCATAACGCTTCCACCCCTACAGGCGCACTAGTACCGGCCAATAACTTAGTAGGAACTTACGCTGATCCATGGTACGGCAACATCGAAATCACGTCCGCTTCACAAGGACTACGAATCGATTTCAAGTCCACTCCACGCATGGCTGGAAAGCTCGATCATTGGGAATACAGCACATGGATAACTCATTTCGATGATCCTGCTCTTGAACCAGCATATCTCAGCTTCGGCTTTGACAAAGACGGTAAGGTTGACCGAATTACTCTAAAGCCGGTTTCACCAATCGCCGATTTTAGCTGGGATTACGCTGATTTGGAATTCACCCCTATCAAGAAAAGCAAATGAAAGCATTACGGTATGTCTCATGTGCTATCCTGACCTCTTCGCTTATGATCACAGGATGCGCAAGCAGTACAAATAGCGGCGACGAGGATCTGGCACTCCATCGCCGTCTTTTTACCCTTGACGCACACCTCGACACTCCAATTCACTTCGGCCGCCCTGGATGGGATTTCGGAGCGCGCCACAACCCCACACACGAGCTTGCTCAGCTGGATCTAGGACGCATGGCTGAAGGTAGCCTAGACGGCGGTTTCTTTGTGATCTTTACTGAGCAGGGCCCGCTGACACAAGAGGGGTACGCTTCGGCACGCGCGCACGCACTGTCGCGCTCGAGTTCAATCGACCGTACCCTGGCGCGCTATCAGAATAGGATAGGCATTGCAACAAATATTCAAGAAGCCCGTCAGCTCAACGCTGCTGGCAAGCTTGTGGCGTTCAAGAGCATTGAAAATAGCTATCCTCTGGGAGATGATTTAAATGGCTTGACTGACTTCCATCGACATGGGGTACGCCTGGCCGGCATCGTTCATAGCAAAAATAATCAACTAGCAGATTCATCCACCGATGCTCCTGTCTGGAATGGATTAAGTCCGCTAGGTCAGCGTTGGGTAGCAGAAATGAACCGACTTGGCATGGTCATAGACGCTAGCCATGCAAGCGATGCCGCAGTAGACCAAATGCTAGCGTTATCTTCAGCTCCCTTGCTCTTGTCGCATTCGAACGCTAGAAGCAGCTATGATCATCCGCGTAACCTAGACGATGAGCGCATCAGAAGAGTGGCGGACGCTGGTGGCGCGATCTGCGCCTCAACCATCTATCTTAGCAAACTACGACTTGGCCCAAGGCGGACAGTCTTGTTCGACCAGATGGAAAAACTGGAGGAAATGTCCCCTGCCGAGCAAGTAGCTTTAAGCAAAGAGTGGCGAGCACTCGATGCAAGCGCTCCGCTGTGGGAAACCAACTTCGACCAATATATGAAGGCCCTCTTACGTCTGATCAAGATCGCTGGTGTTGACCACGTCTGCATGGGCGCCGATTTCGACGGCGGTGGCGGTTTCCAAGGATTACAAGAAGTTAGCCAGTTGCCGCGCGTCACTGCTAGACTGCGCCGCGCCGGTCTATCTGAATCGGACATAGCCAAAATTTGGAGTGGCAACATATTGCGCGTGCTGCAGGCTGCGAATGAGAGAACGCAAAAATAGGCCGCCGCTAACGGATGATGAGTATATCGCGTTATATCTAAAGTGTAGTGAGGCGGTTGCGACGTGTAGTAAAGTCGCGGCTCAGCCGGCGGAGACTGGACATGGAACCCATAAGCTTCTTCACACACAAACCGACCTGAAGTGACATGCGCCCCAGCTTGCATAATACGAACAAATTTTCGGCGCCCTGCGCATCCGAATGATATGATGCTCGTTGAGTGAATATGACAACGCATTGGTTGGCAAGCAAACCGATCTCTCAGCAGGAGTTCCTAAGCAGCCCTATGCTTCGGTCGATAAAATGCTAGACGAGTTCGCGAATCAGATTGTTATATCACGACGCCGGCTCGACAACTGGCTTTTGCCAGTAGATTTGAAAGGTCTCCAGGAAATGGATGAGATAACTTGGATATTTATTCGAACGATCTCGAGCAACGTCACTAAAATGTCTTAGCCGGTGTTAAGAACTATATGTAGTGATTATTGTGCCGAGGTTAGCACCCATTCGTCGATTAGCGAATCGAAATGGCAAAATTTCAATAATTCGGTAGATGAGTTGGGGCCTGCAAACAGGCATACGCGGAAATTTCAGAGTCTTTTTACGTTGGCGAGAACGCAGCCGTATCATAGCTTGACGTACCATTCGAAATTAATAATAGATGCAAACTTTTCAAGACATTAAGACCTATTTTGAGAGCTTAAGTTGGGCTGCAAATATTATGGCTTTTATGCCTCTATTTGGGGCTGGTTTTTGGATATATAAGAAACAGGAGAAAATTGTGGCGTGGTTTGGCCGTCGGAAGCCTGTAGGGGTTAAAGACTATATGGCGATAAACTCGCCAAATTACATTTTCGAAAATAAAAGTGTGAAGATCGTAGTCATCGACGACAACCCCGACGACTTCCCCTTGGACTATCTGCGTAACACTTTTGGGCAAGTTACCGTCTTTGACAAAATTTCACTGTCTGAAGCGTCCAGGCTAATCGGCTACGACCTAATCTTCCTCGACATGATGGGTGTAGTTAAAGAAGATCCAAAGTATGGAGGCCTACAACTCATCAAAAAGATTAAAGGATTGCCTGACGCACCGATTGTGGTGGCAGTATCAGGCGCGCGCTTCGATCCGACGGCTTCGAATTATTTTGAGATCGCGGATGACGTCCTGAAAAAACCTCTGACGGAAATGAAGTGCGAAGAAGTAGTGTTGGAATTGGTTAAGGAAAAGATGTCGCCGTTCCGGGCGGCCGATACCATCGATAGCGAAATTCTTGGAAAAAGTAAGAATGACCGAGAAAAAAATAAGATCAATGCGCTAGTGTTTTCGTATCTTGATGGAAAGATTACTTTGGACGCGCTGCGGGCCGATCTCTTAAATAGCCATCGGCACATTGACACGTCCTTGGTAATTTCTAAGGTGCAACGGGTAAAAGGTGCATATGGCCCTTAAAGACATTCTTTTGAGTGGTGCGCTCCACACGCCCTTTCCCTTGCTCGTGAGTGGTTTCAAGTGGCGAGGCTCGAGATTTGATTTTTCTCCGGTTTGCACGGAAGCGTGCTTTAAGGGAGCCGGGAAATATTACTGCCGACATGGACTAGCATACAAATGGGTAAAGCTGGGCGACGAGCACGCCCTTATATGTGGATACGTCGATTCTGGCTCGAAAATTAGCAAGGATGACAGGGCGAAGCTTGTAAATCGCGCATCCTCTGATGCCAAAGTCGAGTCATGGGCATCGAACTTGGCAAAGCTAACGAACGTGTTGAAAAAATCTAAAACCGCTGTTGCTGAATTGGGTTCGCTACATGAAATCAACCGCTGGGCTAGCCAGGTGCATTCGATTGCGCAAAGAATGTTGGTTAAGGATAAAAACGCGGACTTTGCTGCCAACTTCCAGGCAGCTAGCCGAGATATGCGCTCGCTCTTCAAAGCAAGCGAGATGTTAGTAGATGCATTCGATCACCTTGGGATCTTCTTCAATCCATCTTCCGCTGGGTATGGTCGAAAACGTTCTGTCGATTTATATAAATTGGTTGACAAAATACGTATCATTTTGATGGAGGCGGAAGGCGCAGCTTTGAATAAGAAAATCGTCATCAACGGAGAATTGCGGAAAAATATTGACATTTTCGAATCATTCAAAATAATTCCTTTCTGCTTCGTCCAGAATGCAATAAAATATTCGTTTGATAGCGAAATAACGATTTCATTTACAAACAATTTTCGAGACGTAGAGATGTCGGTCGAGTCCTCAGGCCCACCAATCACCGATGAGGAGAAGTCGAGGATTTTTGAGAATGGATATCGTGGTGCATGGTCTAAAAAAATGCATCATGAAGGGTTAGGAGTAGGCTTATATATTGCGAAAATTGTTGCGGATGCTCATGATGTAGAAATTAAAGTTCTAAGTGTCGCCCGACACTACTCCCGCGAAGGCATTCCAGTATTTTCCAACACTTTTAGCATCAAAATTCCAATTAGTGACCCGTCGGAACGCAGAGCGGTACCCCGATGATAGACAGTTCGAGTTGACTTATTTGTAGCGGCTCCACGGCCACTAGTCTCTCTATTCGCCCTAGCGACACGAGATGCGGAGAGACATTTTTAAGGAAATCGTCTACTTCCCTGTCAGCGCATAAATAGCGGCATCTTGAAACATCGGTAAGCACATGGACCATGTTAGCTGATTAGACTATCTCTACTAGCTGGCCGCCTCCTTTTCCGACTCGGTTACATAAAAAACTCCATCTCTCTGCTTTTTAAGAAGACCCGCCTTGGCGCTCTGTCCGAGACAGCGTGCAATCGCTTGGCGCCACTCATCTTGCGAAAGACCTATCGGGAATACATAACGGCCCGTGTCTCTGGCTAGAGTATCACGCAAGATTTCTGCACCGACTGGTCTGAGACCGATCCTAGAATAAATAAATGCGCTCGCAAGTCGGTGGAGCACACTCGAACCTGGAAGTTGGCGCATCCTTGGCGGTATATAGTCCAGCTTGGCACTTGCGTAAAGTCGCGCCCCTAACGCAGCTAAGGGTAAAGGAAGCTGCTCTCGGATCTTACGAGGTATGGACCCTGGGTCAGACGAGGTAATGATAAAATCAAATCCGCGCAAGGTCGTGAAGATATCTTCCGGGAGCGCGGTTGTGGCTTTGGGTACGCTTTCACAGCATTGGCAGACCAGTGCTTTACCGATTCGGTCCAACTGCGGAGTAACAGTCTTACACACATTGCACCAAGCAAGCTCATATGTTTCTGTTCGAGGACTTTCCAGCGCCGCCTGTTCCATCGGATCTTCACGCTTGATTTTACGTCGGCTTGTTGATGTCCATGAATAAACAGGCCAGGAATGATACGCCAGCAGATAGTCGATCCAAAGGTCTGCAGCTTCCGCATCATCATATCTATTTACAAACCAACACTTCCAATCTTCGCACCAAGCTAACGCTACCGAGGTTAGTCCAACGGCAGAAGACTCGACGTAGCGGTCTAATATTGACCCGGTAAAGCCCTCCTCTTTTGCGGTAGCGACGATGTCTGCATTCCCTGCATCATCAAGGACGAGACTTTGGAATTTCCCATATGCTAATTTGCAACCCAACGATTCCGCCTCATACAAGGCAATACAGACAGTCGTGGCGCGAGAGTAAGCACAGAACAGTTCAACATCATCCATATCGTCCGCTCCAGCGATAATAATGACGGGAGCTTCCATGCCGCGAAACCGGGCTACTGTTTCATACCGCCCAACGCTTAGCCGATTACGTATCCATCCAAAGCGAGATAACACCACGATGTCTGTTTGGTTGATCCCACGCGACATTAAGTCTTCGATAACGTCATCAACTGAGGAACTGACTTTACCGACAACAAGCTCCTGTAGCGTATCGGTCTCTAAATCCCGAGGACAAACCATCTGATGAGAAGGCAACCGCACTTTCTGCAGACGCTCGAATACACTACGAGGCGATCGTAATGGGATCGTAAGAACGTATGGGCACTCAATCCTGAATACCTCGCAGAGAGCTTGAGTGGAAATACGGTCCTTCTCAAAAGAGAATCGTTGTGTTTCATCGCAAAAGACAACGATGGGCTGATTAATGAAATGTTCCGCGAGCCATGTGCACCACTCATGACGGAGAGCCTGGGCCTCATCAAGAACTAACACGTCAAAATCTGGGACCTGTCCATTCTCCTGAGCTTTTTGTAGATCCTCGAAGCACCCCCGCTCAAGCCAGTCCGAGCTGCCGTCGATTTGGCCCGGACCTTTCCTTGCATAATCAGAACAAAACCCATGCCAAGTTGCCACCTTCGCCATCGTTGCAGAGTCGATCTCCTTGCGAAGATGCTCAACCAATAGGGCATTGAATGTCAGCATTAATACTCGCTTGCCCTGTCGAATCATGCGTCGTGCAATCTCAACCGCGATCAGCGTTTTGCCTGTTCCGGGCCACCCGGTAATGACCATGCGGGCTTGGACCATGGCCGTCTGTACGACAGAAGCTTGTTCGTGAGTGAGGCGCAGCCAAATGCGGTTGTCATACTCTACACGCTTACCCCAGGAGGGAGTGCCGTCGAAAGTCGGGCAGAGGACTTCGACTAAACGGTTCATTCGCTGACGACCTAGCTCCAGATTACCAAGAGTTTGTTTCCAGTACGTCATGAGTCCGCAGACGCGGTCCGCCAGCACCGACTCCTCCAAGTGCATTCGATCGATGAACAATGCTTGTGCTGGACTTACAGTCGTATCGACAAGTCCCGGACTAATCACGCTGTCGCCAAATACGCTGTCCGGAAATATCAGGCCATAGCCCATGCGCCAGCGTAAACTTGGATCGATTCCAAGCCACCGAGCTAGGCCATGAGCATTCTTGCGAGTCTGTGCGACGTGATTTCCGATGCCTCCTGTCTTTACGTAGATGAAGAGGCCATCCTTGACACGCTGTTTGCCGCTTTTTACCTCCAGTGCTAAGACACCCAAGCTGCGATGTATGATTAGAAAATCAATCTCTCCGGTCGGCGGATAGCCGGGGTCGATTTCTTTGATGCCTTGTGCGAGCCATGGAAGGCTGTGGATCACCGTAAAATCATCGGACAGGCCTTGCCTTAGCAAGTCATAGATCCTTTTCTCACCATAGCTATCGGTGTCTTGCGGCCCCGTGGAGGGGATCATGCGTGCCATTGATCAATCTCTCGGTCTGGTTTTGCTAACTAGAGAATGATAAGTCAGCCTTCCACTTCGCACTAGTCTTGCTCTTTACCAAAAAATGCTACATCGGAATTCGCCATTTTCTTCAACGCTATTCACTAAAGAACGGATACCTAGATTACCCATATCGCAACTTCGCAGACACGACTGCAGGCCATTTTCGATTAATTGCAAAAACAAGTACAGCTTCTATGTCTGTGCGGTACGTGTTAGAGCGGCCCCGCCCCCCCGGTAGACACAACAGCGCTGCTGCAGGTGCAACGCATCTATCAGAAAAACAAAGTTGAAGGGGTTTCGATAAACAATATTGTTCTGACTAAGCTGAAATGGAATAGTGTCCCAGATGATTCAAATAGTAGGGAATAGCGCTTCGCAAAGAACGAATTTACGTGCCGCACACCCCGAATGTGGAACTTGTGGATTCGATCGGCGCGACTGCAGCGATTCGTCCAACCGGTGCGTCCGAGCAAATACTCGAGTATATGAGAGGAACAACTTTCGAGGGCCCTCGTTAAAAGGCTAAGCTGAAGCTTGACAAAACTGAGTACAAGCAGCTTTACGGCTGATTTCGGTAGCCAGGCATTGGCATGCCTGCTAACTGTAGAATCTAACAGTCACATAAGCTGGAAGCTTAACTATTGAAAGACCGTATGTGATTTTTCTTGCCAAGCCACCTCTAACGCTAATCTAGCTTGTTAAAAATTTGGCGGAGATAAGCGACGAACGTTGGATCGCTGCACGATGTCTTTTCAGGGTTATCAGAAATTTTGCAAACAGGTTGGCCATTGCATTTAACGAGCTTCATTACGATACTAAGAGCAGGTACGCCGGTGTCGTTAGTGAGGTTGGTACCAATACCAAACCCTGTCATCGTACGGTCAACAAAGTGGTCATATAGCTCGAAGGATTTTTCAATATTAAGCCCGTCAGAGAACACAAGTCGCTTCGTGTGTGCATCTATCCGTAACTTGGCATAGTGAGCAAGAGCTTTTTCGCCCCAGATAACGGGATCCCCACTGTCGTGCCGTAGCGAGTCGAACAGCTTCGCGAAGTACAGATCGAAATCGCTCAGGAATGCATCCATCCCAACCATGTCGGTTAGAGCCGTGCCAAGGTCGCCCCTATACTCATCCACCCAAGCTTGTAAAGCAGCCTTCTGAAAATTTCGAAGACGAACAGTCTCTTGCGCTTGAAATAGCCCGAACCACTCATGCGCGTGCGTACCGATAGGGACAAGATTGTATTTCCGCGCTAGGTGGACATTAGACGTGCCCTTAAAGTGGGTTGGCAATTCACTTGACAATGTGGCTACGACTAAATCCTGCATTTCAGACGAAAAACGACGGCGCAATCCAAAGTCAAAGAATTCAAACGGATGAGCGCGGTTTGTAGCAACCTGCTGTACGCGCTCTTTGATAAGGCCAATTTTCTGATGAAGCCGCTTCACTCCTTCCTTGAGACACGATTGCTTGTCGAATCGACGGAAGTAGAGCTCGTTCACCAACTGCAGGACGTAAATTTCAAACGGCATCGTGTGCACCATTGGTCCGATTGCTCGCACACGAAGACGTTTGTCTTCCGTTGTTACGGTAATGAATTTGCGCTGCAGGTGAAAAAGCGAAAGAAAGTCGACAAAGTCCGGTTTGATAAAACGAAGATCTCGTAGGTAATCAAGCTCTTCATCGGAAAATCGTAAATTGCAAAGATAGTCGAGTTGAGCGTTCAGTTCATCCGCGAGTTCTGATAGCGGATACTTTGGTTCATTACGACATGTAAATTCGTATTCCGCATGTGCTGCAGGATGACTATGTAACAGGGCCTGCCACATAGTAAATTTATAGAGATCGTTCTCAAGGAGAGAAGTGATAACGGGAACGAAGGCTGTATTGGTCATGAACAAAATCTCCCTTCCTTGCCGTTAATGCAGATGAACACAAGATTCGACAGGCCTATCCGACTTGCTATTAATCCCATATCCCGTGCCCGTATCGATAGAGCACCGTTGAGCTTGTGAACAGTTCCGTCTTACATAAAGCCATTCGTGGGCCATGGTGCCGATCGGGACCAGGCCATACTTGCGCGCCAGGTGCACGTTGGAGGTGCCCTTGAAATACTGGGGCAGCTCGCGCTGCAGGGTCGCCACCACCTCGTCGTGCCATTCGCCGGAAAAGCGGCGGCGCACCCCGAAGTCGAAGAACTCGAAAGGGTTGGCGCGCGGCGGCTCCTGGCCGAAGGCGCGGAAGGCCTCGATCTTGTGCTGGAGGCGCACCCGCGCCTCCTTCAGCGCCGCCGCCTGGTCGAAGCGGCGGAAGTAGAGCTCGTTGACGATGTAGAGCACGAAGATCTCGAAGCCCATCACGTGCACGATCGGGCCGCTGGCGCGGATGCGCAGGTGGGGGCCGTCGGTGTCGACCTGGATGAACTTGCGCTGGAAGCGGAACAGGGTCAGGAAGTCCGCGAAATCGCTCTTGATGAAGCGCAGGCTGCGCAGGTAGTCGACTTCCTCCTCCAGGAACATCATCGAGCACAGGTAATCGAGCTCGCGCTCGACCTCGTCCTTCAGCTCGGCCAGCGGGAAGGCCGGCTCGTTGCGGCAGCGGAACTCGTATTCGCCGTGGGCGCCCGGATGGCTGTGCAGCAGGGCCTGCCACATGGTGAACTTGTACAGATCGGTTTCAAGCAGGCTGCGGACAACGGGCTTCATCGACTCTCCGGTCAGGCGGTGGCGGCGCCGTCGCCGCCGCGACGCTTGGTGCGGCGCTTGGGCGCCAGCATGGTGCCGGTGCAGCCCTCGGTGCCGCAGCGGCAGGCGAACAGCTTCTTGAGCGCCGGCGTGTGGCGCTCGTCGTAGATCAGGGCGTAATTGTAGTTCAGTTCCTCGCCGGGCTCGATCTCGCGCATGGCGTGGATGTAGACCCTGCCCTCGTCCTCGAAGGCCTCGCAATTGGGCGAGCAGGCGTGGTTGATCCAGCGCGCGTCGTTGCCGCGCCGGCCGCCGTCGATCACGCGCCCGTCGGCGAGGCTGAAGTAGAAGGTGTGGTTGACCGGGCCGCCGGCCTGCGCCGCGCGTTCGGTCGCCTCATCCCAGGTGATGCGCTCGCCGCGGTATTCGATGATGCGTTCGCCGGGGGCGATGGTCCGCAATGCGAACACGCCGTTGCCGTGGACGGGGGACTTGCGCACTTCGTAGGCCGGCGCGGAGCCGGCCCTGGTGGATCGCTTGGTGGTCATCGATGGGTGCCGTGGAAGTCGCGGCCCGACCGGGCCGCGGTGTGTTGTCAACGATGACAGCATTATGGAGCCAATCGGGGTGCGCGTGCCGCACATTTTCGATGCCGGCCGCGCGGCCCGCGGCGCGCCTCCTCAGGCGGGGAAATCCTCCTCGCGGTATTCGAGGCCGGCCGGCGCGGCCTCGCCTCTTGCCGCCTCCTCCTTGCGCAGCTCGACGCGCCGGATCTTGCCCGAGATGGTCTTGGGCAGCTCGCGGAACTCGATGCGGCGGATGCGCTTGTAGGGCGCGAGGCGCTCGCGGGTGAAGGCGAACAGCGCGGCGGCGGCCTCGCGGCTCGGCTCCCTGCCCTGGCGCAGGGTGACGAAGGCCTTGGGCACCGACAGGCGCAGCGGATCGGGACTGGGCACGATGGCCGCTTCCAGCACGCTCTCGTGCTCGATCAGCACGCTCTCGAGCTCGAAGGGGCTGATGCGGTAGTCTGAGGACTTGAACACGTCGTCGTTGCGGCCGACGTAGAAGTAGTAGCCGTCGGCGTCCCGGCTGGCGGTGTCGCCGGTGTGGTAGTAGCCGCCGCGCATCACCTCGGCGGTCTTGGCTTCGTCGCCCTCGTAGCACAGCATCAGGCCGATCGGCTCGGCGTCGAGCTTGACCGCGATCTCGCCCTCGGGCGCGGGCTGGTCGTCGATGTCGAGCAGGGCCACCTCGTAGCCGGGCAGCGGCCGCCCCATCGAGCCCGGCTTGATCGGCTGGCCCGGCGAATTGCCGATCTGGCAGGTGGACTCGGACTGGCCGAAGCCGTCGCGGATGCGGATGCCCCAGGCGCGTTCGACCTGCTCGATCACTTCCGGGTTGAGCGGCTCGCCGGCGCCGACCAGCTCGCGCAGCGGCGGCTTCCAGGCCGCCAGGTCTTCCTTGATCATCATGCGCCACACGGTGGGCGGCGCGCACAGCGAGGTCACGCCGCAGCGCACGATGGTGTCCAGGGCCGCCCTGGCCGAGAAGCGCTCGTAGTTGTAGACGAAGACCGTGGCGCCGGCGTTCCAGGGGGCGAAGAAGCAGCTCCAGGCGTGCTTGGCCCAACCGGGCGAGGAGATGTTCCAGTGCACGTCGCCGCGCTGCAGGCCGATCCAGTACATGGTCGACAGGTGGCCAACCGGATAGCTCTGGTGGCTGTGCAGCACCAGCTTGGGCTTGGCCGTGGTGCCGGAGGTGAAATACAGCAGCAGCGGGTCGGTGGCGCGGGTCTCGCCCTCGGGCGTGAACACGGCCAGGGTGGAGCGGCAGTCGTCGAAGTCGCGCCAGCCTTCCAGGGCGCCGCCGACCGCGATGCGGGTGTAGTTGCCCGGCAAGGCCTCGAACTTGTGGGCCTCGGAAGCCTGGGCGATCACATGCTTGATGCGGCCGCGCTCGAGGCGGTCGGCCAGGTCGGCGCCGGACACCAGCATGGTGGTCGGCACCAGCACCGCGCCGAGCTTGATTCCGGCCAGCATGATCTCCCACAGCTCGACCCGGTTCGGGAGCATCAGCAGCACGCGGTCGCCGCGCTCCACCCCGGCCTGGCGTAGCCATTCCGCCACCTGGCTCGAACGCGCCGCCATGTCGGCGAAGGAGATCTTCTGCTCCGAGCCGTCCTCGTCGACCACCCACAGGGCCGGCGCGTGGTTGTCCCTGGCCTGGTGGTCGAAGAAGTCGAGGGCCCAGTTGAAATTCTCGAAGCGGGGCCGCTGGTAGCCGCGGTAGGCGGTCTCGTAGTCGGTGCGGTGCTGCTGGAGGAAATCGCGCGCCTGCAGGAAGCGCTGGGTTGGCGTCATGGTGTGCTGTCTCCTGTTCGTTCGACGGAAAACCGCAGGGCTCGCCCACCAGGCTGCGATGGGATGCCCCGTCCTTCTTGACCATTTTGCCATTGTTTCGCGCCGGCGGGGCGGCGAGGCGCTCATCCGCCGTGCCGGCCCGGCGCAGCGCCTCAGTCGCGCTTGAGGACCGTCACCTGCATCTCGTCCTGGGGCTGCATCATGTCGATCACGCGGCAGTCGCCGCACATGCGCAGGCGGTCCAGGTTGGCGGCGAAGGCCGGGTGGCTGGCCAGGCGGCCGAGCATGTTCTCGACCATCTGCAGGGTGCCGAAGGGCTTGCTGCAGCGGATGCAGTGGAAGGGTTGCGACTCGTTCAGCACCACCGCCTGCAGGCGGCTTCCCTCGAAGCTCATGCGCGGCTCGAGCCGGATCGCGTCCTCGGGACAGGTGGCCGCGCACAGGCCGCACTGCACGCAGTTCTTCTCGATGAAGCGCAGCTGGGGCAGGCCTTGGCCGTCCTGCACGGCGGCCGCCGGGCAGGCGCCGACGCAGGACATGCACAGGCTGCACTTGTCGCGGTCGACGGCGATGGCCCCGAAAGGCGCGCCGGCCGGCAGGGCCACCCGGGCCGGCTGCTGCGGCGCGTGCCGGTGCAGGTGGTCGAGGGCGAAATCGAGGGTGTTGCGTTTGTCCCCGGCCACGTGGAACACCGCCGGCTCGCGCGCGACCTGGCCGCGCGGCGCGTGGCGCAGGGCCAGCGCCAGCTCCTCCGGCGCCTCCACGCGCAGCAGCTGGAAGTGCGGGCCGGCGTAGCCCAGGCCGTCGAGCACCGCCTGGGCGATCCGCATCTGCTGGTCGAGCGCGGCCAGGTACTGGGGCGCGTGCTGGTCCGTCATCAGCACCGCCACCCCGCTGGCGCCATAGGCCAGGGCGGCAAGCCACAGGTCGATGCCGGTGGCGGCCGCATGCTGCAGGGCCAGCGGCAGCACCCGCCCCGGCACCTCGGGACCGAGCTGCTCCAGCAAGGCCGCCCCGCCGCCGTCGTGCAGCAGGAGCACCGGCTCCTGCCCCCCCGCCTCGCGGTAGGCGCGCAGCAGCGCCAGGACGCGCTTGCCGGTGAGCTGCACCGGCGGATAGGCGTAGCTGATGGCGCCGGTCGGGCAGACCGTGGAGCAGGCGCCGCAGCCGGCGCACAGGTAGGGGTTGACCTTGACCCGTTCGCCATCGTCGAGGATGGCCTTGGCCGAGCAGACGTCCAGGCAGGCGCTGCAGCCCGGACGGCCGTTGCGGCCGTGCGCACACAGGCGCTCGCGGTAGTTGAAATACTTCGGCTTCTCGAACTCGCCCACCATGTCGAGCAAGGCCTCGGCGGCCGCGCGGCGCGCGGCCTCGTCCTCGCCGGGGGCGTAGTAGCCGTGCGGCCGCTGGTGGCTGGGGATCAGGCGCGCCGCGCACAGGTCGAGCACCAGGTCGAAGCTGCCCTGCCCGACCGCTTGGCCGGTGGCCTGCCAGCGCGCCTCGAAGGCGCCCAGCCAGCCGGCCACGGCGAGGGCGCGCGCCACGTGCACCGGATAGTCGCGCGCCACGCCGTCGGTCGGCTCGTCGAGGACGATGGCGGTCACCGGCAGCGCGCCGGCGAGGCGGTCGGCCCAGGGCAGCGCCTGGGCGGCCGGACCGGCGACCAGCAGGCGTCCGGCCGAGCGGTAGCCGACCGTGATCGCCGCCTCGAAGGCGGGAATGGCGGCGAGGGCGGCCAGCGCGGCGCTGCGCGCGAGCGCGTCGCGCCCGTTCCCCAGCGGGTCGGCCGGGGCGCCGTCGTTGAGTCGGATGTTCATGCGTTTCCTTGTGTCGATGGGGGCGCGGCCTGCTGCGCCGGCGGCGCTGGCGCGTCCTGGTTGTCGTCTTCCCGGTCCGGCGCGCGCTCGGCGGCCTGCGTCTCCGGTGCCTGCTCTTCCTTCCCGCCATCGTCGAGAAGGCGGCCCAGCGCGCTGTGCGCATGGCGCAGCTGGGCCAGCATGTCCTCGCTCAGCGGCGAGGGCTTGTTGTAGTCGTCGATATAGACGTCGAGGCCGTCCATCACATTGAAATGCGGGTCGGCGAACAGCTTCTTGAGCGCCATCCGGCGCACCGCCTGGTCCACGCCCTTGACCACGAAGCCGGAAAAATCGGAATCCAGGCCCAGGCGCTCGGCGTCCTCGAGGGTCGGCAAGGGCCGGGCTTCGGCCGCGTCGGCCGGCCCTGGCTCGGCCGGCGCCGGCGCAGGGGCAAGGGCAGCCGGCGCAGCGGCAGGCAGAGGCGCCGACGCCTGCCCGACCGGCTCCGGCTCGCCGCCCGTCGACTTGAGCCGCGCCCAGCGGCGGAAAAAACCTTCCTCGGCCATCGGCGTGTCGCTCATCCGTGCTGGCGCCCCTTGCGCGGGCGCGGCGTATAGTGCTCGCGCAGGTAGCCGGCCAGCCAGGCGTAGATCTCGGCCGGCATGGTGACACCGTCGGCCGCCTCGCCCGAATCGAACATGCGCGTGCCCTCGACGTAGCTGACCGAGGCCCGCACCGGAATGGCCTTGCCCTCCTCCATGCGCCACAGCACGAACACCTTGGACTCGGGCGCCACGCAGTTCTCGTAATAGCCTTCGTTCTCGTCGGTGTACAGCTCCAGCTCCAGGCCCGACACCAGGTAGTAGTCGCGCTCCGGGCTCTCGCTCAGCACCTGCAGGCGCGGCAGGCCGCCGCGGTCCGGCACCACGCCCACCGCCGCCCAGGCCTCGTCGGCCCAGCGGTGCTGGACGCTGCGGCGCTGCATGATCACCGCGATCGGCATCGATCCCATCTTCATCGGCGCGGTCCCGTCATTCCTTGTTGGCCGTCTTGGGCGAGTGCTTCTTCTCGACCGCCGGTGCGGCGCCGGCCGGCAGGGCCTTGGTCGGCCCCCGCTTGACGTCCTCGCTCGGGGGCGCGGTGCCCAGCTTCTCGCTCTTGACCGGCACATTGGCCGCGTTCAGCGCCTGCGGGCTGCGCGGGGCGGCGCCGGTGGCGGGGGCGGCGGCCGCGGTGCCCGGCGCCGCGTTGGCCGGCGGGGCGGCCGGCACGCCGGCATTGGTCGGACTGGTGTTGGCCGCAGGCGGCGCGCCGGCGGCAGGCGCCGCGCCCGGCTTGGCGGCCGCGCCGCTCGCCGCAGCGCCAGCCGGCGCGCCAGCCGACCCGGCAGCCGGCGCGGCAGCGATCGCCACCGGGGCGTTGACCTTCCAGCCCTGGCCGGCCGCGCGCGTGCGCCAGCGCGCGCTGATGGCGTCCATCGAGGCCGCCAGCGCTTCCTTGTCCTTGGCCGCCTTGGCGTCGGCCTCCGCTTTCTTGGCCGCCGCGGCCTGGGCCTGGGCGGGCGTGGGGGCCGGCAGCTTGGCCGCCGCCGTTGCCGCCAGCGCCAGGCCGGCGGCGAGCAGGCCCGCTTTCATCATCGTGCGCATCATTTGCCCTCCGGTTTGCCGCCGGCGGCCGGGCCGTTGGCGGCCGCATTGCTGGCCGGCGCGCTCGGCTGGGCGCCAGGCGCCGCCGGCTTGCCCATGTCGCCCGGCGGCAGGGTGGTGCCGCCCTGCCCGGCGCTGGACGGCGGGGTCGCGCCCTGGGACGGTCCCTGGCCGGTTTCCTGCACCGTGCCGCCCATGGCCGCGCCGCCGGTGGTGCCGCCGGAGCCGCCGGCGATGCCCGGGGTGCCGCCGGCATAGGCGCCCTCGGTCGCGGGCGGCTTGTTGCGCTCCAGGATCTCGCCGCTGGTGCCGCCGCCGGCCGTCACCTGGCCCGGGAACTTGGTCTGGATGACGCCGTCCGCCGCCGGCATGCTGTTGCGCTCGCAGCCCGCGGCCAGCAGCACCATGGCCGCCAGTCCGGCTTGGGTCAGGATGGTCCTTGTCTTCATGCTCGTCCTCAATGGGCTGGACCCGGCTGGACCGGGGGCGGCGCGGGCGGCACGGCGCCCGGCCCGGCCGGGCGCGGCGGCAGGTCGCCGGACGGAACGGCCCCATGCCTGGCCTGCTCGTACCAGAGTTGGTGGTGGGCCTTGGCCCAGGCTTCGTCGACGGTGCCGTGGCGCATGGCCTCGTAGGCCCCGGGCGTGCCCAGGGTGCCGATGTAGGCGTGGCCCATGGCGGCCGCGATGTAGAGGGCGGCGCCGGCGATGTGCAGGTAGTTGGCCACCTGCATGACGTAGCGGGTCTGGCCGAAGTTCACGAAATCGAGGATCAGACCGGTGATCGACATCACCAGGCCGAGCAGGGTCACCCCCAGCCAGAACCAGGTTTTCTCGCCGGCATTGAAGAAGCCGGCCGGCACGTGCTTGTGCGAGATGAGCCCGCCGCCCTGCTTCACCCACTCCCAGTCCTGGCGGCGGTAGAAGTTGCGCCGCACGAAGGTGATGAACATCAGCACCGAGCACACGATGAACAGCGGCCCGACGAAATTGTGCAGGTACTTGGAGATGATCGCCACCCAGGAGAACAGGTCGTGGCCCATCCAGGGCAGCATGATCTTCTTGCCGTACATGATGACGATGCCGGTGATGGCCAGGGCGATGAAGCTGAAGGCCGTGGCCCAGTGCACCTGGCGCTCCCAGCGCGTGAAACGCTGCAGCTTGCGCCCGCTGCGCGGTTCCTCGCGCATCGGGCCGATGGTCTTGTAGAACACGAAGATCAGGAGCGGCACCGCGAGCAGGATGGCGCCGGCGATCGTGGCCAGCGGACCGTTGCGCCAGATGCGCCAGGTGTTGCCGCCGCGCTGGACGATGACATTGGCCTCGTTGTCGCCGTACTGGCCGAGGAAGTGGCGGTCCAGGTGCACCCGCCCCGAGGCGGAGGAACCCAGGCCCGGCTCGGGCACGCGCGAATCGGCCTCGATCTGGAGCATGGTCTGCTCCTCGGCGTAGGCCGGCTCGGCCTTCTTGTTCGGCACGCCCGCGAAGGCGGCCGGCAGCACCAGGGCGGCTACCAGGAGCAGCATGGCGCGCAGCAGCATCAGGTTCGCTCGCATGGTCGGCTCCTCAGGGATTGGCCCGGTTGTACTCGTTCTGCTTCTGGTTGCGGTTCTCGACCGCGGCCCACCAGGCCAGGCGGTCGTTGTGGAAGCGCACCTGGTAGTGGCGGTTGTCGTCCTTGCCCGCGTACTCGCCCTTGAGCCATTGCGGATGCTGGTCGACCTCGAGGCAGCCGGCCAGCAGCAGCAGCGGCAGCACGGCGCAGAAAGAAGTCAGTCGCTTCATGTCGGGAACCTCCCGCCGCCGTTCTGGAAGTCGTTCGGCAGCTGGTTCTCGCGCGGCATGTCGCCCTTGGCCTTGATCTCGCCGCCGCGCTTGGGCTTGCCGTAGGCGATCTTCCAGCCCCACAGCTCGGGGCCGTAGCCGCGCGTCTCGACGCGCTGGCGGTAGATGTCGGCGATGATGTTGGCTTCGCCGCCCAGCAGGGCCTTGGTGCCGCATTGCTCGGCGCAGGCCGGCAGCTTGCCCTCGGCGATGCGGTTGCGGCCATACTTCTTGAATTCGGCGTCCGAGGTGTCCGGTTCCGGACCGCCGGCGCAGAAGGTGCACTTGTCCATCTTGCCGCGGTGGTTGAACAGCCCGGTCTCGGGAAACTGCGGGGCGCCGAAGGGACAGGCGTAGAAGCAGTAGCCGCAGCCGATGCACTGGTCCTTGCTGTGCAGGACGATGCCGTCCTCGGTGTGGTAGATGCAGTTGGTCGGGCACACCGCCAGGCAGGGCGCGTCGGTGCAATGCATGCAGGCGACCGAGACCGAGCGCTCGCCCGGCACGCCGTCGTTGATGGTGACCACGCGGCGGCGGTTCACGCCCCAGGGGGTCTCGTGCTCGTTCTTGCACGCCGTCACGCAGCCATTGCAGTCGATGCAGCGCTCTGTGTCGCAAATAAATTTCATCCTCGCAGCCATGCCGCTCTCCTCCCTTGGTCCGGTCCCGTCAGGCGCGCACGAGGCGGCACAGCGAGACCTTGGTTTCCTGCATCATCGTCACGGCGTCGTAGCCGTAGGTCCAGCCCGTGTTGCAGGCTTCGCCGCGCACGGTCGGCGCCCCGCCTTCCGGATAGTGGCGCTCGAGGTCCTCGCCCATCCACCAGCCGCCGAAGTGGAAGGGCATCCAGACCAGGCCCACGGGCACGCGCTCGGTGACCATGGCCATCATCTTCATGCGCGCCCCGATCGGGGTCTCGACCCAGACGAATTCGCCCACCCTGGCCCCGATCTGGGCCGCGTCGCGCGGATTGATCTCGACGAACATGTTCTGCTGCAGCTCGGCCAGCCAGGGGTTGGAACGGGTCTCCTCGCCCCCGCCCTCGTACTCGACCAGGCGGCCCGAGGTCATGATCAAGGGGAAGTCCTTCGAGTAGTCCTGCGCCTGGATCGACTTGTACAGGGTCGGCAGGCGCCAGAACGCCGACTTGTCCTCGTAGGTCGGGTACTTGGCCACCAGGTCGCGGCGCGGCGAGGCGAGCGGCTCGCGGTGCACCGGCACCGGATCCGGGAAGTTCCACACGTTGCAGCGCGCGCGGGCGTTGCCGAACGGCGCGCAGCCGTGGGCGATCACGACCCGGATGATGCCGCCCGACAGGTCGGTCTTCCAGTTCTTGCCCTCGGCCAGGGCCTGCTCGGCCGGGGTCAGTTCATTCCACCAGCCCAGCTTCTTGAGGAAGACGTGGTCGAATTCGGGATAGCCGACGTCGAGCTCGCTGCCCTTGTTGGTCGAGCCGTCGGCCGCCAGCAGGCTGGCCCCGTTGTGCTCCACGCCCCAGTTGGCGCGGAAAGGCAGGCCGCCCTCGGCCACCGACTTGTTGATGTCGTAGAGGATGGGCGTGCCCGGGTGCTTCATCTCCGGCGTGCCCCAGCAGGGCCAGGGCAGGCCGTAGTAGTCGCCCTTGCAGGGGCCGCTGTCGGCCCGCATCGTGGTCGGGTTGAAGGTGTGCTTGTTCTCCATGTGGAGCTTGAGGCGCTCGGGCGAGCAGCCGGTGTAGCCGATGGTCCAGCAGGAGCGGTTGATCTCGCGCAGGATGTCCTCGACCACGGGCTCGTTGTGCACCACCTTGATGTTCTTGCACAGCTCCTCATGGAAGCCCAGCTTGCGCGCGAACAGGTACATGATCTCGTGGTCGGTCTTGCACTCGAACAAGGGCATGATGACCCGCTCGCGCCACTGGATCGAGCGGTTCGAGGCCGTGCACGAGCCCTGGGTCTCGAACTGGGAGGCGGCCGGCAGCAGGTAGACGCCATCGGTGCGCCCGTGCATGGACGCGGTCATGCTCGGATAGGGGTCGATCACCACCAGCATGTCGAGCTTCTGCATGGCCGCCTTCATGTCCGGGAGGCGGG
Organism: Massilia sp. KIM; assembly: GCF_002007115.1. Classification (NCBI taxonomy): domain Bacteria; kingdom Pseudomonadati; phylum Pseudomonadota; class Betaproteobacteria; order Burkholderiales; family Oxalobacteraceae; genus Massilia; species Massilia sp. KIM. The sequence goes on along the minus strand of NZ_MVAD01000001.1, from coordinate 608,096 downwards.
TCTGGCTGTTGGGCGCGTGGCCCCAGTAGAACACGGCGCGCAGGTTGCTCGGCTGGTCGATGAACTGGTTCTGCTCGTTGACCGCGTCGAACCAGCGCGAGACCGTGATGCCGGGCTTTTCCATCAGCTCCTTAGAGCCGAAGCGCGACAGGATCCAGTTGTAGTCCACGCCCCAGACGCTGGCGAAGTGCTTCCAGGAGCCCTCGGCCAGGCCGTAGTAGCCCGGCAGCGAGTCGCCGTTGGGGCCGACGTCGGTGGCGCCCTGCACGTTGTCGTGGCCGCGGTAGATGTTGGCGCCGCCGCCCGGCACGCCGATGTTGCCCAGCGCCAGCTGGAGGATGGCCAGGGCGCGCACATTGGCCGTGCCCACGTGGTGCTGGGTGATGCCCATGCACCAGACCACCGAGGACGGGCGGTTCTTGGCCAGCATCTCGGCCGCGATGCGCACCGCGCTTTCCGGCACGCCGGTCACGTCCGACACTTTGTCCGGGGTCCACTTGGCGACTTCCTTGCGCACGTCGTCCATGCCGTAGGTGCGGGCGGCGATGAAGTCCTTGTCTTCCCAGCCGTTCTCGAAGATGTGCCACAGGATGCCCCAGACCAGCGGGATGTCGGTGCCGGGCCGCACCCGTACGTAGTGGTGGGCGAAGCGCGCGGTGCGGGTGAAGCGCGGGTCGATCACGATCATCTTGGCGCCCAGTTCCTTGGCGTGCAGGAAGTGCAGCATCGAGATCGGGTGGGCCTCGGCCGGGTTGGAGCCGATGAAGAGCACGGCCTTGCTATGGTGCAAGTCGTTAAAGGAGTTGGTCATGGCCCCGTAGCCATAGGTCTGGGCCACGCCCGCGACCGTGGTCGAGTGGCAGATGCGCGCCTGGTGGTCGCAGTTGTTCGAGCCCCAGAACGACACCCATTTGCGCAACAGGTAGGCCTGCTCGTTGTTGTGCTTGGAGCTGCCGATCACCATGAGGGCGTCCGGCCCGGCCTGCTGGCGCAGCTGGATCAGCTTGTCGCCGATCTCGTTGATCGCCTGGTCCCAGGAGATCCGCTGGTACTTGCCGTTCACCAGCTTCATCGGGTAGCGCAGGCGGTGCTCGCCGAAGGCGTGTTCGCGCACCGAGGCGCCCTTGGCGCAGTGGGCGCCCATGTTGATCGGCGAATCGAAGGCCGCCTCCTGGCGCACCCAGACGCCGTTGGCAACCACCGCGTCCACCGAGCAGCCGACCGAGCAGTGGCTGCAGATGGTGCGCTTGATCTCGGTCGGCACCGCGGCGCCAGGCACCGGATCGGCCGCTTCGGCCTTGTCGATCACGTTCAAGGGAAGCTGGCGCGCCAGCGCGCCTGCGCCGGCCGCGATGCCGGCGCCGACCAGGAAGCGACGGCGCTTCAGGCCGCCGTCGCGGGTCGTTTTTACGAGGGACATGCTGGTTCCTCCTGGTTCATTCGCCAGCTCACCAATAGGCGGCGGTCTGGTAGTAACGGCGGATGTGCTCGGTCTCGTGGTAGCCGCGCTTGACCCCGGGCGCCGCGGGCGCGGCCGGCGCCGGCGCCTCGGCCGCCGCGGCGTTCGCGGTCACCGCCGCCAGCGCCCCCAGCGGGGCCGCTTTCAGGAAATGGCGGCGCTTCGGATCGACGCCCGCGGGCTGACCCGCTTGCGCCTGTGCTTGCGCTTCGACTGGCGCCAGGCTGCCCTGCGCTTCAGGATGCTCGGTCATTGCTTTCCTCCCCTACGACGAATGCCTCGGCCTCGATGTCCAGGAATGCCCCGGCCAGGCCGGCCACCAGGCGGTAATAGTTGGCGCCTTCGGCGGACGCGATGTCGTCCACGCAGCGCGCATACCAGGGCGCGATGTGGGTCTCGAAAAAACGCTGCTGCTCTTCGAGCGAACGGCGCGCGATGCGCGGCGCGCCGGCGACCAGCACGCGCATGGTCTCGCACAGGGCGCCCAGGTGGTCCTCGAATTCGCCCGCCCCGCGCACCCGCGCCAGCTGCAGGCGGGCGAGGTCGGCGCGCAAGGCGGCCAGCGGCGCGTCGTTCAGGTAGCCGGACAGGTAGCGCGAGCCATAGGGGTTCACCGAAGGCGTGCCGACGGCGACGAAGAGCCGGTCGAATTCTTCCGCCACCGCCTGCGGGTCCATCACGCCGGACGCAAGCTGCAGGCGTTCCCAGCTTTGTTCGAGGGCCAGCTCGCCGCCCTGGGCCAGGATCGGATCGGCGTTCGCCAGGGCCTCGAGCAGGTCGGCGTCGGGGGCGGACAGCAGCAGGCGCGCCAGCAGCGCGTACAGGTCGGCCCTGGCCTGGTCCTCGGGGCTCAGGGGTGCGCCGACAGGCGTGGAAACAGGGACGCCTGAAAGAACAGGATCGAAGATCGGCGCGCTCGGATTGGACACTGTGCAGCTCTCCCGTGGCAAAGTTTTAAAAGAAGTGTATTCCTCCCGCACTTGGAACCGCGCACGCTAGGCTGCTCAGCGCATCCCCGCCAAGCGCATGATCATTCTCATCAGAAATGCTATCACTGCGAGGGTGCTCACGCCCCCTACCCAAAGGATGAGCAGCCACCCCACCCTTCGTGCCCACAGGCGCCGGCCCGCCCCCTGCTCCCCGGTCGGTCGGCGCGCCATCAGTGGTAGCCCGCGTCGGCCTTCACCTTGCCCCGGAACACCCAGTAGGACCAGCCGGTGTACATCAGGATGATGGGCAGGATGACCAGGGTGCCGACCAGGGTGAAGCCCTGGCTGGCGGGCGGCGAGGCGGCCTCCCAGATCGAGATCGAGGGCGGCACGATGTGCGGCCAGATGCTGATCGCCATGCCGGTGTAGCCGAGGAAGATCAGGCCGAGGGCCAGCACGAAGGGCTGGCGGAAAGGCAGGCGCCCGTCCTTGCCGGCCAGGGCGCGCAGCAGCAGGACCATGCACAGGAGGACCAGGATCGGCACCGGCGCCAGGAACACGATGTTCGGGAAGCTGAACCAGCGGTCGGCGACCGCCGGATCGCGCAGCGGGGTCCAGACGCTGACCACCGCGATCGCGCCGAGCAGCAGCAGGGCGAAGGGGCGCGCCACCTGGATCATGCGCGCCTGCAGCTCGCCCTCGGTCTTCATCACCAGCCAGGTGGCGCCCAGCAGGGTGTAGGCGATCATCACGCCGACGCCGGCCACCAGCGGGAAAGGCGCGAACCAGTCCAGCGGCCCGCCGGCGTAGCTGCGGCCCGAGACCGCGATCCCGTCGAGGAAGGCGCCCAGCGACACGCCCTGGAAGAAGCTGGCCGCCACCGAGCCGCCGATGAAGGCCTTGTCCCACAGGTGGCGCTCGTGCTCCTTGGCCTTGAAGCGGAATTCGAAGGCGACGCCGCGAAACACCAGGGCCACCAGCATCAGGATCAGGGGCAGGTAGAGCCCCGGGAGGATGATCGCGTAGGCCACCGGGAAGGCCGCCAGCAGCCCTTCCCCGCCCAGCACCAGCCAGGTCTCGTTGCCGTCCCAGACCGGGGCCACGGTGTTCATCATGGTGTCGCGGTCGCGCTTTTTCGGGGTGAAGGGAAACAGCATGCCGATCCCGAGGTCGAAGCCGTCCAGCAGCACGTACATGAAGACGGCGAAGAAGATGATCACGGCCCAGATGATGGAAAGGTCGATGCCCATGGCCTCAGCTCCTTGGCGGATGGTGGTCGGCGCCGCCGGCCGCGCCGCCGTCCTCGTCGTTCTTGACGTCGGCCGCCGACAGCGGCCGCATCGGCGTGCGTTCCTCGCCCGGCCCGCCCTCGGGCGCGCGGGCCAGTTCGAAGTGCTGGGGGCCTTTGCGTATCATGCGCAGCACGTAGGCGGTGCCGGCGCCGAACACGAACAGGTAGGCGACCACGAACAGCAGCAGGGTCAGGCCCAGGCTCGCGGCGCCGTGCGGCGACACCGCGTCGGCGGTGCGCAGCACCCCGTAGACCACCCACGGCTGGCGCCCGACCTCGGTGGTCACCCAGCCGGCCAGGATCGCCACCAGCCCGGCCGGCCCCATCCACAGGGCGAAGCGCAGGAACAGCCTGTGGCCGAACAGGCGCCCGCCGCGCCGCAGGAACAGGCTCCAGGCCCCGAGCGCGATCATGAGCAGGCCCAGGCCGACCATCAGGCGAAAGCTCCAGAACACGATCAGGGAATTCGGCCGGTCCTCGGGCGCGAAGTCCTTCAGCGCCGGGACCTGGCCGTCCAGGGTGTGGGTCAGGATGATGCTGCCCAGGTAGGGGATGCCGACCGCGTACTTGGTGCGTTCCTCTTCCATGTCCGGGATGCCGAACAGCAGCAGCGGCACCGCGTGCCCTGGCCGGTTCTCCCAGTGCCCTTCCATCGCCGCCAGCTTGGCCGGCTGGTGCTTCAGGGTATTCAGGCCATGGAAGTCGCCCACCACGGCCTGGATCGGCGCCACGATCAGCAGCATCCACATGGCCATCGACATCATCTTGCGCACCGCCGGATTGTCGCGCCCGCGCAGCAGGTGCCAGGCGGCCGAGCCGCCCACCAGCAGGGCGGTGGTGAGATAGGCCGCGATCACCATGTGCACCAGGCGGTAGGGAAACGAGGGGTTGAAGATGATCGCCAGCCAGTCCACCGGCACCATGCGCCCGCCCTCGATGGCATAGCCCTGCGGGGTCTGCATCCAGCTGTTGGCGCCCAGGATCCAGGTCGAGGAGATCAGCGTGCCGATCGCGACCATGCAGGTGGCCACGAAATGCAGCTCGCGCCCGACCCGGTTCCAGCCGAACAGCATCACGCCCAGGAAACCGGCTTCGAGGAAGAAGGCGGTCAGCACCTCGTAGGCGAGCAGCGGCCCCATCACGCTGCCGGCGAACTCGGACAAATAGCTCCAGTTGGTGCCGATCTGGTAGGCCATGACGATGCCCGAGACCACGCCCATGCCGAAGGTGACGGCGAAGATCTTGAGCCAGAAATGATAGAGGTCGACGAAGACCTGGCGCCCGGTGCGCAGCCAGCACAGTTCGAGCACGGCGAGATAGCTGGCCATGCCGATGGTGATTGCCGGAAACAGGATGTGGAAGGACATCGTGAACGCGAACTGGATTCGTGCCAGATCCAGGGCGGTGAAACCGAACATGGGCGCTCCTTCGCTCAGACCACGCTTGTGCATTCGCATCGCGTCCCGGCGAATCTAGCACGGCGTCCCCATGCGCACGTTTGGCCGGTGTCGAAACGGCATGCCAGACGGATCATCGTTCTGGAACCTGCACCCGAAACGCAACAAGATTCGGCCATTGCGGCCGGGCCGGGGCCTCCGGCCGACTTGTTCGCGGCGCGGCGGGTCTATAATCCAGACTCGCTCACAGACAGGACGCTCCACCCCATGACCCAGACCGTGTCGTTCAAGTCCGACCAGCCCGTCAATATCCAGGCCATCAAGGCAAGCTGCTCCGCCTGCAGCATGCACCAGCTGTGCCTGCCGATGGGGCTGGAAGACGCCGACATCAACCGCCTCGACCAGATCATCGGCCGCCGCCGCCGGCTCGAGCGCGACGAGCGCCTGTACCAGATGGGCGAGCCCTTCCGCAACCTGTACGCGGTGCGCTTCGGCCACTTCAAGACCTACCAGGTGAACGCGGCCGGCGAAGCCCAGATCACCGGCTTCCAGATGGCCGGCGAGCTGCTCGGCATGGACGCCATCAGCGGCAGCCACCATTGCGACGCGGTGGCCCTGGAAGACTCGGAAGTTTGCGAGATCCCCTTCTCGCGCCTGGAAGAACTGTTCGGCGAAGTGCCGGCCCTGCTGCGCCACTTCCACCGCATCATGAGCCAGGAGATCACGCGCGAGCAGAACGTCATGCTGCTGCTGGGTAACATGCGCGCCGAGCAGCGCTTCGCCGTGTTCCTGGTGAACCTGTCGGCGCGCTACGCCGCGCGCGGCTATTCGCCCAACGGCTTCCAGCTGCGCATGTCGCGCGAAGACATCGGCAACTACCTCGGCCTGACCATCGAAAGCGTCAGCCGCCTGCTGTCGCGCTTCAAGAAACAGGGCTGGATCGAGGTCGACAAGCGCGAAGTCAGGCTGCTCGATCCGGTCAAGCTCAAGGCGCTCGCGGCCGGCACCGACGTGTGCAGTCCGATGGCCTGAGGCGCCAGGGCGGACCGGCGATGAGCTCCCCTTCTCCGTTCGCGCTGCACCTGCGCAGCTACGGCGCGCTGGGCGACCCCGACCGCCATGCCTACGCCCAGCTGGTCCTGCCGCTGCGGGGCGGCCTTGCCCTCGAGATCGAAGGCCGCGCCGGCCGCCTCGACGCGCTGCGCGGCGCGCTGATCGCGCCCGGCGCCTGGCACGCGCAGGCCGGCGAGGCCGGCAACCAGTCCCTGATCCTCGACCTCGACGCCGGCGTGCTGGCGCGCGGCCCCTGGCAGCGCCTGCTGGAACGCCCCTTCCCCACCATCGGCCCGGCGGCCCGCAAGCTGGTCGAGTTCATGGGCATCGTGGGCGGCAGCGGCCCGGCCGCCACCGTGCAAGGCTGGGCCCCGCTGCTGCTCGACACCCTGGCCCAGGAAGCGCCCCAGCCGCTGTCGCGCCTGGCGGCCCTGACGGCGCGCATCGAGGCCGAGCCTGGCCTGCCCTGGGATGTGGAGCGGATGGCGCGCGTGGCGGGTCTCTCGGCCAGCCGCCTGCACGCCCTGTTCCGCGAAGAGCTGGGCGCCAGCCCGCGCGCCTGGCTGGCGGCGCGGCGGCTGGAACTGGCCTGCGCCTGGCTGGCCGGCAGCGCCCGTCCGATCGCCGACATCGCCCTGGCCGCCGGCTTCGCCGACCAGAGCGGCCTGACCCGCGCCATGCGCCTGGCGCTGGACACCACGCCGGCCGCTTATCGGCGCGCACATCGGCCTTCACATCGAAGCGCACATCGGAGCGCCGACCCGCACGCGGCCAACTCCGGCGAGCCTGTGCACAAAACGCAGTAGACGGCGCCAAGATATTTCTCTTCCCGGCGGCCAGAATCTCCACTTTCAGGAGATGCTTCATGGTCGTCAACAATACCCCGCTCGGCATCGGCGCGAGCATCCTGGCCGGGGCCCTGTGGGGCCTGGTCTTCCTGGCGCCCAAGCTGGCGCCGGGCTTCCTGCCGCTGCAGCTGTCCGCCGGGCGCTACCTGGCCTACGGCCTGGTGGCGGCGGTGCTGATCGCCCCCGCTTGGCGCCGCCTGCTGGGGCTGCTCGGCTGGCGCGAGTGGCGCGCCCTGCTCTTTCTCGCCTTCACCGGCAACATCATCTATTACGTGTTCCTCGCCACGGCGGTGCGGGAAGGCGGGGTGGCCATGCCTTCGCTGGTGATCGGCCTGCTGCCGATCGCGGTGACCCTTGTCGGCAGCCGCGAGCGCCATGCGCTGCCGCTGCGCCGCCTGGCGCCCTCCCTGCTGCTGAGCGCGGCGGGCCTGGCCTGCATCGGCTGGCAGTCGCTGTCCACGGGCGGGGTCGCTTCCCTGCTGGCCCTGGGCTGCGCCTTCGGCGCGCTGGTCTCCTGGACCATCTTCGCGGTCCACAACAGCCGCTGGCTGGCGCGCCTGGAGGGCGTGTCGGGCAACGAATGGAATCTGCTGGTCGGGGTGGTGACCGGCCTCGAGGCCCTGGTGCTGGCGGTGCCGGCCTTCGCGGGCGGCATGGGGAGCCACAGCGGCGCCCAGTGGCTGCATTTCGCCGGCCTGGTCACCAGCGTGGCCATCTGCTGCTCGATCCTCGGCAACGCCCTGTGGAATGTGGCCAGCCGGGTCCTGCCCCTGACCCTGGTGGGCCAGATGATCGTCTTCGAGACCCTGTTCGCCTCGCTCTACGGCTTCCTCTGGGAAGCGCGCTGGCCCGGCGCGCTGGAATGGGCCGCCATGGCCCTGCTGGTGGGCGGCGTGGTGGCCTGCGCCTCGGCCCACGCGCAGAAACAGGACTAGGCGTCTGCGCGGCCAGGCTCCTGCCCGCCAACATGGCGACAGCTCTGCCGTCAACTTGGCATCATGTCAGCAATAAGAACATTTTGGAGCGGACAAGGTGTGGTGGACACGTAGCTGGGCAACGGTCCAGCAGGAATTTTCTGATTTGGGCAATGTGGAAGACATCACCCGCATCGTGGTGCGCCTGCTGGTGGCCCTGGTGCTGGGCGGGCTGCTCGGCTACGAGCGAGAGCGGGTGGGCGCCTCGGCCGGCCTGCGCACCCACATGATGGTGTCGATGGGCTCGGCGCTCTTCGTGCTGATCCCGTTGCAGGCGGGCATGGAAGTCTCGGACCTGTCGCGGGTACTGCAGGGTGTCACCGCCGGCATCGGCTTCCTGGGCGCCGGCGCCATCCTCAAGCACAACGACAAGGACGACATCAAGGGGCTGACCACCGCCGCCAGCGTCTGGACCACCGCCGCCATCGGCATCGCGGCCGGCATGGGCCGCGAGGCGACGGCGGTGCTCAGCGCGCTGTTCGCCATCGTGGTGCTGGCGATCCTGCGCGCGCCCGACAAGTCGGGCAAGCAGTGATCAGGCGACCTCCGTCGTCTCCTTGCCCTGACGCGGGGAGGCCTTGCGCTGTTCCCAGTAGTGGGCGTTGGCGATGCCCAGCGCCACCGGGTCGAACTGCGGGTCCTTGCCGGCCTTCTTCTGGGCCTCGTAGTCGCGCAGGCACTTGAAGGCGACCTTCTGCAGCATCAGGATGGCGATGATGTTCAGCCAGGCCATCAGGCCCACGCCCATGTCGCCCAGGCCCCATGCCACTTCGGCGGTCTTGACCGCGCCGTAGAAGGTCGAGCCGATGATCGCGACCTTCAGCAGCATGGTCATCCAGGGACGGTTGACCGTGCGGTTGATATAGGCGATGTTGGTCTCGGCGATGTAGTAATAGGCGACGATGGTGGTGCCGGCGAAGAACAGCAGCGCGATCGCCACGAACAGCGAGCCGAAGCCCGGCATCACGTTCTCGAGCGCGGTCTGGACGTAGCCGGGACCGGAGGCCACGCCCTGCACGCCGGTGAACATCGGGGTGCCGTCCGGCGCCTCGACGTTGTACTGGCCGGTGATCAGGAGCATGAAGGCGGTCGCCGAGCACACGAACAGGGTGTCGATGTAGACCGAGAAGCCCTGCACCAGGCCCTGCTTGGCCGGGTGGCTCACTTCCGCCGCCGAGGAGGCGTGCGGGCCGGTGCCCTGGCCGGCCTCGTTCGAGTAGACGCCGCGCTTGACGCCCCACTGGATCGCCAGGCCGAGGATGGCGCCGAAGGCCGCGTCGGCGCCGAAGGCGGAGCGGAAGATCAGCGACAGCACTTCCGGCAGGGCCGAGATGTTCATGGCCACGATCACCACTGCGACCAGGATGTAGCCGGCCGCCATGAAGGGCACCACGATCTCGGCGAAGTGGGCGATGCGCTTGACGCCGCCGAAGATGATGAAGGCGAGCACCACGCACAGGCCGAAACCGGTGTACATGGTGTCGATGCCAGTGGCGGTCTTCAGGCTCTCGGCGATCGAGTTGGCCTGCACGCCCGGCATCAGCACGCCGGTGGCGAGGATGGTGGCGAAGGCGAAGGTCAGCGCATACCACTTCATGCCCAGGCCCTTCTCGATGTAGAAGGCGGGGCCGCCGCGGTATTCCTTGCCCAGTTGTTCCTTATAGACCTGCCCGAGGGTGGACTCGACGAAGGCCGAGGCGGCGCCGAGGAAGGCCATGGCCCACATCCAGAACACGGCGCCCGGGCCGCCGAAGGTGATGGCGGTGGCGACGCCGGCGATGTTGCCGGTGCCGACGCGGCCGGCCAGGGTCATGGCCAGGGCCTGGAAGGAGGACACGCCCTGGTCCGAACTCTTTCCTTCAAACATAAGGCGGACCATCTCGCCGATGTGGCGCACCTGCAGGAAGCGTGAGCGCACCGAGAAATACAGGCCGGTGCCGAGGCATAGTGCGATCAGTGCCGGACTCCAGACGACGCCGTTAATGGCGGTAACCAACTCATTGAGTGACATGTTTCCCCTGACAGGCAATGGCGACATCGTGTGCGCCGGTGTTGTGTCCACGGACCAGGCTTTGGCCCAGCCCAAAACGCTTGCGTGCATTGGCGACTATATTTGTTTCCTTCTGCACAACGCCATTCAGCATAACAACATCCTTCACGGATTACCAGCAGGCGTGCGCTAGCGCACCGAACACGACAATACACAGCGCTAAACTGTTATCAAATGTCCTACATTAATTAACAAGACTTTTAAGGAGAGCACCATGAACAAGATGACCTTGGCAGGTATCATGCTGATGACCGCAATCGCTGCAACCGGTTGCAAGAAAGACACTGACGGCGACGGCAAGGGCCCGGCCCAGGAAGCCGGCGCGGCGATCGACAACGCCGGCGCCACCGTCGCCAACGAAACCAAGGAAGCCGCGGCGGAAGCCAACGCCGCCGCCGAGCGCGCGGGCGATCGCGTGGAAGCCGCCGCCGAGCGCGCCGGTGACCGCATCGAAGCGGCCGGCGCCGAAGTGAAGCAGGAAACCAAGGAAGCCGCCGCCGAAGTCAAGCAAAGCGCCGACAACGTCAACGACGCGGCTGGCCGCGCCGTGGAACGCGCCGGCGAGAAGATGCAAGACAACAAGTAATCCCTGTCGCCCCACCCTCACGGCGGACCGCACGCGGTCCGCCGTCCCCCGTTTACCTGCGCATCGGCGTCAAGCCTTCTTCTGCCTGGCGATCCAGCCGTCGACCAGTTCGCCCAGCACGTCCAGCGGCACCGAACCCGCGCCCAGCACCAGGTCGTGGAAGCCCGGCAGCGAGAATTTGTCGCCCAGCTCCTTCCTGGCCTTTTCGCGCAGCTCGATGATGCGCAGCATGCCGATCATGTAGGCATTGGCCTGGCCCGGCCAGGCGACGTAGCGCTCGACCTCCTGGGCGCCGATGCCGTAGTCGATCGCCTGCTGGCGGGTCCAGCCCTTCGAGTGCAGGCCGGTGTCAACCACCAGGCGGCGGGCGCGGAACAGCTCCGAGCCGAGCGCGCCGAGCAGGCCCGGCACGTCGCCCTCATACCAGTTCTGCTCCACCGCCAGGCGTTCGGTGTACAGCGCCCAGCCCTCGGAGTGCGCGCTGCCGCCGCTGAAGATGCGCTGGCTGCGGAATTTCGGGATGCCGGTCAGCTCCTGCTGGATCGCCAGCTGGAAGTGGTGGCCCGGAACCGCCTCGTGGTAGGCCAGGCTGCGCATGCGGATCATGTCGAAGGTGGGGCCGCGCATCGGCACCCAGAAGATGCCCGGACGGCTGCCGTCCGGCGCCGGCAGCGAATAGTGGGCCGCGGCCGAGGGCTCGGTCAGCGGCGGCTCGCGCCACACTTCGACCGGCGCGCGCGGTTTCAGGTTGAACAGCGAGGCGCTGCGGCGCTCGGCGTCCTTGACCATCTCGGCATAGCTGGCCAGGATGGCCGGACGCGGGTCGCCCTCGCCCTTGGGCTGGAAGCGGGCGTCGAGCTGCTTCATGCGGGTTTCGATATTGCCTTCGGTCAGGCCAAGCGAGCGCAGGTGCTTGTCCATCTCGCCTTCCAGGCGCGCCACTTCGCGCAGGCCGATCTCGTGGATCTCGTTGGCGCTCAGCTTGGTGCTGGTGAAGTTCTCGATCGCGCGCGCATAGGCGGCCGCGCCCTCGGGCAGGCGCGAGATGCCGGCCACGTCGCCGGTGCGCGGGTGGATCTCGGCCATGAAGTCCTTCACGCGGCCGTAGGCCGGGCGGATCTTTTCTTCCACGATGCGGGTCGCGCGCGCGATGGCGGCGCTGCGCGCCTCCGGCGTCAGGTCCTTGAGGCTGGCGCTGCGCTGCTCGAAGGTGGTGACCAGCACGTTCTGGCGCGCTTCCGGCTTGAGGAAGTGGTCGACCTGGAACTGGGCGCGCTCGAGGATGAAGCGCGGCGGGATCAAATTCCTGGCGGCGGCGCCGAGGCCGCGCGCCAGGGCCTCGTCCATGCGCTGGGCGACCTGCTCCAGGCGCGCCAGGTAGCTGTCGACGTCGGCCGCGTTGCGCAGCGGATGGGTGTTGGTCAGGAAGTTCACCAGGCCCACCTGCACGCCGCTGAACTGCGAGAAGATGAAGTTGTGGTCCTCGAAAGGCTCGTTGGCGACCACGTTCTGCAGCGACCAGCGGATCACGGCCGCCGAGATCTTCTGGGTCTCGTCCAGCGGCGCCGACTTGAAGGTGTCGAGGCGCTTCAGGCCGGCCCTGGCCATGGTCACGACTTTCTGGCGGTGGGCCGCGGTCAGCGGGGTCAGCTCGCGGTCCAGCCTGGCCTGCTCGGCGCCGCTGAAATACTGGGTGCTGGTGGCCAGTTGCGGACTCAGGCGAACCCAGTCCTCGGCGAACTTGTCGGCCCAGACATCGAAGGCCTTGTAGGGCTTGACGGCCGCCGCCTGCGCGGCAGGCGCGGCGACGGCGGACAGCGGCATGGCCGCGCCGGCAAGGACGGCGGGCAGGAACAGTGCGGCGAGGGTGGCGCGCAGGTGGCGCTGACGGAAGGCGGGCATGCGGTGGTTTCTTTCCTTGACGTTGATGTGAGCGGCTTCCTGGGCCGCTGTTGCCGAAAAGGAATCTACCACGGATGCACGAGGATCAACAACGCGGGTTGTTGTCATGCTGCGTACATACGCCCTGCCGGCGCGGGGCCGGAGGCCCGGCGCCCACGCCCGCCGCCCGCTCCTAGCCGGTGTAGGGCGTGAAGTCGATGCCCCTGTCCGCCACCCCGACCAGGGCCGCGACGTTCTCGGCGCTCTCGCTGAAGCCGACCAGCACCTCGGCCACGGTGGCCCGCTTGCTGTCGAGGGCATCGACCCAGAACTGGCTCTGCGCATCCGGCTCGCGGTCGAGCACGTTGCGGTAGAACTGCGCGACGATCCCGGCGTTGGTGGGATTGGCGCCGTACAGGGTCTTGAACTCATTCGAGCCGACGAAGGCGTTGGCGATCTCGAGCAGGCTCATGCCCTGGTCCAGGCGCGCCATCCAGAAGCCCTGGCCGACCTTGTCCGGCGTGCGGTCGAAGGCGGCCTGGTAGAGCCGGTAGGCCTGGCCGGCATTGCCCTGGTAGTCGAGGGCCACGCCGTCGGCGCCGTTCTGGAAGTGCACGCGCTCCACATTCTTGACGTAGAAGGAGGTCAGGCCGGTGGTGATGCTCTGCATCTCCCAATAGCCCGCCAGCGCGCTCTTGCCGAACATGAAGCGCGTTTCCGCAGTGACGAAGGTGTCCAGGCCCTCGCCGCCGTCGATCCGGTTGCCCAGGCCGATGCCGCGGGTGATGAAGTCGTCGCCGCCCCTGGTCTCGACCACGTCGGTGTCGCTGTAATAGTCGCCCACGGTCATGCGGTCGGCGCGCTCGCTGCCGATGGTGTTGGACCAGGACTCCACCACGCCATAGCGGTCGGCGTAGGCCGTCAGCACCCGCACCGCCGACGGCAGCTCCGCGCCGAGCGTGAAGTCGCTCAGTCCCGCTCCTTCGACGTCGCGCCATGCGCCACTGGCGTCGGCGACCTGCCAGCGGTGGTAGACATTGCCCTGGTGATCGGGATCGACCACCTCGATGTGCAGCTTCTGTCCGGGAGCGATGGCGCCGCTCAGGGTCGTGACGCCGGGCGTATTGATGTGCTTGAGGCTGGGATCGGCGTCGCTGGCCACCGACTCGGCCTGGCCGCCGCCGTCCACGTACTTCGCCACGACCGTGATGTTCTTTCCGGCCTCCCCCTGGCCCAGGGTCAGCGTCGCGGCGCTCGCGCCCGCGATGAGCTGGCCGTCCGCGCGCCACTCGTAGCTGAGCGTGCCCATGCCGTCCTCGTCGGCGATGCTGCTGACGGCGGTCAGGACGCTGCCCGCGCTGCGGGTGTCGCCGACGATGCGCACGCTACCCGTCGGCAGGTCGTTGACGTTGATGACCGACAGCGTGCGATCGCTCATCGCCACGTAGGTCGCGTCGCCGTAGTACAGGTGCAGCACCGCCGAGACCGATTTGCCGACGTCGGCCTGGGTGGGGGTGTAGGTGGCCACGAAGGAGCCGGCATGTCCCCCGTTGGACCAGTTGCCGACGCCGCTGGCGCCGCCGACCAGCCAGAAATCGAGGGTGCGGGCCTGCACCGCGTTCGGCAGCGGCGTGCCGGCGAAGCTGAATTCGGCCCGGATCGGCCGTCCTTCGAACGTCAGTCCGTGGCCGGACAGGTCGCGGGAAACAAGGGTGGCAGTGTACATACGGGCGCAGACATGCATGAGTGAAGGGAGGCTTCACCTTAGCAGATCCGGGCGCGCCGGATTGTCGCGAAAATTCACCCTCCCCCGCAGGCGGTGGGCGTGATTCAGGGGGCGTCGGCGACGATGCTCAGCTCCTGCGTCCTGGCCGGGTTCCAGCTGCCCTCCAGGCGCCAGTCGCGCGCTCCGCCCTCCACCACCACCTGCCAGTGGGTCGCCTCCAGCGCCGGCGCGGCGGCGGCGAAGCGCCCCTGGGCGTCCGGCAGGGCCTCGAGCACCCGGTCCTTGCCGGGCTGGGTCGGATGCGCGAGGCGGATGCGAAATGGCGCGGCGAGCGGCTTGCCGAAACTGTCCAGGCGGCCGGTGATGCGCCCCGCCTCCTCGTCATAGCCGGCCTCGAAGCGCAGGCCGAGGCGGGTCGCGACGCGGTCGCGGCCGAGCTCCTGGTTGATGGCCTTGCCCTGCTTGTAGTAGTCGCCGACCACCAGCGCGTCGGGCCGGCTGAGCGCCAGCCACATCATGATGCAGCCGCCGACCAGCACCCACACGGGGCCGATCATCAGGAGCCAGGGCCAGCGCTGCCTGTACCAGGGCGCTTCGTCGCTTGCGCGCGGCAGTGGATGGGAAGTGGTGTGCATGCTCATTCTCCTTACTTCGGCACGATGAACACGGCGTCTTCCGATACCGACAATGCCGGGTCGTGCACCGCGCTCAGGGTGAAATCGATCTTGCTGGAGCCGGGCCTGGCGGCGCCGCCCTCGATGCGCACCCGCACCGGCACCGCCCGCGTGGTGGCGCCGTCGATCTCGATCAGGTCTGCGCCGGCCACGCTCACCGTGGGAATGCCGCTCACGCTCACCTGCAGGCGTTGCGGCGTTTCGCTGGTGTTCATGACCTGCAGGCGGTAGACGTTCTCGATCATGCCGTCCTCCACCTCGCGCCCCATCGAACCGCGGTCGCGGATCACGTCCAGCTTGAGGGGGTTGCGCAGCGCGATCGAGGCGCTCATGCCGGCCACCAGGGCGCCCAGCACGGCGGCGTAGACCAGCACGCGCGGGCGCAGCATGCGCCTGCGGATCGCGGCGGCGTCCAGCCTGCCCGCCAGCCCATGCTCGGTGGCGTAGCGGATCAGGCCGCGCGGCCTGCCGACCTTGTCCATGACCCCATTGCAGGCGTCGACGCAGGCGGCGCAGCCGATGCATTCGTACTGCAGGCCCTTGCGGATGTCGATGCCGGTGGGGCAAACCTGGACGCACATGCCACAGTCGATGCAATCGCCCGCACCAGGGGCGCCCTCGCGCACCGCGCGCGCCTTGCGCGGCTCGCCGCGGTCGCCATCGTAGGTGACGATCAGGGTGTCCTTGTCGAACATCGCGCTCTGGAAGCGGGCGTAGGGGCACATGTACTTGCACACCTGCTCGCGCATCCAGCCGGCGTTGCCGTAGGTGGCGAAGCCGTAGAACAGGATCCAGAAGCCCTGCCAGGGGCCGAGGTCCTGGGCCAGCAGGTCGAAGCTCAGCGCGCGCACCGGGGTGAAATAGCCCACGAAAGTAAAGCCGGTCCACAGCGCCACCGCGCCCCAGGCCAGGTGCTTGGCGCCCTTCTTCCCGAGCTTCTCCAGGCCCCAGGGCTGGCGGTCGAGGCGGATGCGGGCGCTGCGCGCGCCCTCGATCCTGCGCTCGATCCAGAGGAAGATCTCGGTATAGACGGTCTGCGGGCAGGCGAAGCCGCACCATACCCGTCCGGCCACCGCCGTCACCAGGAACAGGCCGTAGGCGCAGACGATGAGCAGCGCGGCGAGGTAGATGAAATCCTGGGGCCAGAACACCAGGCCGAACAGGTAGAACTTGCGGCTGGCGAGGTCGAACAGCACGGCCTGGCGGCCGTGCATCTCCAGCCAGGGCAGGCCGTAGAACAGCAGCTGGGTGAGCCAGACGCAGGCCCAGCGCAGCGAGGCGTAGCGGCCCTTGGTCTCGCGCGGGTAGATCTCCTCGCGCGCGGCGTACATCTTGACCACCGCCTCGCGCGGCAAGGGCGTGGGCGCGTTCATCGTACGTCGGCCGTCTCGACACTCGGGTCGTTCGACAGGCTCCACACGTAGGCGGCCAGCACGTGCACCTTTTCTTCGCCCAGGAACTCGCCGAAGGCGGGCATGGTGTTGCTGCGCCCCTTGCGGATGGTTTCCATCACGGTCTCGGCGCTGCCGCCGTACAGCCAAGTCTTGTCGGCCAGGTTGGGCGCGCCCATCATCGGATTGCCCTTCCCTTCGGCCCCATGGCAGGCCACGCAGGCGGCGAACTTCGGCTTGCCGAAGGCGACCTTCACCGGGTCGGCGGTCAGACCGGAGAGGTTGCGCACGTAGTGGGCGACCGCCTCCACGTCCTTGTCCGAACCGAGAGCGGCGCCCATGGCGGGCATCATGCCCGCCCGGCCGTGCATGATGCTGGCCTTGATGGTCGCGGGTTCGCCGCCGTGCAGCCAGTCCTTGTCGGCCAGGTTGGGAAAGCCCTTGTTGCCGCGCGCATCGGAGCCGTGGCACTGGGCGCAGTAGTTCAAGAACAGGCGCTCGCCGATGGCGTGGGCCTGGGGGTCGGCCGCGACCGCCTTCAGGTCCTGCTTCGCGTACTGGGCGAACAGCGGACCATAGTCGGCCTTCGCCTGCTTCAGCTCGGCCTGGTACTCGCCGCCCGACTGCCAGCCGAGTTTGCCTGCATAGCCGCCCAGTCCCGGGTAGAGCGCCAGGTAGGCGAAGCCGAACACGATGGTCAGCCAGAACAGGCCCATCCACCAGCGCGGCATCGGGGTGTTCAACTCGGTCAGGTCCTCGTCCCAGACGTGGCCGGTGGTCTTCTCGGGCTGGCCGTCCTGGTCCAGCCTGACTTTGTGCGCCGACTGCGACCACAGCAGGATGCCGCAACCCAGGATGGACAGGACCGTGATGACGGCGATGTAGTAGTGCCAGAAGACGTTGAAGAAATCAGACATCGCCGCTCTCCCCATGTTCGTCCAGGTGGGCGTCGGCGAAGGGCAGGCTGGCCGCCGCGTCGAAGTCGCTCCGCTTGTGCAGGAGGTAGGTCCAGGCCACGATGCTGATGAAGGTGGCGAAGCTGATGACGGTCATTAGGCTGCTCGCGTCGTCGAAAATGGTTTGGATGGCCATCTCAGTTCCTCGTCTTGATCTGTGTGCCCAGGCCTTGCAGGTAGGCGACCAGGGCGTCCTGTTCGGTCTTGTCGGCCAGTTCGCGCGGCGCGGCGTTCAGCTCGGCCTCGGAGTAAGGCACACCGAGGCGCTGCATGGCGCGCATCTTGGGCACGATCTCGGCGGCGACCAGCCTGGTTTTGGCCAGCCAGGGATAGCCGGGCATGTTCGACTCCGGCACCACGTCGCGCGGGTTGTCGAGGTGGCTGCGGTGCCACTCGTCGCTGTAGCGGCCGCCGACGCGGGCCAGGTCCGGCCCGGTGCGCTTCGAGCCCCACTGGAAGGGGTGATCGTAGACGAACTCGCCCGCCACCGAGTAGTGGCCGTAGCGCTCGGTCTCGGCGCGGAAAGGACGGATCATCTGCGAGTGGCAGTTGTAGCAGCCTTCGCGGATGTAGATGTCGCGTCCGGCCAGGCGCAGCGGGCTGTAGGGCTTGAGGCCCGCCACCGGCGCCGTGGTCGACTTCTGGAAGAACAGCGGCACGATCTCGACCAGGCCGCCGAAGGAAATCACCAGCAGCACCAGGCCGATCAGCAGCCAGGGATTTTTCTCGATCCACTCATGGGACAACTTCATTGCAAACTCCTTATATTGCTCAAGCGTGAGCCGCTTCGGCGCCGGCGGCCAAATGGGGCCTGGCGCTCAGGGTCGGGATGGGCGCATCCACGCTCCGGGCGCCGCGCAGCGTCATCCAGGTGTTCCAGGCCATCACGGCCATGCCGGACAGGTAGAGCAGGCCGCCGCCGAAGCGGATCACGTAGTAGGGATAGGTGGCCTTGACGCTCTCGGCGAAGGTGTAGGTCAGGGTGCCGTCCGGATTGACGGCGCGCCACATCAGGCCCTGCATCACGCCGGCGATCCACATCGAGGCGATGTAGAGGACGATGCCGATGGTGGCGACCCAGAAGTGGAGGTCGATGGCGGCCACGCTGTGCATACGCTTCTTGCCAGCCAGGCGCGGGATCAGGTAGTAGATCGAGCCCATGGTGATGAAGCCGACCCAGCCCAGGGCGCCGGCGTGGACGTGGGCCACGGTCCAGTCGGTGTAGTGGGACAGCGAATTGATGGTCTTGATCGACATCATCGGTCCCTCGAAGGTCGCCATGCCGTAGAAGGACAGCGAGACGATCATGAACTTGAGCAGCGGGTCGGAGCGCAGCTTGTGCCAGGCGCCCGACAGGGTCATGATGCCGTTGATCATCCCGCCCCAGGACGGCGCCAGCAGGATCAGCGAGAACACCATGCCCAGCGACTGGGTCCAGTCGGGCAGCGCGGTGTAGTGCAGGTGGTGGGGGCCGGCCCACATGTAGGTGAAGATCAGGGCCCAGAAATGCACGATCGACAGGCGATAGGAATACACCGGGCGCTCGGCCTGCTTGGGGATGAAGTAATACACCATGCCCAGGTAGCCGGCGGTGAGGATGAAGCCGACCGCGTTGTGGCCGTACCACCACTGGATCATCGCGTCCTGCACGCCGGCGTAGACCGAGTAGGACTTCATGGCGGAGACGGGAATCGCCATGCCGTTCACCACGTGCAGCACGGCGACGGCGAGGATGTAGGCGCCGAAGAACCAGTTGGCGACGTAGATGTGCTTGACCTTCCGCTTGACCAGGGTGCCGAAGAACACGATGGCATAAGCGACCCAGACCACGGTGATCAGGATGGCGATCGGCCATTCGAGTTCGGCGTATTCCTTGCCGCGGGTATAGCCCAGCGGCAGTGAGATCGCGGCCGAGACCAGCACCGCCTGCCAGCCCCAGAAGGTGAAGCTGGCCAGCCGGTCGGCGAACAGCCGCACCTGGCAGGTGCGCTGGACCACGTAGTAAGAGGTGGCGAACAGGCCGCAGATGCCGAAGGCGAAGATCACCGCGTTGGTGTGCAGCGGGCGCAGGCGCCCGTAGCTCAACCATGGAATGTCGAAGTTCAGCGCGGGCCAGGCCAGCTGCGCGGCGATGAAGACGCCGGCCGCCATGCCGATCACGCCCCAGACCACGGTCGCGATCGCAAACTGGCGCACGATCTTGTAGTTATAGGCTAGACTGGTGTCCAAGATGCTCTCCTGAAAAATGCTATGGATGACAATCAGGAGTGTGCTTTTCGGAACCTTAAAAATCCTTGATGTGAATCAAATTGTTCCGCATCGGATGAGATATGGGACGAAGTGTTGTCACCGAGTGCGCAGCGCGTCGTCTACGAACATCGACCATGCTGCTTTGAGATGAATCAAGGTCCATGACAGACGGTTCGCCGCATGCCGCGGGCCGTTCCTCGACGCCGCCCTACCCTCTATCGGGGAGACCGCCATGCCGCCGCTTTCGCAAGCCACCCATCAAGAAATGCAGAAGCGCCTGACCCAGGCGCGCGAAGAGACCCTGCGCACGGTGCGCGCGCGCATCGACGCGGCCGAGGGCGACGCCCCGGCGATCGGACCGCTGGCGCACGAGGCGCCGGGCGACGACCGCGTGACGGCCGAGATGATCAGCCACGACGAGGAACACTTCGCCGACCACGAGACCGCGCTGCTGCACGAGATCGACGTCGCGCTGGGCAAGCTGTCCGCGGGCGGCGCGGGGATCTGCGAATCCTGCGGACGCGAGATTCCCGAAGCCAGGCTGCTGGCGACGCCGACGGTCAGGACCTGCATCGAATGCCAGGAAAGGATCGAGAAGGAACAGGGAAGCGGGCGCGGGCCGACCATGTGAGGTGGTGCGTGTGGTGGCGTGTGGTGGCTATTCACGCGTCGTCGTCGCCGAGTATCCTGAGCGCCGGCCCTTCGAGGTCCTCGAACTGGCCGCTGTCGGCGGCGCCGAAGAACACCCACAGCGCCACGGCCACCAGCATCACGCTCAGCGGAACCAGCAGGTACAAGGCTTCCATCGTCAATCCTTCCGCAGCCGCAAGGCGTTGAGCACCACCAGCGCCGAACTGGCCGCCATCCCGATCCCGGACATCCAGGGATTGAGCAATCCCGACGCGGCCGCCGGAATCGCCACCAGGTTGTACACCGTGGCCCAGATCAGGTTCTGCCGGATCACCGCCAGGGTGCGCCGCGCCGTGTCGGCCGCGTCGGCCAGCGGCGCCAGGCCGTCGCCCAGCAGCACCCCGTCCGCATGCAGCTGGGCCAGCTCGGCGCCGCGCCCCATCGCGAAGGAGACGTCGGCCCCGCGCAGCACCGCCGCGTCGTTGATGCCGTCGCCCACCATCGCCACCACCGCGCCTTCGCGCTGCAGCTTGCGCACATAGGCCAGCTTGCCGTCCGGCAGGCAGCCGCCGAGCGCCGTGGTGATGCCGAGCTGGGCGGCCACCGACTGGGCCGCGTGCTGGTCGTCGCCGCTCAGCAGGACCACGGTCTTGCCGCCGTCGCGGAAGCGCCGCACCACCGCCGCCGCTTCCGGACGCAGGCCGTCCGAGAGGTCGAAGCGCGCCAGCCAGCCGCCCTGGGTGCCGAGCCAGACCGAGGTGATGCCGGTGGGCGCGGCAGAACGCGCGATCCCGCCCGCGATCCCGCCGACGAAGGCGGCCGAACCGAGACGGTAGACGCGCCCCCCGATGCGACCTTCCACGCCCTGCCCCACCACATTGCGCAGCTGCTCGGCCACGCCGATCGCCGGCCCGCCCGCTTCACGGATCGCCTGGGCGATCGGATGCGGATTGTCGGCCTCGAGCGCGGCGGCGTAGCGCAGGCAGGTGTCGAGGGTCTGGGCCCCGACCGGCATGGCCTGGCGCAGCACCGGACGGCCCAGGGTCAGGGTGCCGGTCTTGTCGAACACGACGTGGGTGGAGCGCTCGAAGGTTTCCAGGGTGTGCGGCTGGACCGCCAGCACGCCGCGCCGCAGCAGGCGGTCGGTGGCTGCGGCCAGCGCGGTCGGGGTGGCCAGCGACAGCGCGCAGGGGCAGGTCACCACCAGCACCGCCACCGCCGCCTGCCAGGCGCGCGCCGGGTCGAAGGCCTGCCAGGCGAAGAACACCGCCACGGTCAGGACCAGCAGGGCCATCACCGACCAGGCCGCGACCCGGTCGGCCCACAGCGCAAGCGCCGGTTTGCCCTGCCCTGCCCGTTCCACCAGTCGCACCAGCATGGCCAGGGTGCTGTCGGTGGCGGTCGAACTCACGCGCAGCACGATGGTCTGGGCCGCGTTGACGGCGCCGCCCGGCAGCGCCTCGCCCGGACCGCGGCGCCGGGTGCGGCTTTCGCCGGTCAGCAGGGCCAGGTCGACCTCGGTCTCGCCCTCCAGGATCACGCCGTCGGCCGGCACCGCCTGGCCGGCCTTGACCAGCACCAGGTCGCCGACCTGCAGCGCGCCGGCCGGCACCAGCTCGGACTCGCGCGCGGCCGGGTCGCCGCGCAGGCGCAGGGCCGAGGCGGGCACGCCCTGCTGCAGGCGCTCGAGGGCGCCGGCGGCGCGCCGGCGCGCGCCCAGCTCGAGGTAGCGGCTGCCAAGCAGCAGGAACACGAACATCGTGACCGAATCGAAGTACACCTCGCCGCGCCCGGTGAGAAGGGCCGCGCAGCTGCCGCCGAAGGCGGCGGCGATGCCCAGGGCCACCGGCACGTCCATGCCGGGCAGGCCGCGGCGCAGGTCGCGCCAGGCGCCCTCAAAGAAGGGCTGGGCCGAGTACAGCAGCGCCGGCAGGGTCAGGCACAGCGAGGCCCAGTGCATCAGGGCCGTCATGTCGGCGTCCATGCCGCCCTCGCCCGCCATGTAGACCGGCACCGCGTACATCATCACCTGCATCATCGACAGGCCGGCCACGAAGAGCTGGCGAAACAGCTTCCTGCGGGCGCGCTCGAGCTGCTCGCCGTGCTGCCTGGCGTCGTAGGGATAGGCGTGGTAGCCGATCGCGCGCAGGGTGCGCAGGATGGCGCTCGGCTTGCACCGCGCGGCATCCCAGCGCACGAACAGGCGCTCGGCGGCCACGTTCAGGTTCGCTTCCAGCACGCCCGGCAGCTGGCCGAGGCGGCGCTCGATCAGCCACACGCAGGCCGCGCAGCGCATGCCTTCCACGGTGAAGCTGGCTTCGCCCTTGAAGTCCTGGCCGTCGTAGAGCAGCAGCTCGGGCGCGTCCGGCAGGACCGACGCCTGGGCGGCGTAGGCGCTGCGGGTGGCGTAGTAGTCGCCGAAGCCGCCGTCGACGATGGCCTGGGCGGCGGCCGCGCAGCCCGGACAGCACATGCCGCGCGGCGCGCCCTCGATCTCGGCCTGCCAGCGGCCGCGGGCGGCCTGGGGCACCGGCAGCCCGCAGTGGTAGCACTCGGAGTCCAGCGGGGCCGCCGTCATGGCTTCGCTCAGCACGGCGCTCATGCCGCGCCTCGCGGGCTCAGGCACAGCACCTCGATCCAGCCCCCGGGCAGGCCGCCGGCCGCGCGCGCCAGGCCCAGCAGGCCGAAGGCGGCGACCACCAGGCCCGCCGCGATCCGCACGCGGCGCTCGCCCAGCCGGGTGCGCAGGCGCTGGCCGGCCAGCCCGAGGGCGGCCAGCATCGGCAGGGTGCCAAGGCCGAAGGCCAGCATCACGGCCGCGCCGCCGAGTGCTGAGCCGGACAGCATGGCGGTGGCCAGCACGCTGTACACCATGCCGCAGGGCAGCCAGCCCCACAGGGCGCCGGCGGCCAGCATGCGCGCCGGCGTGGCCGGCGGGCCGAGGCGGCGCCGCAGCGGGGCGAGGCGGCGCCACAGGGCCTGGCCGCCCTGCTCCAGGCGCGCCAGGCCGCGCCAGGCGTCCATCAGGAACAGGCCGAGCGCGACCAGCATCAGGTTGGCCATCCAGTAGGCGCCCGCCTGCAGGGCCGGCAGGCTGCGCAGCGCCAGCGCGCCGGCGGCGCCGCCGGCCAGCGCCCCCGCCGCCATGTAGCTGGCGATGCGCCCGCCATTGTAGGCGGCCACCCGCAGCGCCTCGGGCGCCGCCCGCACCGTGCGCACCGGCACCGGGAAGGCCGGCCCCGGGTAGGCGGGCTGCGGGGACGGCCCGGCCAGCGACAGCGCGCCGACGATGCCGCCGCACATGCCGGCGCAGTGGACGCTGCCGAGCAGGCCGACCAGGAACACGGGGAACAGGGCGATGCCGCTCATGGCCTCTCCTAGATGGTTGGCGAGTGGCGCGGCCCGGTGCGCTCGGTCAGGTAGCGGTCGAACACCATGCACAGGTTGCGGACCAGGAGCCGTCCCTTCATCGTGACGCTGATCCATTCCGGCGTGAGGTGCACCAGTCCGTCGCGCTCGAACTGGCGCAGCTGCGCCAGCTCGTTGGCGAAATAGGCCTCGAACTGCACCGGAAAAGCCTGCTCGATCGCGGCCACCGAGAGCTCGAACTGGCACATCAGCTTCTGGATGATGGCGCGCCGCAGCAGGTCGTCCATCGACAGGCGGATGCCGCGCCCCACCGGCAGTTCGTTCTGGTCCAGCAGCTCGTAGTAGTCGTCCAGGCTCTTGACGTTCTGGCTGTAGGTGGCGCCGACCGCGCTGATGGCCGACACCCCGCAGGAGATCAGGTCGGCCTCGGCATGGGTCGAATAGCCCTGGAAATTGCGGTGCAGGCGGCCCTGGCGCTGGGCCACGGCCAGGTCGTCGCCGGGCTTGGCGAAATGGTCCATGCCGATGTAGACGTAGCCGGCGGCCGTCAGGCGCTCGATGCACAGCTGGAGCATGGCCAGCTTGGTGTCGCTGTCCGGCATGTCGGCCGCGTTGATGCGGCGCTGCGGCTTGAACAGGTGCGGCATGTGGGCGTAGTGGTAGAGCGAGATGCGGTCGGGGTCGGCCGCCACCACCTTGTCCATGGTGCGCGCCATGGTCTGCATGGTCTGCTTCGGCAGGCCGTAGATCAGGTCGATGCTGATGGAGCGGAAACCCGCGCCGCGCGCGGCCGCGATCACGGCGCGCGTCTCCTGCTCGGGCTGGACCCGGTTGACCGCCTGCTGGACCTCGGGGTCGAAGTCCTGCACGCCCAGGCTGAGGCGGTTGAAGCCCTGGCGGCGCAGGCTGTGCACGCGTTCGTCCGACACCGTGCGCGGGTCGATCTCGATCGCATACTCGCCCGCCTCGTCCGGCGCGAAGCGAAAGCTGCGGCGCAGGTGGGCCATCAGCTCGCCCATCTGCTCGTCGCTGAGATAGGTCGGGGTGCCGCCGCCGAAGTGCAGCTGCTCGACCTCGTTCATGCCGGCGAACAGCAGGCCCTGCATCTCGATCTCGCGCTTCAGGTAAGCCAGGTAGGTGGCCGCCTTGTCGCGGCGCCGGGTCACGATCTTGTTGCAGCCGCAGTAGTAGCAGATCGACTCGCAGAAGGGGATGTGCAGGTAGAGCGAGAGCGGGCGCTTGGTCCCGCGGGTGCGCACGCCGGCCACCGCGTGCAGGTAGTCGCGGTAGCCGAAGGCCTCGCTAAAGCGGTCGGCGGTCGGGTAGGAGGTGTAGCGCGGACCGGACTTGCCGAGACGGCCGAGCAGCCCGGCATCGAATTCGACGGTGGGGTAAGGCGCAATGGGGACCGGCGCGGCGGGGACCAGGACAGTTGAGGCTTCGACGTGCATGACAGATGTGCTCCAGCTTCCGTCGCCTTGCGGAAATGCAAAGCGACATGATGAGCTGTCAGTCTATTGATCTGCTTCGGCAAAATCCTTGACTTGCATCAAATGCTGCCGAGACTGTTTGGCTGACCGAGCCTGTCCGTCGTCGAATTTGAACACCGACAGCGCCTGCACCAGGCGGCTCGCCTCCTCGGCCACGTTGCCGGAAGCCAGGGCGGCTTCCTCGACCAGGGCGGCGTTGTGGCGCGTGATCGTGTCCAGCTGGGCCATGGCGGCGTTCACCTGGGCGATGCCCTCGTCCTGCTCGCGGCTGGCGCGGGCGATGTCGCCCATGATGGCGGCGGCCTCGCGCACCGAGCCGACCACGTCGCGCATGGTGCGGCCGGCGTCCCCGACCAGCTGCCCGCCCTCCTCCACCTGGCCGTTCGAGGACTCGATCAGCCCCTTGATCTCGCGCGCGGCGGCGGCCGAGCGCTGGGCCAGGCTGCGCACCTCGCCCGCCACCACGGCAAAGCCGCGCCCCTGTTCGCCTGCGCGCGCCGCCTCCACCGCCGCATTCAGGGCCAGCAGGTTGGTCTGGAAGGCGATGCCGTCGATCAGGCCGATGATGTCGGCGATGCGGGTGGCCGAGGCGCTGATGCGCCCCATGGTCTCGCCGACCCGCTCGACCGCCTCGCCGCCGCGCCCGGCGACGCCGGAGGCCGCCTCGACCAGGGCGTCGGCGCGCAGCGCGCCCGCCGTGTTGTGGCCGGCGGCGGCCGCGATCTGGCCCAGGCTGCCGGCGGTCTGCTCCAGGCTGGCGGCCTGGGCTTCGGTGCGGCTGGCCAGGTCGCCATTGCCGGCCGCGATGGCGCGGGTGGCCTCCTCGATCGAGCCGACGTTGCGGCGCACGTCGCCGACGATGGCGCGCAGGTTGATGCCGAGCTGGCGCAGGGCCAGTTGCAGATGGCGGAATTCGCCGCTGCCATCCGGCTCGATCGGATGCGCCAGGTCGCCGCCGGCCAGGGCGTAGACGGCCTGGGTCGCCTGGTGCAGCGGGCGGGCGATGTTGCGATGCAGTTCGGCCCAGGCCGCCAGGGTGCCGGCCACGCCCAGCGCCGCCAGCGCCTGCCAGGCCGGTTGGGCCGCGCTGAGTCCCAGGCCGGCCAGCAACAGCGCCTGGGCGCCCATCAGGAGGGCGAGCCGGCGGGTCAGGGGCAGCGCGCGCAGGCCGGCCAGCCTGCTGCGCCAGCCGGCGCGCACGGCCTGGCCGCGCACGATCGCCAGGCCCTGCGCCGCACCGCTGCGGATCGCCTGGTACAGGGCCTCGGCCGCGCGCACCTGCTCGCGGCTGGGCGCGGTGCGCACCGACATGTAGCCGGTGACCCGGCCACCCTCCTTGACCGGCACCACGTTCGCCACCACCCAGTAGAAGTCGCCGTTCTTGCGGCGGTTCTTGACCAGCCCGGTCCAGGGCTCGCCCGCCTGCAGGGTGCGCCACAGATCGGCGAAGGCCTGGGGCGGCATGTCCGGGTGGCGCACCAGATTGTGGGCCTTGCCCAGCAGCTCTTCCTCGGTGAAGCCGCTGACCTCGATGAAGCTCGGATTGACGTAGGTGATGCGGCCCTTGGTGTCGGTCTTCGACACGATGGACTGGCCTGCCTTCAGCAGGTATTCGATGCCGGTGACCGGCTGATTGTTACGCACGACACACTCCTTGTGTTGCCTATAGGAAAAATCTGATGCTTTGCATTCTAGTGAGGCGGGTTCACAAAATTTTTGACCTGCATCAAAAAGCTCAGACAAATTTCGCTGTAGGCAAAACAAATGCTCAGATTCCGATCAGATCTTGCTTTCCGTGTAAGATTTGCGCATGGATAATTTGACCCACACCCTGGTCGGCGTGGCGCTGGGCGAGCTGGTTGACCGCGCCCTGCCGGTCGAAGCCGATGCCGCAGCCGGGCGCACCCGGCGCCGCGCCCTGATCGCGACCGGCGTCCTGGCGAGCAACTTCCCCGACCTCGACCTGGTGCTGACGCCGCTGCTGGCGCCCCCGCTCGGCTACCTGATGCACCACCGCGGCCACACCCACACCCTGCTCTACGGCCTGCCCCAGGTGGCGCTGCTGCTCGGCCTGCTGTGGCTGTGCTGGCCCGGCCTGCGGCGCCTGCTCCAGGCCAGCGCCGGCGCGCGCCGCGGCCTGCTGGCGACCGGCCTGCTGGGCGTGCTCCTGCACCTGGGCTTCGACGGACTCAACGTCTACGGCGTGCATCCCTTCCATCCCTTCGACGGGCGCTGGCTGTACGGCGACCTGGTGTTCATCATCGAGCCGGTGTTCTGGACCGCCCTGGGCGTGGCGGCGGCCCTGCTGGCCGGTCCCCGGCTGCGCTGGGGCCTGCCTGGCCTGCTGGCCCTGGCGCTCGGCTATTTCGCCTGGCGCGGCTTTTTGCAATGGGGCTCGCTGGTCCTGCTGGCCCTGGTGGCCGGCGCGGTCGCGCTCGCCGCCCGGCGCGGCGGCGCGGCGGGGATGCTGGCCGGGGTAGCCGCCTGCCTCGCCTTCATCGGGGTCCAGGCCGCGATGGCGCCCCTGGCGCGCGAGCAGGCGCGCACCGCCCTGGCCAGGCTGGAACCGGGCAGCCGCGTGCTCGACATCCCGCTGTCGGCCTTTCCCGCCAATCCGCTGTGCTGGTCATTCGCCACCGTTTCGGAAGATGGGCGCGGCGGAGCCTATGCGGTGCGCGTCGGCGTGCTGAGCCTGGCCCCAGGCCTGAACCCGGTATCGCAATGTCCGGCCCGCTTCGGCGGCGTGCCGGACGCGCCCGCGTCGGTGGAAGGCGCGGCCCTGGCCTGGCGCTTCACCCACACCGGCCGCATCGCCGACCTCCGGCAGCTTCAGCGCAGCAATTGCCACTTCGATGCATGGACCCGCTTCGCCCGCGTGCCCTCGCTGGCGGACGGCGCCGCGACCGACGTCCGTTTCGGCGCGCCGGACCAGCCCAATTTCTCCACCTTGCCCTATGCCGCCATGGCGGGACAGCCCTGCCCGGATGGCGTGCCCGCCTGGGGCCGGCCGCGCGCCGACCTGCTGGGTACGGCAACGGACTTACACGAGGCTTTACCCGATGTGACGCGCCAGGCATGGCCTGCTCATACCGGCCGGGCGCGCTTGCGCGCGATGACGGCGCGGAAGAAGTCGACCAGGGCCGGCGCGTGGGTGTCGAAGCAGAATTGCATGCGCTGGCGCGCCACCTGGGCGCGCAGCGCCTCCATCGCGGGGCGGTCGCGCAGGCGCCGCCCCAGCTCCCCGATGCCCTCGAAGAACAGGCCCACGCCCAGGCGGCGCGCCAGCGCCTGCGCGGCCACCCGCGCGCCGGCATTGTCGCGCAGGATCATGGGCAGGCCGGCGACGGCGAACAGGCTCATGCGTGCCGGCAGGTTGAGGTCGTCCCAGTCGGCGCGCCTAAGGTCGCCGCCGTTGGCGCTGCGGAACACGTGCAGCCAGCCGGCGTCGTAGCGCGAGAATTCCGCCAGCCAGCGGCGCTGGTCGACGTTGGCGTGCAGATGCAGGTGGCGCGGCGCCAGCGCGCGCGCCCTGGCGATCCAGGCGCGCCACTGGCCCTGGGTGAAATCGCCATAGAAATGCAGGTGGATGCCCTGGTCCGCGAGTTCCCCCACCGTGTAGGGATGCAGGCCGATCGGGCGCCCCGGGACCACGGTGTGGACCTCGCCGTCGGCCTCGGACAGGCGGGCCGCCGGCGTGCCTGCGAACCAGGCGGCCTGCGGCAGGTCGCCGTCGAGCACGTATTCCAGGCCGCGCCGCTCCGGCACGGCGGCCTGGAACCAGTCGCGCATCTCGGCGCTGCTGTGGATGCAGCCGTCGGCCAGGCGGCACAGCTCGGCGAGCTGGGGCCAGCTGCCTTGCTCCAGGCAGATGAAGGGGCCTTCCTTGAAATGCCATACGAAAGGCAGGCCCTGCCCTTCGCCCGCGGCGCGCATCACCTCGTGGGCGAAGGGCACGGCCTGCCAGTTGAGCTGGGCGTAGACCAGGTCGGGCGCGAGCGCCGCCAGCGCGGCGCGCCAGCCGGCCTCGGGCAGCTCGTGGACGCGACCGAAGGGCAGCGGCCCGACCGTGTTGTACCAGTGCGGTTCGCGCATCCACAGGCCGTGCAGGCGGTGGCCGAGGGCTTCCAGCGCCAGCACGCGGTCGGCGTTGTAGGCCAGCTCGCCGCACAGGACGATGTCGAGGCCGCCGTCCGCCGCCGGCGCCGCCGGCGCGCGCTGGGCCGCGTGCTGGGCGACTTCGTCGATCGCGTTGCCGGTGCTGGCGTGAAAGCGCAGCGGCGCGCTCACCCGGTAGTGCTGGCGGAAGGGATTGATGCCGCCCAGCGGTTCGCGCATCAGCCGGGTGCGCTGGCGCGGATGCTCGACCCATTCGCAGCTCGGCGCGCCATTGCCCATGAAAGCCCCGGCGCCGCGCAGGCGGGCCCAGAACAGGCGTTCGAGGTCGTCGCTCTCGAGTTCGGCGCGCTCGGTCCAGCGCAGCGGCGTCAGGCGGTGGACGCATTGCGCCAGTTGCAGCCAGCCGTCGGGATGCAGTTCCGGCGTGCTGCGGTTGTAGCGGTAGCGCAGGCCGGAATGGGCCAGCACCACGCGCGGTTCGGCGTCCAGGCAGGCGACCAGGCGCGCCAGGTGGTCGGCATACCAGACGTCGTCGCTCGGCAGGTAGGCCACCAGCGGCGCGCGCGCCGCGTCCAGGCCGGCGTTCAGGGCGCGCCCCAGGCCTGCGTTGCAGGCGAAACGCAGGCAGCGCAGGCGCGCGTCGCCCAGCCAGGGCGCGAGGCGCTCCCAGGTGTCGTCCTGGGAGCCGTCGTCCACGACGATCGCTTCCCAGTCGCTGAAGGACTGCGCGAACAGGCTGGCCAGGGCGCGGCCGATGAAGGCGCCCTGCTCGAAGGTGGGCATGAGGACGCTGACCCGGGGTGGCCGGGCTGGGGGCGCGGGCTGGCGGTCGGGGGGCATGGGACGCGGGTGGGTTGGTGGCGCGTCGAGCTTAGCACCGGGTGGGGCGTGGACGTGTTGATGCCGCACTAGGCCGGTCGGGCTTGGGGTATGATCGGCACTGCCTTAATGTATTGACAAGCTACCCTGAAGGGATTTGCCATGACGACCGAACTGACCCTCCTCGGCTGGACCCTGGTGCTGGCCCTGGTCCAGATCCTGCTGCCTTCCCTGCTGCGCACCCAGGAAACGGGGCCGGCCTACAACGTGAGCGCGCGCGACGGCGAAGCGCCGCCGCCGCGCCCGGTGACGGCGCGCCTTCAGCGGGCCCAGGCGAACCTGTTCGAGACCCTGCCGCTGTTCGCGGCGGCGGTGCTGATCGCCCACGTGGCGGGGCGCGAAGGGACGCTGAGCTATTGGGGCTGCTGGCTGTATTTCGTGGGGAGGATCGTCTACGTGCCGCTGTACGCGGCCGCGATCCCGGTGCTGCGCACCCTGGTGTGGAGCGTGTCGCTGGTGGGGCTGATCATGGTGTTCGCCGCGATCCTGGGCGGCTGAGCGCCGCCGCGGCAGGCCCCGGCGCGCGCCGGGGCCGGGTGGGCCGCTTACTGCTTGACCGCTTCGACCGGGATGGTCAGGGTCACTTCATCGCCCACGTAGGGGGCGTACTTGCCGTTGTTGAAGTCGCTGCGCTTGATCTTGGTGACCGCGTTCGCGCCGCAGGCGTCCTTCTTCAGCATCGGGTGCGGCATGCAGTGGAAGGAAGTCACTTCCAGGCGCACCGGCTTGGTCACGCCCTTGATGGTCAGGTTGCCGTCCACCGAGGCCAGCTTGTCGCCCTCGAAGTTCAGCTTGCTCGACTTGAAGCTGATGGTCGGGTATTTCTTGGTGTCGAAGAAGTCCTCGCCCTGCAGGTGGCCGTTGAAGACCGGGAAGCCGGTGTTGACGCTGGTGGCGTCGATGCTCACGTCGACCGAACCGGTCTTGGCGGCGCGGTCCAGCACGATGGTGCCGCTGGTCTTGTCGAAGCGGCTCACCTGGTTCGAGTAGCCGAAGTGGCTGTACTCGAAGCGCGGGTAGGTGTGGCTGCCGTCGATGACATAGGTTTCGGGGGCGGCGGCGGCGCTCAGCGAAACGCCGGCGGCCAGCAGGAAGGCGGTGATTTTTTTCATTCAGGACTCCGTTCGTTGGATTG
The DNA here is from genome assembly GCF_002007115.1 of Massilia sp. KIM. NCBI lineage: Bacteria > Pseudomonadati > Pseudomonadota > Betaproteobacteria > Burkholderiales > Oxalobacteraceae > Massilia > Massilia sp. KIM. Next base: position 577,012 of record NZ_MVAD01000001.1, on the reverse strand, counting down.
TCGCGTCGGCTTTGCGCCACAGGCAGGCCGTGCTGGGAAAGCGGGATTATCCACGCCCGGACGGTGCCTGGAACACAAGAATTCCGGCGTCCATATTCAAATTATTTGAATGTTCGTCCGGAGCGCCGTTCGCCCAGCAGCGCGGCGCGCGTGACCGGGCTGCGCACCTGCTCCAGCCACCACTGCAAGGCCTTGCCCTGGGCCGGCTGCTCGCCGCTGCGCCACACGCAGTAGAAGGTGAGCCGGTGCTCGGGGCGCGCCAGGCGCTTGGCTACCAGCGCCCCCGCTTCCAGGTAGGGCCGCGCCACCGGCAGCGGCAGGTAGCCCACGCCCAGGCCGCGCAGGTGGGCGTCGACCTTGGCCTGCACCTCGGTCACCGTGAACACCTCCTGCCCGGCCAGGGTGCCCACGCTCAGGCCGCCGCCGCGTCCGACCGAGTCGGCCAGCACCACCGCGCGGTGGGCGCGCACCGCGTCCTCGCCGAGCGGCTCGGGCGCCGCCGCCAGCGGGTGGCCGGGACTGACCACGAACACGAACTCCAGGGCGCCCAGGGTTTCGCGCTGCAGGCCGACCCGGTGCGCGGTGTCGAGCACCACGCCGATCGCCAGGTCGGCCTGGCCGCTGCTCACCGCTTCCAGGGTGCCGGACAGGGTCTCGCCGCGCAGCTTGAGCCGGGTCGGCGCGTCCAGGGCGAAGAAGGCCGCGCACAATTCCATCACGGTGGCGCGGTCGATCACGCTGTCCACCGCCACCGTGAAATGGGATTCCCAGCCGGTGGCCACCCGCTGCACCCGGTTGGCGATGGCGTCGATGTCGTCCAGCAGGCGCGCGCCTTCGCGCAGCAGTTCGGCCCCGGCCTCGGTCAGGCGCGCGCGCCGCGAGCTGCGGTCGAACAGCAGCGCGTCGAGGGCTTCCTCGATCACCCGCACGCGGTAGGTCAGCGCGCTCGGCACCATGCCGAGGGCGCGCGCGGCGGCCGCGAAGCTGCCGTGCTCGGCGATGGCCTCGAGCATGGCCAGGGAAGCGGGCGTGAGGGCGTCTCGGGCGCTGGTCATGAGAAAAGATTCAAATGATTTGAATCATGCCAGCGGGAGCGGACCGACGCAAGCGCCGAGGCCCTTGCCCACGGCGCGTCTCCCGAATGGCGGGGCCCGCCGTATGCACGCAAAAACGCTGGACGGCGGGGGGCGATTCCTCCATAGTATCGAGTATTGACACTTGAACAATTCCAAGCCGCAAGGCAATCGGAGGCGAGATGGACGCTGGGGTGCAAGGCGGTCGCGAGGACTGGTACCGCATCGCGTTCCAGCGCGCTCCCGCGCCCCTGCTGGTCTGCGACAGCGCCAGCCTGCGTGTGCTGGCGGCCAATGCCTGCGCCACCTCCACCTTCAGCTACTGCCCCGAGGAATGGTCCGGCACCGGCCTGCTGGCCCTGTTCGAGCCGGCCGACCACGAGCGCGTGCGCGCCGCGCTGGCCGCCGCCGCCGAAAGCGGCGAAGCCCAGTTGCCGGCCCTGCGCCACCTCGGCAAGGACGGCGCCTGGCTGCGCTGCGAGCTGCTGTGCTACCGGCTCGAGGACAGCCGGCCGGCGCCGGTGCTGGTGGCGATGCAGGACCAGTCCGAGGTCGAGGAAGCGCACGCCAAGCTGGCCCACCTGCAGGACGTGCTGGCGGTGTCCCAGGAAGTCACCGGCCTGGGCTGCTTCTGCATGAACCTGGCGACCGGCGCCCAGACCTGGTCGGTCCAGATGTACCGCAACCTCGGCCTGGCCCCGGCCAGCGTGATGCCCTCGATGGAACGGGTGCTGGCGCCGGTGCACCTGGCGGCGCGCACCCGGCTGGCCGAGGCGATCGAGCGCTGCATCCTGGCCGGCGCGCCCTTCGACCTCGAGCTGCCCCTGACCTGGCCCGACGGCAGCGAGCACATCCTGCGCGCCAGCGGCCGGCGCGTGGCGGGCGACGTGCAGGCGCCCGCCTGGTTCGCCTGCGCCACCCTCGACATCACCGAATCGCAGCGCCTGCGCGAGCGCCTGCTGCGCACCGAGGCCGACCTCCAGCACGCCCAGGAGATCGCCCACATCGGCACCTGGGCGGCCGACCTGCGCAGCGGCCTGGTCGAGACCACCTCGCGCGAGACCCACCGCATCTTCCTGGGCGCCGACGGCCCGGCGGACGCCAGCGGCCGCTTCAAGCTGGACCAGCTGTTCCGCCGCATCCATCCGGACGACCTGGCCGGCGTGCTGGCGGCGCGCGAACACAGCCTGCGCACCCCCGGCGCACGCTACGACCACCGCTACCGCATCGTGCACGAGGACGGCGAGGTGCGCCACGTGCATTCCCAGGCCGACGTGGTGCGCGACGCCTACGGCGAGCCGCAGCGCATCGTCGGCGTGATCCGCGACGTCACCGAGATGACCCGCGCCGAGCAGGAGATCGAGCGCCTGGCCTTTTGCGACGACACCACCGGCCTGCCGAACCGGGTCGCGCTGCGGCGCCACCTGGACGCCGCCTTCCGCGCCGGCGAGGGACTGGAGCAGCCGGTCGCGGTGCTGACCCTCGAACTGGCGCACTTCCGCGAGATCAACCTGACCCTCGGCCACCTGAACGGCGACGAGCTGCTGCGCGAGGTGGCGCGCCGCCTGCGCGCCGAGCTGGGCGAGGACGTCCTGCTGGCGCGCTCCGGCAACGCCCAGTTCACCATCGTGCTGCGCGGCGCGGACGCCCACCGCGCCGGCGCGCTGGCCGAGCGCGTGGCCGGCGTCTTCGACACCACCTTCCTGATCGCCGGGGTGCGCTACGAGATCAGCGCCCACGTCGGCATCGGCCTGGCGCCCGGCCATGCGCGCGGCCCCCTGGAACTGCTGCGCAAGGCCGACGTCGCGGTGTTCCTGGCGCGCCGCAACGGCCGCAAGACCATGCTCTACGCGCCCGACCAGGACCCCTACGACCCGCAGCGCCTGGCCCTGCTCGGCCAGTTCCGCAACGCCATCGCCGAAGGCCAGATCGAACTGTATTGCCAGCCCAAGGCGGCGATGGCGAGCGGCGAGGTGATCGGGGTCGAGGCTCTGGTGCGCTGGCGCCATCCGACCCTGGGCATGGTGCCGCCGCGCGAATTCGTGCCCCTGATCGAATCGACCGAACTGATCCATGCGCTGACCACCACCATGCTGCAGGCCTCGGTGCGCCAGTCGCACGCCTGGCGCCAGGAAGGCCTGGCGCTGCCGATCGCGGTCAACCTCTCGACCCGCAACCTGACCAGCGGCACCCTGCCCGGCGACCTGGGCGCCCTGCTCGCGGCCTGGGGCGGCACCCCGGACTGGATCGGCCTGGAGATCACCGAGAGCAGCCTGATCGTCGACCCGGACGCCTCGATCGCCCAGCTCCACACCCTGTCCAGCATGGGCTTCCGCCTCTTCATCGACGACTTCGGCACCGGCTATTCCTCGCTCAACTACCTGACCATGCTGCCGGTGGACGTGATCAAGATCGACCACGGCTTCACCACCAACATGCTGCGCGACCGCCGCGCCGGGGCCATCGTCAAGGCCACCATCGACCTGGCCCACGACCTCGGCATGTCGGTGGTGGCCGAGGGCACCGCCACGCGCGAGATCTGGGACGCGCTGCTGGCCTGCGGCTGCGACGAGGCGCAAGGCTATTACGTGGCGCCGCCCCTGCCCGCCCATGAATTGCCGGCCTGGATGCGTCAGCACGCGGCGCGCCGGCGCCACGCCTACACGCCCTTTCAATAGGCGGATTCCCCCCCACGCAGACGGGTGGCCGCTCGGGGCCGCATCCCGCTATACTTCTTCATTTGCTTATCTCGCCGGACCTTTCCATATGGATATTGAACAGCTTGCTTACACGCCTTGTTACTGCTCCTCGCTGCGGCAAGCCTCGCGTTACCTGACCTCGTTCTACGATCAGATGCTCAGCGGTACGGGCCTGCGCGTGACCCAGTTCTCGATCCTCGCGAAGCTGCTGCGCGGCTCCGCCAACGTCAACCAGCTGGCCAAGGCGATGGTGATGGACCGCACCACGCTGGCGCGCAACCTCCAGCCTCTGGTGCGCGAGAAACTGATCGTCATCCGCCCCAGCGAGCAGGACCGTCGTGAACGGGTGATCGAACTCAGCGCGCGCGGGCGCGAACTGGTGGCCGCCGCCCAGCCCGCCTGGGAACGGGCCCAGAAACTGTTCGCCGAACGCTTCGGCCAGGAACAGGCCGAGCACATGCGCGCCATGATGGGCGCCGTGGTGGACAGCGGGGTGCACGAACTGCTCGAGAAGACCCCGCTGGAAGCGGAGCGCGCATGATCCTCGAGGTCGCGATCCTCGACGTGATTCCCGGCCGCCAGGCCGAATTCGAAGCCGCCTTCCGCCAGGCCGCGCCGATCATCGCGGGCATGCGCGGCCACGTCTCGCACACGCTGCAGCGCTGCCTCGAGAAGGACAGCCGCTATCTCCTGCTGGTGAACTGGGAAACCCTGGAAGACCACACGGTGGGCTTTCGCGGCTCGCCGCAATACCAGGAGTGGAAGCGGCTGCTGCACCACTTCTACGATCCCTTCCCGACGGTGGAGCACTACACGGCGCTGTGAGCGCCCGGCGGCGTGCCGGAGCGGCGCGCCTCAGTCGCGGGCGACGCCCCTGCCGGTCGCCGCCCAATAGATGCCGCCATACAGGTGGTGCAGGAAGAGCGGATCGCGGTAGGTCGCGGCCAGGTGGCCCAGGCCGGTATAGAAGGCGCGCCCGCCGTCGTAGTGCTGGTACCAGGCCACCGGATGGAAGGCGCCCATGCCCTTGCCCTGGCGGTCGGGCCAGGTGGTGTTCGGGTCGTAGCTCGACTCGTCCACGCTCAGCAGGTAGTGCAGCCTGGCGCGCGCCGGGCCGTATTCGTACCATTCGTCGGTGAACAGGTTGCGCGCGGCGAAGCGCTCCATGCCAGGGAAGTCGCTGCGTTCGACCTTGAGCACCGCGGTCTGCACCGCCGGGTGCACGTGGAACATGTGACCCACCATCTTCGTGTACCAGGGCCAGCCGTATTCGGTGTCGGCCGCGCTGTGCACGCCCACGTAGCCGCCGCCGCGCCGGATGTAGCGCTCGAAGGCCGCCTGCTGGCCCTCGTCCAGCACGTCGCCGGTGGTGAGCAGGAACACCACCGCCTGGTACTTGGCCAGCTCGGCGTCGTTCATCACGCGCGCCGCGTCGGCGCTCCAGAACACCTCGAAGTCGTGCAGCTTGCCCAGCTCCTGCACCGCCGTGACGCCGGCGTGCACGGCCTCGTGCTGCCAGCCGGCGGTCTTGGTGAACAGCAGCACCTTGAACTGGGCGGCTTGCAGCGGAGCGAGCCAGAGGAAAGCGGCCAGGAAGGCGGCGAGGCGCGATGCGGTCTTCACGTCGTCGAGGGGCATGGATGAGGGGCCGCCCACGCTAAAGGACGGCGGCTGGTTTGTCAATCCGGCCATGGCGCCCGGACGCATGAACCGGAATTGTCGCTGCGCGCCGGCCGCCGCCCGATATTGCCGGGTTACAATCGGCACGGCACGCTTGCGCACAACCATTCCGACAAGGCTTACGTGACTACCGACACCGATACCAACGAGCGCCTGCGGCGCCTCCTCGGCCGCGTCGCCCTCGGCGACGCGGCGGCCTTCCGCTCCCTGTATGACGCCAGCTCGGCGAAACTGTTCGGCTTCGCGCAACGTATATTGAAGAAGCACGAGCTTGCGGAAGAAGCCCTGCAGGAGGGCTTCGTGTCGATCTGGCACGCGGCCGCCGCTTACCAGCCGCACCTGGCCGCGCCCATGACCTGGATGGCGACCATTGTGCGCAACAAGGCGCTCGACATCTACCGCCGCCAGGTCGACCTGGACGCCATGGCCGATGTGGACGGCGCGCGCTTCGAGGCGGACCTGGCGCTGGCCCTCCAGGAGCCCGGCGCCGGCCCGCAGGAGCACGCCGAGCTGTCGCGCGAGGCGCGCGCGCTCGCCTGGTGCATGTCGACCCTGGAAGCGAAGCAGCGCCAGGCGATCGGCATGGCTTACTACCACGAGCTGTCGCACAGCGAGGTCTCCGACCGCCTCAGCCTGCCCATCGGCACGGTCAAGACCTGGATCCGGCGCGGACTGGAAAAACTCAGGAACTGTCTCACCCAGCGGACCATGGCATGAAGATCGACGACAACCCGGTTTTGCGCGAACGGCTCTCGGCCGAATACGTCCTCGGCACCCTGAGGGGCGGCGCGCGGCGGCGCTTCGAGCGCTGGCTCGCGTCCAGCGCCGCCTTGCGCGCCACGGTCGACGAATGGCAGCGGCGCCTGGCCGCCATCGCGGAGTTGCCGCCGGCGGTCGCCCCGCCGGCGCGGGTCTGGGACGGCATCGAGCGCCGCCTCGGTTTCGCCCGTCCGGCGCCGTGGTGGCAGTTCTGGCGCGGGGCCGGCGCGCCGATCTGGGGCGGCGTGGCCGTCGCGGCCAGCGCCGCCGCCATCGGGCTGGCGCTGGTGCTGCGCGCCGGCGCCCCGGCCCCGGCCATCGACCAGGTCGCGACCCTGACCGACGAACAGTCCCGCACCGCCCTGGTGCTGGCGGCGGACGCGCGCCGCGGCCGGATCGAGGTGCGGGTGGCGGCCGGCCTGAAGGTGCCGGACGACCGCACGCTCCAGCTATGGGCGATCGACCGCGCCGGCAAGCCGCGCTCGCTCGGCATCCTGGCGGACGTACGCGGCGCCAGCCTGGCGCTGGACGATCGCGCCGTCGGCGCCGAGGTCATGCTGCTGGCGGTCTCGCTCGAACCGAAAGGCGGCTCGCCCGACCCCAATGGTCCGACCGGACCGGTGCTGTACAAGGGCGCCTGGGTCCGGCTCTAGCGGCCTGCTGCCCGCCTAGCCGGGCAGCAGGCGCAGCGCGAAGGCGCGCTCGGCGAACCAGAGCGCGGCCACCAGCATGATCGCGCCCGAACCGCCGGCCAGCACCGCGCGGCGGTAGAAGCGCGTGGCGCGCAGCAGGTAACCGAGCGGCAGGAACACGGCCACGATCGCCAGCTGGCCCAGCTCGACGCCGAGGTTGAAGCCCAGCAGGGACAGCGCCAGCGCGCCCGGCGCGAGGCCGAGTTCGCCCAGCACTCCGGCGAAGCCGAAGCCGTGCACCAGGCCGAAGGCGAAAGCCACCACCCAGCGCCGCGCGTGCGTCAGCGGCACGATGTTGTTGAGCGCCGCCAGGATCACCGAGGCGGCGATCGCGCTCTCGACCCAGCGCGAGGGCAGGCTGACGATGTCCAGCGCCGCCAGTCCCAGGGTGATCGAATGCGCCAGGGTGAAGGCGCTGACCACCTTGACCACGTCCAGCAGGGCCGGACGCAGCGCGGGCACTGGAGTCCAGGCGCCCTCGCGCCAGGCCAGCACCGCCGGCAGCAGCAGCGACACCAGGAACAGGATGTGGTCGAAGCCGATCCAGATGTGCCACACCCCATGCCGCACATAACTCAGGAAGGCCTGGCCCGCTCCTTGCGCGCCGTCGACCACGGCGCTGGGCCGCTCGCCGCCCAGCGCCAGCGCCTGGTCCGGGCCGAGCCCGGCCAGGCTGACCAGGCCCCGGTGCTGGGGATCGGTGTCGGCGAACAGGCGGTAATCGATCTCGAGGCGTCCTCCGGCCGGACAGTCGGCGCGCAGCGGCAGCACGGTATAGGCGCCGTCCGCATGGCGCTCCACCAGTTGCTGGCCGGCGCTCAGGCGGCAGGCCTGGCCGCCGCGCGCGATCGACAGCCGCGACAAGGCGTAGTCCGCGATCGCGGCGTGGCGCGCGCGCAGCTCGTCCCAGGTCAGGCGTCCGTCGCCGTCGGCGTCCAGGCCGATCGCGTGGTCGAGGTCGCGCAGGGCGATGTCCCAGCGTCCCTTCAGCGCGCTCTCCCCGGCTTCCAGGCGCAGGTAGGCGTCGCTCGGCTTGTGCGCATGGGCGGGCAGGATGCAAGCCAGCAGCAGGATGAACAGGCAGACGATCCGCATCACGCGCCTCCCTGCAGGCGGGCGGCGAGATCCTGCAGCCGCGGGTCCTGCACGCGGTTGGCGCGCATCCAGTCCAGCACCGGGCGGGCGCCGGCCGGATCGCGCGCCGCCAGCGCCGCCTCCAGCAGCACGCGGGCGTCCGCGACCTCCTTCTGGCTGTCCCAGTTGCGCCGCGCCAGCGCCAGCGCGGCGCGCGCCTCGCCCTGCAGCGCCAGGGCGTAGCGCGCCTGCTCGCGCAGGTGGACCCCGTCGCCGCGCCAGGCGGCGGCGTCGAAGCGGGCGCGCAGTTCGGCCTTGGCCGCCTCCAGCTCCGCCCCCGCCGCGCCGGACTCGCGCAGCGCCAAGGTGTAGCGCAGCAGCAGCGCATCGACCCGGCGGTGCGGACGCAGCAGGCGCGCCGCGGCGTCGAGCTCGCGCCGGTCGAGCAGGAAGTCGGCGTAGGCGCCCAGCAGGTAGGCGTCGCCCGGCGCCAGGCGCAGGGCGCGCGCGAAGCGCTCGCGCGCCGCCTGCTGATCGCCGCTCCGCACCGCCATCTCGGCCAGCCCGGTCAGCGCCCAGGCGTCCAGCGCAGGATCGGCGCCACCCTCGCGCGCCAGGGTCGTGGCCAGCAGGCGCTCGCTGGCCGCCAGCCGTCCGGTCACCGCGCCGACCGCGGCGGCGCAGCCGGCGGCCGCCATGGTCTGGCCCAGCGCGGCCAGGCGCGCGCAGCTGCGGGTCGCGGCCCCGTAGTCGGCGCGCACGGTCTCGATCGTGGCCCTGGTCAGCCAGGCCTGGGCATTGTCAGGCTCGCGCGCCAGCACGCCGGCGAGGTCGCGCAAGGCCTCGTCGAAGCGGTGCTCCGACTGCAGCAGGGTGGCGCGCAGCAGGCGCACCGGCGGCGGCGGTTCCTGGCTGCGCCACCAGGGCGCCAGCGCGGCCTGGGCGTAGCCGAGGTAGCGCGGGTCGGCGTCGCGCCGGCCCAGCTCGATGTAGCGGCGCGCCAGGCCGGTGGCGAGCGCGAGGTCGGTCGGATTGGCCGTCAGCCGGGCGCGCAGCAGGCGCAGCTCGCGCTGGCCGGCGTCGCCGCCGTTCGGCAGCACCTCGATCACCTCGGCGCCGCTGGCCGGCAGGCGCGGCTCGGCCGCCGCGCCGGCGCAGGCCAGGCTGGACGCCAGCGCCAGCGCGAGATGCGCGCGGCGCCGCCTCATGGCGCCAGCGCTCCCGGCTCGCTGTTTTCCGGCATGGTCGGCGCGCTGGCGTCGAGGGCCGCCGGCTCGGCGTCCTCGGGCTGGCTGGCGACCAGTTGCGCGACCTGGGCCACGAAGGGGTCGGGCTGCGCCACCGGCGGCGGTGGCGTCTGCACCGGGGGCAGCGGCTGCGGCGCGTTGCTGCCCCCGCAGCCCGCGAGGGCGAGCGCGAGCGCGAGCGGGGCCGCAAGAAAGATGGTCCGTCTCATGGCGTTCTCCTCACGGCTGCTGCGGCGATCCCGGCAGCGGGGTCTTCAGGTAGGGGAAGGCGTTGCTCACGAAGCTGGCGTCGAGGTAGGCGCCGTCCGTGAAGCGCAGCCCGCCCGCCGGCGCGTCCGAAGGCGCGCAGCCGAGGTTCAGGGTACACAGCTTGCCCATCACCACCCGCAGCGCGATGTCGACCACGTCGTCGCCCGGCCGGCGGCCGTTCGGGAAGCCGGCGTTGTCGCCATCGATCACGCCCAGGCGCTTCTGGGCCGCGGCCGGCGCCGGCGCGATCGAGGTGTTCAGGCGCAGCATCTCGGAGGGCGTGACGGTGGCCGGCTGGTTCAGGCCCTTGACGCCGGTGAGGAAGGCGGCCACCAGGTCGTTGCGCGGGAAATTGGTCGGCGCCTTCGCCCCCGCGCTGCCGTAGAGGATCTCGACCAGGGCCGGCAGGGTCGGGTTGGTGACGTAGTCGGCGAACTGGGCGTCGGCCGCCGGCTTGCTGTGGTTGAAGCGGTCCTTGTCCTTGAGGCCGATGACGACTTCATTCACCAGCGGCATGCCCAGGCGCGAGACCTGGGTCCAGGCCCCGCCCTCCTTCGAGGCGCTGGCGCCGGGCGCGGGATTGAGCAGGCGCCCCTGGCGCAGGCTGGCCGTGGTCCAGCCGCCGATCACCGGATCGTTGCCCGAGGTCAGGCAGGAGATCGCCACTTCCAGTTCGATGCTGGTGACGTTCTTGCCCGCCAGGTCGTCGCGCGCGCCGCGCTCGGCATTGGCGGAGAACTCGACCGCCGGCGCCTTGATGTTGACCAGGTCGAAGGTCTCGCCGAGGTTGACCACGAAGGGGTCCTTGCGCTGGCCGACGAACATGCGGGCCGGGGTCGCGCAGCCAGGGATGTTCACCGCATAGACGTGCTTGGCGGCATAGGAGGCATAGTCGGGAATGGATTTGGCGCCGATGTTGTCGACCGGCTTGTCGAACAGGTTGCCGCCGCCGGTGGCGCTGGTGACGGCGCTGCGCGCGCCGCCGCGGCGGTCGCCACGCACCACGTTGACGCTGTAGGTCTCGCGCAGGTTGAGGCCGGCCGGGTTGCGGTCGTCGATCGCACCGCCGTTGATCACCAGCGGGATCGACACTTTCTTGCCGCCCACCGTCAGCTGGGTGTCCTTGTTGGTGTTCTGGAAACGGAATTGGAAGCTCAGGTCTTCCCTGGCGTCGCCATTGTTATCGATGTGGATCTCGTAGAGGGCGTCCGGGTCCATCGAAAAGTAATTCGGTCCGGCCACCGGATCCTGCAGCGGCACGTAGTTGGCGATCAGGGTCACGAAGCCCTCGCGTCCCGGTTCATAGCTGCGGAACATGTAGAAGTCGGTGGCGTCGATCTTCGGATGACGGGTGATGAACGGCGCTTCCCGGTGGCTGGACGCCGTGGCCGGGGCCGCGGCCAGGACGCCGGCTCCCAGCGCCAGGACCAGCGCCCCGCGGACGCGCATTGCGATATGAAACATGTTTTTTCCCTCCCACTCAGTGATTGAAACGCAGGATTGCCAGGCTTATACGTTCCGGGAGGCCCGCCGGATTCATCCGAGGCGAAATAAAGGGCGCCGGGGGCTCCTTGCACTCTTTTGATCTAAATCAATCAGATTCCCGCGACGGCTGGCGAGACTGCGGAGATACCGATAAATAGAGGAGACCAGGGGAATGAAGCCGATGACAGCCAGCGTCCTGGCGACCGGAAGCCGCGGCTTTCGCAGCGCGCGCGTGCAACTTTGTATCCGGCTGCAGCGGGCCGCCGCCCTGCCCGCGCCGGCCTTCCAGCGCGGATTCGCCGCCATCGTCGCCCACGTGGAGACCGGCCTGCGCCAGGAGGAAGCCATGATGGAGGCCCTGGACGACGCCCGCCTGCACGGACGGCGCGCCGAGCACGCCGTGCTGCTGTGCGCCCTGCACCGCGTGCTGCCGCGGGTAGAGCGCGGCGAAGTCGAACTCGGACGGCAGGTCCTGAGGGCGCTGGCCGACCTGCTCTCCCTGCCCGGCCCGGCCCCCGCTGCGGCCCCGCCGGGCAGCCGGACGCCGTCCCCGCGCCTGCTGTCCTGAGGGCGCAGCCAGGGTCAGGCCCACGCAAGCCGCACCGTCGACGACGCCCCGGCCTGCCCGCCCGGTCCAGGACGCCATGCCCTGAGCTAAGGTCGGCGCGCGGTTGGCACGGTCCGCTCCAGGTCGGCGCTCCAGGTCGGCGCCCCAGATCGGCGCGCCACGCCGGCGCGCAAGGCCGGCGCTCCCTGGCCGCGTGCGCCGCCCGGAGCCGCTATACTGCGCCCATGCGCATCCAGTTATTTTCCGACCTGCATCTCGAACGCTATCCCGCCTTCCAGCCCGTGATCTTTCCCGACACCGACGTGGTGGTGCTGGCCGGCGACATCGGCTCCTACCAGGCCGGCTCGCGCCTGGACGGCGACGACTTCGGCCTGGAACGCTTCTCGCCCCTGGCCGCCGGCACGCCGGGCCGGACCGTGCTCTACGTGCCCGGCAACCACGAGTTCGACGGCCTCGACTACGACGAGACCATGGCCCGCCTGCGTTCCACTTGCGCCCGCCTCGGCATTACCTGGCTCGACCGCGAGACCGTGACCCTCGGCCACGTGCGCTTCGTTGGCACCACCCTGTGGGCCGACTTCGACGCCCTGGCCCTGCGCGAAACCGAACTCACCCGGCAGCTCCAGCAGCGCGGCAAGGCCTTCCGCGCCGCCAACTACTACCTGAGCAAGAATACCACCCTGAAGGACGGCGCGCCCATGCTGGCCGAAGACATGCGCCCGCTCTCGCTCGCCTGCCAGGCCTGGCTGCGGGCGGCGCTCGCCACCCCCTTCGACGGCGTCACGGTGGCCGTGACCCATTTCGCGCCCAGCCTGCAGAGCGCCGACCCTCGCTACGGCCTCACGCCCGGCACGGCGGGTTTCTGCAACGCCCTGGACGAGCTGTTTCCATTCGCCGACCTGTGGCTGCACGGCCACCTGCACTGCCGCAACGACTATGTCGTCAACGGACAGGAGAACGGACGCGAGTGGCGCTGCCGGGTGCTGGCCAACCCGCTCGGCTACCTCGGCAAGGGCGAGCAGGAGGACTTCCGGCCCGATCTGGTGATCAAGCTGTGAAGACCGCCGGCCTGGGCCTCAGGCCAGGTACTGGCCGCCGTTGACGTCGATGGTGGCGCCGGTGATGAAGCCCGCGGCCTCGTCCACCAGGAAGGCCGCCACCCGCGCGATGTCCGCCGGCGTGCCGAGCCGCCCCACCGGGATCGCGGCGCTGATCGCCTTGAGCACGTCGGGCCGCAGCGCCGCCACCATCGGGGTGTCGCAATAACCTGGCGCGATCGCGTTGACGGTCACGTTGCAGGCCGCATTCTCGAGCGCCAGCGCCTTGGTGAAGCCGAGGATGCCGGCCTTGGCGGCGCAGTAATTGCATTGCCCGAGCTGGCCCTTGCGCGCATTGATGGAGCTGATGTTGACGATGCGCCCGAAGCCGCGCGCGCGCATGCCCTCGATGAGCGGGCGCGTCATGGCGAACATGGAGCCGAGGTTGGTGCGTATCACGTCCTGCCATTGCGCTTCGCTCATCTTGTGGAACATGGCGTCGGCCGTGATGCCGGCATTGTTGACCAGGATCCCGACCGGCCCGAGCTCGGCTTCGACCCGGGCGGCGCCGGCCCGGCAGGCGGCCGGGTCGGACACGTCCCAGCGGTAGACGCGGATGCCGTAGTCGGCATGGAATTGCCGGGCCTCAGCCTCGTCATGCAGGTAGTTGGCGGCCACCCGGTGTCCGCCCTCGTGCAGGGCAAGGGCGATCGCCTTGCCCAGCCCGCGCACCCCGCCCGTCACTAACGCCGTCCTGCCCAATTCGTCCTCCGTCCGGATCCGATCGTGTCCATGCCACTATGGCGGGCGACGGCCTTCGGAGTATGAGCTGGGTCAATGCTGCGCTGCGACAGCGAGGCAGCGGCCTAGGGCGCGGACATCTCCGCCACCAGGGTCGCGACCAGGCTGGCGGCCGGCATCTCGCGCGCCAGCGCGAAGCCTTGGCCGGCCCAGTTGACCGAGTAGTCCTGCACGCCCTGGGCCGACGCCGCCGCGTGCAGGGCCTTGGCGGCGTCGTAGGCGACCGGGTAGTCGGGAATGTCCGGATGGCCGGGCGCGCCGATGTCGTCGAAAAAGCGGTTCACCAGCCCGCGCGCCGGCCGCCCGGAGATCGCCGCCGTGACCGCCGTGCGCAATCCCTCGGGCGCGCGCAGCAACTGGCGGTGGTGGGCGGTGGCCGAGGATTCCGGGCAGGGGATGAAGGCGGTGCCGAGCTGGGCGCCGGCCGCGCCCAGGCGCAGCACGGCGGCGATGCCCTGGCCGTCCATGATGCCGCCGGCCGCCACCACCGGAATCCGCAGGCGCGATGCCAGCAGGCGGGTCAGGGCCAGGGTGCCGATCGCCGGCTCCACCTCGGGGTCGAAGATGCCGCGGTGCCCGCCCGCCTCGTAGCCCTGGGCCACCACCACGTCGATGCCGGCGGCCTCGATCGCCAGCGCCTCGGGCAGCGAGGTGGCGGTGGCCATTAGCACGCAGCCGGCCCCGTGCAGGGCGGCGATCCAGGACGGCTCGGGCAGGCCGAAATGCAGGCTCACCACAGGCGGCGCTTCGGCGACCAGCAGTTCGAGCATCTCGGGGTCGGCCAGGAAGCTGGTGTAGATCTCGCGCAGCGCGGCCGGCGGGGCGGCGCCGAGGGTCTCGAAATGGGGCCGCAGGTGGTCCAGCCAGCGCGCTTCGCGCGCCGGGTCGGCCTGGGCCGGGCGGTGGGTGAACAGGTTGACGTTGAAGGGCTTGCCCGTCAGCTTGCGCACTTCCTGGATCGCGGCGCGCGCCTGCAGGGGGTTGCCGGCGCCCAGGGCGATCGAACCGAGCGCGCCCGCCTCGGACACGGCGGCGGCCAGCCTGGGCGTGGACACGCCCGCCATGGGCGCCTGGATGATGGGGTGGCGGATGCCGAGCAGGTCGGTCAGTTGCGTCATGGTGCTCTCCTTGGCGGTTCGACAACGGACGAGTATATGCCAGCGCGCCGGCGCCTGCCGCAGGCCGCGCCGCCACAGCAGGATTCTTCTATCCGGGCCCGGGCGGCCGTCCCATAATCGGCTGGCGGCCCGGCATGCGCGGCCGCGCACATTCTGGAGGCCCCATGGACGCCGGCGCACCGGTTCCCTATTCGATTTCCTTCCTCGACTACGAGCTGCTGCCCGGCCAGCGGCGCCTGCTGCGCGCGGGACGCGAACTGGCTATCGGCACCCGCGCCTTCGACCTGCTGACCATGCTGGCGGCGCGCCCGGGCGAGGTGCTCAGCAATCGCGTCCTGATGCAGGGCGTCTGGCCACACAGCGTGGTGGTCGAGACCAACCTGCGGGTCCAGGTCGCCGGGCTGCGCAAGCTGCTGGGCGCAGGCGCGCGCGGCGCCGCTTCACCCATCGTCAACGTGGCCGGGCGCGGCTACTGCTTCACCGCCGACACCGTGCTCACCCCTGGGGCGGGCTGGGGACGCGCCGGCTGGCCGGCGCGGCGCGCGGCCTGAGCGCCCGCGCTTCAGGCGGCGGTCGCGGGCTGGGGCGCCAGCGCCTGGCGCAGGGCCTCGAGCGTGGCCGGCTTGGTCAGGTGCACGTCGAAGCCGGCGTCGAGGGCGCGCTCGACGTCCTCCTTCTGCCCGTAGCCGGTGAGCGCCACCAGGCGCAGCCCCGCCCCGCCCTGGCGCGCGCGCAGGGCCGCCGCCAGCGCATAGCCGTCCATGTCCGGCAGGCCGATGTCGAGGATCGCCACCTCCGGCGCGCAGGCCGGGGCCACGGCCAGGGCCTCGCCGGCCGTGTGCGCCACCCTCACCTCGTGCCCGAGGTCGGCGAGCAGCGCGGCCGCCAGCGCCGCCGCGTCTTCGTTGTCGTCGACCAGCAGGATGCGGCGGCGCACGACCGGCGCCGCCGCCGCCCCGGGAGCGTCCGGCAGTCTCGCCTGCCCGAGCGGCAGCCGCAGTTCGAAACGGCTGCCCTGCTCCGGCCCGTCGCTGTGCGCCGTCACGGTACCCCCATGCAGCTCGACGATCTTGCGCACGATCGCCAGGCCCAGCCCCAGGCCGCCGGTGCGGCGCGCCAGCGGCTGGGGCGCCTGGAAGAAGGGCTCGAACACCTGGGCCAGCAGGGCCGGCGTCATCCCGACCCCGTTGTCGCTCACCACCACGCGCGCCTGGCCGTCGATCGCGTCCAGGCGCACGCGGGTGTCGCTGCTGCCGAAGCGCGCGGCATTCGAGAGCAGGTTGTTCAGCACCTGGGCCAGGCGCGTCTCGTCGCCCTCGACCCAGAGCGCGTCCGGGGCCTGCAGCACGATCGCTTCGCCGGCGCGCGCGGCCACCGTCTGGCGCGCCACCTCGGCCAGGTCGAGCGGCCGGATCTCGATGCGCAGCTTGCCCGAGGTG
Source organism: Massilia sp. KIM (assembly GCF_002007115.1). NCBI lineage: Bacteria > Pseudomonadati > Pseudomonadota > Betaproteobacteria > Burkholderiales > Oxalobacteraceae > Massilia > Massilia sp. KIM. The sequence goes on along the minus strand of NZ_MVAD01000001.1, from coordinate 561,091 downwards.
ATGCGCGAGACGTCCAGCAGGTCGTCCACCAGGCGCCGCAGGTGGTCGACCTGGCGCCGCATGATGGCGCGCTCGCGCTGGGCGGCCGGCTCGCGCCGCAGATCGAGCATGTCGAGCGCGGCGAGGATAGGGCTGAGGGGATTGCGCAGCTCGTGGCCGAGCATGGCCAGGAACTGATCCTTGGCCTGGCCGGCCTGGCGGGCCTCGGCCAGGGCCTCCTCCTGGCGCGCCAGCGCCTGGCCGAGGTTGGCCAGCAGTTGCGAACGTTCCTGTTCGTGCTGGACCCGGCGGCGCGCGGCCGCCTCCAGCGCGCCGGCCATCAGGCGCAGTTCGCGGATGCGCGAGCGCGGCAGCCGCACCGCCTCCCCTTCGCCCAGGGCGGCGGTCGCGGCCTGCACCGCGCCGATGCCGGCCACGATGCGGCGCGACAGCCACAAGGCCAGTCCGATGCACACGGCCAGGGTGGCGAGGAAGCCGGCCGCGTAGTACGCGATCCGCTCCGTGAAGGCGTAGCCGTGGGCGTCGTTCGGCGAACCGATCGCCACCGACCAGCCGTAGCGCGAGGAGGTGGTGTAGGCGGTCACGACGTCCGCGCCCTCGAGGGTACGGGTGTGACCCACGCTCTCCGGCCCGCCGCGCTGCATCAAGCTCAGCAGGCTCGGGCTGCCCGGCTTGGCGACCATGCTGTCCTGGTCGCGCGAGCGCGCCACGATGCGGTAGGATGCGTCCATGACGGAGATCACCGAGTCGGACGGAACTTTCTGGCGCGCAATCAGCCCCAGGAAGCGGTCCGGCCGCACCACCGCACTCAGCGCATAGATCTGCTCACCGGGTCCCTGGACCGCGATGCGCACCGGCACCGCCGGACGGCCGCTTACGCCGCGGGTGACCCTTCCGACCACCGGCCGCTTGTCCGCGAACAGCCGTCGCAGGCTGTCCGGATCGGCCACCGGCGCCGGCGGTGCGTCGTAGGGCGCCATGGTGCGCAGCAGCGGCTTGCCGCTCTCGTCCGATACGATCACCCCCAGCCAGCTGGGCTGCAGCTGGGCGCCCGCCACCCGGTGGAAGGCGCGCAGGTCGCCGGCCAGGAACTCCGGGGTGCGCGCCAGCGCGCCAAGGGCGTTGACGGTTGCGTCCAGCTCGGCGTCGACGGCGCTCGACAGCGCGCGCGCATGGTTGAGCATCAGGCGTTCCTGCTCCTGGGCCTGGTTGCGCGCGGCCCCGTGGATGGCCCAGGCGCCGAGCAGCGCGAGCGGCAGCAGCCCGATCGCCGTCAGCACGATCAGGAGGTGGCGCAGGGACAAGACCAGGCCGTCGGGTGTACGCATGGGGTAAGCCTGGAAAAGAGATGTCCCCATTATAGAGCCGGAGCGCGGCCGCGCCCGGCGGCGGCGCCCGCTAGCTTCCGATCGACAGCGCCAGGGTTTCCTTCAGCTCTTCCATCACCACATAGCTCTTGGACTGGCCGGCGTCGGCCACGTGCAGGATCTCGCCCAGCAGGCGCCGGTACTCCGACATCTCGGGGATGCGCGCCTTGATCAGGTAGTCGAAGTCGCCCGAGACCAGATGGCATTCCATCACCTCGGGGATCGCGTACATGGCGCGCTTGAAGCGGTCGAAGGCCTTCTCCGACTTCTGGTGCAGGGTGATCTCGACGAACACCAGGATCTGCAATCCCAGGGCCTGGGGATTGACGCGCGCGTAGTAGCCAGCGATCACGCCGTCGCGTTCCATGCGCTTGACCCGCTCGATGCAGGGGGTGAGCGAGAGCCCGACCTGCTCGGCCAGGTCCTTCATGGCGATGCGCCCGTCCTGCTGGAGGATGGACAGGATGTGGTGGTCGATCTTGTCCAGGACACGGCTGGACGCCTTCTGTACGCGCATGGAGACCCGAAAAGTAAAAAGTTCCTGAAAACACGACGATTAACAGGAACAATTATGGCGTCACTAGCGATAACATGGCAACCATTCCTAAAAACAATCAATCTTTCTGAGGAAGCTATGCGAGTCATCGTGCTGGGCAGCGGCGTGATCGGCGTCACCACCGCCTATTACCTGGCGAAAGCCGGTCATTCGGTCACCGTCATCGACCGCCAGCCGGGTCCCGCCCTGGAGACCAGTTTCGCCAACGCCGGCCAGATCTCGCCCGGCTACGCCTCGCCCTGGGCCGCGCCCGGCATCCCGCTGAAGGCCGCCAAGTGGCTGTTCCAGCGCCACGCGCCGCTGGCGATCCGCCCGGACGGCAGCCTGTTCCAGCTGGCCTGGATGTGGCAGATGTACCGCAACTGCTCGGCCGACCGCTATGCGGTCAACAAGGAGCGCATGGTGCGCCTGGCCGAGTACAGCCGCGACTGCATGCGCGCCCTGCGCCAGGAAACCGGCATCGACTACGAAGGCCGCCAGCAGGGCACCCTGCAGCTGTTCCGCACCCAGCAGCAGTTCGACGCCGCCGGCAAGGACATCGAGGTCCTGAAGAACGCCGGGGTCGCCTACGAACTCCTGGCCAGCGACCAGCTGGCCGGCGCCGAACCGGCCCTGGCGAACGTGCGCGACAAGCTGGTGGGCGGCCTGCGCCTGCCCAACGACGAGACCGGCGACTGCCAGCTGTTCACCACCCGCCTGGCCGCGATGGCCGAGGCGCTCGGCGTGCGCTTCGAATACGGCGTCGACATCCGCAGCCTGCTCGAGACCGGCGGCCAGGTGTCCGGCGTGGTGACCGACAAGGGGACCTTCAGCGCCGACCGCTACGTGCTGGCCCTGGGCAGCTATTCGCGCCTGCTGCTGCAGCGCTGGTTCCCGCTGCCGGTCTACCCGCTCAAGGGCTATTCGATCACGGTGCCGATCACCGACGCCGCGCGCGCTCCGGTCTCGACCATCCTGGACGAGACCTACAAGATCGCCGTGACCCGCTTCGACGACCGCATCCGCGTCGGCGGCATGGCCGAAATCGCCGGCTACAGCAAGGAACTGAACCCGCGCCGCCGCGAAACCCTGGAGCTGGTGGTCAACGACCTGTTCCCGGGCGCCGGCGACACCCGCCAGGCCAGCTTCTGGACCGGCCTGCGCCCGATGACCCCGGACTCGACCCCGGTGGTGGGCGCCACCCCGCTGGGCAACCTGTACGTCAACACCGGCCACGGCACCCTGGGCTGGACCATGGCCTGCGGTTCGGCCAGCGTGATCGCCGACCTGGTGGGCGGCAGGACGCCGGCCATCCGCGCCGACGACCTGGCGGTGTTCCGCTACGCCGGCACGCCGGGCAGCGCCCCGCGCGGCGGCTTGGTCCAGGCTTGATCCCGTGAGCGCGGGTTCCGGCGCGGCCCTCGAGGCCGTGCGCTACGGCGCCAGCGAGCTGGCGCGCGCCGGCGCGGTGCTGAGCGTCGACCTCGACGCGGTGCGCGCCAATTACCGGCTGCTGGGGGCCCAGGCGCCGCGCGCCGCCTGCGCCGCCGTGCTCAAGGCCGACGCCTACGGGCTGGGCATGGAGCGGGTGGCGCCGGCGCTGGCGCGCGAAGGCTGCCGCGTGTTCTTCACCGCCCACGTGGCCGAAGGCATGCGCCTGCGCCAGCTGGTGCCCGAGCACTGCGCGATCTACGTGCTGCACGGCCCGCCCCCGGGCACCGCGCCCGACTTCTACCAGTACGACCTGATCCCGGTGCTGAACGACCCCGGCCAGCTGCGCGAGTGGCGCGCCGCCGCGCGCCAGCTCGGACGCCGCCTGCCGGCCGCGATCCAGCTCGACACCGGCATGTCGCGCATGGGGATGGCGCCCGCCGAGCTGGCGGCCGAGAGCGCGAAGCCGGACTGGCTGTCCGGCCTCGACCTGAAGCTGGTGATGAGCCACCTGGCCTGCGCCGACGAGGCGGGCCACCCGATGAACGCCGGCCAGCGCCGCCGCTTCGAGCGGCTGCGCGAAGTCTTCCCCGGAGTGCCGGCCAGCCTGGCCAATTCCTCCGGCGTCTTCCTCGGCCCCGCCTTCCACTACGACCTGCTGCGTCCGGGCGCGGCCCTGTACGGGATCAATCCCCAGCCGGACCAGCCCAATCCGCTGCGCCAGGCGGTGCAGCTGGCGGCGCGCATCGTGCAGGTGCGCGAGATCGCCGAGGGCGCGGCGGTCGGCTACGGCGCGCGCTGGGTGGCCCCCGGCCCGCGCCGCATCGCCACCATCGCGCTCGGCTATGCCGACGGGTGGCTGCGTTCCCTCAGCGGACGCGGGCAAGCCTTCGTCGACGGCGTGGCCGCGCCCTTCGCCGGCACCGTGTCGATGGACTCGATCACCCTCGACGTCAGCGGCCTGCCGGCCGAGCGCGTGGCGCCGGGCCGCCTGGTCGACCTGCTGTGCGCGCAGCAGGACCTGGACGCGGTGGCGCGCGACGCCGGCAGCATCGGCTACGAGCTGCTGACCCGGCTGGGCGGGCGCTTCCACCGCCGCTACCTGGGCGCCTAGTCGCCGCCGGCGAAGGCCAGCACCGCCTTCCCGACTTTCCCTTCCTCCACGAAGCGGTGGGCGGCGGCCGCATCCTCCGGTGCGAAGCGCAGCACCGGCCCGAAGCGCTGCCCGCCTGCGCGCAGCAGCGCGTTCACGCCTTCGACCGCGCGCGCCAGCTGCGCCGGCGGCAGCAGGTAGACGATGAAGTGGCTGACGCTGCCGAAGATCCGCATCATGCCGCGGTAGTCGAGCCGGAAGTCCGGCGCACGCGAGCCGTAGACGACCGCCCTGCCGCCGAACGCCAGCAGGGCCGGATAGTGCGGCGCGTACCACGAGGCGTCGACGTCGATGATCAGGTCCGCGCCCGCGCCATCGGTGGCGGCGCGCAGCGCTGCCGCCAGCGCGTCCATGTCGCGATAGTCGAGCGCCAGCGCGGCGCCGGCCTCGCGCGCCTGGCTGCGCTTGGCTTCGCTGCTGGCGGTGGCGATCACGCGCGCCCCGGCCCGGCGCGCCAGCTGGATCGCATGCAGGGCCACGTTGCCGGCGCCGCCAGTCACCAGCACGGTCCGGTCGCGCAGCTCGCCGTAGGCATGCACGGCGTGCCAGGCGGTCAGGAGGGGGATGCCGATCGCCGCGCCCAGCTCCAGCGCCACTCCATCCGGCAGCTCGGCCACCTGGGACGGCGGCAGGCACAGGTACTCGGCCGCAGAACCGTGCTGGCGCCGCCACTGGGCGTTGAAAAACCAGACCCGCTTGCCGAGCCAGGACGGATCGAGCCCGGCGCCGACCCGCTCCACCACGCCGCTGCCGTCGCTGTGCGGCACCACCCAGGGCCAGGCCATCGCCGATTGCGAGATCCCTGCCCGGGCCTTGGTGTCGGACGGATTGACCCCGGAATAGGCGACCCGGATCCGCAGTTCCTGCGCGCCTGGCTCCGGCACTTCCAGTTCTTCCAGCCCCAGCACCTCGGCGGCCGGCCCCAGGGCCCGATACACTACTGCTTTCATATGCACTCCCATCGCTGACGATGCGGACGATTCTAGGAAAGCCCTCGCTGTGGAACAACGCTCGAAAACCGACAGCGCCGTTAAAAAACGCGCGTTGTCCTGGGATGATTTGCTGACGCTCTCGACCCTGGCGCGCCAGGCCAGCTATGGCGCGACCGCGCGCGCGCTCGACCTGACCCGCGCCACCGTGGTGCGGCGCATGCGCCGGCTCGAACTGGCGCTCGGCTACCAGCTGGTCGAGGAAAGCCAGGGCAAGGTGCGGCTCACGCCGGATGCCCTCAGGGTGGTCGCCACCGCCCACGAGATGAACGAACTGGTGCGCGGCATCGGACAAGCCGGCGAGGAGGCGGGACCGCGCCTGGCTGGCCGGGTGCGGGTCACGGCCCCGGAAGGCATCGCGACCTGCCTGCTGGCGCCTGCCCTGGCGGCGCTGCGCCGCCAGCACCCCGGGCTCGGCATCGAGCTCCAGGTCTCGATGGCCGTGCTCAGCCTCAGCCACAAGGAAACCGACATCGCGGTGCGCCTCGCCGAGCCCAGCGACGGCAACCTGGTGGCCCTGGCCCTGCCGCCCTTGCGCTACGCAATGATGGCGGCGCGCGCGGCGCTGGCCTCGGCCGGCGCGGATGCGCTGCCGCTGGCGGGCTATGACCGTGCGGCCGAGACCGTGCCAGAATCGGCCTACCTGCGCCGCCACTACCCGCAGCGCGAACCCGCCTTGCGCAGCAACAGCCTGCTGGCCCAGGTGGAGGCGATCCGCCACGGCGCGGCCTGCGGACTGCTGCCGCTTTACATGCTGGACCGCTATCCCGAGCTCACGACCCTGCCCGGCGCGGCGCCGATGGAGAAACCAGCCTGGATCGTGTTTCACGGTGCGCAGCGCGGCAATCCGGCGATCCAGGCGGTGCGAACATGGCTCCGGTCGACCCTGGAAGCCGCGTTCGGCGATTCGAACGATTCCTCTACTGTTGTGCGGCAAAGCAAGAGATAATGTCAATCAGGAAATCAAGATTTCCTCTTTTTTGGCGCTTGTAGCATGACCCCTAGCGCATTCTTCCTCGCTGTAGCATGAAAAATCCCGGATGCATGTGGATTTTCCGCAACACGCCTCTTCCCTCTGCCGCTCCCCTCGCGCGAACCCGCAAGCCATCCCGGGCTTGATCTAGATCTATTTCCTTTGGTAGAGCTCTCCGTACATACGGAACAAATATGCTATCGTTAACATTGCTGCGTGGAAATTTTGTGTCGGACTCGAAAGCCGAGAGGACATGATTGGATCACCTCCCAGCGCCCGCCGCCGACGACGCGCCGAGCCGCAGCGGGATCCGGACCATGCGGCTTTCATTGCAACAAAATCAACGGTAGAGGGAGGTACCATGACACCAACCATGACCCGGCGTGGCCCGGGTCCCATTTCACGCACGCGCCTGGCCCGACAGGGCCTGCAGGCCGCGCCGCTCGCGCTGGCCCTGCTGCTGGCGGCCTGCGGCGGCAACGGCGGCGACGCCGATACCCCGGCCAGCGCCACCGCGTCGACCATGTCGCGCTCGGCGGGGCGGGTGGCGGCGGAAGCGCCGCTGACCCCGGTCAAGGCCAGCGCCAGCAACTCGGAGCGCGGCGACCTGGGTCCCCAGGCCGCCATCGACGGCGACCCGAACACCCGCTGGAGCAGCGGCTTCACCGACAACGAGCACCTGCAGCTCGATTTCGGCGCTTCCGTGGTAATCAACCGCGTCGCCATCGACTGGGAAAACGCGCGCGCCACCGAATACGTGCTCGAAGTGTCGAACGACGAGCGCAGCTGGACCGTCATCAAGCACGTCACCGACAGCCAGGGCGGCAGCGAGAACCTGACCGGCCTGAACGGCGAGGGACGCTACCTGCGCATGCGCGGGATCAAACGCAACACCGGCTACGGCTATTCGATCTTCGAGATCAAGGCCTACACCGGCGGCGCCGTGAGCGAACCGCCGCTGCCGGAGGAACCCCAGCCGCCGGTCGACACCACCAAGCCGGGCGTCGCGATCAAGCCGGTCGCCACCAGCGGCTCGCCGGTCGAGGGCAACAACACGACCGCCGCCGCGATCGACGGCAACATGGCCACCCGCTGGGGCAGCGCCCACGAGAACGGCGCCTACATCGTGTTCGACTTCGGCGCCAAGGCGCAGATCGGCTACATGAAGCTGGCCTGGGAAAACGCCTACGGCCGCGAATACAAGCTGCGCTCTTCGGACGACGGCAAGACCTGGACCGACGTGCGCCACGTCACCGACGGCAAGGGCGGCACCGAGGAATTCTTCAACCTCGGCATCAACGCCCGCTACGTCCAGCTGCAGGGCTACCAGCGCGCCACCGCCTACGGCTACTCGCTGTACGAGGTCGAGTTCAAGACCCCGGGCAGCGACAACACCCTGCCGGTGGTGAACACCACCCCGGTGCCCTACCCCGCCAACGGCGGCGCCATGACGCCCCTGCCCGGCAGCACCGATCCGGTCGAGTCGCTGCAGTTCACCCTGCCGGACGGCACCCTGGTCACCCGCTTCGGCGCGCGCGGCCTGGCGCGTCACGGCCGCGAGCGCGGCGAAGAGTGGAACGAAGTCGGCTACGGCCCTAACGAGACCATCGACGCCAACGGCAATCCGGTCGACAAGGGCCCGGGCAACTACCTCAGCTTCGTGCCGCAATACTTCAAGAACCGCACCTGGGGCGTCGAGATCATCGACAACAGCCGCGTGGCCGGCGTGACCAAGCCGACCCTGATCGTCAACCAGTACACCCAGACCGACTTCCTGTCGGGCGGCATCGCCTTCTTCCGCGCCTTCGACCGTCCGGGCGACACCGGCTACGGCTGGATGGCGCCGGGCGAACTGGTCGACAACGGCATCAAGGTCTGCAAACCGGTGCCCTACCCGGCCAATGGCCGCCTGACCACCGTCAACGGCATCAACAACGGCTGCACCCTGCAGATCAAGGACTACCCCGGCCACCGCGCCCTGGGTCCGGACGGTTTTCCGAACGGCCTGAGCATCCCGGCGCGTCCGCTGGTGGCGGGCGACGTGATCGAAGTCTCGCCCTCGATGTTCACCACCAAGGAAGCGCTGGCGGCCAAGGGCGACTTCGGCGGCGAGCGCTACTACTCCTACGAGTGGGTCTACGTGGTCGGCCAGGGCCTGCGTCCCTGGTACGGCGTGCAGCCGCGCCTGAACTCGGTGCCCCTGCCCGAGTCGACCCTGTCGGGCGGCCTCGGTTCGGTGTCCTATAACTACACCGACGAAGGCAAGTTCATGTTCCAGCAGCCGCATACCAACATCGGCATGCAGAACATGCAGCGCTTCGTCGAAGGACGCCGCCTGCTGCACACCAACTTCACCACCGGCCGCCACAGCGAAGTCGGCAACGACCGCTACGACCCGGCCGTCGGCCTGCAGGGCCAGCGCTTCAGCCAGTCGGTCTGCATCGCCTGCCACGTCAACAACGGCCGCAGCCCGGCGCCGCTGGCCGGCCAGCGCCTCGACACCATGGGCGTGCGCACCGCGGTGCTGGATGCCGACGGCAAGCAGCTGCCGCATCCGAAGTACGGCATCTCGGTCCAGATGAACGCCTACGGCGCCAACGCCACCCCGCAGAACTGGGGCACCAACGTGCGCGTCTCCGGCGTCGAGTCGCGCACCGTCACCCTCGGAGACGGCACCCCGGTCAAGCTCTCCAAGCCGGTCGTGTCCTTCGAAGGCGGCGCGCCGCAGATCTACTCGCTGCGCGCGGCCCAGCCGATGCTGGGCGTGGGCCTGCTGGAAGCCGTACCGGAAGCCGACATCCTGGCGCGCGTGCGTTCGACGCCGGACGAGGATGGCGTCAAGGGCGTGGCCAACTTCGTGTTCGATCCGGAGAGCGGCGCGGTGCGCATGGGCCGCTTCGGCTGGAAGGCGGCCAAGGCCTCGCTGCGCCACCAGAGCGCCGAAGCGCTGCTGCTGGACATGGCGGTGACCTCGCCGGTGTACCCGAACCGCGCCTGCGCCGCCGATCCGGCCAGCTGCAAGTCGCAGCCGGCGCAGCGCGGCGTCTCGGATGCTGAACTGAAGTCGATCTCGGAGTACCTGGCCCTGGTCGCGGTCCCGGCCCAGCGCAGCCTGCCGAGCGGCTTCCCGAAATTCGTCTCCCCGCTGCCCGAGCATAACGTCGATCCGGCCAAGGTCGCGGCGGGCTCGAAGCTGTTCCAGGGCCTGCGCTGCGTGGCCTGCCACACGGCCGAGATGAAGACCGGTTCGACCCACCTGTTCGCCGAACTGCGCAACCAGACCATCCGTCCCTACACCGACCTGCTGCTGCACGACATGGGCGAAGGGCTGGCGGACGACTACGTCGAAGGCCAGGCCAAGGGCAATATGTGGAAGACCGCGCCGCTGTGGGGCATCGGCTACACCGAGATGGTCATGGCCAACAAGGGCAAGGTCGGCTACCTGCACGACGGCCGCGCGGCCAACCTGACCGAAGCCATCATGTGGCACGGCGGCGAAGCCGAGAAGTCCAAGCAGCGCTTCGCCAACCTGTCCAAGGCGGACCGGGAAGCCCTGCTGGCCTTCCTCAAGTCGCTGTAAGCGGATACCGGCGGCGCGTGGCGCCGCCGTGTTCCAGGCCTCGCCTCCCGGCGGGGCTTTTTTTTTGGCGCGCGCGCAACGGCGCCGGCGCGACGCATCCGGACCGGGGCGCGGCGCGTATCTCCCACTACAATGCCCTTGTCACTCCGGGAGACCGATTTGCGAAAGACCCTGCTTGCCACCCAGCTCGCCCTGGCGCTACTGGCCACCGCGCCCGCGGCCTGGGCTAGCGCTGCGCAGCCCACCGCCAGCCTGCTGGAGCGCGCCGGCGCGCCGGCGCCGGATGTCGTGCAGCATTTCGTGGACGCAGGCATGCGCGAGGTGCGGCCCCATGAACTTGATGCCGGCGAACGCCGCCAGGTCGAGGCGGCCCTGGCCGCGCTGCCCGAGCTGCACCGCCGCGTGCTGGAAAAACGGCTGCGCCGCCTGGGCTTCGTGGACGGCATCCCGGGCGCCGGCACCGGCCTGACTTCCGCGGTCGAAGGCAGCGGACAATTCGACATCACCCTGCGCGCCAGCATCCTGAAGGAAAGCCTGGGCCAGTTCCTGAGCACCAAGGAAAAGCGCCTGTTCGCGGACGACGGCTCGGGACACAGCGTCAGCATCGAAGCTTCGGGCATGGACGCCCTCGGCTACGTGCTCCTGCACGAAGCCAGCCATGTCGTCGACATGGCGCTCGGCATCACCGAAGACCGCCAGGCCCCGCTGGTGCGGGGAATCTGGGCCGGCGGACGCGAGCTGGCACCCGCCCTGGCCGCCTCGCCCGCCGCCGCCACGCCCTTCCGGCGCGCTCCCGCGTTGCCGGCCGCGCGCGCCCGCGCCGTCTATGACGCGCTGGCGGACACGCCCTTCGTCAGCCTGTACGCCACCGCCGCCGCCGGCGAGGACTTCGCCGAACTGGTGAGCTGGCACGAGATCGCGCGCCGCCACGGCGGCAAGCTCGCGATCCTGATCCGCGACGCCAAGGGCGCCACCGTCGCGCGCTACGCGCCGCTGGATTTTCCCGCGGTGCGGGCGCGCTGGCCCGAGGTCGAGCGCCTGCTGCGCGTGCAGGACGGAGACGGCATCCGCTAGCGCCAGGGCGGCCGCCGCCCTCCTGCTTCAAGCCACCACGGTGTTGCGCCAGTCGGCCTCGGCCAGCAGCAGGGAGCGCTCCGGCGCCGGCGGATAGATCCATTCGGTATTGATCTGGGTCTTGAGCGCCTTGGCGCGGCCACCGATCATCTTGATCGTGCGTTCCCAGCCTTCGGTGTAGACCGCGCCCCAGCCACCGAGGTCGAGGCAGGTCACGTAGAAGGGCTGGCGGTAGGCCACCGTCGCCAGCCCGAGCAAGTCGGCGGCCACATTGTGCCCGGCATAGCGCCCCATGTTGATCGCATGCTGGCAGGCCATCATCGCGTGGTTCCCCTCCTCGTCGGTGGCGGCGCGCGCCACGTCGCCGGCGGCGAACACCTCGTGCGCCTGCGGCAGACGCAGGTCGTCGCTCACGTGCAGGCGGCCGAAGGCGTCGCGCTCGCCCGGCAACTGGGCGGTCAGGCCGCTCGCGCGCACCCCGCCGGTCCAGATCACGGTGGAGGCCTCGATCCGCGCCCCACCCGCCAGGCGCACGCCGCCGGCGTCGATCGCCTGGACCGCCGCGCCCAGCAGGATTTCCACGCCGAGCTGTTCGAGCGCTTCCTCGATCACCGGGCGCGGACCGGGGCCGAGTTCCGGGCCGACCGCCACATTGCGCTCGACCAGCACCACCCGCGGCGCAGCGCCTGCGCCGAGCGCAGCGCGCAGCCTCGCCGGCAGCTCGGCCGCGATCTCGATGCCGGTGAAGCCGCCGCCGACCACGACCACGGTGTCGCGGGCCGTCGAGGATGGCGCCGCGCCGAGCGCCTGCAGGTGCCGCTCGAGGGCCAGGGCTTCGTCGAGCTGGTCGATGCTGAAGGCGTGCTCGCCGATGCCGGGCACGCCCGGGCGATGCATCCTGCTGCCCGAGGTCAGCAGCAGGCGGTCGTAGCCGAGCTGGCTCAGGCTGCCGTCCGCGCCGCGCAGCTCGACGCTGCGGTCGCGGTGGTGGATGCGCTCGACTAGGCCGGCCACATGGCGCACCCCGGCCGCCGCCAGATGGGCCGCGATCGGCGTTTCCATGCGCGCCGGATCGTGCTCGTGCAGGCGAGGCCGCATGTGGAGCACCGGCGCGGGCGACACCAGCGTGATGTCGACCTCGCTTGTCCGGCCCTGTTGTTCGAGCAGGCGGGCGGCGCCCAATGCGCCCCACAAACCGGCAAAACCGCTGCCGATGACGAGAATATGTTGTTTCATGATGCACTCCGGATGAGGATGAGATGGCGGTCCCGGGCGGGAGCCGTCGGACAATCGCCCGCCCGCAGCCGCGCTTGCGGCGCGACGCCGGCCGGCGGGGGATGCGCTCAGCGCGCGGGAAGAGGTTCGAGGACCGGCTCGTTTTCGCCGTGCACCAGCACCGCGACCATGCGTGCTTTCCTGGTCGCGCTGGCGTTGCGCGACACCAGGTGCGGCACGCCGGGCGGCTCATACCAGGACTGGCCGGCGCGGTAGCGCACTTCCTGCCCGCCCTCCAGGCGCGACACCACCTCGCCCTCGACCACGTAGACGAAGGCGGCGCCGGGGTGGCGGTGGGGAATCGAGACCTGGCCGGGCGCGTACTCGACGCTGATCATCTGGATGGCGGTGCCCGGTGCGCGCGCCAGCGGCTGGCGCTGCAGCAGGGTGACTTTCTCGGCGCCGGGGGCGGCATGGTCCGCGGGACCGTGCGCCAGGGCGGCGCCCAGGGGCGCGACGGCGAGCAGGACGGCCGGCGCCAGGCGGCGCAGGCGGGATAGCGAAGCACGGGACGGTTTCGCTTCAAGGATGTGGCGGGTACGCTGGCTCATGCGATGCTCCTCGGTTGACATGAGCCCATCGTAGGGGATGGAAGGCGGCTGCCGGGCGGCCAATCCCGGCCAATTCGACGTGGCCAATCGCCAGGCCGGGCGCGCGCGCATATGCATGCGGACGGCGCGGCTACGCGATTCAGAATCGAAGGACGAACGGCCTTTCCGGTGTCATATCCGGCCGATCTGAACAATATGGAAACAAGACGATTTCGTGATACCCGCGCGCTTGGCCTTGTGCTGCGCGCGCGCCGTCCTAGACTGGAATGAGCGCCGCTGGCATGGCCAGGGCGCCCAGACCACCGGAAGGCGCGCCCGCGCGCAGGCGCCTGCACGCGCGTCGCTCCCGACGGCCCAGCCCGTATCGAGAAGGAGCAATCATGAAAGCATCCCTGGCAATCCCCGCAGCCCTGCTGCTGATGGTCGCGGCCGAAGCCGCCGCCCAGACCACGCCCTACCCCAGCGTCAGCCCCTCGTCGACGGTCCAGGTCACCGCGCCGGCGCCCGCGTACGACATCTGGCCGCACGAAGCCGACCGGGTCTCGGGCATGTACAAGCTGTCCAATGGCTGGCGCCTCGACGTGCAGCCCGACCGTGGCGGCCTGGTGGCGCGGATTGACAAGCGTCCGCCGATCCGCCTGATGGCGATGTCGCCCGAGCGCTTCGTCTCCTACGACGGCAATGTGACGATGGATTTCACGCCGCGCGAGGACAGCGACCTGGTGATGAGCTACGTGCCCGACCGGCGCCTGGCGGTGATGTATGTGATCAAGGCCAGCGTGGCGTCGCGTTGAGGCCGCGCGCCCGGCGCCTGCCGGGCGAAGGCGGTCCCGCCGTGAAGGCGGGGCCGGACGGACTTATTGGCTGGCGCGCTCGGCCAGGCGGCGCAGCGCGGCCGGCGGCACCGTGTCGACGCCGCGGCTCATGCGGTACAGGGCCCAGATCTCGCTGCTGTCCGTGGCACGGCCATAGGCCGGCGACGCGCCGGTGAACAGGCCGCGCAGGAAGTCGAAGGAGGCGCGGGCAAAACCGGCGGCGGCAGGACGGGTCGACAGGCTGGTGGACATGATCGTTTCCTCAGTGAACGTTTGGTATGCCTCCAGTATGCGCCCTTTCAGTTAGAAATCAAATTGCGATCCATGATGATCGCCATTCACAAACCGTATACATGACTCGCTCCCTTATGCACGCCCTGGGAATACCCGGGCGTCCGCTGTCGAAGTAGCATCTGCTTACAAATATCTGCTTACAAATCCGATAGTTACGTCAGCAGCCGGCGGCCTAGAATGGGGCGTCGAACCCCGCAGGAGGCCAGCATGAATACGCACATCCGACGCTCGGCGAAACGTCTCGCCCTCGCACTACTTCTCGCCGGTGGCCTGGGCGGCTGCGCCGTCTACGGCCCGCCCTATGCCTACGATTCCGGCTATTCCTACTACGATGGTCCAGGCTATGCCTATCCCCCGGTCTCGGTCGACCTGGGGTTCAGCTACTACGACCGCGGCCCGCGCCATTACGGCGGCCACGGCTGGGGACATGGCCGGGGCCGCGGCCACCACGGCGGGCACCATGGCGGCCACCGCGGCCGCGGGCGGCACTGAAGCGAAGGGGGCCGGCGCATGGGGCGCGGGGCAGCCCCGCACCGCTAGCCCTTGACGAAGGCCAGCATGTCGGCGTTCACCTGCTCCTTGTGGGTGTCGGTCAGGCCGTGAGGGGCGCCCGGATAGACGATCAGCTTCGCATGCGGAATCAGCTTGGCCGAGGCGCGCCCGGCCGCGTCGATCGGCACGATCTGGTCGTCGTCGCCGTGGATGATCAGGGTCGGGATCGTGAATTTCTTGAGATCCTCGGTGAAGTCGGTTTCCGAAAACGCCTTGATCGAATCGAAGGTGTTCTTGTGCCCACCCATCATGCCTTGCATCCACCATGACTGGATCAGTCCCTGCGAGACCTTGGCGCCCGGGCGGTTGAAACCGTAGAAAGGGCCGGATGGGATGTCGAGGTAGAGCTGGGAGCGGTCGGCCAGCTGCCCGGCCCGGATGCCGTCGAAGACCTCGAGCGGCAGGCCGCCGGGATTGGCGGCGGTCTTGAGCATGAGCGGCGGCACCGCCGAGATCAGCCCGGCCTTGGCCACGCGCGCCGTGCCGTGGCGGCCGATGTAGCGCGCCACCTCTCCGCCGCCGGTCGAGAATCCGAACAGCACCGCGTCGCGCACGTCGAGCCGCTCGAGCAACTGGGCCAGGTCGTCGGCGTAATGGTCCATGTCGTTGCCGTCCCAGGGCTGGCTGGAGCGGCCGTGGCCGCGTCGGTCGTGCGCGATGCAGCGGTAGCCGTGGTTGGCGAAGAAGATCATCTGCGACTCCCAGCTGTCGGCATCCAGGGGCCAGCCGTGGCTGAACACGATGGGCTGCCCGCGGCCCCAGTCCTTGTAGTAGATCTCGACGCCGTCGGTGGTCGTGAACATTGCCATGTAGCTCTCCTCATGATGGTTGCGGTTTGGATCGGAGACCGGCCCCGCGGTTCCCGCCGCAGGGCCTGGCCATGATGCCGCTCAGGCGATCGGCATGCGCGGCTTGCCCGCCGCCGGAAACTCCCCGTTCGCGCGCAGCCAGCGCACCTGGGCGATGGCGCCAAGGACGAAGGCCACAAACAGCAGGCCCACGCACATGCTCAGGGTCGGGTCTTCCGGGCCGCTGAACAGTGGCGCGCCGAGCGGCAGCCGGGTGCCGGTCTCGGTCAGCGCTGGAATGAAATGGAAGTAGAACGTCAGCGAATAGGCGACCGTCTCGACGGGACGCCCGTAGCGCCCCAGCCAGCCGGCATGCCTCAGCGCCAGCGCGAATACCAGCACGGCCAGGGTCAGGACGCCGAGCGCGTGGGCCGCGGTGGGCCCGCCGTGGGCGAAGATGAAAAAACCGGTCAGGCAGGTGAGCACCGTCATCACGATGTACAACACGCCGGCGCCACTGCGCGGGGTGATCTCGCGGTAGCGCAGGTAGGCGCGGACCCCGGCGCCGACGGCAACCAGGGCGATCGCGGTGTGCACGATGCCGAGTGTGGAGAGTGCGGCCATGTCGTTTCCTTTCTTGGTGGGTTGGAAATCATGCAGGCGGGATCAAGCGGGATCGGGCGGAACCAAGCGGGAGGCACGCGCGGCGCCCTCGACGCGGCTTGCGCGCCCGACGTGGCGGGCGCCTTCCCTCGCCTCCGCCGGTTCAGCCCAGGTAGATGGCGGGCTCGCGCGACAGGCCGGCCTTGACCTGGCGCGTCATCTCGTCGGCCAGCACTTCGCTGGCCCCCGCCTCCAGCGCCGCCAGCGCCTGGCGCACCACGTCGGCCGGCGCCGCCTTGGGGGCGTCGAGCCCGGCCGTCATGTCGGTGTCCATGAAGCTCACGTGCAGCGCCAGCACCTGGGTGCCCTGGCCACGCAGGGCCGCGCGCAGGCCGTTGGTCATCGCCCAGGTGGCGGCCTTCGAGCAACTATAGGTCTCCACGTTCGGCAGGGTGATCCAGCTCAGGATGGACAGCACGTTGATGACCGCGCCCCCTCCCTGGCGCGCCAGCACCGGCGCGAAGGCGCGGCACATGGCCAGGGTGCCGAACAGATTGGTCTCGAGCTCCTGGCGCGCGAGATCCGGGGCCTGCGGGTCGAGCAGGCCGCCGCCACGGATGATGCCGGCGTTGTTGACCAGCAGGCCGACGTCGCCGCACTGGCGCGCGACCCGGTCGACGTCATCCTGGCGCGTGATGTCCAGCTGCAGCGCTTCGGCCCCCGGAGCGTCGATGGCGGCGGGGTCGCGTGCGCAGGCATACACCTTGCGCGCGCCGGCTTCCTGCAGCAACTGCACCCATGCGCGGCCCAGGCCGCGGTTGGCGCCGGTGACCAACGCCACCGTATCCCTGATCTTCATGTGCGTCCCCGGTTACCGAAGGCGCGCCGCGCCCTCGCCTGCCGTCATGCCGGGGAGCTCGCCCGTCTCGCGCGCGACATCGCCGGCCGTGCGGCCGATAGCAAGCGGCCGCACCGCGCCTGAATCGGGCAGGCGCGCAGTAGCCGGCTCTTCGTCGGGAAATGAAAGCGTTTCATGCGTTGCGAGACCGGCTTCCATCGTGTTCCCCTTCCAGACAGGATCATCGCTTCCCGGCGCCTGCGCCTCCCTCTTTCGACCCAGCGGCCGATATGGCTTTTATCATGACAGGCCGCATGAAAGCTTTCATGAAGCTCGGTGCCCATGGTCCCGGTCCAGGGGCAGCAAGCGCGCGGAGGCCGCGCGCTCGGCCTGGAAACCGGGGCTGGACGGCTGCAGATGGACGTGACCGGCCGCGGGCGCCTTTGGCGCCTTCGGCACCGCGCGTCCGCCTTTGTCGCCGCCCTCGCCCTTGCCGTGCGCGCCATCCCTGGCCGGCTGCGGGGCGCGCGCCGCGCCCTCGGCGGATGGCGGCGCCGATGCGTCCTTCACCTGCCTGGGGTCGGGGTCGTCGCTCCAGAAATTCGGATGCTTCCACTTGTCCGGTCTGGCGACGGCCGGGAGATGCGCGCTGTGTCCCTCGACGCGGCGCGCATGGAAGTCGACGACGATGCTTTCGTCCTGTTCGTCCGGCCACATGCTGTAGTAGCCGGGTTCGTGGTGGCGGACCACGGGCCATTCCGCCAGGGCGGCGAGGGGAGCCGCCGAGGCGGCGACGAAGAGGATCAGGCCACGGAGGCGGCGGTGTGCTTGCATGATGCGCTTTCTGCTCAGGGAATGCCGGATGCGGGATGCGTCCGGCCTGGCAGAGCTACGTGCCGGCGCGGCGCGCGGATGCACGCGGATGCGTCGCGCCGCTGGTATGCTGTCGCCATTCTTCACCCAGCAGGCAGGAGCCAGGCGATGCCCCTCAGCAGCTATCTCGAATTCCACCCGGTCCTGGGCGACCGGGTCTACCTCCACCCATCCGCCCAGGTGGTCGGCGACGTGCGCATCGGCGAAGACAGCTCGGTGTGGTGCAATACCGTGCTGCGCGGTGACGTGAACCACATCCACATCGGGCGCTGCACCAACATCCAGGACCTGAGCATGGGCCATGTCTCGCACCGGCACGAGAAGAATCCGCTCGGGGTGCCGCTCGTGATCGGCGACTACGTCACCATCGGCCACTCGGCCATCCTGCACGGCTGCAGCATCGGCAACGAATGCCTGATCGGCATGGGCACGATCCTGATGGACGAGGTGAGGGTAAACGACAGGGTGATGGTCGGCGCCGGCAGCCTGGTCCCGCCGGGGAAGGTGCTGGAGAGCGGCTGGCTCTACGTGGGCCGGCCGGTGCGGCGCCTGCGCCAGCTGACGCCGGAGGAGATCGCCTACCTGCGCTACTCGGCCGAGCACTACGTGCGGGTCAAGGACAACTACCTGCAGGGGACGGCCGGCGCCACCGCGCACGAGGACTGAGCGGGCGGCGGCCTTGGCGCGCGCGGCTTAGAGGAAGGGCCAGGCGAGGATGCGCCTGGCGTGCAGCACGGTGCGCGTGAGCATGTAGGCGGCGGCGAAGCCGAGCGCCAGCACGCCGCGCAGGTCGCCCATGAAGCCGAGCCAGACGCCGGCCACGGTGCAGGCCGCGACCGCCACCATCAGCCATACTTCCAGGCTCAGGAAGAAGCCGGCGGAGTCGCGCCACACGCGCCGCACCAGTGCGAGCGCATCCTTGAGGGTCTTGATGTCGTAGCCCATGAGTGTTCCAAAAAATACAATAGCGATGCCGGAAACGGCTGGCGCCGGCGCAGGCCGGCGCAGGTATCGGCGTGTAAATCGGTTTGAAAAACGGCTTGAAAATCGGGGATAGGAGCGCGAAGGACTCCGCGCCGCACATCCGGAATTGTACGCAAGTCCGCCGTTTCCTGCTCGGCGGCACCAAAAACGGCGGTAGCACATCCTTACAATTGCGCTCCGGATGCGCCTTGGCGCGGCACTAGAATGGCGTCTCGCAGACAGCAAGGAGACCGCATGCAACACAAAAAAACCCAGCTCTTTTTCGCCGCAGTGGGAGCCTGCGCCGCCCTCGGCGCCGCCGGCCCGGCCTGGTCCAGCGTCGACACCACGCCCAAGCCGGGCGGCGTCTACAAGCTCAAGCCGGGCGTCTACGTGGCCGAGGGCAAGGATTGCGCCGCGCCCGACGCGGCCGACCTGCGCTATTACGACGGCAAGGGCCTGGCGACCACCGACGCCGCCAGCTGCAAGGTGAAGGTGCTCAAGCGCGCCAAGGCCGGCTATGGAATGCGCTACACGGTCGAACAGCGTTGCGACGACGGCGAGGGCAAGGCCCAGCGCCAGACCGTGACCGTGGACCACGCCCTGCGCTTCACCCAGCGCGCGGGCGGGACCACGACCAGCTTCCGCTACTGCCCGGTGGACCAGCTCCCGGCCAGCCTGCGCGAGGCGGCCGGCAAGCCTGCGCGGCGCTGAGCGCCCGCCCTCACATCGCCATGACACGCAGGCGGGTCGGCGCGGCGTCGGTATAGCGCGCGACGTCGGCCATCACCGCCGGCGTCTCTGGCGAACCGAAGGCCGCGTCCACCGCCGCCTCGTCGCGGAACACGCATTCGCAGATGGCGATCGTGCCTTCCTGCCCGACCGCGGGGAAGAAGGCAGCCACCCCCTGCAAGCCGTATTGCCGCCATGCGTCCATGACGAGCGGCAGGTGGCGGCTCACGTAGTAGTCGCGGTCGAAACGGGTGGTTTCCGTGCCGCGGTAGATGACGTACACGATGACGGAAGAGTGCTTGGCGTTCATGGTTGTGGACTCCTGAGATGGCCCCTGCGGGCCGTTGAGAAACATGCTTGCCCTTGGGCGCTCATGCGCCGGCGCGTCCGGTCGCCGCCTCGGCGCGGCCGCTCTCCCGGGCCAGGCTCACACCCAGCGCCACGCCGACCCCGAGGCAGGCCGCGATGCACAGGGCGGACACCACGAAGGCGTGGGCGATCGCGGCCGGATCCTCGCGTCCACCGAGGACGGTGTAGAAGATCCCGCCGATCAACGCCACGCTGAGCGCCGTGCTGACCTGCAGGGTCGAGCTGGCGACACCGGCGATCATCCCCGACAGGTTGGGCGCGACGCGGCCGGTGATCATGCGCATCAGGGTCGGCAAACCCAGCCCCTGGCCGAAACCGATCAGGAACAGCAGCACGGCCAGCGGCGCGCGGGCAGGCGCGACCGCCTCCGGCGTGGCGGCGACCAGCCAGGCCAGGCCGAGGAAGGCGGCCATCTCGAGCGCCATGCCGAGCGGATTGACCCAGGCATCGATCAGCCGCCGCAGGCGCGGCGTCGCCAGGGGACCGAGCAGGAAACCCGCGCCGAAAGGCAGGAAGACCAGGCCCGCGCTCAGGGGACTCGCATGCAGCGCGTCCTGCAGGTAGACCGAGAACAGCAGGAAGAAGCAGCCGATCGAATAGAAGCACAGCGCGATCAGGAGGGCGCGGCCGAGACCGGGCGCGCGCAGCGCCGCCGGATCGAGCAGCGGCGCCCCGCCCCGGCGCGCCAGGCGGCTCTGGTGGCGCCAGAACACCCGGGCCAGCAGCGGCGCGGCGGCCAGCGACAGCCAGGACCACCAGGGCCAGCCGGCCTCGCGGCCTTCGATCAGCGGCACGATCAGCAGGCCCAGGGTGAGCATGGACAAGGCCATGCCGCCCGGATCCAGCTTGCCGCCGCCCTGTTCGCGCCTGTTCTTCAGCAGCGCCAGGCCGGCCGGCACGACCACCAGCGCCACCGGCAGGTTGAGCAGGAAGACCGCGCGCCAGCCGAGGCCGAACAGGTCGAGCGAGATCAGGATGCCGCCCAGCGCCTGCCCGATCACCGAGGCCAGGCCAAACACCGCGCCATACAGGCTGAGCGCGAGCGGCTTTTCCGACTCCGGGAAGATGGCCTGGACCGAGGCGAGCGCCTGGGGCGCCATGATCGCCGCGGTCACGCCCTGCAGGGCGCGGCCGGCCACCAGGGCCCAGGGCGACCAGGCCAGGCCGCACAGCGCCGAGGCGGCGGTGAAGCCGAGCAGCCCGGCGAAGAACACCCGGCTGCGGCCGAACAGGTCGCCCAGGCGCCCCCCGGTGGTGAGGGTGACCGCGTACAGCGCGGCGTAGCAGGAGATGACGAGCTGCTCGGCCGAGTTGGAGGCGCCGAGCTCCTGCTGGATCGAGGGCAGCGCCACGTTGACGATGAAGAAGTCGAGAGGCGGCAGGAAGGAGCCGGCCAGCAGGACGGCGAACATCGCCCAGCGTCGGGGCTCGGGCGGGACCATTGCGTGATGGGACATGGCTGGCTTTCAAAGGAACCAATCGGTTCCAAAATGGTGAAAAAAAAGCGCCTCAGTCGAGGACGCGCATCGTCGTGTCGACCACGGCCAGCATATCGGCCTCGGTCGCCCCGGTCTTGCCGAGCACCCGCATTCCCTGGGCCTGGGAGACCAGGAAACGCGCCACCGCCTGCTCGTCGCAGTCGCGCAACTCGCCGCTGGCCTGGCCGCGCACGATGGCGCCGGCGTACAGCTGCTGCAGGCGCCGGAACATGCGGCCGGTGCGCTCGGCGATCTCGGGATCGTGGGTCGCCATCTCGGTGGCCATCGCCACCACCAGGCAGCCGCGCCGCCCTGCTTCTCCGGAAGACAGCGCGGCGTAGCGCAGCAGCGTGGCGCGGATCGCCTCCTTCACCGAACCGGGCTGGGACAGCAGCTCGGCGTTGGCCTTCAGGCCGCGCGCGGTGTACAGGTCGAGCGCCGCCAGCAGCAGGCCGCGCTTGTCGCCGAAGGCCTTGTACAGGCTGCCGCGCGACAGCCCGGTGCCGGCGATCAGGTCGGGCAGCGAAGCGCCCTCGTAGCCGCGGTCCCAGAACACGTCCATGGCGTCGCGCGCGGCGACGTCGAGGTCGAATTCACGGGGGCGGCCGGGGCCGGACGGGTTTGCCATTCTTTTGCCTCGCTGGGTAGGGGTCGTATATATGAACCGATCGGTTCCCATATTAGCACCCGTTCCACTTCCCTTGCAAGTCCCGTCCGAGTCGAGACAGCGCCCTCTACCAGGCGGCGAGCGGCGCGCCGATCCAGGTCTTGCCGGGCAGCGAGGTGTCGGCGGCGCCAGTGCAGGCGCTGATCCCGGTGGGCCAGCGCATGAGCGCGCGCGAGTGCGTGGTGCTCGCGCACCAGATCGACACGCTCAGGCACTGAAGCCGCATGCGCGGGCGCTTCACGCCCCGCGCCCGTCGGCGACGAAGCCCGCCGCGCGGTGGCTGCCGTCGCAGAAGGGCTTGTCGCGCGAGTGGCCGCAGCGGCACAGGCGCACCGCGAGGGTCCGGTCGACCGTGCGTCCGGTTCCGGTAATGACTTCGGCGGCCCCGCGCAGGTCGAGCGGCCCATCGCGAAGCGGCGTCACCACGAGCGGACCGTCACGCTGCTCGAGCGGCGCCGATGGCCGGGTGAGCGCTTCGCCGGAGGCCTCGAAGCCGGCGGCCAGATGCGACTGGTCGCAGTAAGGTTTGTTGTTGGAGCGGCCGCATCGGCACAGCGTGGCGCGCAACTGCGCCTCGCCCCCGCCGTCCGCGCCCGCGATGCGGATGTCGGCGTCGAAGGCCAGCGGGCCGTTCTCGCGCATGCGCACCAGATTGACCGGCGGCGCAAGCTCGGGGTCCTTGCCGTCGTGCTGCTCGTAGCGGATCGCGCCGGAGACGCAGCGGCGCGCGACCCGCCCCAGGCGCTCGGGCGTGGCCATGTCTGGGAAGATCCAGTCGCCGTCCTGGTTGGCCTTGAACACCTCGGGCTCTTCGAGCACGCAGTGGCGCGAATGCACGCAGCGGCGCGCATCGAAATAGACGGTGCCGGTGGCGCCGCGCACGACCTCGGGCTGGTAGGGCCTGAGGGACGCGGCGGCGGGCGCGCTCGCGGCGGGCTGCGCCGCCCCACCCTTCGCGTCGTGGGCGCGCCGCCAGGCCCAGGCGCCTTCGCGCAGCGCCTGCGCGAAGCGGGCCAGGGCCGGCAAGGCCGCCACGCAGGCCTCGGCATGGCCCGCCAGCAGTTCCATGCGTTCGGCGATCAGGCGGGCGGCGGAATCGGGCGATTCGTAGCCGAGCGCGGTGCGCGACAGGGTGAAGGTCAGGCCGGCGCTCACGCCCGGATGCGCGGGATTGGCCGGCAGGCGGGTCAGCGCGCTGCCGATGTCGGCCAGCGCATGCATCAGGTTCATGGCCTGCCGCATCACGACCGGGCGCGGCAGCAGGCAATTGACGGTGTCGCTCATCAGGGCCAGGATGCGCAGCATCAGGAAGTAGCTGGCGTTGCCGACGTCGAGCAGATGGATCGCGGGTTCGCTCACCACCTGGATCCGCGGGCTGCTGCTCACCGGCGAGCGCATCACCGGATGGCGGGCGGCGTCGCGGTAGGGCTTGAAATCGCCGCGCTGCGCCGACAGCGCCTGCCACTGCTCGCGGATGGCGCGAAAGCGCGCGAAGTGCGAGGCTTCCTCGCACACGAGCGAGCCCTCGCCCTGCTCCACGATCAGCGCCAGCGCGCGCAGGGCCTCGGCCTCGTTCGCGATGCTGCACAGGCCGGGCAGGAACACGTCGCGCTCGGTGAGCTGGGCCTCCGGCTGGCCCACGAACAGGCCCTGCTCGCCCAGCTCGGCCGCGAGGTGGGAGATGCTGGCCGCGATTGCGCCGTACAGCTCGCCCACGGTCGCGTACTCGCAGGGAACGTCGGTGATCAGGTCGGTGCGCGCCATGTCACGCGTATAGGCCGGCTTCTCGAGGGTGGCGCTGTCGCGCTCGTTCGCCTGGCTGGGACGTTCGACGTAGATGAAATGGTCGAGCGTGGCGCCGTCGAAGGGCAGCAGGGCCACGGCGACGTCGGCGGGGAACTGGCCGGCGGTGGCCGGGAAGTTGTAATGCCTGTAGTGGGGACGCGAACCGACCGCGATCAGGAGGTTGTTGACCAGGGCCAGGTGCAGCATTTCCTCGGTGGCGATGGCGATGATCTCGGCGCGCCAGCGCTTGACGGCGGCCAGCTCCTGGGGGAGCAGGTCTTCCTCCGTGCTTTGCTTGAGGGAGAATGCGGCGTACAGGTAGCTGCACATCAGGCAGTGCTCGACCTCGGCGGCCTCGGCGAGCATGCTGATCAGTTGGTCTCGATGGGTGGCGACTGCCAAGTTTCCCTCCTCCATGCAAGCGCGGCGCACACGCCCTGGCGCCCGGCGTCTTGCGTGCCAAATAGGTGATGGCAGCAATGTAACCCAAGGGGGTGGGGAAACTGGCCCGGCACACGCGAACACTGTGTCCCGGATGAGCGAACAATCGCGTCAGGCGGCGCTCATCATGGCCAGTCCGGCGCCCTCGCCCGCTTGCGCCAGGCGCAGCACCTCGGCGGCCGGCGCCGGCTTGCCGAACAGCCAGCCCTGGGCATACTGGACCGCGTGCCCGCGCAGGAACTCGGCCTGGGCCTCGCTCTCGATGCCCTCGGCGATCATGCGCAGCCCCATCGCGCGCGCCATCGCAACGATGTGGCCCACCACCTGGCTGGTCGGGGCCCCGGTGCCGATCGCCTCGATGAAGGAACGGTCGATCTTGAGGTAGTCGAGCTCCAGGGTCTCCAGGTAGGACAGGCTGGAATAGCCGGTGCCGAAGTCGTCGACGGCGATGCCGACGCCGCGCGCGCGCAGCGCCGCGATGATGCGGCGGGCGCTGTTCACGTCGAGCAAGCCGCGCTCCGTGATCTCGACCATCAGGCTGGACGCACCGGCGCCGGTGCGCTCCAGGAAGCGGTCGACCATTCCCAGCAGCGCCTCCGAATGCAGGTCGGTGGGGCACAGGTTGACGGCGAGGTGGAAGCCGGGATGGGAGGCGAGGAAGGCGCCCAGGTCGGCCGCGGCGAGCTCGAACACCCTTTCGGTCAGGCGCGACATCATGCCGCTCCGTTCCGCCACCGGGATGAAGAGTTCCGGGCCGATCGTCTCTCCGCCCGCGCGCCGCCAGCGCAACAGGGCTTCCAGTCCGACCCAGCGCCCGCTGTCGAGGTCGACGATCGGCTGGTAGTGCAGGTGGAATTCGTTGCGGCGCAAGCCCTGCCTCAGCGCCGTCGGGAGCGAGCGCTGCTGGCGCGCCAGCAGCAGGACGGCGGCCGCCAGCGCCAGCCCGAAGAGGGCCCCGGCCGGCACCAGGCGCCACGCGATCGCCGCCGCGCGCTCCTCGAGGTAGGCCATCGGCACGGCGGCGACCGCGACGATGCGAAACTCGGGGGAGCGCCGCAGCGCGACCAGTTGGCCGCCATCGATGAACACCGCCTCCGCGCGCGCGCCGAGCCTGGCCAGCCACTCGCGCTTGACCAGGCCCTTGGCCAGCTCCGGCGGGCCCCGGCGCAGGGCGTCCAGATGCATCACACCCAGAGCCACGCCGGGGATCGCGGTCGAGGTGTCGAGTGGCAGGTCGCGGTGCACCAGCACCGCGAAACCGTTGCGCACGACCGCCATCAGCGGCGAGGCGCCGGGCGTGTCGACCGGCACGCGCGGATGGATCAGTACCCCGCGCGCGGTGCGGAACACATCGCCGCCCAGGGGGATAGGCGGGCCGCCCATCGACGAGCAGACCACGGCGCCATCGCGCACGTGGCCCATGGCCTGGATGTAGGTCGAGGTCAGGTCGAGCTGGCGCATCAGGCGCAGCGAGGCTTCCGAACAGGGACCGTCAGGCACCCGCTCCAGCTGGGTGAAGACCCGCCCGGTCTGGCGCGCGGTCTCGTCGGCGCGGTGCAGGACGTCCTGGGCATAGGTCTGCGCGATCTCGGCGGCGGCGACGAAGCCCTGGCGCCGGGCTTCCTGGAATGCGAACCAGGGCGGCAAGACGACGCATGCCGCCGCGACGCCGATGCTGAACAGGACGATCACCCGACCGCGCATGCTTCCTCCGAAAAAATGCCTGGCGCATGCGGACCACGGACGCCGCCGCAGGCGAACGCAGTATAGCGCGGGGCATGGGGACCAGAGCGGCTTTTTGCGGGAGGCGGTCGGAACAGCCGTCAGACCGGCCGCCTGCCCGCCGCCGACGCCCGACGCGCTTGTCGGGAGGCTTTACACCGGGAATCCCCGGTGAGACCCAACTTGATAAAAATCAGGGACTTGCGAATTTGGCACGTTTCTTGCTGAGCAACGATAACATATGAACAACAGAGGATGCCGCATGAAACGACTTCTCGCCACCACCCTCCTTGCGCTGTGCGCCTCGGGCACCGTGACCGCCGCGCCGGTCCTCGGCCAGGTCTACCTCGACGCCGCCAACCAGAAATGGACCTACATCGGTTCGTTCAACGTCAGCGACGGCCCGCAGTGGTCCAACGGCGGCATCACCTACAACGGCATCGAAGCCGCCACCCTGCTGTTTGGCGCACCGGCGCCTGGCGGCGCCTACGCCCTCAGCACGGACGACGACTTCGTCAACCACCTAGCCTGGTACGACGGCTATGGCCAGACCCAGCATCTGGACAATGGCGGCGGCAACGTCGGGCTTCCCGAAGACATCAACGAGGATCCCGATGGCGACGGCTACACCTTCGCCGGCTTCGGCCTGGGCGACTGGTCCGCGTACATCCGGGACCACGACGAAGCGCTCAACTCCGTCAACTACGTGTTCACCCGCCTGGACGATGTCCCGGGCCGCGTCCCCGAGCCCACCTCCATCGCCCTCACCCTGCTGGGCGCCGCCGCGCTGGGCGCGGCGCGCCGCAGGAAGGCCTGAGCGGCGCCCAGGCGACCGCGCGCGTCGGCAGCAGCCGCGCGCGCTGCCGCGATGGCGAGGCCGGCCGGCCAGACTTGGAATCAAGGCCTGAGCGCCGGCCTGGTCACCGGATCATTTTGTTCAATACTGCTTCGGGGTCTCGCCTTAGGCTGTGGTTTTCACTGTTCAGCGGAGAACCACGATGCACGATCCAGGCCCAGCCCAGTTTCCCCCCGCATGGCAGGCGGCCAGCCGGCAGGCTGCCGAAGCCCTGCGCCTGCTCGCCCTCGACGAGGCGGTCAAGGAACGCTTTCTGCGCGACCCCGAACTGAACCGCCTCGCTGGCCGGGTCGCCGCGCGCTACATCGCCGGAAGGAACATCGATGACACCCTGCCCGCGCTCGAGCGCATCCGCCGGCGCGGGCACCACGTCTCGGTCGAGTACATGGGAGAGAGCTGCCGCGACGGCGCCCAGGCGGACGCCGAGACCGGCGTGTTCCTGGCGCTGATCGACGCGCTCGACGCCGCGCGCATGCCGGGCACGATCTGCTTCGACCTGTCGCACGTCGGCTCCCTCGTGAGTCCGGAATTCGGCTACGAGAACGCGCGCCGCATCGCCATCGCGGCGGCGCGCGGCGGGCGCGAGGTCATGATTTCGATGGAAGGCGCCGAGCGCGCCGACGCCATCTACGCCATCTATGCGCGCCTGCAGCGCGAAGCGGGGCTTTCCCATGTCGGCATCACGGTGCCGGCCAAGCTGCACCGCAGCGCCGAGGATCTGCCGCGCCTGCTGGAGCTGCCCGGACGCATCCGGCTCGTCAAGGGCGCCTTCGCCGAGCCTGACAGCGTGGCCCTGCGCCGCGACGATCCCCTGCTGGGAGAGCGCTACCGCGCGTATGCGGCGCGCCTGATCGACAGCGGCCACCTGTGCTCGATCGCGACCCATGACCGCGCCATCCAGCAGGACCTGGCGGCCCGCTTGCAGCGCTCAGGTGGCGCCGGCGGCGGCCAGGTCGAGTTCGAGTCGCTGATGGGACTGGGAACGGAGCAGATCGACGACCTCCAGCGGCGCGGCTTCCGCACCCGCGAATACGCGGTGTTCGGCGAGGAATACTTCCTGTACGTGCTGAACCGGATCGCGGAGGAGCCGAGCCGGCTGTTCCAGGCGGTCAGCGACCTGCTGGCGCCCCAGCCGCACTAGAAGGACAGGGTCAGGCTGCGCGGGCAGTGGTCGCTGGTCTCGATGCGCTGTCCGGGCGCCTGCACCACCGCGCTCTTGCGCGAGCCGAGGTCGGCCTGCTGGCGCGCCGCCAGCGGGCCGCTGAGCACGATGTGGTCGAGGCCCGAGAAGCCGCGGCAGCCAGGGTCGACCCCGGTCAGCGGCACCTGGCGGAGGGTTCTTGCGCCGTCGCTCAGCTCCTGCCACAGGTAGCGCGTCGCCACCTTGCCGTCCTTGTCGGCGGCCGGTACCCCGGCGGGGTCGCTGCCGTCCGCGCGCACCTGCTGCGGGCGGATCGCGGCCGCTGCTTCCTCGTCGATGCGGCGGTTGAAATCGCCCAGCAGCACATAGTCCGGGCTGCGCTTGGCCACGGCGTCGAGCCAGCGTTCGAGCGGGGCCACCTGACGGTTCAGCACCTGGCAGGCCGCCGCCCCGTCGTCGAGCAGACGCGCCTGGTAGATCGGGGTCGGCACGATGTTCGCGCAGCCGGATTTCAGGTGCACGTTCAGGAAACTCAGCCGGCGTCCCGGCCATTGCAGCTCGAGCGCGAGACCCGGGCGCACGCTGCGCGCCTGCGGGTCGCCGGGCTTGTCGCTGACCGCCAGGGCGCGCTCGACGCTGCAGGTGGCCGGCTCCGGGCTCAGGCTGCGCTCCCAGGCGAAGGCCACGGTCTGGAATCCGTCGTGCGACGCATCGCAGACGCTGAAGCGCTCGGCGTGACGTCCGAGCAGCTGTCTGACCACCTCCGCCGACCGCACCTCCTGGAAGGCGATGACGCGCACCTGCTGCGCCTCGATCAGCTGGTCGATCGTGGCTTGCAGGCCAGCCAGCTTGGCCGCGTAATCGGCGCTCGTGGGCGGCGCGCCCGCATTGCGGCCCTGGTAGGCGTTACAGGGCGCCATCATGGCCGCCAGGGCCGGACCGCCTGCCAGGCGTTCGGTATCGGCCACGCACTGGCGCGCCGCGCGGATCGCCTCCTCGCTGGCGGACGCCTGCCCGGGCTCGCGCCGGGGTCGCGTGTCGCACCAGGAAACGGCCTGGCAGACCGCGGCGTGGCGGTCGAAATCCTGCTGGGAGCCGGCCCAGGCCAGGTTGAAGGAGGCGATGCCGATCTGCGCCGGCGGGGTGGCGCCGGCCGGCTGGGCATGCGCAACGACAGGCGCGGCGAACAAAGCGGCCAGTGGGACGAGAAACGCGGGCTTCGAGAGAGGCATCGTATTCTTTCATGGTATTGACGGAATGGGATTCCGGCGGCCATTCGCTCTTGCTGTCCAGAGCGAATGTCGCTGGGATTATCGTCGAGTCTGAGGTGGACGGCAATCATGTGGCCCAGGCGCACCCGGGCTGATATAGACGCCGGCCATGCTGCAAATGCGGATTCGGCAAAAATGAATTGTCGCGCCAGCGGATTGTTGGAGCAAACAGGTACTCCTATCATGGGCCTCGTCGATTTCCATCGATCCTAAACCTGAGGAGTAAATCTATGAACACTACCCACGTCGACGCCTACTTCAAGGCCCTGAGCAACAAGGACAAGGCCGGCATCGCATCCCACCTTGCCAAGGACATCGTCCTGCACGGACCCATTTTTCCTGAACCGACCGAAGGAAAAGAAGCCGTTGCGAACATCCTTTCGGGCTTCCTCGATACAATCGACGCGCTCGACGTGAAGCTGCGATTTGCTTCGGACCGCAATGTGGCCGTATTCTTCAGCTTCTCGTGCGAGGGCGTCACCGTCAAGGGCAACGAACATCTGCACCTGAACGAGGACGGACTGATCGACCATATCGAAGTGGCCTGGCGCCCCCTCCCCGCTGCCGTGATGGTCCAGGAGAGCTTCGCCAGAAAGCTCGGCTTCCAGCCGATGCGCCTGGTTCCCGCCTGACTCCGCCTGGCGCATGGCTGGCGCCATCCGTTTCCGGGCTGGCATGGCCCGACTATCCGGGCCCGGCCCGGCCCGGCGCAGACCCTATGACTACCCTGTGCGGCAAGCCCGAGCTTGACTTGCACAGACCTGCATACAAGACCTCCAACAAACAATCATCATGGAAAACACAAACTATCCGCGCCCTGGTGGGATACCGGACAGCGTGGGCAGGGTCGCGCCTGCGCTCGAACGCTATACCTCCGAGATTCTCACTGGACAGGTATGGCAGCGTCCACAGCTACCCATGCGGGACCGCAGCATCGTCACGATATCGGTGCTGATCGCACGCAACCAGAGCGAACACCTGCCCTCGCATGTCGAGACGGCGCTCGACCTTGGCGTCACTCCCGCTGCGTTATCCGCTTTGATCACTCATCTCGCATTCTATTCAGGTTGGGCCAACGCGATCGCCGCAACGAAGGTCGTAGAACCGGTGTTCGAGCGGCGCGGCATCGACCGCTCGCAGCTTGCTCCATCCGGCGCACAAGTGCTTGCGCAGGACCCGCTTGCCGAAGAACGACGCCACGCGACCGTGATGCGCAGGTTCGGCGCCGTCGCGCCTGGACTCGTCGAGTTGACAACCGATGTACTGTTCAGGGACTTGTGGCTGAGACCCGAACTCTCGATGCGCGGCCGTTGCCTCGCCACGATCGCTTCCGTCATCGCGACGGCGCAGACTGCGCAGCTCGCCTTCTACCTGAACCGTGCGCTGGACCATGGCATCAGTCGCGCCGAACTGTCCGAAGTGATGATTCAGGTCGCCTTCTATGCGGGTTGGTCGAGCGCTTACACGGCGCTGGCCGTGCTCAAGGACGTGTTTGAGGGCCGGCCAGACTGAGTCGCCTCCCCCGGGTCGCCTCGACGCCCGGCCTTCGCTTTCGCGAGGCCGGGCGTCTTCGTTTCGAGATCGTGCCGATTTAGGAAGCAGGCCAGGCTCATTGGCGATGCAAACTGCCTGACCACCGGGACCCACCTCCAACATCAGGCGGGCCCCGATCAACTTACACCGCTCAGCGGCCCGCGTGCTGGCCGCCGTCGACGTGGATGATCTCGCCCGTGACGAATTCGGCTCTCTCCAGGAAGCTGACTGCCTCGGCCACCTCATTCGCGCTGCCGATTCGGCCAAGCGGATGATACTTGCCGAAGAACTTGAGCATGTCCGGATCGTGCATTGGCGTCTCGATGACGCCCGGCGCGACCGCATTGAAGCGGATGCGCTTCTCGGCGTACTCGATCGCCAGCGCGCGGGTGGCGGCGTTCAAGCCGCCCTTGGTCAAGCCTGCCAGTCCGGTGTACACGCCTCCGCTCATGCCATTATCGATGCTGCCGGTGATCGTCACCACGTGGCCCGCGCCCTGCTTTTCGATCTCGCGCAGGGCAAGTTGGGTGATGTGGAAGAAGCCGGCCATGTTCACGTTCATCTTGGCGTCGAAGTCCTCGACGGTAAATTCAGTGAACGGCTTGCCGATATAGATACCGGCATTGTTGACCAGGCTGTCGACACGACCGAAACGCGCGACCGCCTCGGCCACGATGCGCTGGGCGGTGCTGCGCTCGCCGATGTCGCCGGCCACGGTCACCAGGTCGGGATCGTCGGATGGCTTGATGTTGCGCGAGCTCGCGACGACGCGATATCCGAGCTTGCGATAGGCCTGGACGATGGCGGCGCCGATGCCTTGCGATGCGCCCGTGACGATGGCAACCTTTTGCGAAGTACTCATGGTGTTTCTCCTTAGGACATTGATGGGATCGAAAACAGCTCGACGGAGGAAATGATAGGAATGCTCCTCGCCATCAACAATCCGGCCATGTCGCAATTCATTTTTGCTGAATCAGCATCCAAATCGCGATGCAGTGTTTCAGACTGCTGAGGGAATGCTGCGCGAAAGCGTATCCGGGTGCCTGAATGCGCTTTCAGCAAGAATGAATTGCTGCGCCGGAGGATTGTTGCCGAGCTGGTGCGCTCTTACCATTTCCCTGTCGAGTACTCGGCGCAGGTCGCCAGGGACGCGGCGCACTACCCCACAGGTCCATCTATCCAGGAGAAAAAACATGAACGAAGCAGTCCATCCGAAACGCCGCAATTTCCTCGGTACCGTTTCGCTGAGCCTGATGGCCGCTGCGGCCCAATTGGCGCCAGCCGCCGAAGTCCTGGCAGCGACGCGGGCGTCAAGCAAGAGCGACGCCACTGGCGTGGCTCATGTCGACGCTTACTTCGAGGCCTTGGCGGCAAAGGACAAGCGGGGTATCGTCCCTCACCTGGCCGGTAACATCGAGCTGCTTGGCCCGATCTTTGCCGAGCCGACGCAAGGAAGGGAGACAGTCGTGCAGGTGCTGGCGGGTTTTCTCGATACGATCGACACGCTCGAGGTGCATGGGCAACTCGCATCCGGACGCGACGTGGCCGTGTTCTTCAGCTTTACTGTCCAGGGAATCACGGTCAAAGGTAACGAGCATCTCCACCTTGATGAAAACGGCCTGATCGACCACATCGAAGTGGCATGGCGCCCCCTGCCCGCGGCAGTCCAGGTGCAGGAAATCATCGCGCGTAAGCTTGGATTCCAGCCCTTGCGCCTGGTGCCGGCCGCGTGACACGCCAGTCCGCGCGCAAAGTGTGGCACCCTGGTGAGGCTGGTCAACGAGCGATGCACGCCACACCTGGCTTCAGATCCACTGCTCCCAATAGGGTGGCGATCCGATCGCCTCGACAAGGAATGCGGATACGTCGCGCACTTTCTGCGAGCGCAGCCGGTTCTCCGGGGAGAGGATCTGGATGTAGAGCTGGTCCGCGTACGCCGACATTTCCCAGTCGGCCAGCAGGCTCACGAGCCTGCCGTCCTTGAAGCTCGTAGGTGGGAACAGCCAGGTCGGAAACAGCACAATGCCGCGCCCGGCAATCGCCGCCTGGATCAGGATTTCCGAATTATTGCTGCGTAAGGGGCCGCTGACGACCAGTGGCTCGTAGTCCTCGTCAGCGCTACGCCTGAAATGCCAGCGCTGTGGCTCGACGAGTCCCTTGTACAGGAGACAGCTGTGCTGCAGGAGGTCTTCCGGATTGGCCGGCGTGCCATGCTCGGCCAGGTAGGCGGGACTAGCGGCAAGGACATAGCGCTGATTGCATACGACTTTGCCGATCAAACCGGAGTCGACCAGGCGACCGACCCGGAGAATGACGTCGGCGCCCGCCTGCACCGGATCGACGAAGGTGTTCGTCAGCGTCAGCTCGACCAGCAACTCGGGATACTTGCGCTGCATTTGGTTCACCAGAGCGCCGATGTGTAGCCTTCCCAAGGATTCCGGGGCGTTGATCCTGACCAGTCCGCGCGTTCCAGACGCGCGGGGATCGATCTGCTCCGTCGCGCTGTCCAGCAGCTCCACTGCGGCGCGAACCTGCGTGTAGTAGCGTTGCCCTGGCTCGGTCAGCCTTACCGCACGAGTGCTCCGATAGAAGAGCTGCTGACCGACTTCCTTTTCCAGTGCGGCGATGGCGCGCGACACCGAGGATGCCGGGACGTCGAAGTGGCGTGCAGTTGCGAGGAAACTGCCGGTCGTCGCGACAGTGAGGAAGTAACGCAATGTATGGATGTGCATGTCGGGAGTCTGGTCAGAGAGGCGGCCCTGCGTACCCGCCGCCGCCCACAGACCAGGTCCATGTTCCGTCTGTGAAGCCGATAGCAATGGCAGCAATGGCCGATAATTATTGCCCCGAGGATATCACCATCAGCCTCGTTGAACTACTACAGCCCTGCATACACCAAGCGGGTGGACAAATCCGGGTTGATGACGAACTGCCTGTTCGAGTCACAGGCGGAGACGAGCCTGGCCGCGACGATCTGATCGACCGACACGCCTTGCTCCTTCAACTGATTGACCTTGTCACGCCCCCCTACCAGCATGATCGGCAAAGCTGCCGCCGTCGGCCGGGCTGCGCCACAGCGCGCGCATGGTCTCCCCGTCCGCCCCGGGCGCGCGGCCCAGGCCCAGGTCAATCCGCCCCGGGAACAAGGTCTCCAGCGTGCCGAAATTCTCGGCGACCACCAGGGGCGCGTCGTTCGGCAGCATGATGCCCCCGGCGCCGACCCGCAGCCTGCGGGTGGTGGCGGCAACCTGGCCTATCAGCACGGCGGTGGCGGAGCTGGCGACACCGGACAGGTTGTGGTGCTCCGCCAGCCACATCCGGTGAAAGCCGAGCCCTTCGAGTGCCCGTCCATATGCCAGCGCCACGGCCAGGGCGTCGGCGATCGAGCCCCCGGCGCGCACCGGAACGACGTCCAGGGCCGACAGCGGTGTGCGCGCGAGGAGGCTCATGCGACTTCCACCACGATCTTGCCGCGCGCGCTGCCGTCCTGCATGGCGGCGTGGGCCTGGCCGACCTGGTCCAGGGCAAAGCGGCGTTCGTCCAGCAGCACTCGGATCTTGCCTTCATCCACCAGCTTGGCCGCCTCGGTCATGATCGCGCCGTGGTTGGCGCGCTCCTTGCCGCTGAGCAGGGGCAGCAGGGTGAACACGCCCGAATAGGTGGCGGCGCGGAAGGACAGCGGCGCCAGCGCATGCGTGCCCCAGCCCAGGCAGCTCACCACGTGGCCGTGGTAGCGGCGCGCGGCCTTGAAGGACGCGTCCAGCGTGGCCCCGCCGACGGTGTCGTAGACGATGTCGAAGCCTTCGCCGTCGGTGTACTGCTGCACGTATTCCTCGACGCTGGTGCTCTGGTAATCGATGAAGGTCGCGCCGAAGCCTTCGATGGTGGCGCGCTGGGCCACATTGCCGGTGGCATAGACCTGGGCGCCGGCGGCGCGCGCAATCTGGACGGCAATGTGTCCCACGCCGCCTGCGCCGCCATGCACCAGCACCGTCCTGCCGGCCGAGACATGGGCGCGATCGACCAGGCCCTCCCAGGCGGTGATGAACACCAGCGGCAGCGCCGCCGCTTCGCGCATGCCGATGCTGGCGGGCTTGCGGGCCAGCAGCCGGGCGTCCACGGCGGCCAGTTCCGCCAGCGAGCCCTGCACACCGCCGACGCCGCCGGTCATGCCCCACACCTCGTCGCCGGGCGCGAAACCTTGCACGCCTTCGCCGACGCTCTCCACCACACCGGCCATGTCGATGCCGAGGATGGCTGGCAGCACGGCCTTGGCGTGATCGGCCTTCCCTGCGGCGATCTTGAGGTCCAGGGGATTCACGCCGCTGGCCATGATGCGCACCAGCACCTGGCCCGGTCCGGCATGCGGACGCTCGACCTCGTCCAGGGTCATCGGTGCTTCAAAGGCTTTCAATACAACTGCTTTCATCGTCTCTTTCATGATCTACTCCGGTGGGGTTGGAATGAGATCAGTGTAGGTAACGGCAGAAGGCAGTACAACGGGGCAACAATGGATGCAGTTTTTATGAACTTAAAAGAATGCGGCGCGTGATCCCGATGGGTCCCCGGCTCAGGCCGGACTGCCCGCTTGGGTCGGCGCAGCGAACAAGGCGCTCACGAAATCGATGAATGCGCGGACTTTCGCCGCGCGTTGGTGGCGTTGCTGGAATAGCGCGTGCACCACGGGGCCGTCTGCCTGCCAGGGCGCGAGCACGGGCAGCAGCTCGCCGCTGCGCAGCGCTTCCGCCACGGACAGCGACATGAACTGGGCTATCCCGCCGCCCGCCTTGCACATTTCGAGCAGCGAGTCGACGTGGTCGGAGCTGACCCGTGTGCCGGGATGGAATTCGTCGGCGCCATCGAACACCCAGGGCCGCAAGCGCCTCAGCTTGGGCAGCATGAAGCCCAGGCAATCGAAATCCGGCAGGTCCTCGGGCGAGCGCGGCATTCCGTGCCGGCGCACGAAGTCGGGCGAGGCGCAGCAAACGAAGCGGGTCTGCATCAACTGGCGCGCAACCAGGCCGGAGTCCGCCACGTTCCCGATGCGGATCATGACGTCCACGCCCTCTTCCACCATGTCGAGCAGGCGGTCGCTGACGGTGGCGCGCAGAGTGATGTCGGGATACTGCGCGAGGAAACGCGGCAGCGCGGGCGCCACGTAGAGGCGCGAGACGATGCCCGGCATGTCCACCCGCAGCGTCCCACTGGGCAGATCCGCCGCCTCGTGCAATTGCGACTCCAGGTCGGACATCTCGGTCAGCAAGCGCAGCGCGTGCTGGTGACACAGGACGCCCTCGCTGGTCAGGGACATGCTGCGCGTGGTCCGGTTCAGCAGTTTCACGCGAAAATGCGATTCGAGGCTGGCCACCTGCATCGTCACCGTCGAGGGCGACATGCCGAGGCGTTCGGCGGCCCTGCTGAAGCCACCGGCCTCCACTACCGCACAGAAGACGCGCATTGCGTCGAGCTTGTCCATAGCATCCCCCTTGGGCCGATTATCCGGCTCGGCGGGAGATTTTGGAAGACGAAAAGGGGAAGCGGCAGGCGGGCGTGGGGCACTGTGGTGCAGCACATGTTCCGTGCGTCGCAAGCCAAAAGCAAACGGGCCCTGAACGGGCCCGTGCTAGCAGAATTTGGAGGCGAGGACGGGAGTCGAACCCGTCTAGACGGCTTTGCAGGCCGCTGCATAACCGCTTTGCTACCTCGCCAGAGTGTAGAGTACGCTTTGTTGACTGGCGGGTTATGGCCTACATCAACAAGGGGAAGACGCAGCTTCCGATGAATTCTGGAGCGGGAGAAGAGTCTCGAACTCTCGACCTCAACCTTGGCAAGGTTGCGCTCTACCAACTGAGCTACTCCCGCTTAGGAGTACAACACTTTCGTAAAACCTTTGGAGCGGGAGAAGAGTCTCGAACTCTCGACCTCAACCTTGGCAAGGTTGCGCTCTACCAACTGAGCTACTCCCGCATGGAGTCTTACTGTTTATATGCCGCACCAGCAAGCGCTGGAGCGGGAGAAGAGTCTCGAACTCTCGACCTCAACCTTGGCAAGGTTGCGCTCTACCAACTGAGCTACTCCCGCATACAAGACAACGATTATCTCAGACATTTGACTAATTTTCAAGACTGCTGCCATTCTGCAATCTTGGAGCGGGAGAAGAGTCTCGAACTCTCGACCTCAACCTTGGCAAGGTTGCGCTCTACCAACTGAGCTACTCCCGCTTCGTCATCCGTCTGCAACGATGTCGTCGCAACAGGCAGGCATTATAGAGATTCTATTCTGTACGTCAAGGATGCTTCGGAACAAATTACGCCACGCCGGACTTCTCTTTGATCAAAGGCCAGGCCTTGCGCAGATAGTAGAACATCGACCAGACGGTGAGCACGCCAGCGACCCACAGCAGGTACTCGCCCCAGTAGTGGGTGTCGACCAGGCCCAGCAGGCGGTCATGGAAGAGCAGCATCGGGATGGCCGCCATCTGGGCCGCGGTCTTGATCTTGCCGAGCGAGCTGACCGCGACCGACTTGCGCGCGCCGATCTCGGCCATCCACTCGCGCAGGGCCGAGATGGTGATCTCGCGGCCGATGATGATGAAGGCGATCACGGCGTTGACGCGGTCCAGCTGCACCAGCACCAGCAGCGCCCCCGCCACCATCAGCTTGTCGGCGACCGGGTCGAGGAAGGCGCCAAAGGCCGAGGTCTGGTTCCAGCGCCGCGCCAGGTAGCCGTCGAACCAGTCGGTCACGGCGGCGACGATGAACACCAGGGTCGCGGCCAGGTTGCGGTCGGCCAGCGGCAGCCAGTGGGTGGGCAGGTAGTAGACACCGACAACCAGGGGAATGAGCGCTACGCGTAACCAGGTCAGGAGGATCGGGATGTTGAAAGGCATAGGGTGACGGCTTCTAGACCGCAAAATAGCTTGCGCCGCTAGTCTACATTGGTATTGCCAATTGGACTAGGTGACTCGTCTGTATGTGGTGGCGGGCGTTGGCGGTGTGCGAGCAAACTTGGGTTCCGGCCTGCGCCGGAAGTCGTAGGCGCCAGTGGCGCGTACGACGGTTTTAAGGCTGTAGTCAATGAACACGCTTCTGATACGCACGATCAGTACATCGTTCCGGACCTCGCCCCCTGGCGGCAACTCAAGTGTGCTGAAGCGCCGTCCATGTAAAGCCGGGGCTCCCGCCCCAGCCCGACTCAATGCAGCTGCCGGTAAATCTCTTCCGCCAGCGTGCTCGAGATCCCTTCGACCGACATCAGGTCCTCCACGCTGGCGTCGATGACGCCGCGCAGCCCGCCGAAGCGCGCGAGCAGGCGCTGGCGGCGCTTGGCGCCGATGCCTTCGATCTCCTCCAGGCGCGAAGCCTGGCGCGCCTTGGCGCGCTTGGCGCGCATGCCGGTGATGGCGAAGCGGTGCGCCTCGTCGCGGATCATGGCCACCAGCATCAGGGCCGCCGATTCCTTGCCCAGCTCCTTCGGCAGGCGGCCGTCGGCGAAGATCAGGGTTTCCAGGCCCACCCGGCGCCCTTCCCCCTTGGCCACGCCCACGATCATCGAGACGTCCAGCCCGAGTTCCTCGAACACCTGGCGCGCCATCTCGACCTGGCCCTTGCCGCCGTCGACCAGCACGATGTCGGGCATCACGCCCTCGCCATTGGCCACCTTCTCGTAGCGGCGCGTGAGCACCTGGCGCATCGCGGCGTAGTCGTCGCCCGGCGTGATGCCGTTGATGTTGAAGCGCCGGTACTCGCCGTTCTGCATCTGGTGGTGGTGGAACACCACGCACGAGGCCTGGGTCGCCTCGCCCGCCGTGTGCGAGATGTCGAAGCACTCGATGCGCAGGCTTTCCAGGTCTTCGCTGTCGAGTTCCAGCACGTCGGCCAGGGCCTGGGTGCGCGCCTGCTGCGAACCCTGCTCCGAGAGCAGCCGCGCCAGCGCGATCTCGGCGCCCTTGCAGGCCATCTCCAGCCACTGGCGGCGCTGGCCCTGGGGCTGGAACACCAGGTTGATGCGGTGGCCGCACTGCTCGCTCAGCGCCATGATCAGCTCGGGCTGGTCGAACTCGATGTTCAGGATCAGGGTGTGCGGAATGAACTGGCCCGCGTAGTGCTGGGCCAGGAAGGCGCACAGCACCTCGACCTCGATCGGGCACTCGCCCAGTGATTCGCCGACATGGGCCGGGAAGTAGGCGCGGTCGCCCAGGTGGCGCCCGCCGCGCACCATCGCCAGGTTGACGCAGGCGCGCCCGCCCTGCACCACCACCGCGATCACGTCGACGTCGGCGTCGCCCGCGGTCTCCATGCTCTGGGCGTGCAGCACCTTCGACAAGGCCTGGATCTGGTTGCGCACGCTCGCCGCCTGCTCGAACTTGAGCTCCATCGCGAAGCCCTGCATCTTCTGCTCCAGGTCCTGCATGACCTCGCCCTGGCGCCCGCGCAGGAAGCGCGCGGCGTTGTCGACGTCGGCCTGGTAGTCCTCGGGCGCGATCAGGTCCACGCAAGGACCGCTGCAGCGGCCGATCTGGTGCAGCAGGCAGGGCCGGGTGCGGTTGGCGTAGACGCTGTCCTCGCAGGTGCGCAGCTTGAACACCTTCTGCAGCAGCTGGATCGATTCCTTGGCCGCCCAGGCGCTCGGGAAAGGTCCGAAGTACTGGTTCTTCTTGTCCAGCGCGCCACGGTAATAGCCCAGGCGCGGGGCCTCCCCGCTCGAGATCTTGATGTAGGGGTAGCTCTTGTCGTCGCGGAACAGGATGTTGTAGCGCGGCTTGAGCGACTTGATCAGGTTGTTTTCCAGGATAAGGGCCTCGGCCTCGCTGTTGACCACCGTGGTCTCGAGGCGCGCGATCTGAGACACCATCATCGCGATGCGCGGGCTGGACAAGGTCTTCTGGAAATAACTAGAGACGCGCTTCTTGAGGTTGCGCGCCTTGCCGACGTAGAGCACGCCGTCCTTGGCGTCGAAATAGCGGTACACGCCCGGCAGGTCGGGCAGCCGGGCGACGGTCGCCAGCACCTGCTCGCGCGCGAGGGCGCTCGGCTGCACCGGTTCCTCGGCGTCCTTGTTCAGGGTCGCCGCCAGTTCTTCCTTCCTGGCCTGCCAGCCGTCGGGACGGGCGCGCGGCGAAGGGCCGCGCTCCTTGGCGGCGGGCTTGGCGCGCGCCGTCGCAGCGCGTCCAGCCGCCTTGGGCGCGGGCGCCGCCGGCAGCGCGGCGCCGCCGGCCGCCACGTAGGCGGCGGGCGCCTCCTGGGCTTCATTGCTGGGCGCCGCATCCTGCGGCTGCCCGGTCGCTTGCACTTCCTTGGTCACTTCGCTCTACTCTTCTGCCGGCGCCTGGGTCACGATGACGAAGGCCACCCCATAGTCGGCCTCGTCGCTGATCGAGACCTGGGCGCTCAGGCGGTTGTCGCGCATGAATTGGTCGAGTGCGCCGCTGCAGACGATCACCGGCTTGCCGCTCGGCGCGTTCAACATCTGCATGGAGCGCCAGGTCATGGGCATGCGCATGCCCAGGCCGATCGCTTTCGAAAAGGCTTCCTTGGCCGAGAAGCGCGTGGCCAGGAAGCGCAGTCCGCGCACCGCGTTCTTGGCGCGGCGCGCATGGTATTTTTCCAGCTCCTGGGGGCCGAGGATCTTCTCGGCGAAGCGCTCGCCGCTGCGTGCGAGCGCCTGCTCGACACGCGAGATCTGGACGATGTCGGTGCCGATCCCGTAGATCATCTCAGGCCCCCTGGTAGGACACGCCCAGGCGCGCCGCGACCATGATCGCCTTCATCTCGCGCACCGCGTTCTCCCAGCCCGCGAACAGGGCGTGGGCGACGATCGCGTGGCCGATGTTGAGCTCGTGGATGTCGCGGATCGCCGCGACCGGCTGGACGTTGGTGTAGTGCAGGCCGTGACCCGCGTTCACGCGCAGGCCGCGCGTCACGCCGGCGTGCACGCCGGCCTTGATGCGCTCCAGCTCGTGCGCGGCTTGCGCACCTTCGGCCTCGGCATAGCGCCCGGTGTGCAGCTCGATGACGGTCGCGCCCACCGCGCGCGCGGCTTCGATCTGCTGTTCGTCCGCGTCGATGAAGAGCGAGACGCGGATGCCCTCGCCCTGCAGCTGCTTGACCGCGCTTTCCACTTCCTTGTAGTAGCGGATCACGTCCAGGCCGCCCTCGGTGGTGACTTCCTCGCGCCGCTCCGGCACCAGGCAGACGTCCTGGGGTTTCACCTGGCAGGCGAAGTCGATCATCTCGCGCGTCACCGCCGCTTCCAGGTTCATGCGCGTGGCGAGCTGGGGACGCAGGGCCAGCACGTCGGCGTCCTTGATATGGCGGCGGTCTTCGCGCAGGTGCAGGGTGATCAGGTCGGCGCCGGACTGCTCGGCCAGCAGGGCCGCGCGGATCGGGTCCGGGTAGCTGGTGCCGCGCGCGTTGCGCACCGTGGCGATGTGGTCGATGTTCACGCCCAGGTCGATCACCGGGCCGGCGGGGTGCAGGAAGCTCATGGTTGTAGGTCGGTTATCAATGCATCATAACTGCATCAGGTCGATCAAAATCTGGCGCGTGTTGAGCGGCTGCCCGCCCAGTTGGTGCGCCAGCAGGAAGCGCATCAGCTGCTTGCTCTGCGCCTGGGTCACGGGGTCGGCGTAGTCTTCGCGCTCCATGTCGAGCAGGGTCTTGCCCGAGACCACAGGCCAGACCTCGGCCGGCTGGGCTTCGCGCGGACCGCGCTCGGGGTCGACCACGTAGCTGGCGGCGGGCTCGACCGCGGCGCGGGTGCGCGTCGAGCGCCCCAGCTCGGCCGCCACGCCCGTCTCCTTAAGTAGGGCCCGTTCGAATTTCCGCAAGACGATCTGGGCCGGTTCGCCGTGGGCGAGCTGGTTCAGGGTCGAGACATAGTGGTCGAACAGGGCCGGATGGCGGTCGTCGCGGGCCAGCAGCTTGACCAGCAGCTCGTTCAGGTAGAAGCCGCACAGCAGCGCGGTGCGCTCCAGCGGCAGCATGCCGCCCACCCATTCGGCGTCGATCAGGGTGCGCAGCTCGGACTTGCCGCTGAAGGACACCGAAAGCGGCTGGAAGGTCTGGAGCACGCCGCGCAGCTTGGACAGCGGGCGCTTGGCGCCCTTGGCCACCAGGCCCACGCGGCCGTGGTCGCGCGTGAACATGTCGACGATGAGGCTGGTTTCCTTGTAGGGGTAGCTGTGCAGCACGAAGCCCGGCTGGCCCACCACCCTGCCCTCGCGCAAGGGCGCGCGCGCACGGATGCGCCGCTCCGGCTGGCCGGCCGGCTCGCCGCCGGCAAGTGCGGGCGCGATCAGTTCCTGCGCATCGTCGAGGTCGTCGTGGCTGGGCATGCGTGCCTGGAGGTCCCCCTGCGCTTACTCGTAGCCGTAGGCGCGCAGGCCCGCTTCGTTGTCGGCCCAGCCGGACTTGACCTTGACCCAGATCTCCAGGTACACGGGGCCGCCGAAGAGCTTTTCCATGTCCAGGCGCGACTGGGTCGAGATCTCTTTCAGGCGCGCGCCCTTGTTACCGATGATCATGGCCTTGTGGCTGTCGCGCTCGACCAGGATGGCCGAGAAGATGCGGCGCAAGTTGCCTTCCTGCTCGAACTGCTCGATCAGCACCGTGCTGGTATAGGGCAGCTCGTCGCCCAGCAGGCGGAACACCTTTTCGCGCACGATCTCGGCGGCCAGGAACTTCTCGCTGCGGTCGGTGATGTCGTCCGGCCCGAAGATCGGCGGGTTTTCCGGCAGGTGGCGCTTGATCTCTTCTTCCAGGGCGTCGACCTGGAAGCGCATCTTGGCCGAGACCGGCACGATGGCGGCGAAGTCGCGCAGCGCCGCCACCTTTTGCGCGAAGGGCATCAGGACCGCCTTGTCCTTCATGCGGTCCGACTTGTTGATCACCAGGACCACCGGCACGTTCTTGGGCAGCAGATTGAGCACCTGCTCGTCGGCCGGGCCGAAAGTGCCGGCCTCGACCAGGAACAGGATCACGTCCGAGGAAGTCAGGGTGTTCGAGACCGTCTTGTTCAGGGTCTTGTTCAGGGCATTCGCATGGCGGGTCTGGAAGCCCGGGGTGTCGACGTAGATGAACTGGGCGTCGTCGCGGGTCTGGATGCCGGTGATGCGGTGGCGCGTGGTCTGGGCCTTGCGCGAGGTGATCGAGACCTTGGCGCCGATCAGCACGTTCATCAGGGTCGACTTGCCGACGTTGGGGCGGCCGACGATGGCGATATAGCCGCAGCGGAAGTGGTCTTGGGTACTGCCGTTCATGGGGTGGTTCCTGGTTGTTCCGGTTGCGCGGCGGCCGGCGCCTCGGCCTGGATGGTGGCGATGCCGGCCAGCTTGAGCTGGGCCGCGCGCGGTTTCG
This sequence comes from Massilia sp. KIM, assembly GCF_002007115.1. Lineage (NCBI taxonomy): Bacteria > Pseudomonadati > Pseudomonadota > Betaproteobacteria > Burkholderiales > Oxalobacteraceae > Massilia > Massilia sp. KIM. Next base: position 518,086 of record NZ_MVAD01000001.1, on the reverse strand, counting down.
ATTTGCGGGCGCCGGGCGCCTTGGTCAGGGCTTGCTGGGCCACCTCGAGGGCGAGCCGGGCCGCGGCCTGCTCGCCGGCGCGGCGGCTGCCGCCGCGTCCGAAAACCTGGATGTTCAGCTTGGGCACCAGGCATTCGACCTCGAATTCCTGGCTGTGGGCGGCGCCGTGGGTCGCCACCACGTTATAGGTGGGCAGCGGAATCTTCTTGCTCTGCAAGAATTCCTGCAGCAGGGTCTTGGCGTCCTTGCCCAGGGTGGCCGGGTCGACGGTTTCCAGCAGCGGGATGTAGAAGGTGCGAATCACGGTGCGCGCCGACTCGAAGCCGCTGTCGAGGAAGATCGCGCCCAGGATCGCCTCCAGGGTGTCGGCCAGGATCGAGGGGCGGCGGAAACCGCCCGACTTGAGCTCGCCCTCGCCCAGGCGCAGGAACTGCGAGAGCTCGAGCTTCTGGGCGATCTCGAACAGCGACTGCTGCTTGACCAGGTTGGCGCGCAGGCGCGACAGGTCGCCCTCGTCCAGGCCGGCGTAGCGCTCGTAGAGGATGGACGCGACGACGCAATTCAGGATCGAGTCGCCCAGGAATTCCAGGCGCTCGTTATGCAAACTGCTGTGGCTACGGTGGGTCAGGGCTTGCTGAAGCAGCCCGGATTCCCGGAACGTATACCCCAAGCGCGTTTGCAATAACTGAAGATTCATTGTCGATGTCGTCCACGCCCGGCCGCGCCGGGTGCTGCTGTATTACCGGGCTCCGGACCTTACCGGTCCTGCCCGCTCGAGGCCGCCACCACGCCGCTGGGGTCGGTGGTGCCGGCGAAGTCGATCACGATGCTGACGTTGCCCGCCAGCGGGACCCGCTTTTCATAGGCGAAGCTGATTTCCGGCTCGCCCCCTTCGCGCGTGATCACCAGGTCACGTCCGCGCAGGGCCGTCACGTCGTTCACGCTGGCCGTCCTGTCGAAGGCCGCCTGCATTTCGCGCGGGCTACCGCCGGTTTCCTTGGCGCGCACGATCGCGTCCTTGACCGCGCTGTATTCCAGGTAGGCCGGCACCAGCTTCATGGCCAGCACGGCCAGCACGCCCAGGACCACCAGCACCGCGATCAGCCCGGTCAGCGATACGCCGCGCTCGGCGCCCACCACGAATTGCTTGTTACGACCCATTTCCCCTCCCCGTGAGTTACCGGATGCCGCCAATCCGTTTCGGATTGCCGAAGTTCATCCACACGACGATCGCCTTGCCAACGATGTTCTTGTCCGGAACGAAGCCCCAATAGCGGCTGTCCTGGCTGTTGTCACGGTTATCGCCCAGCATGAAGTAGTTGCCTTCCGGTACGATACAGGTAAATTTCTCGTAGGAATAGTCGCACGCTTCACGCTGGGGGAAGTTCTCCACGGTGCCGAGATCGAAGGTCGGACGGTTCTCGGTGTTCAGGATGCGGTGCTCGGTCACGCCCTCCTTGCCCGGGAGTTTCTCCACGAATTGCTTGTGGTAAACAGGGTGCTGGTCGTCCAGGTAGTCGTCCAGCGGGGTGTAAGCGACCGGCACGCCGTTTACCGTCAGGCGCTTGTTCTCATAGGTGATTTTATCACCCGGCACACCGATGACGCGTTTGATGTAATCCTGGCTCATGTCCTTCGGGTACTTGAATACCATGACGTCCCCGCGCTGGGGATCGTTCACCTCGATGATCTTCCTGTTGATGATCGGCAGGCGGATGCCATAGGTGTACTTGTTCACCAGGATGAAGTCGCCCACCAGCAGGGTCGGCACCATCGAGGACGACGGGATCTTGAAGGGCTCCCACAGGAAGGAGCGCAGCACGAAGACCAGGGCGATCACCGGGAAGAAGCTGCCCGAGTACTCGATCCAGGTCGGCTGGCGCAGGATCGCGTGCTCGAGGGCCGCGCGCTTGCCGGCCTCGTCCACCTTGATCCCGTTCGCGGTCAGCTTGGCGTGGCGGGCGTCGAACTCGGCCAGGGCCGCGTCGGCGCTGCGGCGGCGCTGCTTGGCCAGGTAGAACACGTCGAGGCACCAGATCACACCGGTGATCACCATGGCCACGAACAGGATCAGGGCAAAATTGCCCAGGATGGGTTGCAGGTTCATTATTTTTCGTCCACCTGGAGGATAGCCAGGAAGGCTTCCTGCGGAATCTCCACGGAACCGACCTGTTTCATGCGTTTCTTACCGGCTTTTTGTTTTTCCAGCAGTTTCTTCTTACGCGAGATGTCACCGCCATAGCACTTGGCGAGCACGTTCTTGCGCAAGGCCTTGACGTTCTCGCGCGAGATGATGGTGGCGCCGATGGCGGCCTGGATCGCCACGTCGAACATCTGGCGCGGGATCAGCTCGCGCATCTTGGCCGCCACCTGGCGTCCGCGGTAGGGGGCGTTGGCGCGGTGGACGATGATCGCCAGCGCGTCCACCTTCTCGCTGTTGATCAGCATGTCGACCTTGACCACGTCGGCGGCGCGGTTTTCCTTGAAGGCGTAATCCATCGAGGCGTAGCCGCGCGAGGTCGACTTCAGGCGGTCGAAGAAGTCCAGCACGATTTCCGCCATCGGGATCTCGTAATGCAGCTTGACCTGGCGGCCGTGGTAGGCCATGTCCATCTGGACGCCACGCTTGTTGTTACACAGGGTCATGACCGAGCCCACGTATTCCTGCGGCATGTACAGGTTGACGTCGACGATCGGTTCGCGCACCTCGTTGATCTTGGACGGCTCCGGCATTTTCGACGGATTGTCGACACGGATGATCGAACCGTCGCGCATCTCGACCTCGTACACCACGGTCGGGGCGGTGGTGATCAGGTCCATGTCGAACTCGCGCTCCAGGCGTTCCTGCACGATCTCCATGTGCAGCAGGCCGAGGAAGCCGCAGCGGAAGCCGAAGCCCAGGGCCTGCGACACCTCCGGCTCGTACATCAGGGCGGCGTCGTTCAGCTTGAGCTTTTCGAGCGAATCGCGCAGGGCGTCGTACTGGTTGGCCTCGACCGGGAACAGGCCGGCGAACACCTGCGGCTGGACTTCCTTGAAGCCCGGCAGCGGCTCGGGGGCCGGCTTGTTGGCCAGGGTCACGGTGTCGCCGACCTTGGCGGCGGTCAGTTCCTTGATGCCGGCGATGATGAAGCCCACCTGCCCCGCCGACAGTTCCGGAAGCGAGACCGAGCGCGGGGTGAACACGCCGATGTTCTCGACCAGGTTCACCGAACCGGTCGCCATCAGCAGGATCTTGTCCTTCGGACGCAGGGTGCCGTTGACCACGCGCACCAGCATCACCACGCCCACATAGGGGTCGTACCAGGAGTCGACGATCAGGGCCTGCAGCGGCGCATCCGGGTCGCCCTTGGGCGGCGGCACCTTGGCGATCAGGGTCTCGAGCACGTCTTCCACGCCCAGGCCGGTCTTGGCCGAGCAGACCGTCGCGTCCGAGGCGTCGATGCCGATGACGTCCTCGATTTCCTTCTTGGCGTTGTCGGGATCGGCGTGCGGCAGGTCGATCTTGTTCAGGATCGGCACCACTTCCACGCCCAGGTCGAGCGCGGTGTAGCAGTTGGCCACGGTCTGGGCTTCCACGCCCTGGGAGGCGTCGACCACCAGCAGCGCGCCTTCGCAGGCCGACAGCGAGCGCGAGACTTCATAGCTGAAGTCGACGTGACCGGGGGTGTCGATCAGGTTCAGGTTGTAGGTCTGGCCGTCGCGCGCCTTGTACTGCAGCGCCGCCGTCTGGGCCTTGATGGTGATGCCGCGCTCGCGCTCCAGGTCCATCGAGTCGAGCACCTGCGCGTCCATTTCGCGTTCCGACAGCCCGCCGCACAACTGGATGATGCGGTCGGCCAGGGTCGATTTACCGTGGTCGATGTGGGCAATGATGGAGAAGTTACGTATGTTGTTCATTAACAAAGCTCAAAACCAAAAAGGCCGCGGCCGGCCATACCGCCCGCGGCGGCAACCGGCGCCGCGACATGCAGCGCAATACGAAAAAAGCGCTGCGTCGGGGCCGGGACGGTCCCAGGCGAGCGCCTTATCAAAGCAAGGGAAGCTGGTGTGACGTGGACAGAAGCTTTCCGGCCCCGGCATTTTACCGGATTTCGAGGCAGAAAGCCCGGTTTCCGGGGGCCTCGGGGGGATATCTCGGGGCAAAACGCCCCAAGGCAAGCCCCGTGAGGCCCGCGGGCGACGCCGACTCAGGCCGGAGCGGCCGCGCGCGCGGCGTCGACGCTGGCCAGGTAAGACCTGACCGCCGCCTCGTCCAGGAAGTAATGGCAGAGTTCCGGCTCCGCCGGGTCCCCGTACAGCACCGGCACCAGCTCGTCGAAGCGCGCCACCAGGGCGGGGTCGGCGTCGACGTCGAGGACGGTGATGGCGAAGGGCCGGCCGGGCGCCTCCAGCGCCCGCAGCGCCGCCAGCATGTCCTCGCACAGGTGGCACCAGGAGCGCGAGTACAGGGTGAAGGGAATGCTCATTGGCGCGGCTTGATCACGAGGTATTGGGTGATGCCTTCGCGCCGCACCAGCACGGCCACCGGTTTCTTCGGATCGAGCTTGCCGACCAGGGCGTTGAACTGGGCGACGTCGTTGACCGGCGTATTGCCCACCTGGAGGATCAAATCGCCCGCACGGATGCCGGCCGTGGCCGCATTGCCCTGGGCGTTCTCGACCAGCACCCCGCCCTCGACGCCCAGCTCGCGGCGCTGCTCGGCGCTCAGGGCGGAGACATTGAGGCCAAGGGCGTTGGGGGCGGCGTTCGGGGCCGGCTTGCCGGGTTGCGGCCGCGCCGGGTTCGGGTTGTCGTCCTGCAGCTCGACCACGGTGACCGGCACCTCGAGCTGGCTGCCGCGGCGCCACACGGTGACGCTGGCGCGGCTGCCGACCTTGGCGGCGCCCACCAGGCGCGGCAGGTCGCGGGTGGATTCGATCGGCTGGCCGTTGAAGGCCAGGATGATGTCGCCAACCTTGATGCCGCCCTTCTCCGCCGGGCCGCCCGGCTCGACCATCGAGACCTCGGCGCCGCGCGCCTTGCCCAGGCCGAGCGACTCGGCGACGTCGCGCGTGACTTCGCTGATGCGCACGCCCAGGCGGCCGCGGGTGACCTTGCCGGTCTTCTTGAGCTGGTCGGAGACCCGAATCACCTCGTCGATCGGGACCGCGAAGGAAATGCCGTTATAGGCGCCGGACAGGGTGGCGATCTGGGAATTGATGCCGATCACCTCGCCGCGCAGGTTGATCAGGGGGCCGCCCGAGTTGCCGGGGTTGACCGCCACGTCGCTCTGGATCAGGGGCAGGTACTCGCCGGTGTCGCGCGACTTGGCCGAGATGATGCCGGCGGTGACGGTGTTGTCGAGGTTGAAAGGCGAGCCGATCGCCAGCACCCATTCGCCGACCCGGATCTTGCTCGAGTCGCCGGTGCGCAGGTAAGGCAGGTTGGTGGCCGGCAGCTTAAGCAGGGCCACGTCGGAGCGGCGGTCGGCGCCCAGCACCTTGGCCTTGAATTCGCGCCGGTCGTTGAGGGTGACGGTGACCTCGTCGGCGCCCTCGACCACGTGGGCATTGGTCAGCACGTAGCCGTCGTTGGAGATGATGAAGCCGGATCCGACCCCGCGCTGCACTTCCTGTTCTTCCTGCTGCTGGGGTGCGCGGCGGCCGCCACCGCGCGGCACGCCCCCGCCGAAGAAGCGGCGCAGGAATTCCTGCATCTCCTCCTCGCCCGGCGCACCACGCGCGCGGACCCGCTCGGTGGTGCGGATGTTGACCACGGCCGGGCTGACCTTGTCGACCAGGTCGGTGAAGTCGGGAAGCCCGGTGACGGTCGGGGTGGGGACGGGAGCGGCGGCCGCGAAGGCCGGGGCGTGGACGAAGGCGGAAGCGCCGGACACGAGCAGTGCCGACAGGATGAGGCTGGCAGTTTTGCTTGTCATGGAGATGGGGTTATCAGGGCTATGATTGACTGAATGGTAAGCCAAAATCCGCGCTTTGTCGCGGCGCGTGGGTATGCATGCGGAGCGCCCCCTTCTCCGTCGTACGCGCCACTGGCGCCTACGACTTCCCGCGCAGGCGGGAACCCAAGTTTGCATGCGTGGCCATGTTCAGCAATGACGGGTGTGCAAGAAACTTGGGTTCCCGCCTTCGCGGGAACGACGTGCGTAGGGCTTGGGACAGGCGCAGCGGTGATGGGTGCGCAGGAACTTGGCTTCCCGCGTGCGGGAACGACGTGCGCAGGGCGCGCCCTCCCCCTCGTCGTACGCGCCACTGGCGCCTACGACTTCCCGCGAAGGCGGAACCCAAGTTTGCATGCTCGGCCATGTTCAGCAATGACGGGTGTGCAGGAAACTTGGGTTCCCGCCTGCGCGGGAACGACGTGCGTAGGGCTTGGGACTGGCGCAGCGGTGATGGGTGTGCAGGAACTTGGGCGCGGGAAGCCGCAGGCGCCATGGCGCGTACCACAAACAGAGGGGGCGCGACCCCGTGAGAGCAGGCCGCGCGCCGGAATGCCCCTAGGGATTGGACACCGCCGGCGGCAGCTTGGCCTCGCCCTCCCCCGCCGCAGGCGGGCGCTTGGCCGGCAAGGCTTCCTGAGCCAGCCGCTCCGCCAGGCGGGCCTGAAAATCCGGCGAGAGATCCGGCACCGGCTGCGCGCGCAGCATGTCGCCGATGCGGTGGTACAGGTCCCAGGCGGCGCGGCCGCTGGGCTCCTGCAATGCGGCGAACGCCAGCTCCAGCTCGTCGGCGGGCAACTCGCCGTCGCCCAGCGCGGAGATGTGTTCGCGGAATTTTTTGTTGATGTCCATCGCTTGTCGCCGTCGGTGTGTTCAAGATGTGCTGCGCCTGTGTACGATCTCGCTACCTACCGACGTTTGTCAACCGGGAAATCGAGCAAAGGGCGCAATTTCTCGGCGATGACTTCGCGCGCACGGAAAATCCGGCTGCGCACGGTGCCTATGGGACAGGCCATCACTTCGGAGATTTCTTCGTAGCTCAGTCCTTCGATTTCACGCAGAACGATTGCCGTGCGCAGTTCCAGCGGGAGCGCCTCCATGGCCGCGTTGACGGTGTGGGCGATCTGCTTGCTGGCCAACACCGATTCCGGGGTGTTGATGTCTCGCAGGCTGTCTGCATCGTCGAATCCCTCGGCGCGTTCGGCGTCGGCCTCGGTCGAGGTCGGCGCCCTGCGTCCTTGGGTGACTAGAAAGTTCTTTGCGGTGTTGATTCCTATCCGGTACAGCCAGGTATAAAAGGCCGAGTCGCCGCGGAAGTGGCGCAGCGCCCGGAATGCTTTGATGAAGGTCTCCTGCACCACGTCCTCGGCCTCGGCCGGGTCGTGCACCAGGCGCGATACCAGGCGCATGAGGCGGCGCTGGTACTTGGCCACGAGGAGGTCGAACGCCTGCCGGTCCCCGGCCTGGACGCGCTCCACCAGCAGCTGATCACACTCGCGTTCTGTCGTCACGGACGGTGTCCCATCGGCTGCAGCAGACCTTCGTATATAAGAGTTGGCCTACTGCAATAAGTTCAAAGTATTTTTTGTTTCCAGCCCGGGCCCGGCCTCCAAGGTCCGCGCAGCCTGGGCGCGCAAGGCCACCGCCAGCCGGCGGTAGGCCTGAGGCGCGACATTGTCCGGCAGTAGCAGGAGCCGCCAAGCCAGGGGCCGAGTGCCGTGCGCGCCGACATCCGCAGCGCTTTCCGCCCCTCGCCCGCTCGCGCCTGGGTTCCCGACCGCGTTCCCGCCTGGGTTCCCGACCGCGTTCCCGCCTGCGCTCCCGACCGCGTTCCCGCCCTTTTTCCCGTCTTCGCCCCCGTCTTCGCTCCCGTTTGCGTTCCCGTCTTCGCTCCCGCGTTCACTCCCGCCTGCGATCCCGCTTGCGCTCCCGCTTGCGTTCGCGCTCGCGTTCTCGCCTGCCGCGCGCGTTCCGGCCTCCGGCTTGGGGCTCAGGCGCAGCAGCATGCACGCGGGCCAGACGGTGGCGCCGGGCAAGGCCTCGGCGGGTACGCAAATCGGATGGCGCAGGTCTTGTTGTACCGTCAGGCGTATCCGCCCGACTCCAGAAATATCAATCCCGCGTAGCGCCGGTCCCCGGCGCCCGCGCGCCCCCAGGGGCGCCGGACCAGCCCAGGCCGCATGCCAGAGCGCGAGACCGGCCAGCAGCGGCGGCAGCGCCGCCAGCGGCGAGACGAAGCGCCCGGGCAGCAGCCAGCCTACGGCCGCGGCGGCCGCGAACAGGGACAGGCCGAAGGCCGCCAGCAGGAGACGCAGGCGGCGCGACAGCACGACGACGGATGTCACCGCGACGGACATGTTGTATAGGAAAGAACGTACCGGGAAGCACGCCGGTAGGGAAATGCAGGCCGGTTGCGGGACGCGAGGCCGGGATGGCCGTTACCGGTTGAGACGGGCGCCCATCCCCTTGGACAGGGATGGGCGTGCGGAGTTCATCTGAGGGTAAACCCGGAAGGATCAGACCTTGGCGAAGACCAGGGTGCCGTTGGTGCCGCCGAAGCCGAAGGAGTTCTTGACCGCGTAGTCGATCTTCATCTCGCGCGCCTGGTTGGCGCAGAAGTCCAGGTCGCATTCCGGATCCTGGTTGAAGATGTTGATCGTCGGCGGCGAGACCTGGTTGTGGATCGCCAGCACGGTGAACACCGATTCCAGGCCGCCCGCGCCGCCCAGCAGGTGGCCGGTCATCGACTTGGTCGAGTTGACCACGATGTTCTTCGCGTGGTCGCCGAACACGCGCTTGATGCCGCGCACTTCGGCCACGTCGCCCAGCGGGGTCGAGGTGCCGTGCGCATTGACGTACTGGACCTGGTCAGGGTTCAGGCCGGCGTTGCTCAGTGCCGCCACCATGCAGCGCGCCGCGCCGCTGCCGTCTTCGACCGGCGAGGTGATGTGGTTGGCGTCCGCGCTCATGCCGAAGCCGATGACTTCCGCGTAGATCTTGGCGCCGCGCTTGACGGCGTGTTCGTATTCTTCCAGCACCATGACGCCGGCGCCCTCGCCCAGCACGAAGCCGTCGCGGTCCTTGTCCCAGGGACGGGAAGCGGTGGCCGGATCCTCGTTGCGGGTCGACAGCGCGCGTGCCGAGGCGAAGCCGCCCAGGCCCAGCGGCGAAACGGTCGACTCGGCGCCGCCCGCGATCATCACGTCGGCGTCGCCGTATTCGATCAGGCGCGCAGCCGCGCCGATGCAGTGCAGGCCGGTGGTGCAGGCCGTGACGATGGCCAGGTTCGGACCACGCAGCCCGAACTTGATCGAGAGATCGCCCGAGATCATGTTGATGATCGAAGCCGGCACGAAGAAGGGCGAGATGCGGCGCGGACCGCGCGCCGCGTATTCGTCCTTGGTGGCTTCGATCATCGGCAGGCCGCCGATGCCCGAACCGATGGTCACGCCGATGCGGTCGCGGTTCTCGTCGGTCACTTCCAGGCCCGAATCCTGCAGGGCCTGGATGCCGGCCGCCATGCCGTAATGGATGAAAGTATCCATGTGACGGCCTTCCTTGCCAGGCAGGTAGTCTTCGACATTGAAGTTCTTGACTTCGCCGGCGAAGTGCGTCGTGAACGGCGTCGCGTCGAACTTGGTGATGTTGGCAATGCCCGACTTACCCGCCAGCGCCGCGTCCCACGCCTCGGCAATCGTGTTGCCGATTGGTGAAATGCAGCCCAGGCCAGTAACGACGACACGGCGGTTGCGTGAACGGCTCAAGCGTTTCTCCCAAAAACTTTTAAAGCAGCTTAGGCCTTGACGTGCGCGGTGGCGTAGTCGATAGCCTGCTTGACGGTGGTGATCTTCTCAGCCTGTTCGTCAGGGATTTCCATTTCGAACTCGTCTTCCAGTGCCATCACCAGTTCGACGGTGTCCAGGGAATCTGCGCCGAGGTCGTCAACGAACGAGGATTCGATTTTGATGTCTGCTTCGGCAACGCCCAGTTGCTCAGCGACGATTTTTTTAACGCGTTGTTCGATATCCGACATGTTTTGGCTCCATTAAGGTATGTGTTGCGGAAAGTGCGCGCATTTTATCAGGTTTGCGCCTTGAAAAACTATTTTCGGCGATTGCAGCTAATTCGACCGAAACTCCTGCTAAAAGATGAGATTGCGCCGGCTTTCCCCTATGAAAAGGGGCGCCGGCACTTTCCGCATCAATTCATGAACATGCCACCATTCACGTGCAGCTCGGTGCCCGTGATGTAGGCGGCGGTCGGGCCGGCCAGGAAGGCCACGGCGTGGGCGATATCTTCCGGCTTGCCCAGGCGGCCCAGCGGGATCTGGCCGAGCAGCGCGGCGTGCTGGTCGTCGCCCAGGGCGCGCGTCATGTCGGTGTCGATGAATCCGGGCGCCACGCAGTTGACGGTGATGTTGCGGCTGCCGATCTCGCGCGCCAGGGCGCGGGTCATGCCGGCCACGCCGGCCTTGGCGGCGGCGTAGTTCATCTGACCCGGGTTGCCCGAGGCGCCCACCACCGAGGTGATGTTGATGATGCGGCCGTGCTTGGCCTTCATCATGCCGCGCAGTACCAGGCGCGACAGGCGGCCGACCGAGGTGAGGTTGGTCGCGATCACGCTGTCCCATTCCTCGTCCTTCATGCGCATGGCCAGGTTGTCCTGGGTGATGCCGGCGTTGTTGACCAGGATCGACAGGCTGCCGTAGCCCTTCTGCACTTCGTCCACCACCTCGGCGCAGCGCGCCGCGTCGGTGACGTTCAGGACCAGGCCCTTGCCGCCGAATTCGGCCAGGTAGTCGGTGATGGCCTGGGCGCCGCTCTCGGTGGTGGCGGTGCCGACCACCTTGGCGCCCTGGCGGGCCAGTTCGAGCGCGATGGCCTTGCCGATGCCGCGCGAGGCGCCGGTGACGAGGGCGACTTGGTTTTCCAGATTCATTGTTGTCCTTTGATTGACGGTTTCGATTAGCCGCAGATCTGCGTCAAGCTTGGTTCTCAGGCCTGCTTGAGTGCGCTCAGCACGTGCTCGAGCGAAGCCTGGTCCACGAGGGCGTCGCCAGCCAGCACCGGATCGATGCGCTTGGCCATGCCGATCAGGGTCTTGCTGGGAGCGCACTCGATGACCTGGGTCACCCCTTCGGCGGCCATCTTCTGCATGGTCTCGACCCAGCGCACCGGGCCGGCGGCCTGGCGCACCAGGGCGTCCTTGATGGCTTCCGGATCCTTCAGCACGGCGACGTCGACGTTGTTGATGACGTCGATCTGCGGCGCGGCGAATTCCAGCGCCGCCATATAGGTACGCAGGCGGTCGGATGCCGGTTTCAGGAGCGAGGAATGGAAAGGCGCCGAGACCGCCAGCTTCATGGCGCGCTTGGCACCCTTGGCCTTGGCCCGTTCGCAGGCGCGGTCGACCGCGGCGGTGTGGCCGGCGATGACGATCTGGGTCGGCTCGTTGAAGTTCACGGCCTCGACCACCTCGCCCTGGGCCGCTTCCTGGCACAGCGCGCGCACGTCATCGGCCTGCAGGCCGAGGATCACGGCCATGCCGCCCTGCCCCACCGGCACCGCTTCCTGCATCGACTGGGCGCGGAAGCGCACCAGCGGCACCGCGTCCTTGAACGGGATCACGCCCGCAGCCACCAGGGCCGAGTACTCGCCCAGGCTGTGGCCCGCCACCACCGAAGGCGCCGGGCCGCCGGCCGCGATCCAGGCGCGGTAGACGGCGACGGCGGCGGTCAGCATGACCGGCTGGGTGTTGGTGGTCAGGTCCAGGTCTTCCTTCGGGCCTTCGGCGATCAGGCGGCCGAGGTCGAAGCCCAGGGCTTCGGAGGCTTCCAGCACGGTCTGCTCGACGACCGGGTTGCCGGCGAAGCCGTTCAGCATGCCGACGGCCTGGGCGCCCTGGCCCGTGAACAGGAATGCGAATTTGCTCATCTTCTTGTTGTCCTCAATGGGTTGAGACGAAGCGCGGCTCGGGCGCTTACATGCGCGCCAGCACCGCGCCCCAGGTGAAGCCGCCGCCCACGCCTTCCATCAGGACGTTGTGGCCCGGCTTGATGCGGCCGTCGCGCACGGCCTGGTCCAGCGCCAGCGGGATCGAGGCGGCCGAGGTGTTGCCGTGCTCGCCGACGGTGGCGACCATCTTCTCGAGCGGCAGGTCGAGTTTCTTGGCGGTGCCCTTCATGATGCGCAGGTTGGCCTGGTGCGGCACCAGCCAGTCGATGTCGGCCGGGCGCACCCTGGCCGCGTCCAGCACTTCGTGCGCGACTTCCTCGAGCACGGTGACGGCCAGCTTGAACACCGCCGGGCCGTCCATGTACAGGAAGCCGCTGCCGGCGATCGCGCCTTGGGCCAGGCTGCCCGGCACCGACAGGATGTCGGAATGGCGGCCGTCGGCGTGCAGCTTGGAGGCCAGGATGCCCGGCTCGCTGGAGGCTTCCAGCACCACGGCGCCGGCGCCGTCGCCGAACAGCACGCAGGTGGTGCGGTCGGTGAAGTCCAGGATGCGCGAGAACACCTCCGCGCCGATCACCAGCACGGTCTTGTGCATGCCCGAGCGGATGAAGGCGTCGGCGGTCGACAGCGCATACACGAAGCCGCTGCACACGGCCTGGACGTCGAAGGCGGCGCTGTTGTTGTGCATGCCCAGCTTCTGCTGGACGATGCAGGCGGTGCTGGGGAAGCTGCCGTGGAAGTCGGGGGTGGAGCTGGCGACCAGCACCAGGTCGATGTCCTCCGGCTGCTTGCCCGCCATCTCGAGCGCCTTGCGCGCCGCGTGCACGGCCAGGTCGGACGAATTCTCGTCCGCCGCCGCGTAGTGGCGCGCCTCGATCCCGCTGCGGGTGACGATCCACTCGTGCGAAGTCTCGATGCCCTGTTCGGCCAGCTGGGCCGCGAGCTGCTCGTTGCTGACGCGCTTGGCCGGCAGGTAGCTGCCGGTGCCGGTGATCTTGCTGTATACAGTCATTGCTTCACCATCCTGCTAGTTATTGAACACGGCCGTCCGGGCGGGGCCCTCAGGCCTGGCGCTCGGGGTCGGGTGAGGGCATCAGTTCGGCGATCAGGGCCGACAGATGCTCTTGTACGTTGTGCGCCGCGGCCTCGTAGGCGCGCTTGATCGCCCACTCGAAGGCGTAGGCGTTCGCGCCGCCGTGGCTCTTGAACACCAGGCCCTTCAGGCCCAGCAGGCCGGCGCCATTGTAGCGCTCCGGATTCAGCTTCTTAAGCGCCTTGCGCGCCAGCAGCGCGCCCAGCATCGACAGCAGGCTTTCCTTGAAGACCGACTTGACGAAGCGCGACAGGCCTTCGATCGCCTTCAGGGTGACGTTGCCGACGAAGCCATCGCAGACGACCACATCGACCGTGCCCTTGAAGATGTCGTTGCCTTCGACGTTGCCGTGGAAGTTCAGTTTACCGCGCTCGTGGTCGTCGCGCAGCAGGACGCCGGTGGACTTGACCACGTCGTTGCCCTTGATGTCCTCGGTGCCGACGTTCAGCAGGCCGATGCGGGGGCGCTCGATGCCTTCGATGGCCGAGCACAGGACCGAGCCCATGATCGCGAACTGGTGCAGGTGGTGGGGCTCGCAGTCGACGTTGGCGCCGAGGTCGAGCACGTAGGTGGGGCCGTTCTTCTGGTTCGGCATGATCGAGCAGATGGCCGGGCGGTCGACCCCGGCCATGGTCTTGAGCACGTAGCGCGAGACGGCCATCAGGGCGCCGGTGTTGCCGGCCGAGACGCAGGCGTTGGCGCTGCCGTCCTTGACCAGCTCGATCGCCACGCGCATCGACGAATCCTTCTTGCGGCGCAGGGCCACCTCGACCGGATCGTCCATGGCGACGACTTCGCTGGCGTGCTTCACCGACAGGCGCGGCAGGCCCTCGGCATGGTGTTTCTTGAGTTCGTTACGCAGCAGCTCTTCGTTGCCGACCAAAACGAGTTCGGCGTCGACTTGCTTTTTTAGAAAGGAAATGGCTGCTGGAATGGTAACTGAGGGGCCGTGATCGCCGCCCATGCAGTCAATGGAGATTTTAATTGTCATTTGTCGGGAGTTGCCGCGGCTTAAAGACAGCAGGCGGCAAGAGGGGAAGACGGCGGGGCATCAGGCCGGCCGGAATCCGCGCGATGGTAAATGACGGTGTGCAAACTAGACTTGCAGCCGAAAACAGGGACATGCGCAAAGAAAAAGCGGCGCCACGCAGAGGTCTGACGTTGCACCGCTTTCATGATACCGAGGACAAGACGTCGATTACTCGTCGTTCTTGGTCTTCAGGACTTTGCGACCACGGTAGAAACCGTTCGGGCTGATGTGGTGACGCAGGTGGGTCTCGCCGGTGGTCGGCTCGACTGCCAGGTTCGGGGCGGTCAGGAAATCGTGCGAACGATGCATGCCGCGCTTCGAGGGGGACTTCTTATTCTGTTGAACTGCCATGATGACTCCTAATACATAAGTTCTAAAATTCTAACACATTCGACTTGCAATTACATGCGCATCGAGTATCCCACCGGCAATCCCAGAGCATCTTCCCCCTGACACGCCGACATGTTTTAACGCTGCCTACATCTACTGCCTACTGCCATACTCGACTGCTGCACGCGTTTGACACGTTCTTTCGTCGTACTGCCACTGCGGTACTACTATCTTTATTCGGGTTTCTGGCCGCCCAGCCCCTTGAGGCTGGCGAACGGCGAGACCTTTTCGGTCTTCAGGCTGTCCAGGAGCTGGGTGTCCGGACACACATCGTGTTTCGGTGCCTGCGGCAGGGCCAGCAGGGCTTCATCCTCGAGCAGGTCGCGGATGTCGGTGGCGTGGCTGCCGACGATCACGTCGATACTCTCGTCGTCGAGGATTTCCTCGATCTGGTCGGCTTCCTCGTCGTCCTTGCCGAGCACCAGCATGGTGGACGAATCGAGCTCGTGGCCGAAGGGCTGCAGGCAGCGCTGGCACACCAGCTGGACCGTGCCGGCGACCGACAGGGTCATCGACGGGTAGCCCTGGCGGGTCTGGCCGCCTTCGATGCTCCAGCGGATCTCACCGCTGTTGTCGGCGCAATCCGCAGCCAGGCGGGGCATGTCGGCCACGCGGGTCTGACCCTCGCGGACTCCATTGTTCCGACAAAACTCGAAGGCGTCGATGACAAAAGCGCTCATTTGGAACATACCCCGGAAAACCTGCGATAATAACAGGCTTCTCGCCGCAGAGTCAAAGACTTGCGCAGTTTTTTAACCCGCCGGCAAGCGGCTGTTGCGCGGAGCCCGGGATTCATCGGATTTGCTTGCTGCGAGGCAGCTATCTATTTGTTTTACTGATGGTTTTCTTTCGAGCGCCGACATGATACCAAGTTCCGCCCCGCCGCGCCTGATTCTCGCCTCGAGCTCCGCCTACCGCCGCGAGCTGCTGGGACGGCTGCGCCTGCCCTTCGAGGCCGTCGCCCCGGACATCGACGAGACCCCGCTGGCCGGCGAAGCGCCCCAGGACACCGCCCTGCGCCTGGCGCGCGAGAAAGCCGGCGCGGTGGCGCGCCTGCACCCCGGCGCCCTGGTGATCGGTTCCGACCAGGTCGCCACCCTCGACGGCCTGCAGATCGGCAAGCCGGGCGACCATGCCCGTGCCCTCGAGCAATTGCGCCTGATGCGAGGCCGCGAAGTCGTGTTCCATACCGCGCTCTGCCTGTGGGACGGCCGCGAAAGCGATCCGGACCAGGCCGCCCAGATCGAGAACGTGCAGGTCTTCGTGCGCTTCCGCGAGTTGCCCGACGCCGAGCTCGACGCCTACCTGCGCATCGAGCAGCCCTACGACTGCGCCGGCAGCGCCAAGAACGAGGGCCTCGGCATCGCCCTGCTCGAACGCATCGACTCGTCCGACCCGACCGCCCTCACCGGCCTGCCCCTGATCGCCCTCACCGGCATGCTGCGCCGCGCCGGCGTCGCCTTCTTCCGCCCCTGAGCGGCACCCGACCACTTTCCAATGCATTTATGGCTGGCACGCTTTACCTGATTCCCAACACCCTCGGCCCGGTCGATCCGGCCTCCGGCGCCCTGTCCGCCCTGCTCCCGACCCAGGTCCAGGCCATCACCTCCCGGCTCGACTACTTCGTGGCCGAAAATGCCAAGACCGCGCGCGCCTTCCTCAAGCTGGTCGCAATCGACCACCCGCTGGCCAGGCCGCTGCAGGAAATCGAGATCGCCGAGCTGAACGTGAACACCCCGCCCCAGGCCCTGGCCCAGTTGCTGGGCCCGCTCAAGGCCGGACGCGATGCCGGACTGGTCTCGGAAGCCGGGGTGCCTGCGGTGGCCGACCCGGGCGCCGACCTGGTGCGCCTGGCCCACCAGCAGGGCATCGCGGTGCGCCCGCTGGTCGGGCCCTCCTCGCTGCTGCTGGCCGTGATGGCGAGCGGCCTGAACGGCCAGAGCTTCGCCTTCAACGGCTACCTGCCGACCGACGCCGCCCAGCGGACCAAGCGCATCCGCGAACTGGAAAACCGTTCGCGCAGCGAACGCCAGACCCAGCTCTTCATCGAGACGCCCTACCGCAACGGCCAGATGCTGGAAGCCCTGGTGGCGGCCTGCCAGCCGGGCACCCTGGTGTGCGTGGCGACCGACCTGACCCTGGCCAGCGAAACGGTGCGCACCCAGGCGGCGGGCAAGTGGAAGACCGAGCTGGCGGCCGGCAAGGCGCCCGACTTCCACAAGAAGCCGACCGTGTTCCTGCTGCTGGGACAATAAGCCGTCTGCGTCGAGCCGCTCGATCGAGCCGCCTTGATCGGGCCGCCTCGATCGGGCCGGCTCAGGACACGTCGTGGGTTAGCTCGCGCACCCAGTCGAAGGCGGCCAGTTCGATGTCGCGGATCTCGGCCCCGGTCAGGCCGACCTTCTTGAGTTCGGCCGCCAGCTTGCGGCCGCCGGTGGCGGCCTCGAGCATCTCGGCGATGCGCAGCATGACGCCGAAATCGCCCTCGCGCTCGAGCAGCGCGGCGCGCACGTCGTCCGCCACCTCGACGTTGTCGAGAATGTCGCGCATCGGCACCGAGAACAGGGCGTCGGCCAGGGACATGATGCCCACCGTGAAGGCGCGGTCGGCGCTGGCGCTGTCGCGCGGGCGCACGCGCTGGGTCATCAGCTCCAGCATCTTGCCGCGGGTGGTGGCCAGTTGCAGCAGGGGCGAATCGAAATCGACCCTGGCCCCGGCCGAGGTGTAAAGCAGGATCTGCAGCCAGCGCGCGAGCTGGCGCCGCCCGAGCTGGCTCAGGGCCTGGGACAGCGATTCGATCTGCGGCCCCGGGGCCGCGCGGCTGTTCACCAGGCGCAGCAGGTTCAGGCTGATCAGGGCGTCGCGCTTGACCGCGGCCTCGATGGCCTGGGCGTCGGCGTCCGAGTTGACCAGTTCCAGCAGGCGCAGCACCGCGATTTCGGAAGGCGTGATCTTCTTGCCCGACAGGATGGCCGGGCGCGCGAAATAATAGCCCTGGAAGTACTCGAAGCCGAGTTCCATGCACAAACGGAATTCGTCGAGGGTCTCGACCTTCTCCGCCAGCAGCTTCTTGCCGGTGCCCCTGAGCGAATCGGCCAGGCGCGCCAGCTCCTCCGGCCTTACCCCCTTGATGTCGACCTTGATCACGTCGACCAGCGCCAGCAGCCGGTCGAGCTCGCCGGAATGCTCGATCACGTCGTCGACTGCGAACTTGAAGCCCAGCTCCTTGAGCTCGGCCACGCGCGCCAGCAGCTTTTCGGAAGGCTGCACGGTCTCGAGGATCTCGAGGATCACCTTGTGGGCCGGCAGGAAGCGTACGAAGTCGCTCATCAGGACCACTTCGTCGACGTTGACGAAGGCCAGCTGCTCGCCCACCACCTGCTCCATGCCGAGCTGGGAGGCGTGCGAGATCACGGCCGCCGTCGCCGCGGCGCCGTCGGTCAGCTTGGCGTCGTCGTCTTCGCCTGCGGCGCGAAACAGCAGCTCGAAGGCGACGAGGTGCTGGTCACGACCGAGGATAGGCTGACGGGCGAGGAAAAAATCGTTGGACGGCACGGATACTGCTGCCGTCGAGTCGGCGTGCATCAAAAACTCCCGGTAACAAGGGTGGGCAAGGCCTGGCCACGCGGCCGCGCCGCGCGGGCGGAGGGCCCTTCTCCCCACCGCTACCGACTATACACGAAAGCTACCGTGTTAGCATTTCGACATCGTATCAAGATGTTACTTGCGGCCTCCCGGCGGCGTGCGGCGGCTGCGCGTGCCGGCTGCCGGGCCGGCGCCGCCCGGCGCGGCGCTGCGCGGGGCCGCGCCCTGGGGACGGCGGCTTTCCGCGCTGCGCTCGCCAGGGGCACGCTTGTTCGGGGCACGGTTGCCGGGGGCACGCTCGCTCGGGGCGCGCTCACCCGGGGCACGGTCGCCTGCGGGACGGTCGCCCGGGGCACGCCCGGCTGCGGCGCGTTCGCCCGGGCGCCCTTCCGGCTTGGGACCGCGCGCCGGACGGGCAGCGCCCTCCTCACGCCCCGGCATGCTCTGGCCGGGCAGGCGCAGGCTGCCCTGGCCCGACAGGGGGCTGGCGCGACGCGCATTGCCGACAGGCACACGCGGCACGCCGCCGACATTGCGCCCGGCGGCGGCGCCGGTGACCTGGGCGCCGCTCTCGATGGTGAAGCGCGCGCCGCCGTCCTGGCCCAGCACCTGCACCAGGTAGGGCATGACTTCGCGCAGCATCGGCTCCAGGGTATAGGGCGGGTTCAGGATGAACATGCCGCTCGAATGCAGGCCGGTGCCGTCCGGGGTCGGGGTGCGGATGGTCAGGGTCACGTTGAGCCATTCCTTGGCCGGCAGCCGCTTCAGGCGGTCGGCGAACTGGCGCGACTCCATGCGCTGCAGCACCGGATACCAGACCGCGTAGGTCCCGCTCGGGAAACGCCCCAAAGCCTCGTCGAGGGCGTCGCGCACGCGCTTGTAGTCGTCCTTGATCTCGTAGGGCGGGTCGATCAGCACCAGGGCCCGGCGCGAGGGCGGCGGCAGCAGCGCCTTGAGGCTGGCGAAGCCGTCGCCGTGCTCGATGATGACGCGGCGGCCGCGCGCGCGCTCGCCCTGCTCTGCCTTGTGGGCGTCGAGCTTGCGGAAGTTCTCGCTCAGGATCCGGTGGTCGGAAGGGTGCAGCTCGAACAGGCGCAGGCGGTCCTGCTCGCGCGAAACCTGGTCGGCCACATAGGGCGAGCCGGGGTAGTAGCGCATCTTGCCGCTCGGGTTCATGCCCCTGACCAGGTCGAGGTAGGCCGCCAGCGGGGCCGGCGCATCGCTGCTGTTCCACAGCGGCGCGATGCCGGTCGCGGACTCTGCGCTCTTGAGGGCCTGGACGCTGTCGAGGGCGTACACACCGGCGCCCGAATGGGTGTCGATATAGGTGTAGGCGGTGTCCTTCTGGTTCATGTAGAGGTGCAGCTGCACCTGCACGAAGTGCTTGAGGACGTCGGCGTGGTTGCCCGCGTGGAAGGCGTGGCGGTAGCTCAGCATAGGGTGGTGTTCCTTGGATCGTGGTGGCCGCATCGATGCGCGCGGCGATATTGGGCGCCATTATCCACTACAAAACCGATCGGCCTGAAAAACCGCGCCGAAAAGGAAAAGGCCGCGGCCCCTCGTGGGGACCGCGGCCCGGTGCTGCGGACGCTGGATTGGTGTGATCCGCTTACGCGACCTTCTTCTCGTCGAAGAATTGTTCGTCCTCGGTCGAGCCGTGAAGCGCGGTGGTCGAGCTCTGGTTCTGCTGGATGGTCTGGGTCACGGCGTCGAAGTAGCCGGTGCCGACTTCGCGCTGGTGCTTGACCGCGGTGAAGCCGCGCTCGGCCGCCGCGAATTCGGCTTCCTGCAGCTCGACGAAGGCCGACATGCCGCGCCGCGCGTAGCCGTGGGCGAGATTGAACATGCCGTAGTTCAGGGCGTGGAAGCCGGCCAGGGTGATGAACTGGAACTTGTAGCCCATCGCGCCGAGCTCTTTCTGGAATTTGGCGATGGTCGCGTCGTCCAGGTTCTTCTTCCAGTTGAACGAGGGCGAGCAGTTATAGGCCAGCATCTTGCCCGGGAACTTGGCGTGGATGGCGTCGGCGAAGGCCTTGGCGTAGGCAAGGTCGGGCTTGCCGGTCTCGCACCACACCAGGTCGGCGAAAGGAGCGTAGGCCAGGCCGCGCGAGATCGCCTGCTCGAGGCCGGGGCGCACGCGGAAGAAGCCCTCGACGGTACGCTCGCCGGTGCAGAACTCGCGGTCGTTGTCGTCCACGTCGGAGGTGAGCAGGTCGGCGGCCTCGGCGTCGGTGCGGGCGATGACCAGGGTCGGGGTGCCCATGACGTCGGCCGCCAGGCGCGCCGCGTTGAGTTTTTCGACCGCTTCGCGGGTCGGCACCAGCACCTTGCCGCCCATGTGGCCGCACTTCTTGACCGAGGCCAGCTGGTCCTCGAAGTGCACGCCGGCGGCGCCCGCCTCGATCATGGACTTCATCAGCTCGAAGGCGTTGAGCACGCCACCGAAACCGGCTTCGGCGTCGGCCACGATGGGGGCGAAGAAGTCGATCTCGTCCTTACCCTCGGACCATTGGATCTGGTCGGCGCGCTGGAAGGTGTTGTTGATGCGGCGGACCACGCTGGGCACCGAGTTGGCCGGGTACAGCGACTGGTCGGGGTACATCTCGCCGGCCAGGTTGGCGTCGCCCGCGACCTGCCAGCCGGAGAGGTAGATGGCCTTCAGGCCGGCCTTCACCTGCTGCATGGCCTGGTTGCCGGTCAGGGCGCCCAGTGCGTGGACGTAGGGCTCCTCGTTGACCAGGTCCCAGAGCTTTTCGGCGCCGCGCTTGGCCAGGGTGTGCTCGATCTGCAGCGAGCCGCGCAGGCGCACGACGTCGGCCGCGCTGTAGTTGCGGGTCACGCCTTTCCAGCGCGGATTGGTGTCCCAGTCTTGTTGGAGCTGGCTGATTTGCTGTTCACGCGTTGCCATGGTGGTTCTCCTAGGAAGTGCAAAGTTGATGAGTAAAAAAGCGTATCCGTTGGAGAAATCATAGATCAGTTTGTGCGCGGCACAATTAGTCTTATATAAGACATAGCATTAATTTTTTTCTCTTTCTAATCAATGTTTTACGTCGATCATTCCATGATACGGAACGACTTTTCTCAGAATGATAATCTGGACCCGATACGTTTTGCTGCATATCTCGCATGGCGAGAAGGTCTTTTCGCATGGTGAAAATTCGAGCCAATGTTTCTAAGAGGAAATGTACATCGCCGATCGCCTTTCACTATTCCAACGATTGAGAAAAATAGTTGTTGTAAATGAGCATATCTAATTGACTACAAGCATCGTAGGCCCCACCATGGCGCTTGAATTAGTAGCAACTACACATATAACTTTATCAACAGGGATGTCCATGGTCTCCACCGCGCGCCGGACGGCGCTCTCTCTTCTGCTCGCTACCAGCGCAGCCACCGCCGGCGCCGGCGTCATCGAGCTCGACGGCGTGTTCTTCACCAGCAGCTATACCGGCAGGGTGCTGACCATCGAAATCGATGCCGCCAAGCGCAGCGGCGGCTGGCAACAGGCCACCGGCATCAATGCCATTGCCCTCAAAGGGATGGGCGACATCGCCGGCGTGACCATGAGCAGCTCACTGGGCACCAATTCGTGGAGCCTGAATCACCAGGAATTGCAGGCCGACGGTTGCGTCGCCGAATCTGCGCCGGCCGGCAACAACGGCAACGGCCAGGGCAGTGACAAAGGCAGTGACAAAGGCAGTGACAAAGGTAGTGGCGGTGGCAAGAAGAAGCAGGCCAGCGTCGCCGCGGCCGCCGTGCCCGCCGCAGCGGCATCGTCGAACAAAGGATTCTGCTATACCGGCAATGCGATCGCGCTGGCCGACGACATGGTCTTTACCTTCACCTTTGCCAACGACCTTAACCTGTCGATGCCGCACCTGAAGGTCCACTTCGTCGATGCCGCCGGCGGCAAGGCCGGCGACCTGCTGTCCAAGGATTTCCCGTTCACGAAAGAGACGGTCGCTGGCGGCGGCGATACCGGCGGCAGCAAGGGTGATACCGGCGGCGGCACTGGTGGCGGCGCAACCGATGGCGGTGGCGCCGGTGGCGGTGAAACCGGCGGTGGCATTGGCGGTGGTGAAACCGGCGGCGGCATCGGTGGCGGTGAAACCGGCGACGGTGGAATCGGTGGCGGTGAAACCGGCGGTGGTATCGGCGACGGCGGCATCGGCGGTGGCATCGGCGAAGGCGGCATCGGTGGCGGAACCGACGGCACTGGTGACGCCGGTGGTGGCGCCCAGGTGCCGGAACCAGCCTCGCTGGCTCTCCTCGGTGGCGGCATCGCCGCATTCGCCCTGGCGCGCAGGCGCCGCAAGCCGCACGCCTGACGCACCGCGGCGCACGCATCTCCTCGCACAACGGGCCCTCGGGCCCGTTTTTCATTGCGCGGCCCCTGCTTCCCAAGCGCCCGCTTCCTGCTCCCCCGCGCCGCTTCTCCGGCACGGAACTGAGCCATACGTGATTCAGCTAACGGAACCGTATTGCCAAACCCAATAGGCTGAGCCCAGCGTACTCGACAGTACGCCAGTCCATGCCGTTCGCAGGACGCGAAGGCAGGGGCTGTCACCTATACGAGGAGAGCAAGTTGAAAACCACACTCATCAAAGCTGCTGCCCTGGCCGCTCTCGCCTGCGGCCTGGCCCTGCCGGCGGCCGCCGGCACCCTCACCTATCAGGGCGTGACCTTCACGTCTTCGTGGTCGGGCAACACCCTGACCCTGGAGATCGACGCCGCCAACCGCAGCGGCGACTGGGCCGGCGCCAGCACCCTCGGCGCGATCCAGCTCAAGGACATCGGCACCTTCACCGACGTCAGCCTGGTGTCGGCGCCGGGCGGCGCCAGCGCCTGGACCCTGTCGGCGAACGAACTCAATGCGAACGGCTGCGCCGGCGGCGCCCACGTCGGCAAGGGCGCCTGCTTCTCGGGCGAGCGCGTGGCATTGGGGGACGACATGGTGTTCCAGTTCACCTTTGGCGGCGGCGCGCCGATGCTGGACGCGCCTCACCTGAAGGTGAATTTCTTCGGCGAGGGGGACCGCAAGGTGGGCAGCCTGCTGTCGCAGACCATCGCGCCGGTGCCGGAACCCGAAACCTATGCGATGCTGATCGGCGGCCTGGGACTGGTGGGCTTCGCCGCCCGGCGCCGCCGGAAGCAGTAAGCCGCGCCGCAGGCGCATGACGCTCGTCTCCGCCACGGGATGCCCCGAGGCCAGGGACGAGCTTCCGGAGCCGGCCACCCTCGGGTAAGCCGGCTCCGCGCGGGACCGGGCCGGACCCGCCCGCTTACTTCGCCAGCTCCACCGGCTGGTCCCCGAACACCAGCTGCCCCATGCGCACCCGCACCGGGATGGTGTCCTTCGGCCCGAAGCGGCCCGACAGGATGGCCTTGGACAGCGGATTCTCGATCTGCTGCTGGATCGCCCGCTTGAGCGGCCGCGCGCCGTACACCGGATCGAAGCCGGCCTCCGCGATCTTCTGCAGCGCCTCCTCGTCGATGTCGAGCGACATCTCCATCTTGGCCAGGCGTTCTTCCAGGTTGCGCAGCTGGATGCGGGCGATGGCGCCGATGTTCTTCTCGTCCAGCGCGTGGAACACCACGATCTCGTCGATCCGGTTGATGAACTCCGGACGGAAGTGCCCACGCACCTCGGCCATCACGGCCAGCTTGACCACGCCCGGATCGTCGCTGTCCATCGACTGGATCTTGTGCGAACCCAGGTTCGAGGTCATCACGATCACGGTGTTCTTGAAGTCCACCGTGCGGCCCTGGCCGTCGGTCATGCGGCCATCGTCCAGCACCTGCAGCAGCACATTGAACACGTCCGGGTGGGCCTTCTCGATCTCGTCCAGCAGGATCACGCTGTAGGGCTTGCGGCGCACCGCCTCGGTCAGGTAGCCGCCCTCCTCGTAGCCCACATAGCCCGGGGGCGCGCCGATCAGCCTGGCCACCGAATGCTTCTCCATGAATTCGCTCATGTCGATGCGGATCAGGGATTCCTCGGTGTCGAACAGGAAGGCGGCCAGCGCCTTGCACAGCTCGGTCTTGCCGACCCCGGTCGGGCCCAGGAACATGAAGGAGCCATAGGGACGGTTCGGGTCGGCCAGGCCGGCGCGCGAGCGGCGGATCGCGTCCGACACGGCGGTGATGGCCTCGTCCTGGCCCACCACGCGCTTGTGCAGCTCGTCCTCGATGTGCAGCAGCTTCTCGCGCTCGCCCTGCATCATGCGCGAGACCGGGATGCCGGTCGCGCGTGAGACGACCTCGGCGATCTCCTCGGCGCCGACCTGGGTGCGCAGGAGCTTGGGCAGGCCGTCGCCGTCGGCGTGGGTGGCCGCTTCCTCGGCCTTCTTGAGCTGGGCTTCCAGCTCGGGCAGGCGGCCGTACTGCAGCTCCGAGACCTTCTGCCAGTTGCTCTGGCGCTTGGCTTCCTCCATCTGGTGGCGGATGCGCTCGATCTCTTCCTTGATGTGGGTGGTGCCCTGCACCGCGGCCTTCTCGGCCTTCAGCACTTCCTCGAAGTCGTTGTATTCGCGCTCCAGGCGCGCAATCTCCTCGTTGAGCAGCTCGAGGCGGCGCATCGAGGCCTCGTCGGTCTCCTTGCGCACGGCTTCGCGCTCGATCTTCAGCTGGATCAGCCGGCGTTCGAGGCGGTCCATGACTTCCGGCTTGGAGTCGATCTCGATCTTGATCTTGGCCGCGGCCTCGTCGATCAGGTCGATCGCCTTGTCCGGCAGGAAGCGGTCGCTGATGTAGCGGTGCGAGAGCTCGGCGGCGGCGATGATGGCCGGGTCGGTGATCTCGACCTTGTGGTGCAGCTCGTATTTTTCCTGCAGGCCGCGCAGGATGGCGATGGTCGCCTCCACGCTCGGCTCGTCGACCATGATCTTCTGGAAGCGGCGCTCCAGCGCGGCGTCCTTTTCGACGTACTTGCGGTACTCGTCGAGGGTGGTCGCGCCCACGCAATGCAGCTCGCCGCGCGCCAGCGCGGGTTTCAGCATGTTGCCGGCGTCCATGGCGCCCTCGGCCTTGCCGGCCCCGACCATGGTGTGGATCTCGTCGATGAAGACGATGGTCTGGCCCTCGTCCTGGGCGAGCTCCTTGAGCACCGATTTCAGCCGCTCCTCGAACTCGCCGCGGTACTTGGCGCCCGCCAGCAGGGCCGCCATGTCGAGCGAGAGCACGCGCTTGCCCTTGAGCGAATCGGGCACTTCGCCGTTGACGATGCGCTGGGCCAGGCCCTCGACGATGGCGGTCTTGCCCACGCCGGGTTCGCCGATCAGGACCGGGTTGTTCTTGGAGCGGCGCTGCAGGACCTGGATCGCGCGGCGGATCTCGTCGTCGCGGCCGATCACCGGATCGAGCTTGCCCATGCGGGCGCGCTCGGTCAGGTCGAGGGTGTATTTTTTCAGGGACTCGCGCTGGCCTTCGGCATCCTGCGAGTTGACCGATTCGCCCCCGCGCACGGCGGCGATCGCCGACTCCAGGGCCTTGCGCGCCAGGCCGTGCTCGCGCGCCAGGCGGCCGGCCTCGGACTTGTCTTCGGTCAGGGCCAGCAGCACCATTTCCGAGGACAGGAACTGGTCGCCGCGCTTCTGCGATTCGCGGTCGGCGAGGTTGAGCAGCGCCACCAGCTCGCGGCCGACCTGCACGTCGCCGCCGGTGCCCGAGACCTTGGGCAGGCGCTCCAGGGCGTTCTTCAGCGCGGTGCTCAGGGCGCCGACGTTGACGCCGGCACGCTGCAGCAGCGAACGGGCGCTGCCGTCGTCCTGGTTCAACAGGGCGATCAGCAGGTGCAGGGGTTCAATGTACTGGTTATCGTTGCCGACCGCCAGGCTCTGGGCATCCGCCAGCGCTTCCTGGAGCTTGGTCGTCAGTTTATCTTGGCGCATGATATTGCTCCCTAGTGATGTTCTTGACTAGAGAGCAAAATTGGGCCGGCGACGCGCTTTTCAAGATGCGCAACACCCTCCCATACGGCGCATGTGCTCAGACTCCGCCGGAACCGCCCCCTGCGGCGGCGAGGTCGCGCACGTTCTTTTGCACGGCGATGATGGCGAATAGCGCCATCATGTAGGAGATGGCGTAGAAACCCTTCTCGCTCAGGGCCAGGGTGGCGTTGAACAGGCCGATCGCGAACAGGCCGATGGCGGCGGTCACGCTTGCCCAGCACAGGCCCATGTACATGCCCGTGACCGGAATACCTTCCGAGCGGTCCCGCACCGACTTCTGCAGCGAGATGGCGGCGAACAGGCCGTAGAGCAGCAGGACCAGGTAATAGCCTTTCTCGTTCAGCTGCATGGTGGCGTTCCACAAGCCCACCAGGTAGAAGGCGACGCTGATGCCGAGCGCGGCGTAGGAAGCGCCTACGAAGGCGGCGGTGGGACGGTAGGTCGATTGCATGCGGACTCCCCAGGCGTGGATGGGCAGAGAATGTAGCACGGGAAACCCGAAAGAACGTATGCGATGAGAATAATCTACGCCGCGTTCAGCCTGTCTCAGCCTGTCTCAGCCTGTCTGATCCTCTCTCAGCCGCGCAGCATGCGCCAGGCGGCCATGCCGGCCGCGCACAGGAGTAGCGAGCCGAACAGATGCAAGGCGGTATGCGCCAGCGCCCAGCCCACTTCGCCACGCTGCAGCAGGCCGACCGATTCGCCCGAGAAGCTCGAGAAGGTGGTGAGACCGCCGAGGAAGCCGGTGATGATGAAGAGCCGCCACTCCGGCATGATCTGAGGGTTACTTGAAAAGAAGCCCAGCGCCAGCCCCACCAGGAAGCCGCCGGCCAGGTTGGCCGCCAGCGTGCCGATCTGGACGAAACCGTGCAGGCTGCCCAGCCACAGGCCGAGTCCCCAGCGCAGCCAGGCGCCCAGGGCGGCGCCCACGCCGACCGCGACCCAGCTCAAGGTCTGGCCCACCGGGCCCGGGCGGCGTCGTCGCTGACGCGCGCATCGACCCAGCGCGCGCCCTCCGGCGTCTGCTCCTTCTTCCAGAACGGCGCTTCGGTCTTGAGGTAGTCCATGATGAACTCGCAGGCGGCGAAGGCGTCGCCGCGGTGGGCCGCGGTGCAGGCCACCAGCACGATCTGGTCCAGCGGCTTCATCGGCCCGATGCGGTGGATCACCAGGGTGCCGTACAAGGGCCAGCGCGCGCGCGCCTGCGCGGCGATGTCTTCCAGCGCCTTCTCGGTCATGCCCGGATAGTGTTCGAGTTCGAGCTCGGCCACCGCGGCACCGTCGTTGAGGTCGCGCACCGTCCCGACGAAACTCACCACCGCCCCCACCCGCGCATCGCCCTCGCGCAGGCGCGCGATCTCGCGGCCGAGGTCGAAATCCCCGGCCTGCACCCGCACTTCGTTCATTTCCCCTCCCTTGCCTGGCGCATCAGGAGTTGTTCGATGCGCGTTTCGGTTCGTGCGTCCGCCAGCGCCGGCAGCGCCAGCAACTGGCGCAGTTCGTCGCCCTGGGCGCCCGGCTTGTGTCCGGACTTGAGCGAGCTCTGCAGCACCTCGACCTGCAGCTTGAGGCGCTCGCGCGCGAATTCCGGCCCGCTGTCGATGCCGGCCGCGATCTCCAGCCGCAGCAGCTCGTTGAGCAGGCGCGGCCGGTTGTCCTCGAGCCGGCGCGCATAGGCCGCGCGCTCGCCCTCCAAGGCCGCGAGCGCGCCCTCGAAGCGGGCGTGCAGCACGTCCTCGAATCCGCCTTCGAGCGGCAGCAAGGCGTCCCAGCGTTGTCGCCAGTCGGCGGCGTGGGTGTGGGCGTCGGGATTGACCAGCGCCGTCTCCAGCGCCTGGATCAGGCGCAGCTTGTCGCGCACCGCGCCCGCCAGGGCCAGGCCGGCCGCGCGCTTGGCGAGGTCGGCATGGTGCTGGACCTGGGCCAGCGCCGCGTGATAGCGTTTCTCGATGCGCGCCTCGTGGGCGCGCGGCACCGGACCGATGGACTGCCATTCGGCCGCCGCTTCGCGCAGCAGCTTGCGGGCGCTGGCGGGGGTGGCGTCGGGCGCGGCCGCTTCCAGGCGCGCGCACAGCGCTTCCTTGGCCGCCTCGTGGGCGCGGCGCTCGGCGTCGGCCGCGTGGGCGTGCTCCTTGCGCGCCGCGAACAGCGCGTCGCAGGCGGCGCGGAAGCGCTGCCACAGCGCCTGCTCGGCCTTGCGTTCGAGCGGCAGGGCGCGCGCATGCTCCTGCCAGCGGTGCTGCAGCTCGCGCAGCAGGTCCACGGCATGGCGCTCGTGCGGATCGAGGCGCTGCACTTCCTCGATCAATTGCTCGCGCACCGCGATCTCGACCTGGCGCTGCTGCTCGAGCGGCTTTTGCAGGGTGGTGAGGGCCTCGGTGAACAGCTGGTCGAGGCGCTTCTTGTCCTTGCGGTCGATCGCGCCCAGGTGGCTCCAGGCGGTGCGCAGGCGCTGCACGGTGCCGGAGACGTGCTTCCAGTCGGCTTCGCCGGACTGCAGGCGTGCGATCTCGGCCTGGGCTTCCTCGACCAGGGCCTGGCCGCGCGCGGCGTTGGCGTGGCGCTCGTCGGCCAGCTGGCGGAAGTGGGCCGCGGCCGGCGCGTAGGCGGCGCTGCAGGCGGCGTCGAAACGCTCCCACAGGCTGCGCGGGGCGGCGCCCGACAGGCTGTCCAGGGCCTTCCAGCGCTCGCGCATGCTGCCCACCTTCTTGGCCAGCTCGCTCATCGACAGGCTCTGCGTGGGCAGGGCTTCGACGGTCTTGATCAGTTCCTCGCGCGAGACGTTGCCGCCCCAGCGCGCCCAGTCCGACAGGCGCTTGAGTTCGGCGCGCAGGTGGGCCAGGCGGTCGGCCTGGGCCTGGGTCAGGCGCATGCCCTTGTCCTTGCTCTCCTTGAGCGACTTGTCGAGCTCGGCCGCCGTGCCCAGCGAGCCTTGTTGCAGGGCTGCTTCGAGCGCATCCAGGTTGTCGATGAACTGCTGGTCGGCGCCGCGCGCCGGCTTGCGATCGCGCGCGCCCTCCCCGGCCGCCGCGTTGGCCGCGTTGGCCGCGTTGGCCGCGTTGGCCGCGTTGGCCGCGCTGGCCGGGTTGGCTGCGTTGGTTGCGTTGGCTGTGTTGGCAGCGCTGGCTGCGTTGGCCGGCTGCTGCGGCTTGGGCTTGCGGGTTTCCTGCGGCAACGCGGCCAGCAGCGCCTCGAAGCGGCGCTGCAGCTCGGCGCCGGCCGGGTTCGCCGGCAGCGCCGGCAGGCGCAGCCAGTCCTTGCGCAACTGCTCGGCCTTGAGTTCGGCCTGGGGCCTGCCCTGCCATTCGGCAAGCTGGGCCTCGCGCGCGGCCAGCGCCGCCTGGTCCTGTTCGATCCCGGCCAAGCCCGCGGAGAGGCGCGCATGCTCGGTGGCGAATTCGGCCACCAGGGCGCGCGGCAGCGAGGCGTGCTCGGGCGCCACCAGGGCCGCCTCCTGCTCCTTGTGCAGGGCGTCCAGGCGTTCGGCGAAGGCGGCCGCGTCGAGGCCGGCCGCACCCAGCTGGCGCAGGGCGGCCAGGCGGTCGATCATGGCGCGCTGCAACTGCACCTGGGCCTCGAGGCGGCGCGCCAGCTCGGCGCGCACGGCCTCGAATTCGGGCGCCAGCTCGGGGGCGGTGGTGACCGACCATTTGCGGTCGAGTTCGGCGACGTGGTTGGGGGTCAGGAGGTGGTCGCCCAGCAGGACCCGGGCCTGGGCCAGGGCTTCCTGGCCGCGCCGCAGCTCGGCTTCCTTGTGGCGGATCGCGTCGAGACGCGCATGGGTCAGCTTGGCGACCCGGCGGTCGAGGTTGCGCATCGCGGAATGGACGCGCTCGAGGTGTTCGCGGCTGTGGACCATCTCGGCCGCAGCCAGGCGCAATTCGGAGAAATCGGAGCGGAGGATGAATTCGACGGCGGCGGCTTCGTCACCGTTCAGTGCCTTGAGCTGTTCGGCCTGTTGCTCGCGGGCGCTGGGCGCGCCGGCGCCCTGCGTGGGGGACTGGCCCTGCGCCTTGCCGCCGGAGGCTTGCGCCTCGGGCGGCGCGCCGGGTTCGCCGGCGCCCGATGGCGTGCCGGCCTTGTCCCCGCCCTGCCGCTTGAATAGGAATTCGAACATGATGAAATCGCACTTCCAAAACCCCCATCATAGCAAAGAACCTTGGCCCCGATTGTCCGCTCCTTCAAGCGTCCTCGACATCAATGTACCAAGGGCAAAGAGGGGCCTTGCCGAGCGGAATAATCAGGGTGCGCGCCGCCGCGCGGCGCCGGCGCCGGCTGGGGCGGGGGCGCCGGCCGCTGCTCGCTCTGGTGGGCATCGTGGGCCAGCATCTGGTTGGCGATGGCGAACCAGGACTCGCCGGAAATCAGCGTGCGCGCCAGGGGGAAGAGTTCGCGCTCCTCGAGCTCGAGCCGTTCGAGCAGCAGGCGGCAGCAGCGCTCCATGGCGCACAAGCAGTCGGGATTGCCCTCGGCCGCCTGGGCCTGGGCCCGCACCCGCTCCTCCAGCGCCCGTCCGCTGATGCCCTCCAGGCGCGCCAGCAGCGCCTCGGCCAGTCCGCCGGCGCGGCGCAGGGCCGGCAGCACGAATTTGTCGAGCTTGCGCCAGTGGCAGTTTTCGTAGACCCGGCGCAGGGCATCGCAGGCCTGCTCGAAGTGGCGGCGGCCGGGCGTGTCGCCCCACCAGGCGCCGGGGCGCCAGCGCTCCATGAGCGCCTGCACCTCGACCCGCGCGCGTGCTTGCTCGACGGACAGGGCGACCAGCGTATAGGTTGACGTCAGCATTGTGTCTCCTCTCAGAATGGCTCCGCCAGCACGGCCCGTGGGGCAGGGATCGTTGGCTGGGGATGCTTTGTAGGGCGGCCAGCTCTTGTTGTGCTGTTGTCGCTGGCCGGCAGGAAGTTCAAGTGTAGAGAGAAGGCCCCGGGCGGGTTTGAGGTGAGTCAAACAGCCGGGTGGGAACTTTCGGGCTTATGCGGCGACGCGCGTGTCTTCCGCCAAGGCCGTCGTGAGCTGGGCAACAAACGTTTCCGGGCTGCATTGAACGACCTCGACGCGCGGGCAGCCGTGCCAGCGCGCGCAGCGCCGCACCGCCCCGGCCACGTCGGCCGCGAGGCGCGCGCTCAGGCGTACGCCGGGCTCGAGCACGAGATTGCGCAGCTCGAACAGGCCGGCCTTGCGGTGGGCCTTGGCGTCGATCCGGCCCACCAGCGCGCCGCGGCGCAGGATCGGCAGGGTGAAGTAGCCGTAGCGGCGCTTCCCGGCCGGCGTATAGCATTCGAGACGGTAGTCGAAATCGAAGAGCTCCAGGGCGCGGCGCCGGTCCCAGACCACCGGGTCGAAGGGCGACAGCAGGGTCGTGAGGCTGGCGCCCAGCTTGCCCTCGGCGGCGGCGTGCGCCAGCGCCTGGTGCTGGGGGTGGATGTAGACCGGCTCGCGCCAGCCCTCGACCCGGGCGCGCAGCAGCAGGCCCTGCTCGGCCAGCGCCTGGGGGCTTGTGTGCGGCCGGCGCGTGCGGTGATAGTCGGGAATCCAGGCCGCCCTGGCCAGGCCCAGGGCGCGCACGGTGCGCAGCACGAACTCGCGCCTCACCTCTTCCTCGGACGGCAGGCGGGCGTCGTCCCAGTCCGGCAGCACGCGCTCGGCCAGGTCATAGACCCGGTGGAAATTGTGGCGGCGCGCGATCATCAGGCGCCCGGCGGTGAACAAGACCTCGAGCGCACGCTTCTCGGGCTTCCATTCCCACCAGCCGCCCGACTTGCCGTCCACCCGCTCGAAGTCGGCGGCCCGCACCGGTCCCCTGGCGCGCACCTGCGCGAGCAGGCGTTCGACCTCGCCCGCGTGCTCGCGCATCCAGCGCGCCGGGTACTTCCAGCCCATCTTCTCGGGCGCCAGCATGCGGTGGCGGTACAGCGGATAGTCCTCGATCGGCAGGAAGCAGGCTTCGTGGGCCCAGTACTCGAATAGCCTGCCCTCGGCCAGCAACTGGTCCAGCCAGTCAGGATCGTAGTCGCCCAGCCGGCTCCACAGCACCAGGTAGGGACTGCGCGCCACCACGCTGATGGTGTCGATCTGCAGCATTTCCATGCGCCGGATGGCCTCCAGCACCTCGTCCTTGCCGGCGCGGCGGCGGCGCGGGGCGTCCAGGCCCTGGGCCGCCAGGTGGAGGGCGCGCGCGGCGCCGATGCTCAGCTCGAGTTCGATCATCCGCACATTGTAGTAAGGTTTCGGCAACACCGGGCGGCGCACGCGCGTTTTTTTGGCGCGCGCCTTGGGCCGCGCGGCCGCGCTGCGTTATAGTTGGCGCCGACCAGACTTTGCCCAACCTATACCTTCCATGCGGCTGTTGCACACCTCCGACTGGCACCTCGGCCAGACCCTGCACAATTACGACCGGATCTACGAACACCAGTGCTTCCTCGACTGGCTGGTCGATACCCTGGTGGCCGAGCGCATCGACGCGCTCCTGATCGCGGGCGACGTGTTCGACAACGCCAACCCCTCCGCCCTCGCCCACCGCCAGTTCTACCGTTTCCTGCAGCGCGCCAAGGCGGCGGTTCCCCACCTGCAGGTGGTGGTCATCGCCGGCAACCACGATTCGCCGGGCCGGCTGGAAGCGCCGACCCCGCTGCTGGAGGCCCATGGCACGATCGTGATAGGCAACGTGCTGCGCCGCGCCGACGGCGAGATCGACATGGAGCGCCTGCTGGTTCCGCTGCGCGACCGCAGCGGCGCGGTGCGCGCCTGGTGCCTGGCCGTACCCTTCCTGCGCCCGGG
Source organism: Massilia sp. KIM (assembly GCF_002007115.1). NCBI lineage: Bacteria > Pseudomonadati > Pseudomonadota > Betaproteobacteria > Burkholderiales > Oxalobacteraceae > Massilia > Massilia sp. KIM. The sequence continues at coordinate 485,373 of NZ_MVAD01000001.1, read as the reverse complement.
CGACGTGCCGCGGACGTCGAGCCGGGAGCAGGACAAGGACGAAGCCCCCGACGACCAGCCCGAGGGCGAGCCGGCACCCACGCCTGAGGGCGAGCCCAAGAGCGAGCCGCTCGACCCCTACCTGTACGGCAGCACCCTGCTCTACCGCCAGGCCCATGCGCTGGCCAGGCAGCGCTGCGAAGCGGGCCAGGCCATCGTCGCCATGGGCCACTGCCACATGGTGGACGGCCAGTCTTCCCAGGATTCCGAGCGCCGCATCGTGATCGGCGGCACCGAGGCGCTCCCGGCCAGCATGTTCGACCCCGAACTGGCCTACGTGGCCCTGGGCCACCTGCACTTGGCCCAGCGCGTGGGCAGGCAGGAGCACGTGCGCTACAGCGGCAGCCCGCTGCCCCTGTCCTTCTCGGAAGTCGGCTACCAGCACCAGGTGGTGTGCGTGGAGCTGGACGGCTGCAAGGCCGCTTCGATCACCGCCATCCCGGTGCCGCGCGCGGTCCAGCTGCTGCGCGTGCCCGCCACTCCGGCCCCGCTCGACGAAGTCCTGGGCGCGCTGGAAGCGCTCGAACTCGAGGACTTGCCGCCCCAGGCCCATCCCTACCTCGAGGTGCGGGTGCTGCTGGACGGCCCCGAACCCGGCCTGCGCGCCCGCGTCGAAGCCGCGCTCCAGGGCAAGCCGGTGCGCCTGGCCAAGATCGAACCGACCCGCAAGCTGACCCTCGTGAGCGAGACCGAACAGGCCCTGAGCCTCGACCAGCTCGCGCGCCTGCAGCCGGACGACATTTTCCGCCGCCTGTGGCAGCAGCGCTACGGCGCCGACGCTCCGCCCGACCAGCTGGCCGCCTTCGCCGAACTGGCGCACGCCCTGGACGGGGGCGCGGCATGAGGATCCTGCGCATCAGCGGCAAGAACCTGGCCTCGCTGGCCGCCGAATTCACGGTCGATTTCGAGGCCGAGCCGCTCGCTTCGAGCGGCCTGTTCGCCATCAGCGGCCCCACCGGGGCGGGCAAGAGCACCCTGCTCGACGCCCTCTGCCTGGCCCTGTACGACGCCACCCCGCGCCTGCTCAAGCGCGCCGGCAGCCAGTTGCCCGACGTGGGCGGCGACACCGTCTCGGCCCTCGATCCGCGCACCCTGCTGCGGCGCGGCGCGGCCGAGGCCTGGTCGGAAGTCGATTTCGTCGGCAGCGACGAGGGCCGTTACCGGGCGCGCTGGAGCGTGCGGCGCGCCTACGGCAAGCCGGGCGGCGCCCTCCAGCCTTCCAAGATGAGCCTGCACCGCCTGCCCGACCTGGTCGCCATCGGCGGCACCAAGACCGAGGTCGCGGCCGAGATCGCGCAGCGCATCGGCCTGTCCTTCGAGCAGTTCACGCGCGCCGTGCTGCTGGCCCAGAACGAGTTCTCGGCCTTCCTGAAAACCGACGAGAACGAACGCGGCGAACTGCTCGAAACCCTCACCGGCACCACCATCTACAGCGACATCTCGCGCCGCGCCTTCGAGCGCTACCGCGCCGAGCAGGCGCGCACCCAGATGCTGAGCGCGCAACTGGCCAACCAGGCCCCGCTGGCGCCGGAGGCGCGCGCCACCCTGGAAGCCGAGAGCGCAAGCGCCGACCTGGCCCTGCAGGCGCTGGAAGCGCGCCAGGCGCTGCTGGAGCAGCAACTGCGCTGGCACCAGGAAGCCGCCAAGCTGGAACGCGGCGAGGAAGCCGCCGCCCAGGCCCTGGCCGAGGCCGCGGCGGCGCGCGACGCGGCCGGCGAACGCCGCCGGCGCCTGGCGACCCTGGAGGCGGTGCAGCCGGCCCGGCCGCTGCTGGCCGAGCTCGAGCGCCTGAACGGGGAACGCCAGGCGGCCACTTCTTCCACCGCCAAGCTCGAAGCCGAGCTCGCCGCCGCCCTCGAACTGCGGCGCCAGGCGGGCGCCGGACTGGACGCCGCGCTGGTCGAGGTCGACGCGGCCGAGGAAGCCCTGCGTGCGGCCGGCCCCCAGCTGGACCGCGCCAAGGCCCTGGACGCCGCCATCGCCACCCTGGCCCCTGGCCACGCCCAGGCCCAGGCCGCGCTGGAGTCGGCCCGCGCCGAGGCGCGCGCGGCGCGTGCCGGCCTGCAGGCCAAGGCCGACGAGCTGGAGCGCGCCCGCAAGGCGCGCGACGGCGCTGATGCCTGGCTGGCCGCGCACGCCCGCCTGGCCCCGATGGCGAGCCAGTGGCCGCGCTGGGAACGCCTGCTGGTGCAGGCCGGCGAGGCCGCCGCCGGGCTACAAGGCAGCCAGGAAGCCCTCGCACACACCCGGCGCGGCGCGCTCGACGCCGGCGAGCGCGCGACCGCCGCCGCAGCCGCGCTGTCCCGGGCGCTGGAAAGCGTGAGCGCGCAGGAAGCCGCGCGCGCCGCCGCCACGGCCGCGCTGGAAAGCTTCGACGGCGCCGCCTTGGCCAGGGAGCGCCAGCAGCTCGAACAGCGCCGCGAACGCCTGCTGCAGGCCCAGCACACCTGGACCGAGCTGGCCGCGGCGCGCGCCTCCCTGGGGGCACTGGCGCGCGAGCTCGACCATGCCGACACCGCGCGCGCGACCGCCGAGCGCGAGCTGCTTGCGCTCGGCGCGGCCGCTCCCGCGCTGGAGGCCGCCATGACCCAGTCCGAGCGCTCGCTGGCGGCTGCCGAACTGGCCTGCGCGGCCAGCGTGGAGCAGTTGCGCGCGGCCCTCGCCGACGACGCGCCCTGCCCGGTGTGCGGCGGCCTTGATCATCCCTACCGCCACCAGGACGCCCAGCTGCACGCGATGCTGTCCGGCCTGCGCGCCGAGGTCGAGCGCTGCCGGGGCGCGGTGCGCGCCAATGGCGCCGCGCAGGCCACCCAGGACGCGATCCTCGGCTCGGCGCGCGAGCGCCTGGCGGCCCTGGCCCAGCAGCGAGGCGCGCTGGACGGGCGCATCGCCGCCCTGGCCGACGAATGGGAGCAGCATCCCGCCGCCCTTGAGGCGCCGGCCGAAGCCGAGCGCGAGGCCTGGTTCGCCGACGCGCGCGCCGCCCTGCGCGAGGCCGCCGAGGAGCTCGTGCGCGGCGAGCAGGCCATGCGCCAGGCCGCCGCCGCGCGCGACGCCGCCCAGGCCGAACTCGACAAGGCCCAGGCAGCGCGCCAGCGCCTCCAGGCCGCCCTCGACGCCGAACGCGAGACCAGCGCGCGCCTGGCCGCCGACCTGCAAGCCCAGTCCGCGCGCCTGGAGGCCGCCAGCGGACAGCTGGACACCCTGCTGGCCGAGCTCGACCCGGTGCTGGCGGACGCCTGCGGCGACGGCTGGCAGGCGGCGTGGCGGCGCGAGCCGGCCGCCTGGCGCGCCGCGCGCGCCCTGGAAGCGGCGCAATGGGCCGAGCAGACCGGGCTGCAGACGCGCAGCGCGGCGGCCATCGCCACGCTGGACACCGAACTCGCCGCGGCCCAGGAGCGCATCGCCCAGATCGACCGCGGCGGCGCCCAGGTGGCGGCCGAATGCCAGCGCATCGGGGACGAACTGGCGCGCATGCGCGCCGAACGCGGCGCCTTGTGGCAGGGCCGCGCCGCGCTGGAAGTGGAACGCGAGCTCGGCGCGGCGTTGGCCGCCGCGCGCGAACGCCTGGCCGCGCGCCAGGGCGCGGCCAACGAGGCGGCCCAGGCCGAGACGCGCGCCCGCGCCGCCCTCGGCCAGCTGGCCCAGCGCATTGCCGAGCTGGACGGGGCCGGGGCCCAGGCCGCCGCCGCCCTGGCCGACTGGCTCGAGGACTACCGGCGCCATGCCGACGGCCTGGACGCGGTCGAGGACGGCGCCGCCCTGGCCCAGTTGCTGAACGTGGGCGCCGCCTGGCTGGCCCAGGAGCGCGCCGCCCTTGGCGCGCTCGAGGCCGCCGTGACCGGCGCCACCGTGGTCCTCGGGGAGCGGCGCGCCCAGCGCCAGGCCCACCTGGAAAGCGCGCCGGCCGGCGGCCAGCCGATGGAAGAGGTCCAGGCGGCCTTCGAGGCCCTGGGCCAGGAACGCCGCGCCGCCCACGACACGGCCACCAGCCTGCGCCTGCAACTGGCCCAGGACGACGCGCGCCGCGAGCAGGCCAGGTCGGCCCTGGCCGAGATCGAACGCCAGCAGGAGGTCGAGCAGCGCTGGGGCAAGCTGGCGGAGCTGATCGGCTCGGCCGACGGCAAGAAGTTCCGCAACTACGCCCAGCAGTTCACGCTCGACGTCCTGCTCGGCTATGCCAACGCCCACCTGGCCCAGCTGGCGCGGCGCTACCGCCTGGAGCGCGTCACCTATGCCAACGCGCCCTCGCTGGCGCTGATGGTGCGCGACCAGGACATGGGCGGCGAGATCCGCTCGGTCAATTCGCTGTCGGGCGGCGAATCCTTCCTGGTCTCGCTGGCGCTGGCGCTCGGCCTGGCCTCGCTTTCCTCGAATCGGGTGCGGGTCGAGTCGCTGTTCATCGACGAGGGCTTCGGCAGCCTGGACAGCGAAACCCTGGGCGTGGCCATGGACGCGCTCGACGCCCTGCAGTCGCTGGGCCGCAAGGTCGGCGTGATTTCCCACGTCCAGGAAATGACCGAGCGCATCGCCACCAAGGTGCTGGTGCGCCCGGCCGGCGGCGGCAGCAGCCTCGTGATCGTCGAGTAGCCATCGGCGCGGGCTGCGGACGGGGGCGGCGGGTGTAGAATGCCGCTCCTGTCCCATTTCGCTTTTTCGCCCCCATGAAGCCCGCCCGTATCCTCACGTTCAAGTGCGCCAAGTGCGCCAAGCCGGTCAAAGTCTTCCTGCAGAAGGTGTCCGCCTGCTCGCACATCCAGCCCTACCAGGGCATCTGCGACTGCGGCGAGGTCAAGCGCCACGCCACCGGCAGCCCGGACGCGGTGAAGTCCTTCCTCGAATCGAACGACGCCCACTGGCACCACCATCACTGATGGAACGCATCGCATGGACTGAAGGCGGCCAGGAGCGCTCGGCGCGCTGGCGTTCCGAGAGCGGCTGGCCGGCGCCGAAGAAAGTGGTGATCGCCGACGACACCATGAACGCCGACACCGCCTACCGCCTGGCGCTGGACGGCACCGCCCTGCTCTGGCGCGGCGACTACCAGAACGCGCGCCAGCTCCTGCAAGCCCTGGTGCGCCGGATCGAACACAAGAGCGAGCGCGCGCGCCGCGCCAAGTCGAAGCCGCCGGCCACGCCGGCCGAGGCCTTCCACCGCCACCGCCTGTCCCAGCTGCAGCGGGCGCGCACGCTGGCGATGCTCCTGATTCCCTTCGAGGCCGACCACGCCATTCCCCTGCGGCGCGCACCCGACGCCCGCCTGGCCTGCCTGGAAGCCTACGGCGTGGCCGACGAAGCCTACGTGGCCTCGCTGCGCGAGCTGCTGGGCGTGATCGGGGCCCACGAATGGCGCCGCAAGGGCGTGCCGATCCCGGCCCTCGACGAGCGCATCCATCCCTGGTACGGGGTGTTCTCGCCGGTGCGCGGCGAATACGTCGAGCTGGTGGCCCAGGCGCCCCTGCCCGCCGGGGCCAAGGAGGCCTTCGACATCGGCGCCGGCACCGGCGTGCTGTCGGCGGTGCTGGCGCGGCGCGGCCTGCGCGTGACCGCCACCGACATGGACGTGCGCGCGCTCGGCTGCGCGCGCGAGAACATCGCGCGCCTGGGCCTCGGGCCCCAGGTCGAGGTGATCCAGGCCGACCTGTTTCCCCCGGGCCGCGCGCCGCTGGTGGTGTGCAATCCGCCCTGGCTGCCGGGCAAGCCCAGCTCGGCCATCGAATACGCGATCTACGATCCGGACAGCCGCATGCTCAAGGGTTTCCTGGCAGGCCTCGCCGCCCACCTGGAAACGGGCGGCGAAGGCTGGCTGATCCTGTCCGACCTGGCCGAGCACCTCGGCCTGCGCAGCCGCGAGCAGCTGCTGGGCTGGATCGCCGACGCCGGCCTGGCGGTGGCCGCGCGCCACGACACCCGCCCCGTGCACGGCAAGGCCAGCGACCCGGACGATCCGCTGCATGCGGCGCGCGCCAGGGAAGTGACCTCGCTGTGGCGCCTGCGCGCTGCATGAGCAGGAGCATGAGCGCGGGCGGCTTGCCCATGGCCCGGATTGCATGTTCCAGCCATACGCGCTATACTATCGTTCTCAGACGCGGGGTGGAGCAGTCTGGCAGCTCGTCGGGCTCATAACCCGAAGGTCACAGGTTCAAATCCTGTCCCCGCAACCAGAATATCGATACACAAGCCCGACTCAGCGAGCCGGGCTTTTGTTTTCTGCGGCAGCAAAGGCAGATGAGAGACAAGAAAGACAACGCAACCTTCGACCTGCCGGGCTTCGAGCCGGCCGCTCCCCTGGTTCCCGTTGTCGAGACCAAGCGCGTCGGCCCGCGTCCCCGCCGTACTACACTCAAGCAGGAGCAGCTCGGCCTGCTCGAAGAAACCGACACCACCGGCCTGCCCGTCTGGCGCCGCGACGACAAGCTCGACCTGACCGGCCTGCCCATCTGGGAACCGGAAGCGCCGGGCGCGCCGTAGGCCCCGCGGCGGCCCACCCTGGAGCCCGCCCATGACGTCCTTCGCCTCCCTGCCCCTCAAGCAGCTCTTCCTCGCCAACCTCGCCACGCTCGGCTACCACGAAATGACCGAGATCCAGGCCGCCAGCCTGCCCGCCGTGCTCGAGGGCCGCGACCTGATCGCCCAGGCCAAGACCGGCAGCGGCAAGACCGCCGCCTTCGGCATCGGCATCCTGCACAAGCTCAATCCGGCCTGGTTCGCGGTCCAGGGCCTGGTGCTGTGCCCGACGCGCGAACTGGCCGACCAGGTGGCGGGCGAGCTGCGGCGCCTGGCGCGCGGGGTCGGCAACGTCAAGATCCTCACCCTCACCGGCGGCGTCTCGATGCGGCCCCAGATCGCCTCGCTCGAATTCGGCGCCCACATCGTGGTCGGCACCCCGGGCCGCATCCGCGACCACCTCGGGCGCGCCAGCCTCGACCTGTCCAAGGTCCAGACCCTGGTGCTGGACGAAGCCGACCGCATGACCGACATGGGCTTCTACGACGAAATCGCCAACATCGTGCGCGCCACGCCCCAGCGCCGCCAGACCCTGCTGTTCTCGGCCACCTATCCGGACGATATCCGCGAGGCCACCGCGCCCTTCCTGCGCGACCCGCTCGAGATCGCGGTCGAGAGCCGCCACGACGCCACCCGCATCGACCAGCGCTTCTACGAGATCGGCTTCGACGGCCGGGTGGACGCGGTGGCGCGCCTGCTCAGGCACCACAAGCCGGTGTCGGCCCTGGCCTTCTGCAACACCAAGGCGCGCTGCCGCGAAGTGGCCGAGGCCCTGCGCGAACAGGGCTTCTCGGCGCTCGCCCTGTACGGCGAACTGGAGCAGCAGGAACGCGACGAGATCCTGGTGCTGTTCGCCAACCGCAGCTGCTCGGTTCTGGTCGCGACCGACGTGGCGGCGCGCGGCCTGGACATCGCCGACCTCGACACCGTGATCAATGTCGACGTGTCGAAGGACCCCGAGGTCCACGTGCACCGCATCGGCCGCACCGGACGCGGCGCGGGCAGCGGCATGGCCCACACCCTGTGCGCGCCCAACGAAAGCAAGTGGGTGCGCCTGGTCGAGGAATACCAGGATGCGCAGGCGGTGTGGGAACGCCTGGATGCGCTCGAGGAAGATGCCGACGCTGTAGCGCCCGCGCCCATGGTGACGCTCAACATCGCCGGCGGCAAGAAAGCCAAGCTGCGCGCCGGCGACCTGCTGGGCGCCCTCACCGGCGACGCCGGCCTGACGAAGGACCAGGTGGGCAAGATCAACATCGGCGAATTCAGCAGTTACGTCGCCCTCGAGCGCCACGCGGCGCGGGCGGCGGTGGCGCGCCTGAGCGCCGGCAGCACCCTCGGCCCCGACTACGGCGCCATCAAGGGACGCTGGTTCAAGATGCGCTTCGTCGACCCTTTTGGGAAATTGTGACAAATGTAACCGTCGCGCACGGTTGACGAAGGCATCATCGCGGCAGTTCTGGCATTATTTGCAACAAAACCAGACCTGACCGGTCCGGCCCGGCGCAGTCCGTGCAACGGCCCGGCATATTGCCATGATGACGAGCACACTGAGTACGCCACAGCAGCAGACCGACGGCCGCACGGTTCGCGAAATCGTCGAGAACAACCAGGAAATGGTGAACGAGCCTTGGTGCCGGCGCATTTTCCGTCAGGTCTTGCAATCGCTCGAACTGCAATACACGATGCAGATGCCGCACCGGCCGATCACCCCCGACACCGTGCTGGTGCTCGACTCGGGCGACCCGATGCTGCTGCCGACGGCCGGCACCGCGCCGGGCGACACCGAAGCCCAGGACGTCCACGACCTGGCCCAGGTCATCCATTACGCCATCACCCTGGAGCGCGAGCCGGCGGCGCCGCTGCGCGGGCGCACCCTGGGCGACTACAGCGATTCCTTCGTCACCGCGGTCGACCGCTGCCTCTCCCCCGACCCGGCCGAGCGCCCGCAGACCATCGAACAGTTGCGCAACCTGCTGGGCATCGTCGTGCTCGGGCCCGCCGTGCCGGCCCAGCCTTCGATGAAGTCTACGGTCGAAGCCACCTTCGCCCAGTTCGCCGACCTGCCGGCGGCCAATGCGCCGCCCGAGGAGCCGGTCGCTGCGCGCGGCCAGCCGATGCGCCTGCAGCGCTGGCTGCTGCTGACCCTGGCCGCCACGGTGCTGCTGGGCGGCCTGGCGGCCCTGGTCGCGCTGCTGCACGAAACCAATACCGGCGACGCCCTGGTGCTGGCCCTGCCCCAGGACGAGGGCGAGGCGGACGCTGCCGCACCGGCCCTGGCCCCGTCGCCCGGCGCCGCGGCTGGCCAGGCGGCGCCCGGCTACGCCGCCGCGCCGGGCGCATCCAGCCCCGGCGCTCCCACGCCTGGCGCCGGCATCGTGGTGACCCCGGCGCCGGCCGCCCCCAGCCAGCCCGCCCCCGACCAGCCCGCGCCGCCGACCTCGGTGACCGTGCTGCCGGCGGCGGCCCTGCCGGGCGCGACCTACAAGCTGGTCGTCAAGCCCTGGGGCACGATCCTGGTCAACGGCGTGAACCGCGGCGTCAGCCCGCCGCTCAAGCGCCTGACCCTGCCGGCCGGCCAGCACACGATCCGCATCATCAACCCGAGCTTTCCCGAACACACCGTCACGGTCAATTCCGTCAAGGGCGAGACCGCGGTGATCGAGCTGGACTTTACCGAAGAGGAGATGGAGTGAAACGGTCCCTGTCCGCGCTTTCCCTGCTGGCCTTGTTCACCCTGGCGGGTTGCGCCCAGCTCGAGCCGCTGTTCGGCAAGCGCGACCCGCACCGGCCGCCCGCCCGGGTCGAGGAAAGATCGCGCCCGCGGGCCGAGCGCGCCGAGCGTCCGGAGCGCGGAGAACGCGCCGAGCGCGTGCTGCGCCCGGAACGCCCGCCGCAGCCGGACCGCGACGAGCTCGCCCTGCGCGAGGGCATCAACCTGTACAACGACGGGGAGTTCAACGCCGCCATCAAGCGTCTCAACTCGGCCGACATGAACGGGGCCTCGCTGCGCAACCGGGTCACGGCCCTGAAGTACACGGCCTTCAGCTATTGCGTCACCGGCCGCCAGGCCCTGTGCCGCCAGACCTTCGACCGCGCCCTCAGGCTCGACCCCGGTTTCGACCTCGGCCCCGGCGAACACAGCCACCCGCTGTGGGGGCCGGTGTTCGCCAAGGCCAAGCAGTCGGTGGCGCGCTGAGGCGCGCCGCGCCGGCGCCGTTCAGGCCTTCGGGTTGATGCTGGCCGGATAGCCCGGCGCGCGGCGGTGGCGCGTGGCCTGCTCGTAGGCATAGGCCATGCCGATCAGCGCCGCGTCGCTCCAGGCCGTGCCCACGAAGGAGATGCCGATCGGCAGCCCGCGCAGGTAGCCGGCCGGCACCGTCACGTGGGGATAGCCGGCCACCGCCGCCGGCGAGGAAAAACTGCCGGTGTAGTGGTCGCCATTGACGTAGTCGGTCAGCCAGGCCGGGCCGCCGGTGGGCGCCACCAGCGCGTCCAGCCTGTGCTCGCGCAGCACCTGGTCGATGCCCTCCTCGCGCGCATAGCGCAGGTTGTTGGCCAGCGCCTCCTTGTACTCGCGCGCCTCCAGCCCCGGCTTGGCCTGGGCCGCGATCAGGTGCTCCTGGCCGAACCAGGGCATTTCCTTGCCCGCGTGCCTGTCGTTGAAGGCGATGACATCGGCCATGGTCTTGACCGGAGCATGCGGCGCATAGGCCGCGAGATAGGCCTCCAGGCCGGGGCGGAACTCGTGCAGCAGCACCGCCATCTCGCTCTCGTTGTACTTGTCGGTGTTGGGGACCTTGACCTCGACCAGCACCGCGCCCTGGGCCTTCAGCACCGCCAGCTCCTTCTCGATCAGGGCGTCGACGCCGTCGTTCGAGCCGAAGAAATTGCGCGCCACGCCGATGCGCTTGCCCTTCAGGCCGTCCTTGCGCAGGGCCGCAGCGTAATCCGCCTTGCGCGCGGCGCTGCCGCGGGTCGCGGCGTCCGCCTCGTCCTCGCCGGCCAGGGCGGCCAGCAGCAGCGCGGCGTCGGCCACCGTGCGGGTCATCGGGCCGGCCGTGTCCTGCGAATGGGCGATCGGGATGATGCCGCTGCGGCTGACCAGGCCCAGCGTGGGCTTGATGCCGACGATGCCGCAGATCGAGGAAGGCGAGACGATGGAGCCATCGGTTTCGGTGCCGACCGCGAGCGTGGCCAGGCCGGCCGCCATCGCCGCGCCCGCGCCCGAGCTCGAGCCGCTGGTGTTGCGGTCGAGGGCATAGGGGTTGCGGGTCTGGCCGCCGCGCGCGCTCCAGCCGCTGGTCGAGCGGGTCGAGCGCATGTTCGCCCATTCCGACAGGTTGGTCTTGCCGAGGATGACGGCGCCGGCCTCGCGCAGCAGGGCCGCGATATGGGCGTCCTTGCTGGCGCGCACCCCGGCCAGGGCGAGCGAACCGGCGCTGGTGCTCATCTTGTCGCCGGTGGCGATATTGTCCTTGAGCAGGACGGGAATGCCGTGCAGCGGACCGCGCAGCTTGCCGGCGGCGCGCTCGCGGTCGCGTTCGGCGGCGATCGCCAAGGCCTCGGGATTGGTTTCGATGACCGAGTTGATGCGCGGACCGGACTGGTCGATGGCCTTGATGCGGGCCAGGTAGCGCGTCACCAACTCCTTCGAGCTGAGCTTTCCGGTGCGCATGGCGTCCTGCTGCTCCCGCACGCCCGCGTCGAGGATGCCGCCGGCATCCGGGGCCGCCGCCGCATTCGCCATGCCGGCCACGGCGCCGGCTGCCACACCCAGTCGAACGAAATCCCTGCGATCCATGTGCTCCCCTCGATGTTTTATTTAAAGCAATAGAATAGCAGCGCAGGGCCCGATGAGGCTGTCCTTACAAGGCAAAAAAAAACGCTGCCCGCAGGCAGCGCTTTTTTCGGGAAGCCGGTGCTTAGTTACGCACGACTTTCTTGTACTCGTTGGTACGGGTGTCGATCTCGATCACGTCGTCCTGGCTCACGAACAGCGGCACCATCACGGTGTGCTGGCGGCCTTCGATCGCGTTCTCGATCTTGGCTTCCTTCAGGACGTTACCCGAAGTGTTACCCTTGACGGCCGGCTCCGAGTACACCACCTGGCGCGCGATGGTGGTCGGCAGTTCGACCGAGATCGCCTTGCCGTCGTAGAACACGGCTTCGCATTCCATACCGTCTTTCAGGTAGTTGACGGCGTCGCCCATGTTCTCTTCTTCGATTTCGTACTGGTTGTACTCTTCATCCATGAAGACGAACAGCGGATCGGCGAAGTACGAGTAGGTCACCGGCTTCTTGTCCAGGATGACGACGTCGAACTTGTCGTCGCCGCGGAACACGTTTTCCAGCGGGGCGTTGGTCAGCAGGTTCTTCATCTTCCACTTGTAGGTGAAGCCGGTGCGGCTCGAACCGTTGACGTCCGAACGCAGAACGATGAAGGGCTTCTCATCAACCATGATGATGTTACCGACGCGAATTTCTTTTGCGAATTTCATAGTAAGTTATACGTAAAAAAGTAGTTGCATTAAATCATCGGTGGCTGGTGAGGCACATGCCGTGAAGCCTACGTTTGATCCTCGAGGATCCGCGGAGGAATCCGTAACAGACTAACCGGGCATTATACCCGATTTTCCTCGCCCCGCCCCAGCTCGCAAGCGAAATCGAGCAGCAGCGTCGCCAAATCGCCATTCGCCAGCACTTCCTCGGTCCAGGGCGCCGCCCGCGCGGCGACCTGGGGCAGTTCCTCGCGCAGCAAGCGCCAGGCCCCGGCCCAGTCGCCGATCGCCGTGGCGCCGTTCCAGCCAAGCGAGAACATGCTCAGGGCCGGCAAGCTGGCCGCGTAGCGTCCGAGGAAGGCGGCCAGTTTCTTATGGTGCAGGTTCTCATCTTGCGGGTAAATGTGCCAAATGAAAGGGCGTTGCGCCCATTGCGCGCGCACCCAGGAATCCTCCCCGCGCACGAAGTTCAGGTCGCAGGCCCAGAGCAGCAGGTCGTAATCCGGCTGGGGCAGGAAGGGCAGCACGCGCAGGCTGAGCTTGCCACGCGCGCCGGCCGCGCCGGCCACCGGCGCCGCGCCCAGGAAATCGCGCACCGCGTCCGCCGCCACGCCCTCCGGCACCAGGCAGGCGACCGCTTCGTCGCCCTCCTCCCAGGCGCGCAGCAAGGCGGCCACCGGCGCGTGCGGGTAGCAGAACAGCGAGACCTTGCGCGCCGCGATCTCGGCCTCGCCCAGGCCCAGGCCGCGCAGGAAGCCGGCCATCGCGGCCGGGTCGCCCTGGAAGGCGGCGCGGCGCGCCTCCAGGTCGGCTTCGTGCAGCAGGCCGCCGGTGCGCGGCGTGAAGCCGGGGAAAAAGAAATGCTTGGTCAGCTTCAGGCGTGGATGCATGGAAGGCAGCCGGTGGCAGCCCTCCACCCATTCCTCGGCCGTCAAGCCCTCGTAATTCAGCCACACCGGACGCGGCGTACGCTGCGCCATCGCCTCGACATAGCCGGGCGGCAGTTCGCAGCCGAAGAACTCGATCACGATGTCCGCCACCTCGGACGGGGCGAAGACGCCGTCCTGGCCGGCCCAGTGGCGCACCGTCACGCCCTGCACTTCCTGCAGCTCGGCGCCGGGCGCGACCTCGGGACAGATGCGCCGGAAGCTCGCCAGGTCGTCAACCCAGAGCGTGACCGCCACGGCGTGCTCGTGGCGCAGTTGGCGCGCCAGGCGCCAGCAGATGCCGATGTCGCCATAGTTGTCGACGACCTTGCAGAAGATCACGAGCGTAGTGGCGGCGGTGGCTGGCGGGGACATGGCGGGGACTGTGCGCGGAGCGCCGGATGACAGGGGCCGTCATTCTACCCGATTTCGCACATGCTTTTTCCTGTGGCACAGAATTGTTGCGTAAGCGACGAGAGAGTTTTTACAAATTTTCTGCGCCATCGCAAGCACGATTCCTGATTGCGCCCGCCCTCGCCTTCGCCTCCAAACTTCACCCGGCCGAACCAGTCGAACGCCTACCTGCAGGCGGAGCGGCCCGAACCTTGCCCTTCCCTGCACGCCGCCCACGCCGCCGTCCTTACCGGCGGCGCGGGCATTACCGACACGGCGGCCGGCAAGGGGCAGTAAGGACGCGGCATCCGGCGCAGTGCGCCGGGCCCGGCGGCGGCCGCCGCCATCATGGAGGAGTTCAGCATGTACGAGTTCCAGCAATCGGCTTACGGACAAGCGCCATTCCAACCGCAGGGCCTGCTGAGCGGCCTGTTCGGCGCGCCGGTGGGCGGCGCCATCGGCCGCGGCATCGGCGGCCTGTTCGGCAACCCCAACCTGGGCAGCCGCATCGGCGAAATGGCGGGCGGCATCGGCGGGGCCCTGCTGCCCTTCGGCGCCGATCCTTCCGCGCAGTTCGGCGGCGTCTCGCCCCAGCAAATCCAGCAATTGCAGCAACTCCAGCAGCTGCAGCAACTGCAACAGTTGCAGCAGCAGGCCGCGCAGCAGGGCCAGTTCACGCCGCAGGGTGGCTTCTTCGGCGGCCTGATCAACCAGTTCAGCAAGCCGGCCGGCAGCCTGATCGGCAACCTCACCAACAATCCGACCCTGGGCAACGTGATCAGCGGCGGCCTGTCCGGCCTGGGCAGCCTGCTGCCCTTCGGGGCCGACGCCGTGGCCCAGCCGGCCCAGCAGGTCGGCGTGGTCCAGCAGCTGCAACAACTGCAGGCCTACCAGCAGCAACTGCAACAACTGCTGCAACAGGTCCAGCAACAGCAGGCGATGCTGCAGCAGCAGGCGGCACAGACCGGCGGCCAGATGGCGCCGCAGGGTTGGGTCAGCAACATGATCGGCCAGTACGCCCAGCCGGTGGGCAGCTTCATCGGCGGCCAGCTCGGCAACCAGCAACTGGGTAGCACCATCGGCGGCATCGCCGGCCAGTTGGGCCGCTTCCTGCCCTTCTCGGTCGATCCGTGGACCGCCTATGCCCAGGCCCAGCAGGCCCAACAGGCCCAGATGGGCGGCCAGCAAACCGTGCACTAAGTCTCGACGATACGCCGGGCCGCGTGGCCCGGTTTTTCAGGAGTTCACCGATGTCGGCATCCGCCAACGCCAGCCAGCGCTACATCGTGCGCGCCGCCCGCGACGCGAGCGCGCTCATGCATTTTCTCGACAGCCTGGGGGCCCAGACGGCCATCCGGCTGGTCGATACGATCGGCCCCTCGGCCGGTCCGCCGCACACCGCCGTCGTGGAAACCGACCCGGCAACCGCGGAACAATTGCGGCGCCGCACCCATGACCAGTTAACGATCGAGCCGGACCAGCCGCTGTCCCTGTCGGACTAGCGCGCAAGGCGGCCAAAGGACAAGCCATGCCAAAAAGTTCACACCCGCCGGGCGAGCCGCAGGGTCGCCACGGCAAGGCGCCAGACGGCGCATCCGAATCGCATGACGGCGCCATGGCGCAGCCCGCCACCGACGCGGCTTCCCCGCGCGAACACGGGCACGCCGTTGCCGAACGCAAGAAAAAATACCTCGTCGCCCCACGCGCTCCCCTGTCCGCGGCGCCTGCGGGCGGCGCGCCTGGCGCCGCAGCGGGCGGCCTCGCGCCCTTCGCCAGCCTCGGCGGGCTGGGCAACGCCAACGCCTACGCGCCGCCGATGTCGCTGTCCGCGCTCGAGCAGGCCCTGCAGGCCGCGCCCGACATCGACGTAGTCGAGGCCCTGAAGCTGCGCGCGGGGCTCGCCATGGCCTCGGTCGGCGGCGCGCTGGGCGCAGCAGCCGGCGACGCCGACGGCGTCGTGGTGGCGCGCATGACCGACCAGAGGGCGCGCGAACTCTACCAAAGCGGCCAGGGCCGCCTGCTGGTCGAGCGCGACCAGCATCTGCACTTGCTCGACCCCGTGCTGCGCCGCCCCGACCTGGTGTCCTCCCTCACTCCCTACGACGGCCCCCAGACCGAACTCGTGCTGGTCGTGCTCGGCAAAGATGGCGCGCCGCTGGCCGAGGCCGAGGTCTCGCTCTTCGGGGGCGTGCTGCCGAGCAGCGGCCTCACCGGTCCCGACGGCATGGTGCGCTTGCGCCTGTACGGCGAAGATGCGCACGCGGTCAGCGGCCTGTACGTCAAGCCGCGCACCGATTACTGGAGTTTCTACCAGCGCGATCCCGACCTGAGCCTGGACGAGCCCAATCTGGTGGCGCTGCGCGCCCTGGCCGACTGGCCCGCGCTGCAGGGCATCCCGCAGCAGAACGCCATGGGCTGGGGCGCGCGCGCCATGCGCCTGGACCAGGTGCCGCCGCAGTTTCGCGGCCAGGGCGTCAAGGTCGCCGTCATCGATTCCGGTGCCGCCACCTCGCACGGCAACCTGAACCGCATCCGGGCCGGCTTCGACGTCATCAACAAGACCGTCGACCGCAACACCTGGAACATCGACACCCTGGGCCACGGTTCGCATTGCGCGGGCGTGATCGGCGCCGCCAATCCGGCCTGGGGCATCCGCGGCTTCGCACCGGATGCCGAGATCCACGTCTGCAAGCTCTTCCCCGGCGGCCAGGTCAGCCAGTTGATCGACGCGCTCGAATACTGCATCGAGCAGCAGATCGACGTGGTGAACCTCAGCCTGGGCGGCGGCTCCCCGTCCGAGGCGCTGGAACGCCAGATCGCGCGCGCCCGGCAGGCCGGCGTGGCCTGCATCGCGGCGGCGGGCAATTCCGGCGGCCCGGTGCAGTACCCGGCATCCTCGCCCCTGGTGCTGGCCGTGGCGGCAATCGGCAAGCTCGGCGAATTCCCGCCCGACAGCTATCACGCCGAGACGCTCGCCGGGGACGTCGATGCCCAGGGCTACTTCACGGCCCGCTTCAGTTGCGGCGGGCCACAGGTGGATGTGGCCGCGCCCGGAGTCGCGGTGGTCTCCGCCGTGCCGCCCAATAACTTCGCGGCCTGGGACGGCACCTCGATGGCGGCGCCCCATGTGAGCGGCCTGGCCGCCCTGGTGCTGGCGCACCGCGCCGAGTTCCAGGGCCTCGGAGGCGTGCGGTCGGCGGAGCGGGTAGAACGCCTGTTCCAGGTCTTGCGCATGAGCGCGCGACCGGTCACGCTCTCGGATCCCACGCGGGTGGGTTACGGGATGCCGGACGCCCTGGTCGCGCTCGGTCTGCCGGTTACCCAGCAGGCGCCGTGGGCGGCCCAGCCGATCGCTTTCGGCCTGCCGCACGGGATGTTCGCCGGCGTGGCCGACAAGGGCATGGCCCAGTACCTGGCTGGCGTGGGTGGCCAAGCGGCCCAGACGGCATCGGGCTTCCCCTATCCTTACGCCTTCGGCGGCCTGCGGCCTTCAGGCTGGTAGCAAGCGGTCCGTCTTGCGCCGGCCGACGATGGCGGCGCAAGGCGGCGGGCCGAGCGGCCACACGCGCAATGCGCTCAGGAAACGAGCGCCTGCGCCAGCCTTTGCCACTCGGAAGATCAGCGCCTGTTGCCGCGTTTGCGCCGCGAGCGACAAGAGTGCCTGTTGCCGCGTTTGCGCCGCGAACGACAAGCGTGCCCGGGCTTGCGCTCGCGTCGCGGAAATAAAGGAGGCCCGCTCGCGTGACTATCTTGAGAAACAGGCAGACCTAGACTCAGCTTCATGTCGTCGACAGACAAGAAACGCACGCTTGCCTGTGCGAGCCCTGGAAAAGAAGGAAGCCTGCGCTCGCGTGCCTGTCTTAACAAGCAGAGAGACCTGGCCGCGTTTTCGTGTCCCGGAGAGAAGAGAAGCCCACGCTTGCCTGTGCCAAGCCTAAACAAGAAATGGAGATCTGCTCGCGTGCTTGTCTCGAAAAACAGAGAGTCCTGGACGCGCGCTCGTGTCCCGAAGAGACGAGAAGCCCACGCTTGCCTGTGCGAAGCCTAAAAAAGACATGGAGGTCTGCTCGCGTGCCTGTCTCGAAAAACAGGGAGTCCTGGACGCGCGCTGGTGTCCCGGAGAGGCGAGAAGCCCGCGCTTGCCTGTGCGAAGCCTAAAAAAGAAATGGCGGTCTGCTCGCGTGCTTGTCTTGAAAAACACCGATTCCTGGACGCGCGCTCGTGTCGTGGAGAGTGTGGGGGAGTGAGCAGTTTGTCACCGCAACGTTGACCAGCCAGACCAAGAAAGCTAAGTCATTTCAATAACTTAGCAGACATGGGCGAGTTTCTTGTTTTGGCACTCTCTAGCTACGAATGAGCCTGTTTAGGCCGCGATTGCGCCTTTTTTGACATCGCGGCGACTTCTTTGTGAGCGCGACACTCCGTAGGCGGGGTCGTTCGCGGCGGCCGCATCGTAACCAGGCCGCAAAATGAAGTTGGAACGAGCCCAGTTGCTCGGGCTTCCCGAGGCGTCGCGCAGAATCTGTTTGAGTGTGTTGATGGTGCTGTACATACAAATATATTCAGTATAGTTTATGCACGGCAACTAAATTTCACTCATTGTCACTACCTTACGACTTTCAGGAGCGATCTAACGTTGTCCTCCTCTCCTCCACGAAGTAGATAGTCGTATAGCACGGCTATAACGGCACCCTTTTGACCAGGCTCCAGGGGGCGCCCTGTCTCCTGGCACCACTCCTCAACCGCTTGTACGGCCAACGTGAGCCGCTCCATATCGGCCTTCGCTCCGCTAACGATCGTGGGCACGTGCGGCGCTTGGGTGTTCTCCGCCGGCGGCGAGCGTTTCACATAGGTTGCACGCGGTGGCAAGTCTTGAGGCAGGAGGTAAGCCGAAGGCACCTCGTACAGCCTACGAGTCCCACCTATACCTTTCACCTCTTCAAACGCCCACCCCTCACTTGTCGCGCGATCGATGATCCGAGCCTTCGTTTTCGGTAGCCCAGGCACATTCATCGAGGCCAGCTCGGCTGCCGTGAAGCGACGGCTCGAAGGAACACTTGATCCTTCCGATGTGTTCCCCTCGGAATGAATCTGATCCCCTTGGGAACGCTTCCCACTTTCTTCCGCAGAAACAATCACTTACAGCCCCTATTAGAAATAGCGCTGACGGCAGCGCTAAACGTGAAAGCGTTCCGATGGATACACTCTTGACGGAACGCTTGGGAACACTTAAGATTCGCTCATGGCTCCAACCTATGAGGTCAACCAATGAGTGTATCCCCTGTCCAAAAAAAACCCGCTGCTACTGATTGGCACCGGGCAGATGTCGTCGCAGCCCTCCATAAAGCTGGCTGGTCGCTGCGTAACCTATCCCGCCAGAGCGGCCTGAGCGATGGAACGCTGAAGTCCGCCTTAGATCGACCCTATCCCAAAGCTGAGCGAATCATCGCCTCGGCTCTCGGTGTCGCACCAGAAACAATCTGGCCAGAACGTTACGCAAAGCGTGATTTTACGCCGGTTTTGACACTCTCGGAACACTTGCGTACCGCTGAGCGCACCACTGCAACGGCAGCAGTGGGGTGAATCGTACCGAGAGGAACGTTCCTGCACTACCTCGCAGATTCTCATGATGGAAAAAGCAACAATGCGAAAAGCACGATGGAAAACAATTCGACCGTCCAGCCTCTCTGAAGCGCTGGAACTTTGCGTCGACTATTCAAGCGAAAACCGCAAGCCGGTCAAAGTGCTCGCTGATCTCATGGGCGTTGAGACGAAGACGCTTTATCGCTGGGTTGCCGATAACGCAATGCCCTTGAACAGACTTCGTCAGTTCGAGACGTTTTGCGGCGTTTCTTTCGTAAGCGAATACCTGGCGGCCGCGCACGGGGACAAGATTGTCGTCCCAATTCCGGTCGGAAAAAAATCGGATGTGACCGACTTAGCGAGTGTCCAAGCTAATTTCAGCGAAGCAATGATGTTGCTTTCGCGGTTTTATCAAAACGGCGAATCGCTTGAAGCTACGGTCGAGGCAATTACGCGGACCTTGGCCCAGCTTGCCTTTCAGCGAAGCAATGTTATGAAGGCTGGGAGCCCTGAGCTTGATCTGTTTGCGGGGGATCAATGATCAAGGATCGTTATTCCGCTGCTGAGCTGGCCTCTCTACAGCTACCCAATCTTCCCGCGAGCAAAGGCAAAGTAATCCAGTTCGCCGAAAAGGCGAAGTGGACTTATGTGGAAGTTTGCGGTCGCGGGGGCAAACGTCGCGAATATATCCCGTCTCCGGAAATTATCGATGCGATCCGGGCAAAAGAAGCACAGCAATTTTTAGCGATCGCTGCGCGAGCGCCTGCGCCCATTGTCCCGCGCAAAGTTGGCCCTGCTGATCAACTCCCTCTGATCGAGACTGAGGGGCAAGCGTTGAAAGCCGACGCCCGAAAAGGTGTGCTGCTCGCCCTGGACACGCTGATGAATAGGTCCGGTTACCCGATGAAAAAGGCCGCGCGGGTCCTCATCGAAATGGCGCGCAAGGGCGAAGCCGGCGAACAGATGATCGCGATGCTCAAGATGGCGCGCGACGGTCGCGGTCGACCAAGCCCGGATGGGCTCCCTTCCGAGCGCAGCGTTTTGCGGTTTGTTGAGTACGAACGTGCTGGCATGCTGGCGCCGAAAAAGCGCGAAGCCGACATGTCGGTTCCTGCCTGGGCCAAGGCGTTCCTGGCGCACTACCAGAGGCCCGAAAAGCCTACCGTGGAGCACGCCTACCGCGAGTTCCTTCAGGCGCTCGGAGACAAGACGGCCGCGCCCAGCATTTGGCAGGTCCGCCGCTTCCTGGCGAAGGTCGGCAATGTCTCCCTGCAGCTCGGCCGCATGGGCGACCGCGAGATCAAGAGCCTCAAGGGATTCGTCCGCCGCGACTTCGCCAATCTGCTGCCGGGTGACATTTATAGCGCTGACGGTCACACCTTCGACGCGGAAGTTCAGCACCCAATGCACGGCCGTCCATTCCGACCGGAGATCACCTCGGTGATCGACATCGCAACTCGCAGAACCGTGGGTTGGTCTGTCGGCCTGGCCGAAAGCACCTTCGCGGTCGTCGACGCCTTGCGCTCTGCTGTATTTAACGGCGGGATCCCGGCTGTCTTTTACGTCGACAACGGCTCGGGCTACAAGAACGAGCTGATGAGCGACACCGGCACCGGCTTTCTGGCGCGCCTGGGGATCGAAATGATTAACAGCCTGCCGTACAACAGCCAGGCGCGAGGCGTTATCGAAAAGCTGCACCAGACTATCTGGGTCAACGCTGCGAAGGAACTGCCAGGCTTTATCGGCCGCTCGATGGACCGCCAGGCAAAGCTCGCTAGCTTCAAGCTATCGCGCAAAGCAATCGCCACCTCTTCTAGTGAGGCTGTGGCAATGCCCCTCACGCCTTGGGACCAGTTCGTGGAGTTCTGCAAGGCGAAGGTCGACGCCTACAACAACAGACCGCATCGCTCGCTGCCGAAGATCGCCGATCCTGCAACCGGCCGGCGCCGGCACATGACACCGAACGAAGCCTGGGAGCGCGCAGTGGCTGCGGGGTTCGAGCCGCACCTGGTCACCGACGACGAAGCACGCCCACTGTTCAGGCCGCAGGTGCTGCGCACCATCCAGCGCTGCGAAATCAACCTGTTCGGCAACCGCTACTTCTCGCGTCAGCTCGAGGAGTTCAACACGGAGCAGCTCCGGATCGGCTACGACATCCACGATCCGAGCACAGTTTGGGTCTACGACGCCACCGGCCGCTTCCTCTGCACGGCCGAGCTGGATGGCAACCGTCGCGACTACATGCCGATGTCGGTCATCGAGCGCGCCAGGGATCAACGGGCCGCCGGCCGTGAGCGCCGCCTCCAGAACAAGCTGGTCGAGGTTCAGTTGGAACGTCGGGGCGCCCCCGCCCTTGAGATGCCGCAGCAGATCACGATCCCCGGCCTGATGAGCAGCTTCAACGTCAGCCAACTCGCCGATCGCGCGCGCCAGGCTGAGTTGGTCGAGGTGCAAAGCGTCCAGACGCCGCCGCTGGCCGCAACGCCGTCCATGCCGATTGAGCACCCGACCACCTGGACGGTACCGGCCACTGCGGCCGAGCGCTACGCCGAGTGGCAACGAATTAGCAACCTGAACGAGGAGGAACTGGAAGGAGAGAAGCAAAAAAAATGGCGGCACACCTATCAGGAGACCGCCGAATTCCGAGCATTTCAGAAACGAACTGCGTAAAGCCTGCCGCTGCAACGGCAAACAGTAGAAATAAGGAACCAAGAGTATGACGACTACCAATCCTCCGGTCAATCGTGTGGCCAAGATCAGCAACCTCGACCTGGTCGCCGTCGCGGCCGAGAAGCTCTCTTCTCGCGTCAACGGTTTGCCCGGTATCGGGGTGCTGTATGGCGAAGCCGGCCGGGGCAAGACGATCGCTTGCTCGGCGATCGCCAACCAGATGCGCGGCTACTACGTGCAGATGATGAGCGCATGGAACCGCAAGACGCTGCTGGAGAAGATCCTCTTCGAGATGGGCGTCAAGCCGGCGGCGACCATCGCGGCGATGCTCGACCAGGTGTGCGAGCAGCTGGGTTCCTCGGGCCGACCGCTGATCATTGACGAATTCGACCACTGCCTCAAGAAGGACGGCATGGTTGAGCTGGTGCGCGACATCTACGAGGGAAGCCAAGGGACGCTCCTCCTGGTGGGCGAAGAGCAAGTGCCGCAGAAGATGAAGCGCTGGGAGCGAATGCACAGCCGCGTGCTCGCATGGATCCCGGCGCTGCCGGCGTCTCTGGACGACGCCCGCAAGCTGGCACCAATCTACTGCCCCGGCGTTGCGATCGACGAGGCGCTCATGCAGCGCGTGGTCGACCTGGCCCACGGATCGATCCGCCGGGTATGCGTGAACCTCACCCGCATTCACGAGGAGGCGATGCTGCAGGCCGAGTCGGAGATGACCCTGGCTAAGTGGGGCGACACCGACCTCTACACCGGCGACGCGCCGAAACGTCGGACGGTGTGAGGAGGATGCGCGTGGAGAAGCAAGTCGAGAACGTGCGCGGACGCCGTAAGCCGGCGCACATGGAGCTGGTTGGTGGTAAGGGGTCGCGCCAACGTGCCTGGGAGGAAATGCGCCGGCACGCGGGACCGTTTACCTGCTTCCAGATCGCTCGCAAGGCGAAGGTCGACGACGAAACCCTGTTCACCTACCTCAACTCTCTGGAGCGCGCCGGCATCGTGCAGTGCGAGCGCGTCGAGGGCAAGGCGATCCAGCGGCATGCCAAGTGGACGATCGTGCGCGACAACGGCGTCGAGGCGCCGCGCGTGACGCGCGACGGCAAGCCGGTCACCCAGGGGCTCGGCACCGAGGCGATGTGGCGGTCGATGCGCATCATTGGGGAGTTCAACACGACCGAGCTGGCAGCTCACGCCGAGACATCGGGCGTGCGCGTCACCCAGGAAACGGCGAAATCGTACATCTCCGCCCTGTTTAACGCCGGCTACCTGCTGCGGGTTGCCGAGTCTCGCAGCCGTGGCTTTGGCAGGGGCCAAGTGCAGGCGCGCTACCGCCTGGCGCCTGGCAAGTACACGGGGCCGCGGCCCCCGATGATCCAGCGCACCAAGCAGGTTTACGACCCGAACCTGTGCAAGGTCGTCTGGAAGGAGGAACCGAAGAATGACGACGACCTCTGAACCGCGCTGGCTGGCGTTGATGCGGGAGGAAGCGGGGCGCACCAGCATGCGCGCCCTGGCCGATCGGCTGAACTACTCCCGCACCACGGTCAGCCTGGTCTTGTCGGGAACCTATCCCGGCCAGACGGACAAGATCGCGGCCAAAGCGATTGAGGTACTAGAGACGCCGGCCGTAGTGGACTGCCCCTACCTGGGACAGGAGCTGCCGAGCGCCGACTGCCGTGCGTACGCCATGCAGCGCGCGCCAACGCACCACCCAACCAAGATGGCTCATTGGCGTGCCTGCCAGAAGTGCCAAAACAACTGCAAAGGAGAACAGCAATGACGATCCTCACCGGCACCGCCCAGATCCTGCCACTACGGAGCGGCCACCCTGCCGTGACCGATCAGGCATCCGGGACGTCGAAGACCTTTACCCCTGACTTCATGGCGCGGTTGCACGCCGTGAACTCGGCGGGCCGCTGGCTCCGTGCTCGCGGCTTTCCGCCGGTGGCCGTCTACCTCAAGGGCCGCATGCCGTCGCTGCATGTAGTCGCCGAGGCGGCGCCGCTGCTGATCCAGGAGGCTTGCGGGTTTAACAGCCGTCCCGCTGGCGCCGGACAACGATTGTGCAGCGTCGAGCTGCACGACTGCCAGATCACCTGGTTCGAAACCACTTAACCGACCAAACACCAGCCCCACTACTAGGAGATACCCCGATGACCCAAGAACACTGGTCCACCCGCCTTGCTGCAACTCTGCAGGCGAATCAGCAGCCTACCTACGAGTTGCTGGAGGAAAGCCTGCAGGGACTCCTGCAAGACCACAACAACCTCAAGGCTGTGGCGAAAGACATCTCAAAAACCCTCGGCGAGATCGTCTTCGCGCGCATGCAAGGCGATACCGAGGGCGCGCTGCAGCGCGTGGATGAAGTGATCGCGAAGAACGTCGTCGTGCGGGTGGCCGAGCCAGAGACGAAGCACTGAGACATCCATGGGCGCATTCGATCCACTCATCCCCTGGCCGAGCCGCACCCAGGACGACAAGAACAAGCCGGCCGAGCAGCCGGCGCCGACGGCACCGGAAAAGCGAATCCCGATCGGTCCAACCGACATTTGACCAACCTGAAAGGAAACACCGTGAGCAACAACGAAACCAAAACCCAGATCCCGGCCGGCTACCGCCAGAACGCCCAAGGTCATCTGATCCCGGAGGAAATGATCAAGCCGATCGACATCGAGCGCGATCGCCTGGTCGGCGAGCTGATGGCGCGGGCCAAGCGCCTCAGCACCGAGATGCGCGAGTTCAAGAACCTCGTCTTCGGAGACTGCGCCGCCTTCATCCAGCTCTCGGCCGAGCAGTACAACTCGCCGATCGGTGGCAAGAAGGGCAACACGACCTTGCACAGCTTTGACGGCCGCTACCGGATCCAGCTCGCCACGGCCGACAAGGTCGCCTTCGACGAGCGCCTGCAGGCGGCCAAGGCGCTGATCGACCAGTGCATCGGCGACTGGAGCGCCGGCAGCAGCCCCGAGATCCAGGTGCTGGTGCAGCAGGCGTTCAACACCGACAAGGAAGGCCAGGTCAACACCGGCCGCATCCTTGCGCTGCGCCGCCTCGAGATCAAGGACAAGCGCTGGCAGGAAGCGATGAAGGCGATCGGCGAATCCGTCCAGGTGGTGGGCAGCAAGCAGTACGTCCGCTTTTACGAGCGGGTCGGCGACACCGAGCAGTACCTGCCGATCTCCCTGGATATGGCCACGGCATGAAGCTGCAGATCAACGACGCCGGAAGCTGGCGACATATCAGCCGGCTCGACCAGAAGGACGAGCAGATGGTTCGCCAGCGCGCTGCCCAGCTGGTCGTCCACCTGAACGATCGCGCGAAGCTGCGGATCTTGGACGAGGCGAACGCCGTCCAGGCTCACTGCCAGGGGCCGGACTTCACGTGGGAGGACCGCAAATGACGGGGCCAGCCAAGCCGGCAATCGGCACTGTCCCGGTCCAGTGCTGCCGTTGCCGCCACAAACACATGGAGTCCGAGCGGCTCCTGCACGAGATCGGCGACGGTCGCAGCGCTCGGGTTTGCCCACGCTGTGCTGCTCATGCCTACTACGAGATCGTCGAGCAGGCGGCCTGGTGCTGGGCCTCTGGCCGGATCGAGATGGGCGACGAGGACGATCTCCCGGAGGGCGCCATCCTCATCGCTCGAGGCCCGAAGGCCTACCTCAACGGCACCCTGGCGGTGCTGACGCGCCAGGGCCGTGGCGCGAGTGAGGGCGTCTACCTGGTGCCTGGAGTTCCAGAGGCGCAGGACGAGCAGGCGCGCGGTGATGCTCTGGCCAAGTGGCTCAAGTGGTGCGCAGGGAATAACGGTCACAAGGGTCGCCACGGCGTCACCTTCGTGACACCGAACTACTAAAGCGAAACCGGCCGCCACGGCGGTCGGTCTGCCTGGCGCGGTGGCTAGGCACTGATGAGCAGCCAAAAGGACAAACATGACACTAAGCAAAGAGCAGAAAGAGCGAGCGATCGCCGACCTGAGCCATCCGTGGGGGCGCGTGTCGCTGCGCTGCGACGGCTACCTGGTGACGCTGGTGATGCAGCGCACCGGCAAGAATTCGCTAACCTTCCGCGTGACGACCTTCGTCAACGGGAGAATCGAGGGAGCGTGGTTCGTCGAGAGTAGCGCGGCCCAGGAGTCCAGGTTCATGCGCAAATCGATTCGACCGAACCTGTCGGCGGCAAAGCGCAAGGCGGCCGAGAAAGCTCTTGGCAAGCGTTATGTCGCTCGGGATCCGTTCTACAGCGGTTCGTACACCTTGTACCTGCCGGACTGGGTAAACGGCAAGGCCGCCATTAACCACCTCTGCAAAGTCTGCGAATCGATCGAGTTGCTGTCGGTTGACGAAGCGCGCGTCGCTCTTAACGCGCTGGCCAAGCCTGTCGCGGCCGAGCCGGTCGTGGACGCGCTGACGGAGGGGTGACAAATGCCGCGCAATCCTTCGCTTGCCAAGATCCACATCGCCAAGAAAGAGTTGGGCCTGGACGATGAGACCTATCGCGCCATGCTCCAGCAGCACGGCGGCGTGACCTCGTCGAAAGACCTGACGCCCTTGGGCGCCGCGCGGGTGCTGCAGCACCTGGAAAAGTCGGGCTTCAAACCCAAAGTAAAGGCCAGCTATGGTAAGCGGCCGAACCCGCCAGCGCGCCGCGCTGCCTTGATCCGCAAGATCGAAGCTCAGCTGACGCACGCGGGGCGCCCCTGGAGCTACGCCGACGCCATGGCTCAGCGCATGTTCAAGATCGTGAAGGTGGACTGGCTCGACGAGGAGCAGCTCGGGAAGATCGTCGCGGCGCTCGCCATCGACGCCAAGCGTCACCCAGCACAAGGACAAAGGGAAACCGATGGATAATGATCTGTCCCACTTGCCGGGAAGCGTGCAGAAGCTGATCGCCTTGATCGGTTTGCCGCTCACCCTGCGCATGGTGGAGGTGTTCGGTGGTACAACCCTCTACCTCTACCGGAGCGAAGCGTGCGTCCAGAAGCTCTCCTCGGTGGTCGGCGCCGAGGCCGCGCAGAAGATCATCAGCTTCTTCGGCAATACGCCGGTGACGATCGCGACTTGCAAGAATGCGCTCGTCACGCTCCGCAACCGTGACATCCTGGCCAGATTCGATCACCTCACCATGGTCGAAAAACTCTCGGCGCGCGCCAGCGTGCTTCAGATTGTCAAGGACTATACGCCGCCGATCCATGAGCGTACTATCTGGCGCGTGCTCAAGAAAACCGGCCAAGCTGAACCGGTCGACCCTCGGCAGCAAAAACTCTTCTAGCTGGCCTGACGCGCTCGCGTCAAGGCCGCAACCCTCCGAAATCATTTCCTACAGGCTACTGCTGACACGTGTCAGTCTTTGGCCGGCTGTTTCCGTAAGCGAACATTCTTCCACGCGAGCAATACCGTTCGCGGCGCTGGAGCGTAGTTAGCGGCACGGTAACCGTCCCGCACGCTGCCTCCTTCACTAGGCTGACGCCTGTCAGCACTGGAGGAAGAATGTTGACAACCAAATCGAAGGAACGCCTGCGCATGGTGCGCTGGCTGCTGGTCGCCGTGCTGTTGTACGCCTTCGCGCTGATCTTGCTCGACCGTGGCTATTCCGGCCCGATCCAGACGATCGTCTGGAAGCTCGGCCACGTGACCCTGGGCGGCTACGCCGGCTACTGGCTCGACCGCGCGGCCTTCCGCGATCGCATCACAGCCTACTCGCAGCCTCTGGTGATGGTCCGGCGCGCGATCATCATCACTGGCGCCATGTTCACCCTGGGCCTCGGGCTGTAATGCGCGCTCTGCTGGCCCTGCTCATCCTCGCGGCAAGCTTGACTGCTCAGTTCGCGCATGCCGATCCATGCGACCGCTACCGCGCCACGCTCACCCGCGAGGCGCAGGCGGTTTTCGGGCTTGGCGCGCCGATCCCCGCCCTGGCCGCCCAGCTCATGAAGGAAAGTAGCTGCCGGGCCGACATCACCGCCTGGGATGACGGTCGGGGCCTCGCGCAGTTCATGGATCCGACCGCAGAACAGGTCACGCGCCTATTCCCTGAGCTGGGCGCGCCCGACCCATACAACCCCACCTGGGCGATGCGTGGCCAGGCGAGGTTCAACCGCTGGCTGAGCCAGCGCGTCAAGGCCGTCAACGAATGCCACCGCTGGGCCGCCACGTTCAAGGGCTACAACGCCGGTCTGGGCTATGTGCAGCGCGCCCAGCGCCTCTCTCCCCAGCCAGGCGTCTGGTTCGGTGTCACCGAGCACATCAACGCTGGCCAGAGCCTCGCCAACTTCCAGGCATCGCGCCAATATCCCCGCAAGATCATCTTCTCCCTGCAGCGCCGTTATGCCAGCTGGGGGCCACTCCTGTGCAATGGGGTGATCGCATGAGAACCGCTACCGCCGTTGTAGCCGTACTGACCTGGTCGCTCCTGGTCGGCATTGGCGCCTACGCCCTGGGCTGGTTTGTCCGCGACGCGCGCCAGGCGTCGCACGAGGTGCAGGCCCTGCGCACCCAAGCCAAGACCCGCGACCGGAAAGACCAGGTCGCACTTGCTGCCGGCGTACGCACCGAACGCGCCCAGGCACGTGCCGATGAAGCCTTCCAGACCATCCGAACCGACTATGAAGCCGACCTACGCAAGAACCCTGATGCTGGCTGCGTGCTTGACGCTGACAGCCTGCGCCGCTGGAACGAGGCAAACGCCCAGTCC
The DNA here is from genome assembly GCF_002007115.1 of Massilia sp. KIM. Classification (NCBI taxonomy): domain Bacteria; kingdom Pseudomonadati; phylum Pseudomonadota; class Betaproteobacteria; order Burkholderiales; family Oxalobacteraceae; genus Massilia; species Massilia sp. KIM. The sequence goes on along the minus strand of NZ_MVAD01000001.1, from coordinate 457,059 downwards.
CACGTCGACCCCGAAAGCGAACCTTCTGGTGCCGTGCAGACCGCTGCCGAAGCTCGAGCCTGGCCAGAACGCGGTCACGAACCACATTGAAACCGCCAGGCTGTACCGGCTTTGCCAGATCAAGACGGCAGGCTGGATCAGCTGGTACACGAACACGGAGAACCCCGAGTGAGCGAGATCCTGGACGAAGCGAGCCGCGTCGAGACGGCCGAACGCGAAGCCGCCTGGCGCCACCGGCAGGCGCGCTCGGAGTTGGCGGCAAGCCAGGCCGCAGAGCGGGAGGCGGCCCGCGCCGGCCGCCCAGCACCGTGTGTCGACTGCGAGGAACTCATCCCCGAACCGCGCCGCCAGGCCGTACCCGGCTGTTTGCGCTGCGCCCACTGTGAGCGCATGAAAGCCGGCCGCAAGGCCCGATAACCCAACCACGGACCCACAATGGAAATCAGCAACAACGACCTGGCGCGCATCCTCGGGCGCATCGAAGCCAACCTCGAAGCCCAGGGCAAAACCTCGGCGCGCATCGAAAGCGCGGTCGAAGCGCTCGATGAAAAGCTCACCGGCCGCCTCGACGACCACGATCTGCGCCTGAGGGCGCTCGAAAAGACCGATCCAGCCGGGATGGCGCAGACCATCGCCGGCCACGAAAAGCGCCTGGCCGAGCTGGAGAAGGGCGCGGCGCGCGCTGGAGTCATCGCCGGTATCGGCTCGTCGGCCGGCATGGCCATCCTGGTCGAGCTGCTCAAGAAGAAGATCGGGATGTAATGGCCAAGGGTGCCGACATTCGCGCCAAGGTGCGCAAGCATTACGTCTTCGACCGGCTGTCTCTGGAGCAGTCGGCCAAGCTGGCGAACGTGTCGTATTCGACCGCCAAGCGCTGGCGCGACGCCGCTGCGGCCGAAGGCGACGACTGGGAGAAGCTGCGGACCGCCTCCAGCCTGGCCGGCGGCGACATCGAGCAGCTCTCGCAACAGATCCTGACCGAGATGCTCGTCCAGTTCAACGCGACCCTCGACCTCATCAAGGCCGACGACGCGATGCCGGCGCTGCAGCGCGTCGACCTCCTGTCGTCTCTGATGGACAACATCCATAAGAGCATGGCGGCCATGAAGCGATTCCTGCCCGAGGCCAACGCCTTGTCGATCGGCATGGCGGTGCTGCGCGGCCTGGCCGAGTTCGTGCAGGCGCGCTACCCGCAGCATGGCGCAGTGCTGGTCGAAATCCTGGAGCCATTCGGCGAAGTGCTGCCGAAGATCCTTGCAAGTGCCAAATGATTAGCAAAGACCTCACTCAGAGAGAGTTCAAGCTGGAGCTGACCGACCTGGTCAGCTCTTTACGTAAGGACATCGAAGCGCACGCCGCCGGCCTGGACGCGTCGCCGGCCGCGATCCGCGAGCGCCGCCGCCGCGTGCTCTTGGGCGACTTCCAGTTCTTCGCCTACACCTACTTCCCCCACCACATCCGGGGAACGCCATCGCTCTTCCAGGCGCAGTTCTGCCAGCGCTTCCCACAGTTGCTGCAGCAGGCCGGCGGCGTCAAGGAGTGGTGGATCGCACCTCGAGGTGAGGCGAAGTCGTCGATGCTGACCAAGATCGGGCCGTGCTGGGTCAACGTGCAGGCGCTCCTGCAGCGTCCCGAGATCCGCAAGGAGGTCAGCCTCGAGGTGGCGCCACCCTTCATTGACTACGTCATCCTGCTGGGCGCCGAGACCGAGCTGCCTACGAAGCTCGTCGAAGTCGTCAAGACCGAGCTGACCGGCAACGCGGCGCTTGCGCTCGACTTTCCCGAGGCATGTGGCCAGGGCAGCATGTGGCGAATCGGCGAGGTCATCACTGCGACCGGGGTCAAGCTGGAGTCGTTCGGCGCCGAGCAGGCGATCCGAGGCACCTTCCACGGCGCCAGTCGCCCGAAGCTGCTGCTGGGCGACGACCTGATCACGGACGCCGAGGCCAAAAGCCCGACCGAGCGCGAGAACCGCTGGACGTGGCTGACGAAGGCGATCGACTACCTCGGCCCTCCAGACGGCTCGGTCAAGTACTGCGGTGTCGGCACGATCCTGGACAAGGACGACCCGATCAGCCGCGCCAAGCGCACTATCGGCCACGTGGTGCACCACTTCCGCGCGCTGGCCCAGCTGCCCCAGGACATGGATTTGTGGGCGACGTGCGAAGAGATGATGCGCAACGACGACGCGAAGGCCGTCCAGGCCGCCGCCGAGCGCGGACAGGTGGTGGCCGACGTCGACCTTCCATCGCACCGGTTCTACCTGGCCAATAAGGCCGCGATGGACGAAGGCGCGGTCGTGTCCTGGCCGAGCGTGCGGAGCCTCTTCTGGCTGATGCGTCAGCGCGCCACCGCCCCGAGGGCGTTCAACACCGAGATGCAAGGCGACCCGCGTACCGACGAAGACAAGGTTTTCGGCCACATCACTTTCTGGGTCCAGCGCTCCCGTGACTGGCTCATCTTCGGGGCCTGCGACCCTTCCATGGGCGCGAACGAGAAGTCCGACCCCTCCGCGATCCTGGTCGGCGGGCTGGATCAACGCATGAAGCGGCTGCACGTCATGCACGCCGAGATCAAGCGTCGGGTGCCGTCTAAGCTCGAGAGCGACCTGATCAAGACCCAGCGCGAATTCCAGTGTCTAGCCTGGGGGTTCGAGAACAACAACGCCTACGAGCATTCGCGGCAGACCTTCATCCTGGCGGCCCTGCGGCAGGGGGTGCAACTCCCCCTGGTCGGCATCACCGCCACGGTGCCGGCACCGGTTCGGATCGACGGCATCGAGCCGTTCGTGACCGACCGCCTCATGCCGGGGATCGTGTTCCACGCGAGCCTGACCCAGCTCCTGGCCGAGCTGGACACCTGGCCGGAGCCGCAGAGCAATCACCACTATGACGGCCTGACCGCGCTACACCTGCTGTGGCATATCGCCATCACGCGCGGCATGGGCAAATACGAGATCCAGACGGCGCCGCGCAGCGGCTCGTCCGCCGGCGGTCGCGACGACGACCATGGCTCGCAATCGAGGAGGATGTTTTGAGCAAGATTCTTGACCAGTTCGGCCAGCCGATCAACCGGGCCACCCTGGCCGAGCCGCAGACGGCGCGCATCGGTGCACTGGAAAACCAATACCTGACTCCCATGCTTGGCGGCCTGACGCCGGCGCGCCTGGCGCAGACGCTACAGGCGGCCGACGCTGGGGACCTGCTCGACCAGCACCGGATCTTCGCTGATATGGAGGAGCGTGACGGACACATCCGCAGCGAGATGGACAAGCGCAAGTCGGCGGTGGCCGGGCTCGAGTGGACGATCGCGCCGCCGAGGAACGCGACGGCCGCCGAGAAAGCCAGCGCAGAGTGGGTGCAGGAGGTGCTGCAGGACGCGGTCGACCCGATCGAAGACCTGATCCTGGCCATGATGGATGGTGTCGGCCATGGTTTCGCGCCGATCGAGCTGGAGTGGCGCCGGGAGGGTAGCGAGTGGCTGCCGACCATCCATCCGCGCCCGCAGGAGTGGTTCCGCCTGAATTCCAAACGCACGGAGCTGCGCCTGCAGACGGCATCGCTCGACGGCGAGGCGCTGCAGCCGTTCGGCTGGATCATGCACACCCACGGCAAGGCCAAGACTGGCTACCTCGGCCGGATGGGGCTGTATCGCACCTTGGTGTGGCCTTTCCTTTACAAAGCGTACGCCCTGGGCGACTTCGCCGAGTTCCTGGAAACTTACGGTCTGCCGATCATCGTCGGCAAGTACCAGAGCGGCGCAACGGCCGAGGAGAAGGCGAGCCTGATGCGCGCCGTCACCGCCCTGGGCCACGACGCGCGCGCGATCATGCCGGCGGAGATGCAACTGGAAGTGGTCAAGATTACCAGCAGCGGCGGCGAGCCGGCGCACCTGCAGATGATGCAGTGGGCGGAAGGTTCCGAGTCGAAGAGCATCCTCGGCCAAACCTTGACCAGCGACACCGGCAAAAACGGCGGCGGTAGCCACGCCCTGGGCAAGGTTCACAACGAGGTGCGCCACGACATACGCGACAGCGATGCACGCCAGATCGCCGCGACCATCACTCGCGACTACATTTACCCACTGATTGCGCTGAACCGCGGCGTCGAGAGTTTGCGCCGCTGCCCGCGCCTGGTGTTCAACACCGAGGAGCCCGAAGACGTGGCCCTGTACGCCGACGCGCTGCCCAAGCTCGTGGAAACCGGCCTGCAGGTGCCTGTCGCATGGGCGCAGGAGCGCTTGCGGATCCCTATGCCGAAGGAGGGTGAGCCGGTGCTGCAGGTGACAAACAAAGCACCAGCACATCCGGCGCCGGTCGCGACCGGCCGCGCAAGTCTTTCCTCGCAGTTCCCAGAACCTGCGCCGGCTGCGGACCCGGTCGAGGAGATCGCCGCGCAGCTCGCGGCCGGCGCCACGCCCAGCTGGGCGGCGCTCATGGCAGCGATCGAGGCAATGGTAGCTCAGGCCACCAGCCTCGAGGCGCTCCAGCGGGAAATGATCGCCACCTTCGGCGGCCAAGGTGAGGATGACCTGGTCAGGATGATGGCGGCCGCCCTGGCCCTGGCCGAACTCAAGGGTCTGGCGGACGTCCAGGACGGAGCCTGAGATGCCCCTGGAGGTCGGCAAGAACACCCCGTTCGCTGAGCAGCTCGAGTTTTTCCGCAACAAGCTCAACCTGCCCACGGAGCGCTGGGACGACATCATGCGCTCGGCGCACGACCGAGCCTTCGTCGTCGCCGGCGCGGCCAAGGCTGACCTGCTGGCGGACCTGAACGCGGCAGTGGCGCGGGGGATCGAGACCGGGAGCGGCCTGGAGCAATTCCGGAAAGACTTCAAGCAGATCGTCAAGAAGCATGGCTGGACCGGCTGGACCGGCGAAGGGACGGCTGCCGGCGAAGCCTGGCGCACCAGGATCATCTACCAGACCAACACGTCGACCAGCTATGCGGCCGGGCGCTGGAAGCAGCTCAACGACCGGAAGCTGCTGCAGCTCAAGCCCTACTGGAAGTATGTGCATGCGGACGGCGTGGAGCACCCTCGGCCGCTGCACGTGGAATGGAACGGCCTGGTGCTGCGCCATGACGACGAGTTCTGGAAGACCCACTTTCCGCCAAACGGCTGGGGATGCCACTGCCGGGTGGTCGCGGTCGACGCGCGCGCCTACGCCGCCGCGCTCAAGGCCGGCGAGGGGACAGCGCCAGAGGGGTACCTGCAGATCAACCCTAAGACCGGCGCGCCGGTCGGGATCGACAAGGGGTTCGACTACGCACCAGGTGCGCGAGCCACCGAGCCGCTGCGCTCCCTGATCGACGAGCGCCTGGTGCGCCTGGCGTCTCCCATCGGATCGCGCCTGTACGAAGCCATGCAGCCCGTCCTGCAGGCCGAGGGCAAGGCCGCCTTCCAGGAGTTTGTGGCCACCGTGCTGGCCGACCCGGTCAAGCGCGGTCGAACGGCCATCGTCGGCGCGATCGCGCCCGACATCCTCGACTGGCTCGAGGACAACAAAGGGATCGTGCCGGCCAGCGCCGAGATCGCGGTGCAGGATGGTCTCCTGGTCGGCAAGAAGGCGCAGCGCCACGAGGCGGCCGGCGATGCGCTCACTCCCGAGGAATGGCTGGATTTGTTCGATGCCCTGGCCAATCCGCTGCAGGTGCTCTACGACGTCAACAGCGGCAAGCTGCTGTACGTCCTGCCAGCCGGCGACGGCCGCGCCCAGAAACTGGCGGTCGAGTTCGACTTCCAGATCAAAAAGCGGGATGGGTTGCTCAACATGATCGTCTCGGCGTTCAAGCCGTTGCTGGACAAGATCGAGGGCGGGATCGTGGGCGGACTGCTGCAGGTGGTGAAGTGAGCCGATGGGAGGCCGGAAACCCTCCATCCATGACCGAGCGGGAGCACCGCGACCGGACAAGCCTGTGGACTCCGAATTTCCACAGCTCATCGGCTCAAAGCTAATTATAGGCACGTTTCATGACTTCACAAATTGAAATCAGCAATCAGGCCACGACCGAGCTGCTCGACCAGCTGGCCCGGCGCACTGGCGACATGGAGCCGTTCCTGCGCGCCCTGGGCGAGGATATGGTCGAGCGGATCAAGATGCGGTTCGGGTCAGGTGTTGGCCCAGACGGTGTCCATTGGGCGGCCAATAGCCCGGTCACCCTGGCGCGCTATATCGCCTCGCGCGGTCGTCGGTCGAGCAAGCGTGCTGCGGCGGCCCCGGCCAAGAAGCCCCTGGTGGCCAGTGGCGAAATGGCGCGCGGCATGCACTACCAGGTACGCGGCGATGCCCTGGTCGTAGCGTCAAATACGCCGCAAGCCTTCATGATGCAGTTCGGAGGAAGGAAGGCGGAGTTTCCCCACCTTTGGGGAGACATCCCTGCGCGGCCTTTCTTCCCAATCCGTCCAGATGGCAGTCTCTACGCAGCGGAGGAATCGGATATTGTTGACTCCTTGCGACACTATCTGACTGTCATATAAAGAGGAGCATGGTGAAGTTCACGATCACAAGCAAGTTCCCCGATGGGGAAAAAACAATGGATGAAAAGGAGTTGATGAGCTTTGCTGAGCGAATCGGTCTGACCAGGTACGCGCCAGAGCGCTTTTGCTCATTGTTTGTTTGGAAGATCTACGCAATGTCCCGCCTTGACGGGATTGCCCCGAACTTTGTTATCGACCAAGTGCGTGCACTTGAGGGAGCGGGTTCCGCGTGCGGCATGAAGCCGGCGACTCAGTTTAAGCACGCGCCCCTGGCAGGCTTGTACCACCAGCACTTCTTCGCTCCGCAGTTTCTCGCTCAAAACATGCTGAACCAGCTCGGACGGAAAGGTATAGAGAAGATCTTCTGGGAAGTGGCCCAAGGTCGCGAAGTGATGACTGAAGAAATACTTCGCGAGCTGTCCACAAGGTTAACCGTCGAGCAGTTTGAGCAACGGGCGGATCAGCAGAAGCTCACAGGAGAGTGGATTGTTTTTGCGAAACATAATGGTCAGAACTACTACCTGACGATCTCGCGGCATACAGACAGTAAAAGGCCTGAGGAAGATAAAGCACTTTTCTGGGAAATCGACCAGATTTGCTATCGAGAGTTCCCGTTCCTGAGTCGCTGATAAATGACATTTTAGAAACAGAGCGACCGGTCTGGTGCGGGAACACCAGGCCGGCCACTCGGCACGCAGCTTGACCTGCATGCTTCGCCAAGGCTCTGCCACCCCGTACGGAGGCGGCCGGATTTTAACACGGAGAAACATGTACCCTACTGCAACACCCATCATCCCCTGGATCGGCGGAAAGCGCCGCCTCGCCGACAAGCTCCTGCCGCTGTTTCCACCGCACGAGTGCTACGTAGAGGTCTTCTGCGGCGGCGCCGCGCTGTACTTCCTGCGCGCCTATCCTGCCAAGACGGAGGTGATCAATGACATCAACGGCGAACTGGTGAACCTCTACCGGGTCGTGCAGCACCACTTGGAGGAGTTCGTACGGCAGTTCAAGTGGTCTATCTCGAGCCGGCAAATCTTCAAGTGGCAGCAGATGACCAAGCCCGAGACGCTCACCGACATCCAACGAGCAGCGCGGTTCTACTTCCTGCAGCAGCACGCCTTCGGCGGCAAGGTGGAGGGCCAGACCTTCGGCACGGCGACGACTGGCTCGCCGGTCAATCTGCTTCGGATCGAGGAGAACTTGAGCGCCGCGCACCTGCGCCTGGCCGGAACCTACGTCGAGAATCTGCCCTGGCGGGAGTGTGTTAAACGCTACGACCGCGCGCACACCTTCTTTTACATGGACCCGCCATATTGGGAGACGGAGGGGTACGGCGTCGACTTCGACTTCCAGAACTACAGAGACATGGCCGAATGCATGCGGACCTGCAAGGCGAAGGTCATGGTCAGCATCAACGACCACCCTGACATTCGCAAGGTTTTCGAGGGAATGTACTTCCTCGAGCTGGACATTAAATACTCGGTCGCTAACGCCCACGGCGCGCCGGCAACGAGCAGCGAGCTGGTGATCACGAACTGGGACTGCGCCAGCAAAACGGATTTATTTTCGCTTTGATTCCTAGTGGAAACGACTATTTAACCGGAAGGCTGTAGCATAGACAGTGTTAGACCAGCCGATAACTCAAAGAGCAGCAGCATGCTCGTTGATAAGAGTGGATCGAGACCGGTGTACCCGGCGAATTGAGGATGGAGAGGGTTGTCAAACCGGCATTTATGAAAGCCGGTTATACGCGAAACAACTTCATTTAAAAGGATATATCAATGAAATCGACCAACGAAAACGCCGCAGCGCAAGGGATCTGCCCAAAACCTGAAGAGAGCCAGCAGACTCAATCGAGTGTCGACTGCCCGAACTCGGTGCGGCAAGACGGAATCTCTAGCCTAAGGGATTCACAGCGAGTTGGGCTTCACGTAGCGAAAAGCGGTATCGCACCGCCGCCCGCGCCCATGCGAATTGAACATCCTGCCCGGCAAGGAATAGGCGCTTTAGTAACTCAGCGACCGCCGAAAGGTTAACGCGTAGCTTAAGCCCTATATATTAGGCGCCGGCTGGACAGGACATCCTGCTCACGTCGGCGCCGGTTTCGGCGAGCAGGCCCCGCGATAGCTCGAACTGACGACGAATCGCGTCCTCTAATTCCGCAGCGGCCATGTGATTGGCAATTCGTCCTTTTGTGTCATGAAGCTCATTGCAGTTTGACAATTTGGAAAATTAAGCCCTCCAGGCGTTTTCTAGCGTAAGGTGACACATTCCCCCAAACGCGGTACGAAAACGGCTTCTAGCCCCGTTAGTCCCGCGTTAATTCCCCGGTACGTGATCATGTGCCGAGCGGCAAACGCAATTTCCAAGAAGATTTAATTCCGCAAGGCACTGCTGACACCTGTCAGTCTGTTTCCGGCCGGCTATTGTTGCGACGATAGCGGCATGCCTAGACCAGTTCAACACCTCGCACCTCAGCCATTCGGCATCGCCGCGTGCGCGCTGGCCATCACGCCGAACCGCGAGATCCAGCTCCTCCCAGCCGGTAAGTTCGCCGGCCAGGACGGCCGCCCGCATGATGCCCCAGGCTGGTACATGGATGCCGAGCTGGCGGCGCGCCTGATCGAGGCGGCCAAGTCGCGCAAGAACCCCTACGTCATCGACTACGACCACCAGACGCTGTTCATCAAGCAAAACGGTAAGCCGGCGCCGGCGGCCGGCTGGTTCCACCAGCTGGAGTGGCGCGAAGGCCAGGGACTCTTCGCCGTCGACGTGAAATGGACCGACCGCGCCGTCGAGATGATCGACGCGGGCGAGTACCGCTATATCTCTCCGGTCATCGGCTACGACAAGGCCACCGGCGCCGTCACCTCTATATATATGGCGGCCGTCACCAACAATCCCGCGATCGACGGCATGGGCGAAGTCTTGCTCGCCGCCGCCGCGCTGCACTTCTCGCTTTCTCCACCCACCCCGCTTTCCGAGGACAACACCATGGAAGAACTCCTGGAGCAGCTCCGCTGGCTGCTCAACTTGCCGGTCGGCTCGCCCGCCGAAGACATCACCGCCCACCTGCAGAAGCTGGTCGACCAGCTCAAGAAGGATGAGCCGGAGGCGACCGCCGCCGCTTCGTTCAGCCTGGTCGACTACCTGGTGTCGCAACGCCAGGTGATGGCCGCGCTGTCGTCGACGACGCCGGATCCGGCCAAGTACGTCCCGATCGGCGCCATGACGGCCCTGCAGGAGAAACTGGCCGCCCTGTCCGCTACCCAGGGCAAAGACCGCGTTGACGAGATCGTCACTGCGGCGCTGTCCTCGGGCAAGCTGCTGCCCGCCCAGGAAGCCTGGGCGCGCGAGTACGGCGCCAAGGACATCGCGGGCCTCTCGGCCTACCTGGACGCGGCCCCGGCGATCGCGGCCTTGAGCAGCATGCAGACCCGCACCCAACCGCCCGTCCCGGCCAGCGGCGTGGCGGCCCTGTCGGCCTCGCAAAAGGAAATGTGCCGCGTGATGGGCGTGTCCGAAGCCGACTACCTCAAAACCCTGAAGGAAGTCGCCGGCGCGTAAAGCGTGGCCTCATCCTCAACTGGAGACTTATATGGCTGCACTCACCGCATCCCGAAACACCCCGATGAAGGACGCCCAGCTGGTCGTATTCCCGGTCGCCGCGAACGCCAAGATCTTCGCCGGCGCCCTGGTCGCCATCAACGCCGCCGGCTTCCTGGTGCCTGGCACCGTGTCGACCACGCTGCGCTACCAGGGCCGCGCCAACGCATTCTGCGACAACACCGGCGGCGCCGATGGTGCCAAAACCGTCGCAGTGCGCCGCCGGCAGGCGTTCAAGTTCGCCAACCACGCTGGCGACCCGGTCGCCCAGGCCGACGTGGGCAACGTGGTCTACATCGTCGACGACCAGACCGTGGCCAAGACCAACGGCACCGGCACCCGGTCGGCTGCAGGCAAGCTCCTGGCGGTCGAGGTCGACGGCGTCTGGATCGAGTAACAACCGCCGACCATGAAAGACCACGCGCACACGGCCCTCTGGCTCTTCCTGGGTATGCGGCTTTGCATGCTGCTCAGCCTGGCCGTGTACGCGCTGGCGCGGTGGCCTGGGCTGCCGCGAGGTCGGCGGCGCCAGTCTAGCGCGCCGGATCCGGCCAGCAGCACCGAACCGGCGGAGCAGGTCACCGCCACAAAAGCCCCCTGAACCTCTAGGAAACGAAATGCTCGTCAATCGCGAAACCATCACCAACCTGTTCGTCAGCCTCAAGACGACCTACAACAACGCCTTCGCCGCTTCCAAGGGCGACTGGGAACAGATCGCCATGAAGGTGCCGTCGACCACCGGCCAGAATGACTATGCCTGGCTGTCGAAGTTCCCCCGTATGCGCCAGTGGATCGGCGAAAAAACGGTCAAGGCCCTGTCCGCCTTCAAATACGTGATCGTCAACAACGACTTCGAAGCGACCGTCGAAGTCGACCGCAACGACATCGAGGACGACAACATCGGCATCTACCAGCCGCAGGCTACCGCCGCCGGCGACTCGGCGGCCCAGCTGCCGGACGAGATCATCGCCGACGTGGTCAACGCCGGCTTCACGACTGTCTGCTATGACGGCCAGTACTTCTTCGACACCGACCACCCTGGCAAGGACGAGAACGGCAACGACGTCTCGATCTCCAACAAAGGAACCAAGAAGCTGAGCGCGGCCAGCTACCAGGCCGCCCTGGACAGCCTGGGTGCCGCCGAAACGGCAATGATGGAATTCAAGGACGACGAAGGTCGCCCGCTGAACATCAAGCCGACCGTGCTGATGGTCCCGCCGGCACTCAAGGCCGTGGCCAACACCCTGATGACGGCCGACCGCCTGGAGGACGGCAAGCCGAACCCGTTCAAGGGCGCGTATGTGGTCCGTGTCGACGCGCGTTTGAAATCGCGCACCGCATGGTTCCTGCTCGACACCACCAAGCCGGTCAAGCCGTTTGTCTACCAGGAGCGCAAGGCACCGGTCTTCGTGCAGCAGGTCGACCCGCAGTCGGACGACGTGTTCAGCCGCAAGAAGTACAAGTTCGGCGCCGAGGCGCGCGCGGCCGGCGGCTACGGCTTCTGGCAGCTCGCCTACGGTTCGGACGGCACCGTCGCCTGAACCTGATCTGACCACACATCCGCCCGCCTGGGCGGATGTTCGACCCACCCACCAGGATTAGAAAATGCCAAAAAAAGCGCAAGCCGCGCAAGCCCAGGACGGCGGCAAAGTCGAAGAGAAGACGGCTCCGGGCTCGGTCAACCAGGCAGCAACCGGCGAGCAGGTGAGCGGCAGCTCGCAGACGCTGGGCGAGACCGCCGACGCGTCGACCAAGCAGGACGCGCAGAACGTGTTGGCGGCCGGGGCCAGCGAGTCCACCTCGGCGGCGACGCAGCAGCCGAACTCGGGAACCCTGCCGGAGGAATCGGCCGCAGCCCCGCCCCTGGACGCGGCCACCCAAGCTGGGGAGCAGGCTGGCTCCCACACTTCCAGCGGAAACAGCAGTTCGGACGCGGCGGCCGGTTCTGGCGAAAGCTTCGACAAGATCGCCGCAGCCGTGTTCCCAAGCACGCCTGGTCTCAAGGTGACCTCCAAGCAGGCGGGCTTCCGCCGAGCTGGTCGCGCCTGGAGTACCACGCCGATCGTGATCGCGCTTTCTGAGCTGACCCAAGAGCAGGCTGAAGCGCTGCTCGCCGATCCCATGCTGGTGGTCGACCTGGTCGACCTGGACGACGACGGCGAGGACTTCTGACCATGCCCTACGTCGATCAAGCGGCCTTGGAGCGCCGCTACGGCATCGAAGAGGTGGCGCAGCGCCTGTCCATGCTGCCGGCCGGTGGCCTGGGCGACATCGTGCGCGACGCGACCTCTATGATCGACGGCTACCTGGCCAGCAAGTACGCCTTGCCGCTGGCCCAGGTGCCGGAGGCGCTCGTGGGTTACGCCTGCGCGATCGCTCGGTACAAGCTCCTGGGCGACGCGGTGACCGAAAACGCACGCGCGCAGTACGTCGACGCGGTGAGCTGGCTTCGCGATGTGGCGGCCGGCCGGGTCGTCCTGCAGCAGGTGGCGCCGGTGCCTGGCAACTCGCCTGACACCGTCGTCATGCTGGCGCCGACTGAGCGGCTTTTCGGACGGAGCGGCCGCCCATGATCAACCAGCTGATCGAGCGCATCGACACCATGGTGCCGCAACTTCGCCTGGTGGGCGGCGCGATCGACTTCCAGGCTGCGGTCGAGAACAACCCCAAGGCGACGCCGGCCTGCTTCGTGATACCGATGCGGGAGCAACCAGGTCCGAGCATCGCATCGGACGTGATGCAGCAGAAGGTGACCGCGTCGATCGGCGTCGTCCTCGTCGTGCGTCACCTGGGTGACACCACCGGCGCCGGCGCCGGCAACGACCTCGAGGTGCTGCGTCGCCAGGTGCGCGAGCAGATCTACGGTTGGACGCCGGATCCGGCGATCGCGCCCCTTGAGCGCGGCGCAGGCCAGCTGCTGGCCTTTCGCGATGGCCACGCCTGGTGGCAGGACCTTTTCACCACTTCCTACTACGACAGGAGCGTTCTGTGAACGACAACGACAAGACCGAGGTCAACGAGCCGGCGCCGATCGCCGTCCAAGACCTCATCCACTGCCCTGACTGGGGCAAGGGTGGCGAGTATGTCTACGACCCAGCCACCAAGACCCGCACCCGCGTCGAAGCCCCTGCAGGCGACGATGCGACCCTGGCCGCCACCGTCGAGCCGGCCAGCGAAGCCGCGCCGGCCACCGTCGAGGCGAGCGAGACCACCACCCGGAAGGAACGCACCCGTGCCTAACCTGCTCACGCAACCACGCCTGTGGAAAAACAAAGTCCTGCTCATGAAGCTGGAGACCGCATACGGCGTTGACAACACCCCCGATGGCGCCACGAACTGGATCGAGGCGCGCAACGTCAACTTGACCCCGATGGAGATGACTCGCAAGGAACGCGACATCATCCTGCCCTACATGGGTAATGCCGGCAGCGTCGTGACCGGCATCTGGGCCAAGCTGTCGTTCGACGTCGCCCTGGTCGGCTCGGGAACTGCCGGCACCGCGCCGAAGTTCTCCGCGCCTCTTCTGGGATGCGGCATGGCGCAAACCGTGGTGGCCACCACTTCGGTCGCCTATAACCTGGTGAGCCAGAACCACTCCAGCGTGGTGGGCTACATGTACATCGATGGCGTGCTGCACAAGCTCACCGGCATGCGCGGCAACTGCAAAGGGACCATGGCCCAGCAGGACACGCCGAGGCTGACCTTCGAGTTCGACGCGCTGTACGTGACCCCGGTCGTCGGCCCGCTGCCGGCCGTCACGCGTACCGGCTGGCAGACCGAAGAAGGCGTTAACGCCAAGAACACTCAGGCCGCTTCCGTCAACGGCGTCGACCTGTCCTGGTCGGCCTTCGACTTCGACCTCGGCAACAAGATCAGCCGGCTGAACCTGCCGGGGCCGCACCTGGCCATCGAGATCACAGACCGTATGCCGAACTCGTCACTCACTGTGCTGGCGCCGCCGCTGGCCGCGTTCAACCCGTTCGCGCTGGCCGAGAGCAACCAGGTCGTGCCGGTGAGCGTGGCCCACGGTAGCACCGCCGGCAAAAAAGCGCGGTACGACCTGCAGGCGCGCGTAGCCGACGTCTCCTACACCGAGGTCGAGGGCATTGCAGCCTATAGCCTGAAGCTCGAACCGACCCCGGTCGCCGGCAACGACGAGGTCGCACTGACGCTGCTGTAAGCCTCGCGTCCCGTAACCGATCCGCCCCGCAAGGGGCCAATTAAACCGCAACACTTCGAGGTATCCCATGTTCCAAATCAGCGCAGTCAATCAGACCTACTTTACCCCGATCAAGGTTCTGGTGCCCAATGGTGACGGCACCGGCACCGAATACAAGTTCAAGGCGCAATTTAAGCGCCTGCCCCAGGAGGAGCTGGACGACCTGTACCGCCGCCTGAACCCCGAAAAGCTCAACGAAGGTGAAGAGCCGCTGACCGATGACGAGGTGCTGGACCGGGTGATGGTCGGCTGGGCCGATGTGCTGGACAAGGACGGCGAGCCCCTGGAGTTCAACGAGCAAAACCTCGCCATCGTCAAGAACATCAGCCCGACCCGCGCCGTCCTGGTGGTCTCGTTCTTCGACTCGATGAAGACGGCCAAACGAAAAAACTAGAAGGCGCCGCAGAGCTGTGGGGCCGGTGGATCGGCGGCGCCACCCCCAAGGTCTCTCGCCGCGCCATCCCCGCCGAGGTGGCCGAGGAGCTAGCGCTTCTCGGCATCGAAGACGAAATCGCGGACGCGCCTCGAGAGGCCGACATCGACGAAGACGTCTACGTGATCTGGGCCGACAACTTGCCGATCTGGCAAATGTTCCGCCGGCTGCAGAACAAGTGGAACTTCGTCGCCATGCCGGACAACGAGCTGATCATGACCGGCATCCCTTACCCCAACATCGAAGGCATGCTGCGCACCTCCCAGGGAGTCAAGAAGAAGGACTGGCCGGGGATCATCGCCGACATCGAGGCGATGGAAGACGCAGCACTGACCGGTTTCAACGAAGCGGTCGTCGCGCGACGCAAGGAAAAGCAGCGCGAGCGCGAACGACAAGCTGCCGCCGCGCGGCGCCAATAAGCTAAGGAACTGTAAATCGCATGAGCAACCAGGTCGAGTATGGCATCCGTATCAACGTCAACGGCAATCGGGCGGCGGCGGATGCGATCAACCAGGTTAGCCAGGCCAATGAGCGCCTGACCGGCGCCGCCAATCGGGTCGCCGATGCGCTCCAGGGCGCCCAGCAGAGCCAGGCCGCCAACACCTCAGCAATGGACGACGCAGCCTCGGCTAGCCGTACGGCGGCCGGCGCGATCGGGCAACTGGCCGAGGTCGAGCAGCGGCTCAGCCAGGCGGCGCGTGAGGCCGCACAGGCGCAGAGCCAGCAAACCGGCAGTTCCGCCGGCCTACAGGCGGCCCAGGAGCGCCTGACCAGCACGATCGGTGGCCAGCGCGCAGCCCTCGACCAGGTCAGCCAGGCGCAGGCTCGCCAGCGGCGCGAGGTGAGCGGCCTGCAGGGCGCCCAGACTACTCTGGGCAGTACGCTGGCCGCCCAAGGTTCCCAACTGGCGGGCATCGCCGGCGGCCATCAGGCCGTGCAGCAGTCCCTGCGTGGTACCAACCAGGCGACCCAGCAACTCGGCATGAGCCAGGCCCAGCTCAACAACGCGATGCGCCAGGTGCCTGCCCAGCTGACAGACATTGTCACCTCGCTGCAGGGTGGCCAGTCGCCCCTCACCGTGTTCCTGCAGCAGGGTGGCCAGCTGCGTGACAGTTTCGGCAGCGCCGGCGCCGCAGCGCGGGCGTTAGGTGAGACGATCCGGGGACTCTACCGCCCCTGGATGCTCGCCGCCGCCGCTGCGGCCGCTTTGACACTGGCGTACCATGCCGGGGAAGCGGAGGCCCAGGGCTACGCTCGGGCACTCGCCCTGACCAACAACGTCGCCGGCGCGACGGTGTCGCAGATGGCAGACGTCGCCGACCAGATCGGCAAGGTGGCAGGCTCGCAGCGCGAGGCTGCTATGGCCATCACCGAGCTGGCCGCGACCGCCCAGGTCTCGATGGCAAACCTGCGCGAGTTCGGCACCGTTGCCGTCGAGGCCCAGCGTGTCCTCGGGCGTAGCGTCGCCGATACGGCCGAGGAGTTCGCCAGCCTTGGCAAGTCCCCGCTGTCCGCCCTGGACAAGATCGACGAGAAGTACCATTTCATCACTGCCTCGACGTACGAGCAGGTCAAGGCGCTGCAGGACCAGGGGCGCATGACCGAAGCCGCCCAGGTTGCGCAAGAGGCGTACGCCAAGGGTGTTCTCGAGCAGCGGCAGAAGGTTCTGGACAGTTTGACCGACTGGGAGCGTGGCTGGCTGCGAATCAAGAAGGCGGCCTCGGGCGCCGTCGACGCGGCGATCGACTTCGCCATGGGGCGAGAGGAAGGCAACCAGCAGAAGATCGGTACGCTTCTCGAGGAGCGCGGCCGGCTTGAGGAGCGTATGGCGCGGGCGCGCCGTCAAAACCTGTCGCGGGAGATCGACTCCGTGCAGGCCATGCTCGACCTGAACCAGCGTCAGATCGATGGCGTGCGCGCACGCGCTCAAGCGGAAAGTGATGCTGCGGCGAAGCGCAAGCAGGAGGCGGAACGGGACGCCGCCAGGAAAAAATGGTCGGCCGACGAGGACAAATACCTCACCAAGGCCCAGCAGCGCGATCGCGCGCTGACCAAAACCCAGAACGAGGGTGACGCGGCCGGGATTCCTCAGGAACAGATCAACCAGCGCCTGGCCGCGATCCGCAAGCAGTACGCTGAGACAAACAACCTGGGCATCCAGGCGGTCGAGGCGCAGCGCGCCCTCGAGAAGGAGCAGACCGCGCAAAGCCTGGCCGAACTGGAGAGCCGCCACAAGCGGCAGCTCGTCACCGAGGCCCAGTTCATCACCCAGAAACGCGACCTGCAGCTCCAGGATCTGCAACGCGAGATCGAGAGTGTCAATAAGCGTGGAAAGATTGCCGGCGGCTCTGGCGACGTCCAGGAGCGCGCGAAGTATCTCGCCCAGGTCAAGGTGCTGGAAGAGGAGCGTCGCGCGATCATCCAGTCGGCCGACAACCAGCTGGCCGAGTCGGCCTACGCCACCGCGCAAGCGCTGAAAGAGCAGGCGAACGCCTGGGCAAGCAACAGCGCCGCCGAGCGCGCCGCGCTGCAGGACGAAGTTAGCCTGATGGGCGTGAGCGGTGAAGCGCGCCGCATCGCCAATGAGCAGCTCAAGGTCGACGTCGAGCTGCGTCAGTTCCTGGCCAACCTGCAGAAGCAAGGAAAGACCCTCAGCGCGGCTGAGGTTGAGGGCATCAAGCGTCAGGCCGAGGCCAGGAAGGCGGACATCGCCGCGATCATGGGCCAGCGGCAGGCGCTCGCTGCGGCCGAGGAACTGCGCCAGCAGAACAGGCGCTTCGCCGCGGAGTCGATCGCCGACGAGCGAACTCGTGCTGCTGCGCTGCTCGAGATCGAGGCCAGCGTATGGCGCGAGCGCATTGCACTGGCCCAGGAGGGTACTGAAGCCCAACGCGCGCTCAAGGAGCAGTTTGACATCTGGTACGCCAACCAGGCGGCCAAGCCGCGCCTGGACGCCGAACGCAAGCTGTGGGGTTCGATCGAACAGACAGCGCACGATACCTTCATCAGCATCTTCGACTCGGGCAAGTCCGCCTTCGATCGGCTGCGCGATACCTTGAAGAATGGCCTTCTGGAACTGTTGTACCAGATGACCGTCAAGCAGTGGATTTTCAACATCGGGGCGTCCATCAGCGGTGGCAGCGCGATCGGGAGCGTCGCGCAAGCTGCAGGCGCATCGGGCGGATCCGGGTTGTCGAGCATCGTAGGAATGGTCTCGGCCGCGAAGAATGCCTACTCGGCGATCACCACCGGCTTCGCCGGCCTCGGCGACGCGGTGGCCAGTGGCGTGCAGAGCGTGATGAGTTCGGCCGGCTACTACCCATCGGCCGCGTCGGGCTTATCGACCGCATCCGGCCAGGCGGTCACACCGTTTGCGCAGGCTGCCGGGACAGCCGCGAGCTACCTCGGCGGCGCGGCTGTCGGCGTGTACGGCGGGCGACTGATCTCAGGCGGATACTCCGCCCTAGGCGGCTCCGGAAACACTTCAGTCAACGTCGGCACCGCGATCGGCGCTCTCCTCGGTGGTCCGGTTGGCGCCGCGCTCGGTGGTTTCCTCGGTGGAGCCGTGAACCGCCTGTTCGGGCGCAAGGCCAAGGAGATCACGAGCACCACCATTAACGGGAATTTTGGCGCTGATGGTGGCTTCTCCGGGACGTTGGATTCGGCCTGGGTGAAGAAAGGCGGCCTCTTCCGCAGCACCAAGCGGGGCGTCGACACGCCCGCGATTGATGCCGAAACCGCGAAGCTGTACACCCAAGGCTACGACGCGATCAAAGCCTCCTCGATCGAATTTGCCACGGTGCTGGGCATTAACGCGGACGCGATCAAGACGCGCACGCAGAGCATGTCCATCGCCCTCGGCAAGGATGATGAGGCGAACAAAAAGGCCGTGGCCGACTTTTTCATCGGCGTCGGCAACAACATCGCCGTCGAGCTGCTGCCCTCGCTGAAGGACTTCCAGAAGGAGGGCGAGCTGGCCAGCTCGACCCTACAGCGCCTGGCCGTCGACTACGCGACCATCGATACGGTCCTGACCTCGATCGGGATGAGGTTCGGCTCCGTCGGCGTCGCGTCGCTCGCCGCGCGCGAGCGCCTCCTCGAGCTGTCCGGCGGTGTCGAAGCGTTCGCTCGTAATGCCGGGTTCTTCCAGCAGAACTTCCTGTCGGAAGCCGAACGTAATGCGCCTGTCCTGGCCATGGTCACGGAGAAGATGTCCGAGCTGGGCTACGCCGGCGTCGTCACCCGAGACCAGTTCAAGTCGCTCGTGCTCGGACTCGACCTGACGAACGACAAGGGTGTTAAGACTTACGCTGAGCTGATGAAGATAGCCGAAGCGTTTGCCCAGGTCTATCCAGCGGCGAACGACGCGGCGGCGGCCGTCGACAAGCTCAAGGAAGAGCTGCAGCAGCAGAAGGAACAAGCGTCGCGCCTTCTCGGTGATGTCGACCAGGCCTTCAATGTGCTCCAGGCTGCCGTGGGGCGCGAGAAGGCATTGATTCAGGACCGCATCGCGATTCAGCAGGAATCGATCTCGAAGCATAAGGCTTTGTCCTCAGCGCTGCGAAGCGCGCTGGAGAGCGCGACCGCACCTGGCCAGGCGCTCGAGAGCCGGCAGGAGGCGCAGGCTCAGATCAAAGCGGCGCTTGCGATTGCGAAGGCCGGCGGGCCCCTCCCGGACGCAGATAAGCTGCGTAACGCACTTTCGGTCGTCGGGCAGGACGCCTCGGCCCTCTACGCTACCCAAAAAGACTACCTCAGGGACTATTACCGTACTCAGGGTGACATTGCCGCCCTGGCAGATGCCACCGATGCGACGCTGACGATCGAGGAGCGCTCGCTCAAGGCGCTGGAGGACGAGTCCAAGAAGCTCGATTCGATGTTGCAGGCCGCGCAGCAGCAGATCGACGCGCTCAAGGGCATCGACACCTCAGTGCTATCGGTTGCCCAGGCGCTCACCGCCCTCGGCCAGGCCGTCCAAGGAGCGATGGCGAACCCGGTCGTCAACGCGACCTCCGGCATCGCTGCGGCGTACCAGGCCTCGCTGGGGCGCGCACCGGACGCTGCAGGGCTCAAGTACTGGCAAGAGCAGGCAGAGAGCGGCACCTCGGTCACCGATATCGCAAGTGCGATCGCGAACTCGCCAGAAGCCAAGCTGAAGAAATTGTACAAGAGCACGCTTGGTCGAGAGGCTGACGCTGCCGGCCTGCAGTTTTGGCTCAAGGCGGCCAGCAGCGGAATGTCGTATGCGGACATCGAAAAGGAGCTGGCGAACAGCAGCGAGGGCAAGGCCAAACGTATCCCGGCGTTCGTCAACGGCGGATCGCACGATGGCGGCATTCGGATGGTAGGTGAGGACTCAGTCGAGCTGGAAGCAACCGGTCCGTCGCGCATCCATAGCACGCGCTCGCTGATCGACGCGCTGCGCAATCCTCCAGAGGCGAACGCCGCGCTCGTGGCCGAGGTCACTGCGCTGCGTGGCGAAGTCGCTCGGTTGCGGGAAGCAGCGGAAAGGTCAGCTAACTCCAACGAGCGATCGGAGGGACATGTCGAGCAACTCGCCGGCCAGTTCGACAACGTCACTGAAGGCGGAAACGCATTCAGGGCTGAGGTGATCAACATCGTACAGGTGAAGGAAACTGCATGACGACCACCGCCAGGGTGATGGTGCCGATCAGTGTCACGGCGAATATGCTCAAGGTTGGGACGACCATCCCAGAACCGGATACGGCAAATGGCGAAGTGGCGTGGACCGCTAACACGAACTACGCCGTCAATGACCGCCGCACCTACAAGGGTTCGGTGTGGGGTTGCAAACTGGCTCATACCGGCCGCCCAACCACACCAGACGTCGACGTGACCTACTGGTACCGCGAAGGCCCTACCAACAGGATGGCTCCATTCGACGATTACTCGAATACCAAGGTCATCGGCACCACGTCGCTAACCTATGTGATCGAGCCAGGATTCCTCAACGGCATCAAGATCTACGGCATGGAAGGCTCGAGCTACAGCGTCATCGTGCGCGACGCACCAGGTGGAACTGTCGTCCGCGAATGGTCGGGTGATTTGTACAGCCAGGCTGTTGGCTTCTATGAGCTGCTCTTTTCCAACCTGCTGCCCATCGATCAGCTTTCGTTCGACGACATCCCGCTCGCGCCAAACGCCCAGGTGAGTATCACGATCTCTGCGGCGCCTGGTGCGCGGGTCGCTATCGGCACGATCAAGTTGGGCGACTGGCGACACTTTATCGGAACTGGCCAGATCGGCGGCACCGAGTACGGCGCACAGTCGACCAGGAAGAGCTACACGCTTCGTCAGTACAACGCCGATGGAACCTACAAGATCGTGAGGCGTGCGAGCAGCCGGGAGGTTAGCTGCACCATCGCGCTCCCGGCTGATCAGGCGATGAACGCCGACGCGATTCTCGGTGAAATCATCGATATCGCGGTGCCGTTCGAAGCGGTGAATCTCCCCAATTATGGGTACCTCAACACACTCGGCTTTGTCACCGGGAGCATCCGAGCTGACTCCCACGGCGCAGCCTCACTGAACCTTAAAGTCGAAGGCAATATCTGATGGCAATTACACCTGTTCCACCAACCACTGCTATCCCGCCGTTCCCGGCTTTGTCCGATCGGGCGGACGGCTCCTACAACAACAAGGCGTACCTTTTCGGTACGCACATGGCTACGAAGTTCAACGGCGAGATCGTCGCTGTGGCTGGCAGTGCGTATCTGAACGCGCTCGAGGCGGCAGCGAAAGCGGCCCTTGCGAGCGACTCGGCGGCGGTGGCGGTGGCGGCGGCCGCTTCTACCCAGGACGCCGCTGGCCACGCGGCGAGCGCCCTGACAAGCAAGAATGCTGCGGCGCAAAGCGCGACCGAGGCAGCGCAAAGCGCTACGACCGCGCAGCAGGCAAAACAGGCGGTCAACCAGGCGCTCGCGAGCGTCGCTGGCGGTCCAGTCATCAGCATTAACGGCCGCACCGGGGTGGTGAACATGAAGGAGTTCACGACTGGGGACGTGGTGGTCACCGCGCGCAAGGACTATACAACGCCGGATTGGCTACCGATGGATGGCGGGCTTTACCTCCGGACGAGCTACACCGCGTTGGCGGCGCTGCTGCCAATTCAATACCCGACGAGCAAAATGGTGGACCCGAGCAGCCCACCGAGCTATTCGGTCACCGGCGTCGCCATCAGTCCGGATAGCCTGTATCTTGCGCTTGGATTGCCCACAGCACCGTCGGCCAGTCTGCGACTGTACAAGCGGACCGCGAGCGAGCAGTTCACATCCGGCAGCGTAGTCAGCAACGCGCCGGCGGTGAATGCCGTTGCGTTTAGCCCTGACGGGGCCTACCTTGCGACCGCAAGCTCCGCATCGCCGTACCTCAAGATTCACAAGAAGAGTGGCGATGCCTACAATCAGTTGGCTGACCCGACACAGCCGAGCAATGGGGCGAATGCGGTAGCGTTCAGCCCAAATGCATCCTACCTCGCCGTGGCATTGCACAACCTGGCTGGGCGGCTCGCTCTGTACAGCCGCAGTGGCGACACCTTCACCAAGCTCTCCGACCCTGCCGGCTTGCCGCCATCCGGAATGAATGGTTTGTCCGTGGCATTTAGCCCCGATGGAACTTACCTCGCTGTCGGGACTACGGTGGCGCCTTTCATTTTCATCTATAAGCGCGCCGGCAACGTCTTCACACTGCTCGCAAACCCTGATGTTCTCCCAACGAATAATTTGCGTGGTGTCGCATTCAGCTACGACGGGAACTATCTCGCCCTGGCTGCAGACTCGGGCTTGCTCGTCTACAAGCGCAACGGAGACTCGTTCTCGCGTGTGAATGGGAACCCCGTCACGCCAAGTGGACTGGCGCAACTCTGGAGTGTGGCCTTCAGTCCGAATGGCGAATTCTTGGCTGCTACCTGCAACTCGACAGCTACTGTCGGCGGCCTGCTACTGTATCGGCGCAACGGTGACGCTTTCACGGCCGTTCCAAGCCCGACCCCTGCACTCGGCAATGCCTACAGCGTCGCATTCAGCGCTGACAGTTTGACCTTGGCCGTGGGCATCCAGGCTGCGCCCTACGTGGTTTCCTATCGCGTCGAATACGACACCAATACCTTGTTTAAACTGCCGGTTCAGACAGTCGACGGATCTGGCCTGCTCGGCTACGTCAAGACTTGAGGAAAAAAATGCTCACTATCTACCTCCTTAACGAGCAAGGCATCCTTATCGGCCGCGAAGATCGCGATCCGCTGGAACGTATGCCGGAACGGTTCACCCTAACTGCGCCACCGGACCTGGAGAATGGTCAGTACGCGCATTGGAGTGGGAGTGTCTGGTCCGTCTTGGACGAGGTGCCGGCTCCGAATCTCGACTTGCTCAAAGCAGCGAAGAACGAGGAAATCAATAGCTGGCGCGCAGCCGCCAATCTGTCTACCTTTCCGCATGCCGGCAAATTGATTGCCTGCGACACGCTCTCGCGATCGGACATTGATGGGGTCGCGAATCATATCGCGCTGTTTGGGGCTTTCCCGGATGGCTTCCCCGGTGCCTGGAAAGCAACCGACAATACGTTTATCCCTCTTGCTGACATCCAGGCATTTCGAGCCATGTATGCATCGATGACTACACAGGGAACCCGCAATTTCGTGCGTGCTCAAGAACTGAAGTCGGCCCTTGCTGCGGCCCGAACCGTAGAGCAGATTGCAGCGATCATCTGGTGACAGGATGCGTGCCAATTACACTCACGGTGGTTGGGTAACGGTCCGGCTCACCAGCCGGTGGCCTTACAACCCGCTGAGCCTGGTCGTCGGCGTGCTGTCGGGTTCTCGTCAGTTCAGCCACGCGATAGCCATCATTGGCGAACGGGCCTACGAGGCCTCGATGTCGCACGCTTGTCGAGCAGGCACGCTGGATGAGCTAATGGACGGAGTCGCTCTCTACCGCGACATGGATGTATGGGTACCCGACCTCGGAGGCGCGATTGCCTTCGCCGAAGCTCAGGTCGGAAAGCGCTACGACTGGGCAGGCGCGATCGGAATACCATTTACCTTCTCGGAAGACTGGAACGACGACACAGCCTGGTGGTGCTCCGAATTGGTCTTCGCGATTATTTTAGCTGGAGGGGTGGAATTACTAGACCCAGCTTATATCCGGCGCGTGCGTCCCATTGATTTACACATGATTGCAATTCAGAAAAGCGCTTTAGTACGGGTCAGAGAATTACCGGCTATTCCTTAGCCCAAATCTCAGCGTGGTCTAGCGTGAATCTGTCTTTCGTCAACGTGTAGTTTGAGCATGCGGAAAGTAAGTCGTGATTGCGCTTTGCACATGCAGCCGTCACAGCGCTAGCAGACAAAACATTCGAGGTGCTGCTAGCCGCGTGCGCAAGCCCCGCTATGTAGTCTGCTAGCAGCAGAAGAGGTTCTTCATTCTCCGTCTTTAGCTCTACGGCTTCAAACTGCCGCTGTATTGATCGGCGCTCGTAGAGTAACGGTTTATTCGTATTCGCACGGCGCCATATGTGTTCAAAAACGTCAATATTATCTGCCCCATCTATTTCGCGATCAAAAACTAGGTTTTCTTTAGTTATGATTGTTTGACGTTCGATAAACTGGCCAATTGTTTTAATCGCATTGACGCTTGCAATCGTCGTAGAATGGACGGACATCAAACACTTCACCTGATATGCCGCTCTCGCTACGCTAACTCTACCGTTTAATGCTGAGTAGAGAGACGCCGAGTCAGCCCAGAATTTCTCCCATGCGCCCTCGGTTTTATCAATTGAGTAAACGCCAACTCCAAACGCCTCCTCCCGAACGATAGAGCTGACCAGATCAACTGCCCGGTCATCGGCGTTTTTCCATTTCGGCAGATCCTGCGGCAGTTTCTTCCGAATTGCCCGAAGTCCGAGAGATGGAAGGCATACAGCGGCGGCAGTGATTCGATCGGCGCCGTGCCGAGCCTGGCTGACCCTTCCTGCAATATCCGCGAACATTGTTAGTTTCACAGCAGTTTTGACTTGGTGGATATAGGGCCATTGTACGCGTGCGCTGGGGGGAGAGGCGCCGTTATGGCCACGCTCCGTATGTGACCAGCCCAAAAATCGCAGCAGCCACAGCTATACTGTACACATGTACAGCATCGTCAAAACATTGAGAGTCAGAGGAAGGCGGCGGCCAGATCGTGAAATCGTGTCGCTCCCCGGCTCAGTCGGAAATCTGACCTATGCGCTTGTGGGGGCGTCGTACGAGCTGCAGCTTTCGAGCCGCGACGACTCGACGATGCGACCGTTAATCCCAACGTTGCTCGATGCGCGGCTCATCAGCATGGGTACGAGTCGAATGCTCTTCAAGGGTGTTGAGCGAGGCCAGGACGGCTCCGAATGGGTGCAAGAGTGGTCAATTCATGTCCTCGGCCACGGCAGCGCTTCGCCCCAAGTCTAGGGACAATCAGATCGCAACTGTGGGGCCGAGGCGCATCGGATGCGATGCCAAAAGCGCCGCAAACGAGTGCCAAAAGCGCCGCGACGCTACAGAGAGACAGGAAGGCCTGCGCTCGCCCGTGCGGGCCCTGAAAAAGAAAAACCGGAGCACCACATCGTGGTCTGCTCCGGTTCCTGACTGGCGTCCCCACGGGGATTCGAACCCCGGTACTCACCGTGAAAGGGTGATGTCCTAGGCCTCTAGACGATGGGGACCTAAAACTGTCGTGTTGCAAGCCGTGTATCCACACAGCCTCGGCGCTGTAACCCGGCGTCTTGACGAGGCCCGACCACCAGGCGCGATAAAACCAGCCCACCAATGAGAAAACCGGAGCACCTCTCCGCGCATGCGCGTTGGTCTACTCCGGTTTAAGCTGGCGTCCCCACGGGGATTCGAACCCCGGTACTCACCGTGAAAGGGTGATGTCCTAGGCCTCTAGACGATGGGGACCTAAAACTGCTCTACTACCGACAACCTGCGACGCGTTCTGCGTCGCCTTACCAAATTCTTGGCGTCCCCACGGGGATTCGAACCCCGGTACTCACCGTGAAAGGGTGATGTCCTAGGCCTCTAGACGATGGGGACCCTGGACTGCTAGTGTGTTTTTCCAACGTGGTGGAGGTAAGCGGGATCGAACCGCTGACCTCTTGCATGCCATGCAAGCGCTCTCCCAGCTGAGCTATACCCCCTACGGGAAAAACAACATTCTAACATACTGCTACTGCTTCGACTAGGCCGACATGCTGGGTTGTCGTTGCTTCGTCTCGGTCATATCCTGCCAGTTGCCTGGCGTCCCCACGGGGATTCGAACCCCGGTACTCACCGTGAAAGGGTGATGTCCTAGGCCTCTAGACGATGGGGACCCGGAACGACCGTACTACACTTCAGAGTTGGTGGAGGTAAGCGGGATCGAACCGCTGACCTCTTGCATGCCATGCAAGCGCTCTCCCAGCTGAGCTATACCCCCGCAGCGCTGAAGTGCGAGCATTATAGCGGACGACCTTGCATTACGCAAATAGCCATTTTCATTTCAAAGATATTTGCGTACGCGCGCCACCACCACGTCGCGACCGAACAACTCCAGCACCGCGTCGATGGCCGGGGTCTGGAGCTGGCCGGTGACCAGCAAGCGCAGCGGCATGGCGATCTGCGGCATCTTCAGGCCGTGGGCGGCCAGCACTTCCTTCAGCATGGCGGCCAGGGCGGCCTTGTTCCATTCCACCTCGGCGCAACGCTCGGCGAAGGCATTCAAGGCCGGGCGCACCGCATCGGTCAGGTGCTGGGCCAGCAGGGCCGCGTCCGGCTGCGGCTGGCGATAGAACAGCATGGCGGCGTCGGCCAGTTCGTTGATGGTGTTGGTGCGTTCCTTCATCAGGCCCAGCACCGCCGGCAGCGGCGGCGCGCCCTCGAACACGGCGCCGTCGCGTTCCAGCTTCGGACGCGCCAGCGCGGCCAGGCGCTCGTTGTCGGCCTGCTTGATGTAGTGGTTGTTCAACCACGCCAGCTTTTCCGGATTGAACTGGGCGGCCGAGGCGGTCAGGTGTTCCAGGTTGAACCATTCGGTGAACTGCTGCATCGAGAAGATCTCGTCGTCGCCGTGGCTCCAGCCCAGGCGCGCCAGGTAGTTCAGCATCGCTTCCGGCAGGTAGCCCTGCTCCGGGTATTCCATCACGCTCACCGCGCCGTGGCGCTTGGACAGCTTCTGGCCGTCCGCGCCCAGGATCATCGGCAGGTGGCCGTACTGGGGCAGCTCGGCGCCCAGGGCGCGCAGGATGTTGATCTGGCGCGGGGTGTTGTTCACGTGGTCGTCGCCGCGCAGCACGTGGGTGATCTTCATGTCCCAGTCGTCGACCGCGACGCAGAAGTTATAGGTCGGGGTGCCGTCCGGGCGTGCGATCACCAGGTCGTCCAGCTCCTTGTTGGCGATGGTGATCGGGCCCTTGACCACGTCGACCCAGGTGACTTCGCCCTCGAGCGGATTCTTGAAGCGCACCACCGGCTTGACGCCTTCCGGCACCGGCGGCAGCACCTTGCCCGGTTCCGGGCGCCAGGTGCCGTCGTAGCGCGGCTTTTCGCCGGCGGCGCGCATGCGCTCGCGCATCGCCTCCACTTCCTCCGGCGAGCAGTAGCACAGGTAGGCCGTGCCCTGGGCCAGCATGCCCTGGATCACTTCGCGGTAGCGGTCCATGCGCTTCATCTGGTAGAACGGACCCTCGTCGTGCTCCAGGCCCAGCCATTGCATGCCGTCCAGGATGGCCTGCACGGCCTCCGGCGTCGAGCGCTCGAGGTCGGTGTCCTCGATGCGCAGGATGAAGGTGCCGCCGAAGTGGCGGGCATAGGCCCAGGAGTACAGCGCGGTGCGGGCGCCGCCCAGGTGGAGGTAGCCGGTCGGGCTCGGGGCGAAACGGGTGCGGACGGTCATAGGAGAATAAAGCGATGAGGTAAAAAAGTTATTTTACCCCGTCGCCCTGCGTGCCGGCATCCGCTCGCTGCGCCTCCTCTCCCGATGCAAGCCGAACGGCAGGCCTAACGGCCAGCCGCGCGTCGATATAGGCGGCAAGGGCCGCCACCGTCGGATATTCATAGAGCAGCTCGGCATTGACCTGGAGCCCGGTGCGCTGTTCGAGCTCCAGCGCCACCGGCATCGCCGCCAGCGAATCCAGCCCCGCTTCGGCGAACGAGGTGTCGTCGTCGATGTCCTCCACGCCGCCGTCGCGCAAGCTGTTGAGCAGGCATTCGCGCACCAGCGCGCGCGTGGCCTCTGCCGCCCCCGCGCCCGCGCCATCCCCCATGCCCTCCGCCAGGCCGGTCCCGGAGCCGGTCGCCGCCGCTGCCGCGGCCGGCCGCCCTCCCCCGTCCCAGTCGCGCGCCAGCAGCGGGTCGCGCTGCTGCGCCTCGCCCACCGCCTCCTGTTCCGGCTCGCCGATCGCCAGCGCGTAGGCCGCGATGCGCGCCGCCAGCTCGGCCGAGGCGGGGCGTTCATCTCGCCGCCGCAGCGCGGCCAGCAGCGCATCCAGGCGCCGCCGCGCCCAGGCCGCGGCGGGTCCGCCGGCGCCGGCGGCGGCCGCCGCCAGCATGGTCCAGGCGCACAGTTCGCCCGCCCCGTGGGCCGCGTCCGGCCCCGCCCGGCGCGCCGCCTCGCGCGCGCTGTCGGCCAGCAGCGGCGCCCCCAGTGCCTCGCCGATGAAGCCGCAGCAGATCTCGTGCGCCGCGCCGAGGTGGGCGTACAGCGCCTCGGTCGGGCCTTCGAGGATGCGCAGCACGCGCGCGTCGCGCAGGATCTGGGGCGCCAGGTTCGGCTCCAGATAGCCGCGTCCGCCCAGCATCTGCATCAGGGCGTCCGCCGTCTCCCACAACAGTTCGGAGGCCACGCACTTGCAGGCCATGCAGGCCTCCTGCGGCAGTTCGCCACCTTTGTCGTGCGCGGAGATGGCGCGCACCAGGGCTTCCAGGGCCGCCACCGCGCAGCTCAGCTCATCCAGCCGCGCCAGGGTTTCCGGATTCTCGGCCAGCAGGCCGCCGGCCACCTCGCGCCGCCCGGCGTAGCGCAGCATCAGCTGGGCGCAGCGCTTCATGGCGCCGATGCACAGGGCGCCAATGCCCAGGCGCGCGAAGGCCATGGCGTCGCGCGCCACCTCCATGCCGGCGCCGGGATGGCCCAGCACCTGGGCGTCGGGCACGAACATGTCCTCGAAGCGCAGCGCGTTCTGCACCATCGCACGCATGCCCATGGTGAGCGCCTCCGGCCCCTGGCGCAGGCCGGGCGCGTCCTCCGGCACCAGCAGGGCCACCGTGCCCAGCGCGCCGCCGTCGGCGCCGACCGCGCGCGCCAGCACCGTGATCCAGCCGGCCCAGCTGGCCAGGCCGATCAGGTGCTTCTCGCCGTTCAGGCGCCAGCCGCCCTCCACCCGCTGGGCGCGGGTGCGCATCGCCAGCGGATTGGCCCCGGCGGCCGGTTCGGTCAGGGCGAAGGCCGCCAGCTGGCGTCCCGCCGCCAGGTCTGGCAAGGCATGCGCGCGCAGCGCCTCCGTGCCGTAACGCAGCAGCGGACGCAGGCCCAGGCCGTTGTGCACGCCCACCACGGTGGCCACCGTCAGGTCGAGCGCGGCCAGTTGCTCCATCACGCGCAGCAGGTCGGGCGTGGCCAGGGCCCGGCCGCCGAATGCCTTCGGGACCTGCAGGCCGAGCAGGCCGCGGTTGCCGAAGTCGAGCAGCAGGTGCGGAGCGAGGGAGCGGCGCTCGTCCATCAGGCGCGAGTCGAGGCGGCGCGCCGCGTACTGGCGCAGCCACGCGATCATGACGTCGGCCTGGACGCTGCTGGCGGCCAGCGCCGGCGGGTCGTCGCGCCGGCGCTGCGGGTGCGGCGCGCGCCTGGCTTCGCGGGTGGCGTACACGAGGTCCAGCTCCGCGCGCGCGGCGAGCTGCCGGCAGCGCGAGCGCTGGACCTTGCCGCTGGTGGTGCGCGGGAAGCTCCCGGGGCGCACGAAGGCCAGCAGGCCGAGCGCGATGCCGAAGCGGCGCGCGACCGCGGTGCGGATGCGCTGCCCCAGCGCGTCCAGTTCCGCGACCTTGGCGCCGTCCTGCTGCGCGCGGCGCGCCAGGCGCAGCAGGCGGCGGTCTGCTTCCAGCGCCACCGCCAGGCGCTCGCGCCCGTCTTCTTCCAGGGCGAAGGCGGCGCAGCGGTTCGGCTCCAGGAAGCCTGCGGCCTCCTCGACCACGGCCTCGACGTCCTGCGGATAGATATTGCGGCCGTTGACGATCACCAGGTCCTTGAGCCGTCCGGTGACGTAGACCTCGCCCTCGCGCACGAAGCCCAGGTCGCCGGTGCGCAGCCAGGGCCCGTCGCCGCCCTCCAGGCGCGCCCCGAACACCCGGCCACCCGCCTCCCCGGCCTGCCCGCCGCCGCTCGCGCGATAGCCGCGCGCCACCGAGTCGCCGGCCAGCCACAGTTCGCCGACCCGGCCGGGGCCGGCCGGACGCACGCTGTCGGGGTCGACGGCCAGCACCGTGACGCCCGGCGCCGGCGGTCCGCAGCTCACCAGCTCGCGCGCGTCCGGGTCGCCTTCCGCGCTCTCCCTCACCTGCCCCGCTTCCAGCCGCGCCTTGCTCAGGCTCAGGATGCGCGGCGCGCGCCCGCGCGGCCCGCCGGCCGCCAGCAGGGTGTGCTCGGCCAGGCCGTAGCAGGGAAACAAGGCCTCCTCGCGCAGGCCGCAGGCGGCGAAGGCGGCGCGCACCCGGCGCAGCGTCGATGCGCGCACCGGCTCGGCGCCGTTGTAGGCCACTTCCAGGCGCGACAGGTCGAGCGCCTCGCGCCCCGCCGGCTCGGCCAGGTAGCGGCGCGCGCACAAGTCCCAGGCGAAGTCCGGCCCGCCGGCGCAGGTGGCGCCGTAGCGGCTCATGGCCTCGACCCAGCGCAGCGGATGGCGCAGGAAGGAGGCTGGCGCCATCAGCACCGAGCGAAAGCCCAGCGCGGCCGGCGTCACGATGCTGCCCACCAGGCCCATGTCGTGGAAAGGCGGCAGCCAGCTCACCATCACGCTGTCGCGCCGGAAGCCGAAGGCCTCGCCGATCGCCTCCACGTTGGCCGACAGGGCGGCGTGGGTGACCTCGACGCCGCGCGGGCGGCTGGTCGAGCCCGAGGTGTACTGGATGAAGGCGAGCGGCGTGCGCGGCGGGCGCGGCGCGCGCATCGTCCCCTGGCCGGCGTCGAAGGCGTCGGTGAAGACCAGGCCGGCCGCATGCCCGCGCAACTGGGGCTCGACCAGCGGCGCGGCGTCGCGGGTGCTCAGCACCAGGGTCGGGGCCGCGTCCTCCAGCAGGCGCAGCAGGCCCTGGCCATCCCCATGCTTGCGCGGCAGCGGAGCCGGCACCGCCACCAGCCCCGCGCGCAGGCAGGCGAAAAATGCCACCACGAAGGGCAGCCCGGGCGGATATTGCAGCAGGACGCGTTCGCCGCTGGCGGCCAAGGTCGCCAGCGCCCCGGCCAGCGCGTCCACGCGCGCCGCCAGTTCGCCGAACAGGATCGATTCCTCGCGCCCGTCCTCGCGCACGAAGCTGAAGGCGATGCGCGCCGGCGCCTCCTGCGCGTGGCGTTGCAGCCGTTCCAGCACCGGGCTGGCGCGGTAGGGTTCGCGCTCAGCCACGGCAGGCCTCCGTCGCTGCCGCTCCCGAGGCCGGCATGCCGGAGACCGGTGCGCCCGCTGCCGGCATGCCCGCCGCCGGCAAGCCCGCAGCCGGTATGCCGCCGGCCGGCACACCCGCGCGCGCGGCTGCTGCCGCCACCAGCGGCGCCGCGCGCCGGATCTGGGCCGGGGTATGGTTCGCCATCAGTTGCAGGCGCAGGCGCGCCGCGCCCAGCGGCACGCCCGGGTACTCGACCGGGTTGACGAACACCGCGTCGCGCGCCAGCAGCATGCCGGCCACGCGGGCGTTTGCTTCCTGCCCCATCCACACCGGCACGATCGGCGAGGGTTCGCCCAGGCAACGCAGCCCGGCGTCGCGCAGCAGGGCGCGCAGCTCGACGGCATTCCTCATCAGGTCGGCGCGCAGGCCGTCGCCTTCGCCGGAGGTGACGATGCGCAGGCTCTCCAGCACCACCGCCGCCTGCACCGGCGAGAGCGCGTTGGAAAACATGTGCGGCCCCGCGTACATCTGCAACTGGCGCCGCGCCGAGCGCTCGGCGCAGGCCACGAAGCCGCCGTTGGCGGCGAAGGTCTTGGAGAAGGCCCCCATCACGATGTCGATCCGGCCCTGCATGCGCTGGGCCCCGATCGCGCCCAGCCCGCCCGGCCCGGTGGCGCCCAGGTCGTGGGCCACGTCCACCAGCAGGGTGGCGCCGTATTCGCGGCACAGGTGCTGCAGCAGCGGCAGGTCGGGGCTGTCGGCGTCCATGCTGAACAGGCCTTCGGTCACCACCAGGATGGCGTTGGCGCTGTCGCGCGCGCGGATCCCGGCCAGCAGCTCGCGCACGTGGTCGCAGTCCAGGTGGCGGTGCACCAGCACGTTGCGGGTGGCCGCCGCCGCGCCCTGGCGCAGCGACGCGTGGGCCAGCTGGTCGATCACCACGTGGTCGGCGCCGTGCACCAGGGCGGTGATGGCGCCGAAGGCGGCCGCCCAGCCGGTCGGGAACAGCACCACCTGCGACAGGCCGAGCAGCTCGCCCAGGGCCTGCTCCACGCGCAGCGAGTAGCGCGTGTTCCCCAACAGGACAGCCGAGCCGGCGCTGTGCGGACCGGCTTCGCCCAGGGCGCGCAGCGCGGCCTCGGCCACCGCCGGATGGGCCGCCAGAGACAGGTAGTCCTGGGATGCGAAGTTGATCCCGCGTACCAGGGTGGCCCCGTCCGCGCCGCCGACGCCGACGTTGGCGAGCGGCTCGGGCGGCCCTTCCAGCACCCGCGCATAGGGCCAGACCCCGTGGCGCGCGCGCAGGCCGCACCAGGCCTCGAGGGGCGCGCTGCGGCGCAGCAGGTCGGGCCCGCGCGGCTGCGCGAACTGGGCCACGTTGCCGTCCAGGGCGCCGGATGCGGCCAGCAGCGCCAGGTCCTGGGCGGGATCGAAGGGAACGGATTCGTTGTGCACGGCTTCCTCCAGTGAGCTAGGGATGTCAGGCGGTCAGCGCCGCCGCGGGCAAGGCCCGGGCCAGCAGCGCGGCGAGGTCGTCGGGCGCCAGCGGGCGCGCGAACAGATAACCCTGGGCGGCGTCGCAGCCCATGACGCACAGGTCGTCGAGCTGATCCTGGGTCTCGACCGATTCGGCGATCACCGACAGGCCGAGGCGGTGGGCCATGGCCACGATGGTCTGGGCGATCGCGAACGAGCGTCCCGGCGCGGCCGCGCCGGGCGTGGCCCTGCCGCCCAGCCGGCGCACGAACAGGCCGTCCATCTTGAGGATGTCCACCGGCAGCTCGCACAGGTAGTTCAGGCTCGAATAGCCGGTGCCGAAGTCGTCGATCGAGACCAGGACGCCGGCCTGGCGCAGGCGGTTCATCAGGGCGCTATTGGCGCCCAGGTCCTCGATCAGCATGCCCTCGGTGAGTTCGAGGTCGAGGCAGCGCGCCGGCATCCCGGTCTCGGCCAGGATGGCCAGCACGCGTCCGGCCAGGCCGGGCTCCTTGAGCTGGCGCGCCGACAGGTTGACCGCGGTCTTCAGCTCGGGCAGGCCGGAGGCGACCCAGGCCCGGTTTTGCAGGCAGGCGTTGCGCAGCACCCATTCGCCGATCGGCACGATCATGCCGGTCTCCTCGGCCAGCGGGATGAAGCGGCCAGGGTCGATCCGGCCGTAGACCGGGTGCTGCCAGCGCAGCAGGGCCTCGACCCCGACCACGCGCCGCGTGGCCAGGTCGACCTGGGGCTGGTATTCGAGGAACAGCTGGCCGCGCGCGAGCGCGTCGCGCAGGCCGTTCTTGAGGGCCAGGCGCTCGGAGGGAGGCTGGGCCTGCACGCCACGATAAAGCTGCACGCTGTTCTCGCCCCACTCCTTGGCGTGGCGCATGGCGAGGTCGGCGCGCTTGAGCAGCGCGTCCATGTCGCAGTCGGCGGCCGGATACAGGGCCACACCCACCGCCAGGCTGACGAAGCACTCGCGCCCGCCCACCACGATCGGCAACGCGAAGCGGTCGAGGATCTTTTCCGCCACCTGAAGGGCGTCGCCCTCGCCGCCCAGGTCTTCCAGCAGCGCGATGAACTCGTCGCCGCCCCAGCGCGCCACGGTGTCGCTGTCGCGCAGGCAGCGCCGGATCGCGGCCCCGGACTGGGCCAGCAGGGCGTCGCCGGCCTCGTAGCCGAGGGCGTCGTTGACTTCCTTGAAGCGGTTGATGTTCAGGAGCAGCAGCGCGATCGGGCGGCGGTTGCGGTTGGCGCGGTCCATGGCGTGGCGCAGGCGGTCGCGCAGCAGGCGCCGGTTGAGCAGGCCGGTGAGCTGGTCGCACTGGGCGCCGTCGAGCATGCGCGCCAGGCTGGCGCCCATGTCGCGCGGGTCGTGCGCAGACGCGGGCGCGGGCTGGCGCTGGTCCTCGCCGTGGCAGACCACCCGGTTGCGGCCCAGCGACTTGGCGAGGTACAGGGCCTCGTCGGCGCGCACGATCGCCTGGGCCACCGGCTCGCCCAGCCGGTACTCGGCCACGCCGACCGACACGGTCAGGGTGATCGCGCCCCCGCCCTCGCCTTCCATGCAGCGCAGGCCGGCGATCACGCCGCGCACCCGCTCGGCCAGCAGCACCGCGTCCGGCGCCGGGGTCTCGGGCAGCATCAGCATGAACTCCTCGCCGCCATAGCGTCCGAAGGCGTCGGTGCCGCGGATCTGCCCCTGCACCGCCTGCGCGAACTCGCGCAGCACGGTGTCGCCGGCGGCGTGGCCATAGGTGTCGTTGATGCGCTTGAAGAAGTCGATGTCGAACAGGCACAGGCAGAAGCTGCGGCCATTGCGGTCGCTGCGCTCCTTCTCCTTGTCGATCAGGCCGAGCAGGAAGCGGCGGTTATGGCTGCCGGTGAGCTCGTCGCGGATCGCCAGTTCGTTGATGGTGCTCAGGGCCTGCTGCAGCTTGACGAAGCCCTCGGTCTTGGTCAGCTCGAACAGCAGCACGAAGACCAGCACCACCACGTACAGGCCGATGTCGCACACCAGGTGCAGCAGGGCCATGTCGGCCTGCGGCCGCGGCGGCAGGGCCAGCCCCGACACCTGGGCGCCGTAGATCGCCGCCGCGCTGGCGCAGCTCATCGTCAGCCAGAACACGGCGCTCGGCACCCCGCCCAGGAACATGGCCACCACCGGCCCGGTGATCAGCCAGCTGGCGGTGGGCGCCGTGATCCCGCCCAGGTGCCAGGTGAGCCAGGAGAAGTTGAAGAACAGCGCGCACAGGAACAGTTCGCGCGCGGCCACGATGCTGCCGGTGGCGCGCAGCACGGCCGGCGCCAGCAGCATGCACGCGCAGCACAGCAGGATCTCGAGCGCCGCCAGGTGCAGGCCGAGCAGCCAGTAGGCGAGCGCGTACAGCGGCCCGGCGGTGGCGGCCATCACGGCGGCGTTCACCACGTTCCCGGCGCGCGCCGTCGTCGCCGCATCCTGCTGCAGCGTCGCTGGAATGAAGCGGTGCACGCAGGACAGGTAGCGCCCGCCCCACCGCATGCTGTCGTTCTTCATCTCGCTCCCGTCCCGAACCCTGGCGCCCGGAAAGACGCCCCGAGGACCGAGTGTAGACAGGGAATTTCTTGACGACTTTAATTCCGAACAGAAAGCGGCCGGAAAAACGCGCCCTTCGGGTTCCGGCCGCGCCCAGCGTTGTAGGTGGTGTTCGTTCTGAACTCGTTTGAGGCAACTCAAGCGCCGGCGCCGGTATTCGACTAGGCGCGGGCTTGCCGAAGATGGCTTCCCAGGCGCTGTCCGAGCGCGCAGATGCTGAGCGAGGGATTGACGTTGCCGGCCGTGGCGAACACCGAGCCGTCGCCGACCCAGACGTTGTCCAGGCCGAACACCTTGCCGTCGCGGTCGACCACGCCCTCGCGAATGCTGGCCCCCATTCGCGCCGTGCCCAGGTGGTGGGCGGCCGACGCGGCGCTCTCGGCCCAGCGTTCGAGCGGATCGGCGCGCAGGCCGCGCACCTCGCGGTGCCCGCGCAGGCTGGCCATGAGCAGCGCGTGATAGGCGCCGAACAGGGCCAGGTCGCGCTCGCCCAGGCACCAGTCGACCCGCGCCAGCGGCAGGCCGTACTCGTCGCGGGCATGCGCCGACAGGCTGACCCGGCTGTCGGGATTGGGCAGCTGCTCGGTCATGAAGAACAGGTCGCCGTAGGCCGACTTCAGGCGCAGCGGCATCAGCTGCTGGGCGATGCGCCACAGGATATAGGGATGGCGCAGCAGCGCCGCCACGTGGGCCAGGCGCAGGTCGCGCGGGTCGCGCAGCCCGAGGAAGGACATCAGGGGCCGGTTCGGCACCGGGCGCGCGCTGTAGCCCTGGCGCACGAACACCGCATGGTTGGGCAGGCCCAGGCTGGACTGCACGTCGCCGCGCAGCAGGAAACCGGGGAAGGCCAGCAGCGCCTGCCGCCCATCGGCGCCGGCCGGGCGGCTGGCCGGCGCGGCGAAGGGCCGCTCGAACACCACCTGGGACAGGTAGCCGACCGGATGGTCGACCAGGTTGCGCCCCAGCCACCAGGACGCGGGCGGCGCGCCCTCCTGGGCCAGGGTGTTGAGCAGCAGGCGCGGGGTCTCGAGCGCGCCGGCGGCCAGCACGAAGCGCCTGGCCTCGACCCGCAGGCGGCGCCCGCCGCTGCCCGCTTCCAGCGCCAGGGCGCGTCCGTGACGCAACACCAGCCGCAGCGCGGTGGCATGGTAGACGCAGCGCAGCAGCGCGCGCGCGCACCAGTCGGCGAGCAAGGCCTTGCCGCGCACGGGCGCGGGCCGGTAGCGGTAGGTCTTGGCATCGAACACGTCGGTGTCGCGCATGGCCGTGCTGCCGGGACCGGGCGCCTCCTGCGGGCCCTCGCCGCCGCACAGGAAGTCGAGCGCCAGCGCATACCAGGGCGCCAGTTCGGCGCGCTGAAGCGGCCAGCCGCTATGGGGGATGTAGTCGCGGGCGCGGAAATCGGCCTCGTCGAGCGGCGCGCAGACGCCGTGCCAGAAATTGGTGCCGCCGCCCACCTCCAGGCCGCGGCTGGTGGCGATGCCGAAGGGGCGGCCGATGTTCTCGATGCGCACCGCGGGAGGATCGCGGCGCGCCAGGTGCAGCGGCCCGGCCTCGACCAGCAGCACGTCGCGCCGGCTCCGGACCAAGGCGTGGGCCACCGAGAGCGCGCCCATGCCGCTGCCGACGATGCAGACGTCGGTCTGTAGGGTGCTGCCCGGCGCGAGCGTTCTGCCGTCGATGAGCATGGTGCAGAAAGGAGGAAGTGGAAGCTGCCTCCAGATGTATCACGTCGCCCCGGCCCGGCTCCTGCGCAAACCGGAGTCCGCGCACATTTGTGCGCTCAAGGGGAGCGATGGCGCGGCGGCGCCGCAACGGCGCCCGCGGCGCTAGGCGGGATGCACCGCGATGGTGCGTGCGGCGCGGGCGCGCAACTGGCCGCAGCCGCCGTCCACGTCCTGGCCCGCCGAATCGCGCAGCTTGGTGAGGATGCCGCGCGCGTGCAGGCCGGCGGCGATGGCCCTGGCCTTGTCCCAGTCCGGACGGCGGAAGGCCAGCTCGGGCACACTGTTATAGGGAATCATGTTGAGCACGGCGTACTTCCCGCGCAGCAGTTCGACGATGCCGTCGAGTTCCGCCTGGCCGTCGTTGACGCCATCCAGCAGGGTCCACTGGTACTGGATCGGATAGCCGCTCAGGCGCGCGTAGCGCTCGCCCTCCTCCACCAGCTCGCGCGGGCTCAGGCGCGGGGCGCGCGGCAGCAGGCGCGTCCGCAGCTCCGGGTCGACCGTGTGCAGCGAGATCGCCAGCGCCGGCTTGACCGCGCCCTGTCCCAGGCGCTCGAAGGCGCGCGGGTCGCCCACCGTGGAGAACACCAGGTTCTTGTGCGCGATATTGCCTTCCACGCCGAGCAGCTCGATCGCCTCCAGCACGTTGTCGAGGTTGTGCGCGGGCTCGCCCATGCCCATGAACACCACTTTCTTCACCGGGCGGCGGCGCCGCGCCAGCACCACCTGGGCCACGATCTCGCCGCTCGTCACCTGGCGCAGCAGGCCGTCGCGCCCGGTCATGCAGAACTGGCAGCCGACCGCGCAGCCGACCTGGCTCGAGACGCACACGCCATCGCGCGGCAGCAGCACGGATTCCACCGCCTGGCCGTCCTGCAGCCCGACCAGCAGGCGCGCCGAGCCGTCCTCGGCCGGATGCTCGCTCAGCAGCCGCGCCATGCCCGCGAGCTCGGCGTCGAGCGCGGGCAAGGCCTCGCGCACTGGCTTGGGCAGGTAGTCGGCCGGCCGCCGCCGGCCGCGCTCGTGGGGCGCGGCCTGGACCCAGTCGCGCAGCACGCGGCGCTCGTGCTCGGGCAGCGCGCCCAGCGCCCGCAGGCGCTCGCGGATCGCCTGGATGCGCACTTAGTCGTTCTTGACCACGATGCTGGGGAATTTGGCGCTCATGTCCTTGGCCTTTTCCGCCACCTTGACCGCGATGCGGCGTGCGATCTCTTTATACACGGCGGCCACCGGGCCTTCCGGATCGGCCACCACGGTGGGGCGGCCGGAATCGGTCTGCTCGCGGATCGCCATGGTCAGCGGCAGCGCGCCCAGGAAATCGACCCCGAAGTCGGCGCACATCTTGGCGCCGCCCCCCTGGCCGAAGATGTGCTCGACGTGGCCGCACTTGGAGCAGACGTGGGTCGCCATGTTCTCGACCACGCCCAGGATCGGGATGCCGACCTTCTCGAACATCTTGAGGCCCTTGCGCGCGTCCAGCAGGGCGATGTCCTGCGGCGTGGTGACGATGACCGCGCCGGTGACCGGCACCTTCTGCGACAGGGTCAGCTGGATGTCACCGGTGCCCGGCGGCATGTCGACGATCAGGTAGTCCAGCTCGCGCCAGTTGGTCTGCTCCAGCAGTTGCTGGAGGGCGCCGGTCACCATCGGACCGCGCCAGACCATGGGCTCGTCCGGGTCGATCATGAAGCCGATCGAGGAGACCTGCACGCCGTGGTTCTCGAGCGGCTCCATGGTCTTGCCGTCCAGGCTTTCCGGACGGGCGTTAATGCCCAGCATCATCGGCTGGGAAGGGCCGTAGATGTCGGCGTCCAGCACCCCGACGCTGGCGCCCTCGGCCGCCAGGGCCAGGGCCAGGTTGACCGCGGTGGTCGACTTGCCGACCCCGCCCTTGCCCGAAGCGACGGCGATGATGTTCTTCACGTTCGGCATCACCTTCAGGCCGCGCTGGACCGCGTGCGAGACGATCTTGCTATAGACCCTGGCGCTCACCTTGCCGGCGCCCGGCAGGGCCTGGACCGCCGCCACCACCTGGTCGCGGATGCCGGCGATCTGGCTGGCCGCCGGATAGCCCAGCTCGATCTCGAAGGCGATGTCGGAATTGCTAATTTGAATATTCTTGACGGATTTGGAGGCGACGAAATCTTTCTGGGTGTTAGGATCGATGACCGCAGACAGGGCAGCCTTGACGTCGTTCTCAGTGATGCTCATGGTTTTCTCCAATGTAATGGCCGGAAGTGTAGCGCAAAACCGCCTTTCAGCTCTTGTCGCTTTGGCAAAACGGGGCTATACCCCCTGCGCGTGCAGGGCCATCCGCTGTTAAAATGCTTCTTTTCATATAACCCGAGCGTTTCGACCATGACCCGCAAGCTGTTCGTCACCACCGCCCTGCCCTACGCCAACGCAGCCTTCCATATCGGCCACATGATGGAATACATCCAGGCCGACATCTGGGTCCGCTTCCAGCGAATGCAGCGCGAGGCGGACGGCGCCCAGCGCCAGGTGCACTTCGTGTGCGCCGACGACACCCACGGCACCCCGATCATGATCGCGGCAGAGAAGGAAGGCATCACGCCCCAGGAGTTCGTGGCCAAGATCGCCGCCGGCCGCCCGCAATACCTGAACGGCTTCCACATCGCCTTCGACAACTGGTATTCGACGGATTCTCCGGAAAACGTCGAACTGTCGCAGGGCATCTACCGCAAGCTGCGTGATGCCGGCCTGATCGTCACCCGCACGGTCGACCGCTTCTACGACCCGGTCAAGGGCATGTTCCTGGCCGACCGCAACATCAAGGGCGAGTGCCCGGTCTGCCACGCCAAGGACCAGTACGGCGACAACTGCGAAGTCTGCGGCGCGGCCTACCAGCCGACCGAGCTGATCAACCCGTTCTCGGTCTTCACCGGCTCGACCCCGGTCCTGAAACCCTCGGAGCAGTATTTCTTCAAGCTGTCCGACCCGCGCTGCTTCTCCTTCCTGAAGGAGTGGCTGAACACCCCGGGCCGGCTGCAGCCCGAGATGGTCAACAAGGTCTCGGAATGGCTGGGCGAAGCGGGCGAGAAGCTGGCCGACTGGGACATCTCGCGCGACGCGCCCTATTTCGGCATTCCGATTCCGGACGCGCCGGGCAAGTTCTTCTACGTCTGGCTGGACGCGCCGGTCGGCTACCTGGCCTCGCTCAAGAACTATTTCGACAAGCAGGGCATGGACTTCGAGGCCTTCCTGAACGACCCGGCCGCCGAGCAGATCCACTTCATCGGCAAGGACATCGTGTCCTTCCACCTGCTGTTCTGGCCGGCGATGCTGAATTTCTCGGGCCACCCGATCATCGACAGGCTGAAGGTCGCGGTGCACGGCCACCTGACCGTCAACAATGAAAAGATGTCCAAGTCGCGCGGCACCGGCATCTCGCCGCTGCGCTACCTGGAGCTGGGCATGAACCCGGAATGGCTGCGCTACTACCTGGCCTTCAAGCTCAACGCCCGGGTCGAGGACCTGGACTTCAACGGCGAAGACTTCGTGGCCCGCGTGAACAGCGACCTGATCGGCAAGTACGTGAACATCGCCAGCCGCTGCGCCGGCTTCATCGCCAAGAAGTTCGACGGCAAGCTGGCCGACACCCTCTCGGACAATGCCAAGAGCTGGATCTGCAAGGCCTTGATGAGCGAAGGCAGCGAGCGCCAGGCCCTGATCGCCGCCCACTTCGAGGCGCGCGAGTATGGCAAGGCGGTGCGCGAGATCATGGAGATCGCCGACGTCACCAACCAGTACGTGGACGAGAACAAGCCCTGGATCCTGGCCAAGGACGAGAGCAAGACCGCCGAGCTGCACGACGTCTGCACCACCGCCCTGATCCTGTTCCGCCAGCTGACCATCATGCTGTCGCCGGTGCTGCCGCAGGTGGCTGCGCGCGTGACCGAGTTCCTGGGCGAGAGCGAGCTGTCCTGGGCCGACACCCACGGCGCGGCGGTCTACGAGACCATGCTGGGCCGCACCATCGGCGTCTACAGCCACCTGATGCAGCGCGTGGATGCGAAGATGGTCGAGAACCTGTTCGACAAGCCGGCCGCGCCGGCGGCTGCTCCCGCCGCTGCTGCCGCCGGTTCTGTCGCCACCTCTGCCGCCGGCTCTGCCGCTGCCGAGGCCGTCTCTTCGGCCGGCGCGGGCGGGATCGAGGAACTGGCGCCGGACATCTCGATCGACGATTTCACCAAGATCGACCTGCGGGTGGCGAAGATCGTCAACTGCGAGCACGTGGAAGGCTCGACCAAGCTGCTGCGCCTGACCCTGGACGTGGGCGAAGGACGCCATCGCAACGTGTTCTCGGGCATCAAGTCGGCCTACCAGCCGGAAGACC
Source organism: Massilia sp. KIM (assembly GCF_002007115.1). Lineage (NCBI taxonomy): Bacteria > Pseudomonadati > Pseudomonadota > Betaproteobacteria > Burkholderiales > Oxalobacteraceae > Massilia > Massilia sp. KIM. The sequence goes on along the minus strand of NZ_MVAD01000001.1, from coordinate 415,571 downwards.
TGATCGGCAAGCTGACCGTGCTGGTGGCCAACCTGGCGCCGCGCAAGATGAAGTTCGGCGTGTCCGAGGGCATGGTGCTGTGCGCCTCGGCGGCGGACGAGAAGGAAAATCCGGGGCTGTACCTGCTGGATCCGATGCCGGGGGCGATGCCGGGGATGCGGATTCGCTGATTGCTGCTTCGTACGCATGCTTCAGCGGCGTGCAAGCAAACTTGGGTTCCGGCCTTCGCCGGAACGACGTTTCAATTGCTGGCGTCCAGAATGAGTTTCGCAGTCCGCTGCCTCAAAACCGTCGTTCCAGCGAAGGCCGGAACCCAAGTTCGCACCGCAGCCTCTAGCGCATCCCTCCCCCGATAACGCCCAAGCTGCCCACCGGCAAAATCAACTCTGCCCCCCACCGGCAGCGTTATAATGACCTGTTTTCTGAAACGCACGGCCCGGCGCCAGCGCCCGGGGCCCCTTCAGACCAACCAGATAGGTAGCTAATAATATGACCGAACTCACCCCCCTCCGCCACATCCCGACCGCCAACGTGTTCCGCAAGGGCGACGTCTTCGTCCTGTTCGGCGAACTGTTCGGCCGCGGCTATGTGAACGGCCTGATCGACGAGGCCCGCGCCGCCGGCATGAGCATCGTGGGCATCACCGTCGGCCGCCGTGACGAAGGCGGCGCCCTGCGCGCCTTGACCGCCGAGGAACTGGCCGAAGCGGAAGAAAAACTGGGCGGCCGCATCATCAACGTGCCCCTGATGGCCGGCTTCGACATGGACGCCCCGGAAGGCGAACAGAACCCGACCGAGATGCTCTCCGGGATCACCCTGAAGAGCTGGCAGGAAGACAAGCTGGACTGGGAAAAGATCGAGCGCTGCCGCGAAGCCGGCGTGCGCCGCTTCACCAGCTCGGCCGCCACCGTCATGGCCGAGATCGACAAGCTGGTCCCGGAAGGCGCCAACGTCTTCTTCGCCCACACCATGGCCGGCGGCATCCCCAAGATCAAGGCCTTCCTGGCCATCGCCAACCGCATCTACAAGGGCCGCGGCGAGCGCTTCATGTCCTCGCGCGCCCTGCTCGACAGCGACCTGGGCAAGCTGATCCTGATGAACTTCGACGAAGTGACCGCCAACACGCTCAAGTACCTGATCGACGCCTCCGCGCCGATCCGCGAGCGCGTGACCAAGGCCGGCGGCGAAGTGCGCTACACCGCCTACGGCTACCACGGCACCGAGATCCTGATCGGCGGCGACTACACCTGGCAGACCTACACCAACTACACCCAGGGCTACGCCAAGATGCGCCTGGAATCGATCGCGCAGGCGGCCTGGAAGCAAGGCGTGTGGGCGACCGTGTTCAACTGCCCGGAAATCCGCACCAATTCCTCCGACATCTTCGTCGGCGTCGAGCTGTCCCTGTTCCCGCTGCTGTCCGCGCTCAAGCGCGAAGGCGGCGGCGCCTGGGCCAACGAGCAATGGCGCATCTGCGAATCGCTGCTGAACGAGGGCGTGTCGCTGCAGTCGATCATCGACACCATCGAGCGCTACAACAACGACGCCACCAGCGCCCACTTCCGCAACTTCGAGGCCTGGCCGATGGACAATACCCCGGCCCTGGCCGATGTCATGATCGGCACCTCCGAGGAAATCACCGCCCTGCACAAGGACAAGAAGGCCCTGATCACCGATCACCTGTCGAGCCTGGTGCTGGAAGGCGCCGGACCGCTGATGTTCCATGGCGCGTCGGAGAAAATCGCCCCGGTGCTGTGGCTCAGCCACGACATCATCGCCCGCCAGCTCAACGCGCTGCACAATTAAGCTTGACGGCGGACCGGCGGGGCAGAAGAATCTGCCCCGGTTTGTTTAATTCTCTCTTAGTACCATGATCTTCTCGAAAAAACACTCGATGTACGAATCGGAGCACACCAAGTTCATCAAGGAGCTGAAGCAACAGCTGCCGGGCATGGAAGAGCGCCAGGTAGCCGGCCGCTCCCTGCTGTGGGACAAGGCCCCGCTGTCGCTGGAAGAACAGAAGCGCATCCAGGAATCGCGCCTGCGCCAGCAGGCCTACCCTTACCAGACCAAGGTCTGAGCCAGGCGCGCCGATGCTGCCCGAGCAGGCCGAGCAGGCTCCGCCGGCCGACCTGATACCGGCGTCGAGCGAGGCCCTGCCACCCGATGTCGGCGCCGACGGCGCCGACAATGCGATCGCGCGCCTGTACGGCGAGCCGCTGACGCGCCTGCCGAACGACCTCTACATCCCGCCGGACGCGCTCGAAGTCTTCCTCGAAGCCTTCGAAGGTCCGCTCGACCTGCTGCTCTACCTGATCCGCAAGCAGAACTTCAACATCCTGGACATCCCGATGGCCCAGGTGACCCTGCAATACCTGAAGTACGTCGAGCAGATCCGCGCCCACAACCTGGAGCTGGCGGCCGAGTACCTCCTGATGGCGGCCATGCTCATCGAGATCAAGTCGCGCATGCTGCTGCCGCGCCGCCAGGACGAGCTGGTCGAGGACGTGGGCGATCCGCGCGCCGAGCTGGTGCGCCGCCTGCTGGACTACGAGCAGATCAAGACCGCCGCCGTGCAACTCGGGAACCTGCCCCAGGAAGGCCGCGATTTCCTGCGTCCCCAGCTGGTCGTCGAGCAGGGCCTGGCCCCGGTCTGGCCCGACGTGGACCCCTGGGACCTGCAGCGCGCCTGGCTCGATGTCCTGCGCCGCGCCAAGCTGACCCAGCACCACCGCATCAGCCGCCAGGAACTGTCGGTGCGCGAGCACATGTCGGCCATCCTGCGCACCCTGCAGTCGCAGCGCTTCGTCGAGTTTTCCGAGCTGTTCGCGGGCCAGCACGGTGTTCCCATTGTGGTAGTACACTTTGTCGCCATGCTCGAACTGGCGAAAGAAACCCTGATCGAAATCACCCAGGCCGAACCGTTTGCGCCGATCTACGTGCGCCTGGCCTATTCGCCGGCCTGAGCGGCCGGTACCTCACCTTTTGACTCACCATGAAAATCATTTCTTCCGTTGACGAATTGCGCGACCAGTTGCGCGGCCAGCTGCGCACCGCCTTCGTGCCGACGATGGGCAACCTGCATGAAGGCCATCTGTCGCTGATGCGCCTGGCGCGCCGCCACGGCGACCCGGTGGTCGCCTCGATCTTCGTCAACCGCCTCCAGTTCGGCCCCAACGAGGACTTCGACAAGTACCCGCGCACCTTCCAGGCCGACGTCGAGAAGCTGGAAAAGGAAGGCGTCTACGTGCTGTTCGCGCCGACCGAGAAGGACATGTACCCGGAGCCCCAGGAATACCGGGTGCGCCCGCCGGACGGCCTGGGCAATACCCTGGAAGGCGAGTTCCGCCCCGGCTTCTTCGAGGGCGTGTGCACGGTCGTGACCAAGCTGTTCTCCTGCGTGCAGCCGCGCGTGGCCGTGTTCGGCAAGAAGGATTACCAGCAGCTCATGATCGTCCGTAACATGGCGCGCCAGTTCGCCCTGCCGACCGAGATCATCGGCGCCGAGACCTTCCGCGCCGAGGACGGCCTGGCCCTGTCCTCGCGCAACGGCTACCTGTCCGCCACCGAGCGCGCCGAAGCCCCGGCCCTGTACCGCGGCCTGAACGCCGTGGCCGAGGCGGTGCGCGGCGGCGACCGCGACATCGGCGCCGTCGAGGGACGCGCCATGGCCGAGCTGGCCGCGCGCGGCTGGCAGCCCGACTACGTCTCGGTGCGCAAGCGCGCCGACCTGCAGGCGCCCTCGGGCGAGGACCTGGAGCGCGGCGAAGCCCTGGTGGTGCTGGCCGCCGCCAAGCTGGGCGCGACGCGCCTGATCGACAACCTCGAAATCTGATGTGAGCGATAGCAAAGGATTATCGAGTCTTGCGCAATTGCAACGTTTTCAGTTCGGGGTTATAGTAGTACTGACCGTACCGACACTCACGCCCCAGGACCCGCCGTGAACGTACCCGCAGCCAGCATCGCCCGCAAGGGCCCGCCCAAACCCACCGATGCGGTCAGCCGCATCGGCGCCAATGTCGAGCCGCACGAGATGCGCGACCCCTTCGATATCGGGGAAGCGCTGACCACCCTGGCCGAACGTGGCGACGCCGTCACCGTCTACCCTGCCGGGTGGATCGAGGGCTTGCTGGCCCGGATCGAGTCGGTCGATCCGGAGCTGCCGCATTTCGTCTTCGACTTCACCGGCAGCGAATTGCCGCCGCCGGGCAAGGCCACCTTCGTGGCCTCGATCGGCGGCAACGCCAAGCTGCAGTTCGAGATGGAGCGCGAGTGGCAGCCCATGCCGGGCAATCCCTTCCACGTGCATGCCGAGTTCCCGGACAGCTGCCTGGTGCTCAACCGCCGCGCCCAGCGCCGCATCGAGACGCCGGTGGGGGTCAACTACACCGCCAGTTTCGGCCTGGGCGGGCGCAGCTACGAGCTGCCGCTCTACGATTTCTCGCAGGGTGGCGTGGGGCTGCGCGGGACGCCGGAGCAGTGCATGGGGCTATCGGTCGGGAAGAAGATCGAGGGCGCGCGCCTCGAGCTCGGGCCGGCGCTGACCCTGGTGGCGGATCTCGAGGTGAGGCTGCTCAGGCCGTTCAGGACCTTCCTGCTGGGCGAGCAGGTGCAGATCGGCTGCAGTTTCGCGAGTATTTCGATGCAGATGCAGGAGACGCTGGAGCGGTTTGTGACCAGTGGGGTGCCGGAGAGGCGGGCGGTGCGCTGAGGGTTGCTGGTCTGGTCGTGCGGCTGTTCTTCTGTTTGCGACTTCGGACGGGAACTTGGATCCCGGCCTGCGCCGGGATGACGTACTAGTGCAGCGTGAGCAAAACTGCACCTGCACTACTCTGCGTTAGCCCAAAAACCGTCATTCCCGACACTGTCGGAAATGACTCCCGGCGAAGGCCGGGATCCAAGTTTGCCAGCAAACCTCCAGCTTAAAACCTCAAGCCGCCACACTCTGCGCCCACGCCAGCGCCGACAAGTGCGCCTTGTTGACCTCGAGCGGACTGATATCCAGCGCCTGCGCCAGCGACGCCACCAGGCTGGAATTGAGCTCGCAAGCCTCCGCCAGCGCCAGGCAAGGCCCATACCGCCCTTCCCGCCCCAGCAGCGCCTTCACCACTTCGTCCGGCAAGGGAATCGTCTCCAGCACCTCTTCCATCGGCAGCCCGAGCAAACGGTCCAGCAGCGAGAACATGCCCGCCACGAACAGCTGCTCGCCCTCCCCGCGCCCCAGCCGCATCTGGCCCAGCAGTTCGGTCAGGCGTCCTCGCACCACGGCGGTTTCCATCAGCACCGGCGAATAGCCGCTCTGGCTGGCCGTGGCCAGCAGCAGCACCAGCCAGCGGTACAGCGGCGCATAACCCATCAGGGCGATCGCCTGGCGCAGCGACTGCACCTCGCGCCCCGCGCCGAAACCGGCCGAATTGATGAAGCGCAGCAGCTTGTAGGTCAGCGCCGGATCGCGCTTGAGCACGTCCTCGATGCGCGGCACGTCCTCGTTGTTCTGCACCATCTGCATCAGCTGCAGGATCACGCTCTGGGTCGGGTTCATGCCCTTGACCGGATTGCCCGGACGCGGCGTCAGGTGCAGCTTGCCCACGAAGGCGTCCAGGCCGAGCGCGGCGCAGGCGTCGTAGTCGGCCCAGGTGGCTACCGGCCGCCCCACCATGCGCATCGCCGAATGCTTGGCGGCGGCGTAGGTGCGCGCCTGCTCGGCCACGGCGGCGCCGGTGAAGCGCACCTCGACGTAGGAGGCATAGGGCGAGAGATTGCGCGACAGCAGGTTGAGGTCGGCGCCGCGGATCGACACCCCGACCCCGCCCGCGCGCACGCCCTGGACGGCGGCGCGCACGTCGAGGTCGGTCAGGTGGCGGATGTCGAGGGTGAGCACGGTGCGCTCGGGCGGCAGCGCGTGCAGCGCGTCGGTCGAGAGCATGGCCGGGACCGCGTCCAGGAACAGGAGCTTGTCGCGCAGCAGCCAGCCCTGCTCGGGGTGCTGCACGTGCTCGGCCACGAAGCCGACCAGGTCTTCGAGCTGGCGGTCGCTGATGGCGGCGTCGCCGTGCCGCTGCCAGGACAGCTCGTAGCCGATGACGCGCTGCTTCGGATCGAGCAGCGGTTCACGGACGATGAAATGGGTCTGATGCATGGTGGCGCCGTGATGGGTTGAACGAAGGTGTGTCTACCCGGTGAAACAAGGATGCGCGGCGCGCGCTCAGAATCCGAGGCTGTCGAGCAGGTCGTCGACCTGGCCCTGGTCGGCCACGACCTCGCTGTTGCCCTCGGGCTTGATCTGCGGACCGTTGAGCAGGCCATTGTCCAGCTCGCGCTTGATCTCGCTCGGCGCGAAGTCGATCAGGACCTGCACCAGTTGCTTTTCGAGGTTTTGCGCGATGTTCGTGATGCGGCCGATCACCTGGCCGGTCAGGTCCTGGAAGTCCTGGGCCATCATGATGTTCATCAGCTCGGTGCGGGTGGCGACCGCGCCGGCGCGCGACTCTTCGAGCGCGCCCACGGTGCGGGTGGCCAGCTCGCGCCAGGCCGCTTCGCTCGCGCCATTGTCCAGCAGCGCCTGCCAGCTGGCCGAGAGTTCGGCCGAACGGGTCTCGATCGCGTCCTGCAGCGGCGCGGCCGTGTCGGTCGCGTCCAGCACCTTCTTGGCGGCCTGTTCCGACAGGCGCGCGACGTAATCGAGACGGTCGCGCGCGTCGGGAATGTCGCTGGCGGCTTTTTCGATCAGCTTGTCCAGACCGAGCCCGCGCAGGTTCTCGTGGAGCGCGCGGGTCATGTGTCCGATCCGGCTCAAGACCTCTTCATGAGATGCCTGGGCCTGCTCGGCTTGAGGCTCAAGCATTTCAGGCTCCGCTCTTCTCGAGTTTCTCGAAGATCTTGTTCAGCTTCTCGTCCAGGGTGGCGGCCGTGAACGGCTTGACCACGTAGCCGCTGGCGCCGGCCTGGGCCGCGGCGATGATGTTTTCCTTCTTCGCTTCCGCAGTCACCATCAGCACCGGCAGCTTGGCCAGCGCGGGATCGGCACGGATGTTCTGCAGCATGGTCAGGCCGTCCATGTTCGGCATGTTCCAGTCCGACACCACGAAGTCGAATTGTTCGCTGCGCAGCTTGGCGAGCGCCATCACGCCATCTTCAGCCTCGTCGACGTTGGCGTAACCCAGTTCCTTCAACAGATTCCGGACAATGCGTCGCATCGTCGAGAAATCGTCAACAACCAAAAAACGCATCTTTGGATCAGCCATGAATTACTCCGTTTGAATCTTTTTAATCTGGTTAGATGGTGAGCGCTGCAATCTGCAGCCTCAAGAATAGCATTTTTGTTGCTCTACGGCGATAAAATGGTCTCTGAAGCACCGTATACGGATCAAACGCGCAACGCCCGGCTGCCCTGCGCGGCCAGGTGCTCGAGCACCATGCGCGGCAGCGCCTGCAAAGGACCCACGTCGTGGGCGGCGCCGATCGCGATCGCCTCGCGCGGCATGCCGAACACGACCGAAGTCGCCTCGTCCTGGGCGAAGTTGTGGGCCCCGGCCTGGCGCATTTCCAGCATGCCCTGCGCACCGTCCTTGCCCATGCCGGTGAGGATAACACCAACCGCGTTCTTGCCGGCTGCCTGTGCGGCGGAGCGGAACAGCACGTCCACCGAAGGACGGTGACGGTTCACCGGCGGGCTTTGCTCGATCCGGGTCATGTAGTTGGCGCCGGAACGGGTCAGCAGCAGGTGCGAATGCCCAGGAGCAATATAAGCATGGCCGGGCAGCACCCGCTCGTTGCCCTGGGACTCGACCACGCTGATCTTGCACAGCGAATCGAGGCGCTTGGCGAAGGACGAGGTGAAGCCTTCCGGCATGTGCTGGGCGATCAGGATGCCCGGGCAGTCCGAGGGCATCTGCATCAGGAATTCGCGGATCGCCTCGGTGCCGCCGGTGGAGGCGCCGATGATGATCAGTTTTTCCGACGAGATCAGGGGGCTGCGCAGGGCCGACAGCGGCACGCTGGGCGTGCTCGCGTGCACGCTGCGCGGCGCGATGCGGGCGCGCGAGGCGCCCCGGATCTTGTCCGCGATCAATTCGGCATACTCGCGCATCCCGGTCTGGATCGAGATCTTGGGCTTGGTCACGAAGTCGACGGCGCCCAGTTCCAGCGCCCGCATCGTGATTTCCGAACCGCGCTCGGTCAGCGAGGACACCATCAGCACCGGCATCGGGCGCAGGCGCATCAGCTTCTCGAGGAAGTCGAGGCCGTCCATCTTGGGCATCTCGACGTCCAGGGTCAGCACATCGGGGTTGTGCTTCTTGATCAGTTCTCGCGCGACGAGCGGATCGGGTGCGGTGGCGACCACTTCCATGTCGGGCTGGGAGTTGACGATTTCGCTCATCACGCTGCGGATCAGCGCGGAGTCGTCGACAATCAGCACCTTTGTCTTCATTGTTCTTCCCTTTCAGGTCTGCCGGCTCAGAACAGGTCGATGTCGCCGCCGACCGGTTCGACCTTGAGTCGCTTGGCGTAATCGAGCTCGCGCTTGGCCAGCGTGTCGTTTTGGGTTTGCATCAGCTTCTTCACCAGCACCTTGCCGGTCTTGGGGAAGAAGTACACCTTGCGTGGATAGATGTCGTTCAGGTCCTCGGCCAGCACCGGGATGCGCTCGGTCTTGAGGAACTGCTGCACGAAGGCGGCGTTGCGCTCGCCCACGTTCATGGCCGAGAAGCCGCGCAGCACGGCGCCGCCGCCGAACACCTTGGCTTCCAGGTGCTCGCGCCGCGCGCCGGCCTTGAGCAGGTCGTTGATCAGTACTTCCATGGCGAAGGTCCCGTAGCGCATCGAGGCCGAGACCGGGCCGGAATCGCCGCCGTCGGGCAGCATGAAGTGGTTCATGCCGCCCAGGCCGCTCATGCGGTCGCGGATGCAGGCCGATACGCAGGAGCCGAGCACGGTCACGATCAGCATGTTCTTGCCGGTGTAGTAGTACTCGCCCGGCAGGATCTTCGCGGCTTCGACGTCGAAGGTGCGGTCGTAGTAGACGTTGGTGGCGAACTGGCTATTCATGGCGATGACGTGCGGCTTCAGGCACTGCGTTGGTCCAGCTCGTAGACGGTCTTGCCGCGCAGGCGCAGCGAGTCCGAGACGTACAGGAAGTTTTCGGAATGGCCCGCGAACAGCAGCGCGTGCGGCTTCATCAGCGGCACGAAGCGGCTCAGGATCTTGCGCTGGGTCGCCTTGTCGAAGTAGATCATCACATTGCGGCAGAAGATCGCGTCGAAGGGGCCGTCCACCGGCCAGCCGTCGGCCAGCAGGTTGAGCTGGCGGAAGCTCACCAGCTGGCGCAGCTCGGGACGCACCCGCGCCATGCCCTCGTGGTTGCCCTTCCCCTTCAGGAAGAAGCGGCGCAGGCGCTCGGGCGCCATCTTGTCGACCCGCTCCATCGGGTAGACCCCGTTGGCGCCGGTGGCCAGCACGTTGGTGTCGATGTCGGTGGCGATCACCTGCACCGGCGGGGTGAGCGTGTTGAAGGCCTCGCAGGCCGTCATCGCGATCGAATACGGCTCCTCGCCGGTGGAGGCGGCCGAGCACCAGATGGTGAGCGGCCCGCCGCCCTGGCGCTTGAGCTGGAGCAGGTGCTCGGCCAGCAGCGGGAAGTGGTGGGCCTCGCGGAAGAAGGAGGTCAGGTTGGTGGTCAGCGCGTTGGTGAAGGATTCCCACTCGCTGGTCATGCGCCCGGCTTCCAGGTCGTCGAGGTAGCGCCCGAAGGACTGGATGCCGGTGGCGCGCAGACGCCGCGCCAGCCGGCTGTAGACCATCTCCTGCTTGCTGTCGGCCAGCGAGATGCCGGCGCGCTGGTAGATCAGCGCGCGCACCCGCTCGAAGTCACGCCGGGTGAACTCGAACTCCTTGACCGTTTCTGCTTTCTGCTGCGGCACTTGCCCTGCCCTTTACACTCGTTGTTTCCCGGCGCGCCGGGCTTGCCGTGCCGGCTGCCGCAGGCGCGGCAGCCCAGACCATCAGGCGGCCATCTTGTCGATCAGGCCCATCTCGCTGGAGGACATCAGCTTGTCGATGTCGACCAGGATCAGCATGCGCTCGTCCACGGTGCCCAGGCCGATCATGTACTGCGAATCGAAGGCGGTGCCCATTTCCGGGGCCGGCTTGATCTGGTCCGGGCTCAGGGTCGTCACGTCGGAGACACTGTCCACCACCATGCCCATGATGCGGCCGCCGATGTTCAGGATGATGACCACGGTGAACTGATCGTACACCGGGTTGCCCAGCTTGAACTTGATGCGCATGTCCACCACCGGGATGATGATGCCACGCAGGTTGATCACGCCCTTGATGAATTCGGGGGCATTGGCGATGCGGGTCACGGCTTCGTAGCCGCGGATCTCCTGCACCTTGAGGATATCGATGCCGTATTCCTCGGCGCCCAGCTTGAATGCCAGGAATTCGCGGCCGGCGCCGTCGCGTGCGATCCCGTCAGCCGTTTGGGTGGTCGGTACAGTAGACATATTCAGGTCCTATGCTTGTCAAAATTGTTGTGAAACGACGGGATCGTCGGCCAGTTGACGCGAGGAGCGCACCAGCGCGCCCACGTCGAGGATCAGGGCGACGCCGCCGTCGCCCATGATGGTGGCGCCGGAGATCCCGGCCACCTTGCGGTAATTCGCTTCCAGGTTCTTGACCACCACCTGCTGCTGGCCCACCAGCTCGTCCACGAACAGGGCCGCCTTGCGGCCCTCGGTCTCGAGGATGACCACGATGCCCTGGGTCGGATCCAGGTGGCGCGGGGTGATCTCGAACATCTGGTACAGCGGGATCAGGGGCAGGTATTCGCCGCGCACCTTGAGCACCCGGCCGCGGCCCGCGATGTCCTTGATGTCGGCGGCCGCCGGCTGCAGCGACTCGACCACGAAGGACAGCGGCAGGATGTAGATCTCTTCGCCGCAGCGGATCGACATGCCGTCCAGGATGGCCAGGGTGAGCGGCAGCGAGATCGAGATCGTGGTGCCGAAGCCGCGCGCCGAACGGATGTCGACCGTGCCGCCCATGGCGGTGATGTTGCGCTTGACCACGTCCATGCCGACCCCGCGGCCGGAGACGTCGGTCACCTGCTCGGCGGTCGAGAAGCCCGGGGCGAAGATCAGCTGCCAGACTTCCTCGTCGCTCATGTTCTCGGACACGGCCAGCCCGTTCTGGGCGGCCTTGGCCAGGATGCGCTCGCGATTCAGCCCGCCGCCGTCGTCGGCCACCTCGATCACGATGTGGCCGCCCTGGTGGCCGGCCGACAGGAACAGGCGACCTGCTTCCGACTTGCCGGCCGCAACCCGCGCCGCCGGCATCTCGATGCCGTGGTCGATCGAGTTGCGCACCAGGTGGGTGAGCGGATCGACGATGCGTTCGATCAGGCCCTTGTCCAGTTCCGTCGCCGCGCCGTGGGTGATGAAGTCGACCTTCTTGCCCAGCTTGGAGGCCAGGTCGCGCACCATGCGCGGGAAGCGCGAGAACACGAAGTCCATCGGCATCATGCGGATCGACATCACGGCTTCCTGCAGCTCGCGGGTGTTGCGGCCCAGCTGGCTCACCGAGGACAGCAGGCGCTCGTGCAGGATCGGGTCGAGCGCATGGCTGCGCTGCTCGAGCATGGCGTTGGTGATCACCAGCTCGCCGATCAGGTTGATCAGCTGGTCGACCTTCTCGACCGACACCCGGATCGAGGAGGATTCGCCGTGGGCGTCCTTCTTCTCATCCTTGCGGGCTGCCTTCTCGGCCTTCTTCTCGGCCGCGACTTCGGAAATCTCGAGCGGCTCCGGGCGCGCGGCCGGCAGCGGCGCTTCCGGCGGCGTGTCCTTGATCCCGGCCAGGGCGCGGATCTGTTCGATCGGCTGGAAGAAGCCGTAGCCGCGGTCTTCGTCCGACTCTTCCTGGCTGGGGGCGTCGAAGTCGTCGTCCGGGCCGAAGAAGCCGTAGCCCTGCTGGTCCTCGATGCGCTTGCGCTCGGCCGCCTCGATGGCGCGCTGCTCCGGCGTCAGGGCCGGGGCCTCGAAGATCCTGAGGTCGTCCGGATTGAGCACGAAGGAGCAGATCGCGATGATGTCGTCCAGGCTCTCGTGGGTGGTGATGACCAGGGCCGTGCGGCCGCCGTCGAGCGGGGTCACCGAGACCCGGCCCATCAGGCCCAGTTCGTCGACCAGGGCGTTGATGTCGCGCTGGGCCACTTCCGGCAGTTCGATCTTGTAGCGGTGCGCCCCCTCGGCCTGGTGCTGGACCTTGGCTTCAAGGGTCAGGAAGGACGGCGCCACCACCGGCGCGTGCGGCACCAGGCCCTCGGCCAGGTCGTGCAGCACCATGCGCACGTTGGCCACGGCTTCCTGGTCGACGCTGGCGCCATGGCGGTGGCCGTCGAGCTGCATCTTGAGGCTGTCCTTGGCCGCCAGGAAGGCGTCCACGTGGTTCGAGGTCAGCGCCATCTCGCCCTTGCGGATGCGGTCCAGCAGCGACTCCAGCACGTGGGTCACTTCGCTCATGTCGGTCAGGCCGAAGGTCGATGCCCCGCCCTTCACCGAATGCGCGGTGCGGAAGATCGCGTTCAGGTCTTCCGGGTCGGGCGAATCGACGTCGACGCCCAGCAGCAGCCGCTCCATTTCGGCGAGCAGTTCCTCTGCTTCGTCGAAAAAGACCTGGTAAAACTGGCTGATGTCGATCGTCATGATTCAGTCCGGTCGGTTTGGCCGTGCATCATCGCATCAGCCGATCACTTTCTTGACCACCTCGATCAGGCGCTGCGGATCGAAGGGCTTGACCAGCCAGCCATTGGCGCCGGCGGCGCGGCCCTTGGCCTTCATCTCGTCGGACGATTCGGTGGTCAGCATCAGGATGGGGGTCTTGGCGTAGGCCGGCAGGGTGCGCAGGGTCTTGATCAGCGCCAGGCCGTCCATGCGCGGCATGTTCTGGTCGGTCAGCACCAGATCCACGGCCTGCTGCTTCGCCTTGTCGAGGCCGTCCTGGCCGTCGACGGCTTCCACCACGTTGTAGCCAGCCGCCTTCAGGCTGAAGGCCACCATCTGGCGCAGCGAACTGGAATCGTCGACCGCGAGAATCGTTTTTGCCATCTTATGCTCCTGCTGTTTTATGTCCGGTTGGTCCGGTTGAATGTGTTTCCGTTCGGGGCGACTCAGAACAGCTCGATGTCGCCGCTTTCAAGGTGCCGCTGCTCGACCGACTTGCGCAGCATGCTGCGCAGTTCGAGCGACTGGATCGCCAGCGCCATGCTGACCTTGCCCAGCCGTTCCACGATCTCGTCGCTGTCGGTCTCCGGCGCGATGTCCGCCCCGTGCTCGCTGAGCGTGCCGAGGAAGTCGCGCAGGCCGGCCACGCGCTTGAGCGTGCGCTCGATCAGCTGGCTGGTCATGTCCTGGAACTGCATGCTGGTGATGGCCGAGTTCACGTGCCGGCCGATCTCGCCCGACATGGCCGACAGCTTCTCGCTGTCCTCCAGGCTGGGCGTGCCGCCGGCCAGCAGGCGGTCGATGGTCTCCTGGCGCGCGCCGACCGCCGAGTGGATCGCCATGAAGCTGCTGGTCAGCTTGTCGATGGCTTCCTCGAGCAGCAGTTCGGTCTGCAGCAGGTCGGTCTCGACCTCGTTCAAATGCCTGCGGCCGTGCATCGACACGCCCGACAGCAGGCGCTTCACATGCGATCCCAGTATCTTTTTTCTTGTCATTCTAGTCCTCCAGTCCAGGCCGGGCTACTTGCCCTGGCCCGACACCGCGCCCGCGGTGGCCATCGCCGCGGCCTGCGCATCCTGCGCCGGCACCTCCAGCGAGGCGGCGTCACGCATGACCGCCTCTTCGGTGCGCTTGTTCATCACGATGATGCTGATGCGCCGGTTGACCGGGTTGAACGGGTCCTTGCGGTCGAGATGGGCGGCCGCGGCCAGGCCCACCACGCGCAGCACCTTGTCCTCGCCCAGGCCGCCCAGCACCATTTCGCGGCGCGAGGCGTTGGCGCGGTCGGCCGACAGCTCCCAGTTGCTGTAGCCGGCTTCGCTGTAATACGGGGTCGAATCGGTGTGGCCCGACAGGCCGACCTTGTTCGGCACTTCGTTGAGCACCATGCCGATCACGTGCAGGATGTCCTTGGTATAGGGCTGCAGCTCGGCCTTGGCCAGCGCGAACATCGGGCGGTTCTTCTCGTCCACGATCTGGATGCGCAAGCCTTCGCTGGTGATGTCGAGCAGCAGCTGGTTCTTGTACTTCTTGAGCATCGGGTTGACCTCGATGATCGACTCGATCTTGGTCTTGAGCGATTGCAGGCGCTCCGCTTCCTGGCGCTCGAGCGCCTGCTTGGCCGCCTGCAGGTCGTAGGTCTTGGAAGTCGGGTCGATGTCGCCCTTCTTGACCTGGCCGGCGCGCCGGGTCAGGTCTTCGCCGCCGCCCTTGATGACCGAGGAAGAGTCGCCCGAGCCCGAGCCGCCCTGCATCGCCACCTTGAGCGGGTTCTTGAAGAATTCCGAGATGCCTTCGAGGTCGCCCTTGGAGGTCGAACCCAGCAGCCACATGAGCAGGAAGAAGGCCATCATCGCCGTCACGAAGTCGGCGTAGGCGATCTTCCAGGCGCCGCCGTGATGACCGCCGGAGACCTTCTTGATGCGCTTGATGACAATCGGCCGTGCGCCGTCGTCAGCCATGGGCACCTCCCATGCTCAGCTTGTCGGAATGGACGCTCATCGCGGGCTTATTTCTTCTTCTTGATGTGCTCTTCGAGCTCGGCGAAGGACGGGCGCTCGGTCGAGTACAGCACCTTGCGGCCGAATTCCACCGCCAGCGCCGGGGCGTAGCCGTTCAGGCTGGCCAGCAGGGTCACCTTCACGCACTGGAACATCTTGGTCGATTCTTCGAGCTTCTGTTCCAGCACGCTGGCCAGCGGGCCGACGAAGCCATAGGCCAGCAGGATGCCGAGGAAGGTGCCGACCAGGGCCTTGGCGATCAGGATGCCCAGCTCGGCCGGCGGAATGCCCACCGATTCCATGGTGTGCACCACGCCCATCACCGCCGCCACGATACCGAAGGCCGGCAGGCCGTCGCCCAGCTTGGCGATGCAATGGGCCGGGATCGCGCCTTCGTGGTGGTGGGTCTCGATCTCGTTGTCCATCAGGTTTTCGATCTGTAGGGCGTCCATGTTGCCCGAGACCATGAGGCGCAGGTAGTCGGTCATGAATTCGACGATGTGGTGATCGGCCAGCACCGCCGGGTATTTCGAGAACAGGGGCGAGGCCTCCGGGTTCTCGATGTCGCCTTCGATCGACATCAGGCCTTCCTTGCGCACCTTGGACAGCACGTCGAACTGGAGCGCCATCAGCTCCATATACATGTCCTTGGTGTACTGCGAGCCCTTGAAGATGGTCGGGAAGGCTTTCAGCGTCGCCTTGATCGATTTGGCGTTGTTGCCGACGAAGAAAGCGCCGACGGCCGCGCCGCCGATCATCAGGAGTTCGATGGGCTGAAACAGGGTAGCCAGGTGGCCGCCCGCCAGGGCAAATCCGCCGAACACCGAAATGCAAACGACGATGTAACCGATAATGACTAGCAAGGGACCGACTCCAGAAATGCCGGAAATATCATTCCGGCAGACGAAAAACAGTGATTCAGGGAATTATTTACCTAGGGAACTACAATAGCTTGAGAATGGGTTACCGGCAAGTAAAACAGCCCCTTTTCGCCTGATTGTGTCGCCTAAAAGTCCCACCGGTAAAGCTTTGGTCCCTCTGGTGTTGGAGTGACAATGCCAGTCGGCGGCCTGTCCGTGATGATGAATTCGTAACTGAAAAGTACAGAACCGGGACGCATCTCGCGCGCCGCCTTGTCCCACAGGGCCGGCATGGCGGCCGGGGACAGGTAGGCAAAGACGGCGTCGAAACTGCCGAAATCGAGGGAATCGTAGTCCCCGCGCACGAAGCGGGCCGGGCTGCCCGTGGCCCAGGCGCGCAGCCGGCTGGCCAGCCAGGGCAAGGGCGCCAGCTCGATGCCCCAGATACGCGACTCCGGCCGGCGCCGCTGCAGGTCCAGGACCAGGCCGCCCAGGCCACTGCCGATGTCGATCACCTGCAGCGCCCTGCCCTGGGGCAAACCCTGCGCCACCGCGTCCCAGACCTTGCGGCCGGACGGGTAATAAGGCACCTGGGTGCGGTAGGTCGACCAATAGAGCAGCAGCAAAAAGAGGAAGACGCCCAGGAAGACGGCGGGTGGGATCGCGAACTGGCCGACGCCCAGGACGGCGAGCGGAAAGGCGAACTGGATCGCGCGCCACCAGGACGCCAGGCCGCGCCACCAGCTCAGGCCAGCGGCAAACAGGCCCTGGACCAGGGCCACGTGGATATAGTTAACAGAGAGGCCGGCGCGGGCCAGGCCGTAGACGGCGGCCAGGGTCAGAGGGAAAGCCGCGAGCTGGAGCAGGAAGGCCTGGACGGCCGGGGCGCGCAGGATGCGTTTCACGCAGCGGCTCGCCGGGCCGGCCTTACTGGCTGGCCGCGTCCTTGGCCTTGCGGGTCTTGCCGGCACGCGAAGGCATGTGGCACAGGCCGCACTGGTAATCGGCGTTCAGGTCGAGGGAATTGACGACGAACTTGCCCTGGCACTTGCTGCATGGGGCCAGTTGCAGCATGCCGCTCTGGAAGAAGCGCACCAGGGTCCAGGCGCGGGTCAGGGACAGCAGCGGCTCTTCGCCCGGCTCGGGCGGCATCTGTTCGAGGTAGAGCTTGTAGGCCTTCATCACCGCCTCGATGCCGGTGGCGCCGGCATGTTCGACCAGGAAGTTATGGATATTGATGAAGAGCGAGGAATGGATGTTCGGTTGCCAGGTCAGGAACCAGTCGGTCGAGAACGGCAGCATGCCCTTGGGTGGAGAGACACCCTTGAGTTCCTTGTACAGCTTGAGCAGGCGTTCACGCGACAGCGAGACTTCGGTCTCGAGCAACTGCAGGCGGGCGCCCAGGTTGATCAGTTCGATCGCGAGCTGGATTTCCTGTGCTTCCGTGACGACGCTCTTTTTGCTCATAAACTGCTCCGGACCTGTTCACAACCGGCCGGGACCGGCCGTCAGGCGGATTATACGATCTCTTCGACCGGCTGGCCGGCCATCAGGATGGCGGCGTGCGACTGGGCCAGGCTGCGTTCCTTGGTGTGGCTGGTCAGCATGCCGAGGATGGCGGTGTCGTCGAAGCGGAAGCGGGCCAGCATCATGTTGCCGCCTGCGAGCTTCAGGATCTGGGCGTTGCTCATGCCTTCGATCAGGTCGGCGATATCGGCCGAGATACCGAGGCGGAAGATTGCGGTGACCTTGTCGGCGCGGATCATCTGCTGGGCGAGCATCAGGTAGCTCAGGTTAGCATCACGAATTTCAGCCATCATGTCGTTCGCAGTCATTTTCTCTCTCCGTTGGTGTTGAACCGGCGACTAATGTGTTGCCGTTGAGATAGATTCTGACCGTGGGGAAACTTTTGCGGAATTGGAGAAAGTCTGTATTTTTCGTCCGCGAACGACGGACAGGACCCGTAGGAGTTTGTCTGACAAACCCTTCTGGATCACTCTGATTCCCCTATGAAACCGGGGAGGGAGACGGCGCCGGGAGACACCCTGAATTGTGGCCAGGCTTCGACTTGATCTGTCGCGTACCTGAGACGTTTAACGACAGGCTTTAGGAGAACTTTAGGGTTTTTTGAAAATTTTTTTCATCTTCCCTGCCCTTCCACCCCTGTTATCGACTGCCACGCGGAGAACTTTAGGGCTGTTTGAAAAAATTTTTCGACCCATTACTGCCTATCTGGGATTCTTAACGGACGGGTTTCGAGGAACTTTAGGCCAGGACGCAAAAAAAAATAAAAAAAATTCTGGTCCAATAAAGCTTGTCGAACGTACATCAACCATTAGGCGCCATGCGGGGAACTTGTTACACTGCGGGGCTAAGCAATTGTTTAAGCTTCAAGGAATAAAGGGGTCCACATGGAAGCTCCACAACTCTGGGACATCAGCCCGACGATCTCGGCCGATATCCCGGTTTGGCCCGGCGACACGCCGTTCGAGGCCGCTCCCACCTGGCAGATCGGTAATGGTTGCCCGGTGCACGTCAGCCGCATGACCATGACGACCCACCTCGGCGCCCATACCGACGCGCCCTCGCACTACGATCCCGAGGGCGCCAGCATCGACCGGGTCGACCTGATGCCCTACCTCGGCCCCTGCCGGGTGATCCACTGCATCGGCGCCAGGCTGGTGGACGCCGCCGACCTGGCCGGCCGCCTGGAAGGCACGCCGCCGCGCGTCCTGCTGCGTACCTACGCGCAGGCGCCGCAAACAAGCTGGGACCCCGGCTTCGCCGCCATCAGCCCGGCCGCCATCGCGCTGCTGGCCAGCCGCGGCGTCGTCCTGGTCGGCACCGACGCCGCCTCGCTCGACCCGCAGGACTCCAAGACCCTGGACGCCCACCACGCGGTGCGCGCGGCCCGCATGGCCATCCTGGAGGGCGTGGTGCTGGACGAGGTCCCCGAGGGCGACTACGAGCTGATCGCCCTGCCCCTGAAATTCGCCGGCATGGACGCCAGCCCGGTCCGGGCAGTATTACGCCAACTCGTCCGCGCCCTGCCCCACAAGGAAACCGCATGAGCATGACTACCCTGACCCGCGAGGCCTGCCTGGCCCGCGACGCCGACGACCCGCTGCGCGCCCTGCGCGAACGCTTCGACCTGCCCGAGGGCGTGATCTACCTGGACGGGAACTCGCTCGGCGCCCGGCCCCGGGCCGCGCTGGCGCGCGCCCAGGAGGTCGTGGCGCGCGAATGGGGCCGCGACCTGATCACGAGCTGGAACACGGCCGGCTGGTTCGACATGCCCAAGCGCCTGGGCGACCGCCTGGCCCCGCTGCTGGGCGCGCGCGCCGGCGAGGTGGCGGTTACCGACACCACCTCGCTCAATTTGTTCAAGGCCCTGGCCGCCGCGCTCCAGCTCCAGGCCCAGGGGCCGGCGAGCGGCCGCCGCACCATCGTCACCGAGCGCAGCAACTTCCCGACCGATATCTATATGGCCGAAGGCCTGAGCCGCTGGCTCGACCGCGGCTACCGGGTGCGCCTGGTCGACGGCGTGGACGAGATTGCCGCCGCGGTCGACGCCGACTGCGCGGTGCTGATGCTCACCCACGTCAACTACCGCACCGGCTACCAGCACGACATGGCGGCCCTCACCCGCCACGCCCATGCGCAAGGCGCGCTGGCGGTCTGGGACCTGGCCCACTCGGCCGGCGCGGTGCCGCTCGACCTGCACGCCGCCGAAGCCGACTTCGCGGTCGGCTGCACCTACAAATACCTGAACGGCGGCCCCGGTGCCCCGGCCTTCATCTGGGTGCCCGAGCGCCACCAGGCGCGCTTCGACCATCCGCTCTCGGGCTGGTGGGGCCATGCCGCGCCCTTCGCGATGGCCCCCGCCTTCGCGCCCTGCGACGGCATCGGGCGCGCCCTGTGCGGCACCCAGCCGGTGGTCTCGCTGTCGCTGGTCGAGTGCGGCCTGGAGATCTTCGCCGAGACCAGCATGGAAGCGATTCGCGCCAAGTCGCTGGCCCTGACCGACCTCTTCATCGCGCTGGTGGAAAGCCGCTGCGCCGGCCACCCGCTCGAACTCGTCACCCCGCGCGAGCATGCGCGGCGCGGCAGCCAGGTCAGCTTCACCCATCCGCACGGCTACGCCGTGATGCAGGCCCTGATCGCGCGCGGCGTGATCGGCGACTACCGCGAGCCGCACATCATGCGTTTCGGCTTCACGCCCCTGTACACCAGCTACGCCGAGGTCTGGGACGCGGTCGAGGTCCTCAAGGACATCCTCGACCGCAATGCCTACGACGCCGGCGCCCAGCGCAGCGCCGTGACCTGAGCCTTCACGAGTATTGACCATGAACGACAAGACCAATCCACAGGCCGGCGAATGGCACGGCGCCAAGCTGGACTTCAAGGAGTCCATGAGCTATGGCGACTACCTCGGCCTGAACCAGATCCTCACGGCCCAGCACCCGCTCTCGCCCAACCACAACGAGATGCTGTTCATCGTCCAGCACCAGACCAGCGAACTGTGGATCAAGCTGATGCTGCACGAGCTGCAGGCGGTGCGCCGCCACATCCGCGACGACAACCTGCCGCCGGCCTTCAAGATGCTGGCCCGGGTGGCGCGCATCATGGACCAGCTGGTCCATGCCTGGGACGTGCTGGCCACGATGACGCCGCCCGAGTACACCGCGATCCGCCCCTTCCTGGCCTCGTCCTCGGGCTTCCAGTCCTTCCAGTACCGCGAGCTCGAGTTCATCCTCGGGAACAAGAACCGCGCCCTGCTGGCGGTGCATGAGAAATTCCCCGATGCGCATGCGCTGCTGGAGCGCGAGCTGCACGCGCCCTCGCTTTACGACGAGGCGGTGATGCTACTGGCGCGCAAGGGCTTGCCGATCGCCGCCGCGCGCCTGCAGCGCGACTGGACCGAGCCGACCAGCGCCGACGACAGCGTCAAGGCGGCCTGGCTCGAGGTGTACCGCGACACCGAACGCCACTGGGCCCTGTACGAGCTGGCCGAGAAGCTGGTCGACATGGAGACCGCCTTCCGCTTCTGGCGCTTCCGCCACGTCAGCACGGTCGAGCGCATCATCGGCTTCAAGACCGGCACCGGCGGCACCGCCGGCGTGAGCTACCTGCGCAAGATGCTCGACGTGGTCTTGTTCCCCGAGCTGTTCGCGCTGCGCACGGAACTGTAAACGCGCTCCGTTGTACAATCGGCAATCCGATACCCGCTGTGAGGAGAGCCCATGAAATGCGACGTCTTGATCCTGGCCGGCCTGTGGAATTCCGGCCCCCAGCACTGGCAGTCGCTGTGGCAGGCGCGTCATCCCAAGTGGATTCGCGCGGCGCACCGCGACTGGTCCAGCCCGCAGAAGGACGAGTGGGTCGCCGAGCTCGACGCCGCCATCGCCGACTGCAAGGGCGCGCCCATCCTGGTTGCCCATAGCCTGGGCTGCATGCTGGCCGTGCACTGGGCGCACTGCGGCTCGCCGCTCAAGATCGCGGGCGCCTTCCTGGTCGCGCCCAGCGACGTCGAGGCGCCGAGCTATCCGGTGCCCGCCGACGGCTTCGCACCGATTCCGCTCGCGCCCCTGCCCTTCCCCAGCCTGGTGGTCGCCAGCAATGACGATCCCTATGTCACGCCGGAGCGGGCGCGCCTGTTCGCATCGAGCTGGGGCAGCCGCTTCGTCGACATCGGCGCCGGGGGGCACATCAACGCGGAGTCGGGTTACGGCGAGTGGCCGGAGGGCGAGCGCCTGCTGGCCGAGTTCTGCGACCAGGTCACGGGGGCGACATGACGGTCCTGGAGACGGCGCGGCTGCGCCTGGAGCCGATGAGCGAAGCGCATTATGCTGGCCTGCGGGTACTTAACGGCGACCCCGAGGTGATGCGCTACATCACCGGCGCGGCCGAGACGCCGGAAGAGACCCATGCCGTCATCGCGCGCGTGCAGGAGCGCTGGGCGCGCTTCGGTTATTCATGGTGGAGCTTCATCGAGCGCCAGACCGGGGAACTGGTCGGCGCCGGCTGCATCCAGCATCTCAGGCACGACCCGGCCAATCCGCACGAAATCGGCTGGCGTCTGCGGCCCAACCGCTGGGGCATGGGCTATGCGCTGGAAGCGGCGCAACGCATGGCGCGCTTCGCCTTCGAGGAACTGGAGGCGCCGCTGCTGTGCGCGGTCTGCGACCGGGACAACGAGCGCTCGGCCCACCTGATGCGCAAGCTCGGGATGCGTCTGCGCGGCGAGGAGGTATGGGACGGGTATCCGGTGCTGCTGTACGAGATCGACCGCGCGGACTGGGAGCGCAACGCGGCGTGAAGACCTATCACGGCAGCTGCCACTGCGGCGCGGTGCGCTACGAGGCCGATATCGACCTGGCGCGCGGCACGATCAAGTGCAACTGCAGCGTGTGCGCCAAGATGCGCTTCTGGGCGGCGCAGGTGCCGCCGTCGGCCTTTCGCCTGCTGCAAGGGCGGGACAGTCTGCGCGAGTACCGTTTCCATGCGCGCCGCGACGGGCATTGCTTTTGCGGCGTGTGCGGGATCAACGTGTTTTCGACCGGGGATGCGCCGACTAGTGGGCCGTTCGTGGCGGTAACGGTGGCGAGCCTGGACGATGTGCCGGTCGAGGACTTGATCGCCGCGCCGGTGCGCTACATCGATGGCCGCAACGACAACTGGACCACGCCGCCGGCCGAGACGCGGCATCTGTAATTCTCACGCACCCCAAAACGTCGTACGCGCCACTGGCGCATACGACTTCCCGCGAAGGCGGGAACCCAAGTATTCTCGCCTGCCCCAAAAACGTCGTTCCCGGCCTCGGCAGCCTCCTTGGCGGGAACCCAAATATTATCGTCTGCCCCAGAACGTCGTACGCGCCACTGGCGCCTACGACTTCCCGCGCAGGCGGGAACCCAAGTATTCTCGCCTGCCCAAAAACGTCGTTCCCGCGGAGGCGGGAACCCAAGTTTTCTAGCGTCGTTGAAACGCATGCTTACTTGGGTTCCCGCCTTCGCGGGAACGACGTGCTTTTGCTAACGCTTAGACGAACTTACTTGGTATTCGCCAGCAGCATCTCGTTGAGGCGCTTGACGAAGGCCGCCGGGTCGCTCAGGCTGCCGCCCTCGGCCAGCAGCGCCTGGTCGAACAGGATGTGGGTCCAGTCCGCGAAGCGCGGACCTGCCGCATCTTCGTACTTCAGGCGCATCACCAGCGGGTGGTTCGGATTGATCTCGAGGATAGGCTTCGATTCCGGCGCATTCTGCCCCGCCGCCTTCAGCATGCGCAGCAGGTTGCCCGACAGGTCGTGCTCGTCCGCCACCAGGCAGGCCGGCGAATCGGTCAGGCGGAAGGTCACGCGCACGTCCTTGGCCTTGTCGGCCAGCGCGCCCTTCATCTTCTCGACCAGGTCCTTGTACTGGCTCTCGGTCTCGGCGTGCTCCTTCTTCTCTGCCTCGTCCTCCAGCTTGCCCAGGTCCAGGCCGCCCTTGGCCACCGAGACCAGCTCCTTGCCGTCGAATTCATTCAGGAAGGACAGCATCCATTCGTCGACGCGGTCGGTCAGCAGCAGCACTTCGACGCCCTTCTTGCGGAAGATTTCCAGGTGCGGGCTGTTCTTGGCGGCGGTGTAGCTGTCGGCGGTGACGTAATAGATCTTGTCCTGGCCTTCCTTCATGCGCTTGACGTAATCCTCGAAGGACACGGTCTGCTCGCTCGAATCGGCATTGGTCGAGGCGAAGCGCAGCAGCTTGGCGATGCGGTCCTTGTTGGTGGCGTCCTCGCCGATGCCTTCCTTGAGGACCTGGCCGAACTCCTTCCAGAAGGTGGCGTACTTGTCCTTGCCGGCCTGCTCTTCCGAGTTCGCCATCTCTTCCAGCATGCCCAGCACGCGCTTGGTCGAGCCCTCGCGGATCACGCGCACGTCGCGCGACTCCTGCAGGATCTCGCGCGAGACGTTCAGCGGCAGGTCGCTGGAGTCGATCACGCCCTTGATGAAGCGCAGGTAGGTCGGCATGAGCTGCTCGGCGTCGTCCATGATGAAGACGCGCTTGACGTACAGCTTGATGCCGCCGCGCTTGTTGCGGTCCCACAGGTCGAAGGGGGCGTGGCTCGGCACGTAGAGCAGCTGGGTGTATTCGCTGCGGCCTTCGACGCGGTTGTGGGTATAGGTCAGCGGGTCCTGGAAGTCGTGCGAGATGTGCTTGTAGAACTCGTTGTACTGTTCTTCGCTGATGTCCGACTTGCTGCGCGCCCACAGGGCGCTGGCCTGGTTGACGGTCTCGAACTCGTCCTTCAGGACGGTTTCCTTCTTCTCTTCGTCCCACTCTTCCTTGCGCATGACGATGGGCAGCGAGATGTGGTCGGAATACTTGCGGATGATGGACTTGAGCTTCCAGGACGACAGCAGGTCCTCTTCGCCGGCGCGCAGGTGCAGGATGATGTCGGTGCCGCGGCCTTCCTTCTCGATCGGCTCGACGCTGTAGTCGCCCTCGCCGGCCGACTCCCAGCGCACGCCTTCGTTCGCCTCGGCGCCGGCGCGGCGGGTCTCGACGACGACCTTCTCGGCCACGATGAAGGCCGAGTAGAAGCCCACGCCGAACTGGCCGATCAGGGCCGCGTCGGCCTGCTGGTCGCCCGAGAGCTTGCTGAAGAATTCCTTGGTGCCCGACTTGGCGATGGTGCCCAGGTGGGCGATCACCTCTTCGCGGCTCATGCCGATGCCGTTATCCGAGATGGTGATGGTCTTGGCCTCCTTGTCGAACGAGACCTTGATCTTGAGCTCATGGTCGTTGCCATACAGGGAGTCCTTGTTGATCGCCTCGAAGCGCAGCTTGTCGGCGGCGTCGGACGCGTTCGAGATCAGTTCACGCAGGAAGATCTCCTTGTTCGAGTACAAGGAGTGAATCATCAGTTGCAGCAGCTGTTTTACTTCAGCTTGGAAGCCAAGGGTTTCTTTTTCGGCGACAGCCATCTTGTTCCTCGTGTGAGTGTGGTTTGAAACAGACCGCCCACATATTGGGCGAAAGACAAGGATTTCAAGCCCAATCCGCGCAACAATGGCCCCAAGCCAACAAAATTTGCACAAATAAGCTTACCTGCAAACAATTTTCCGCATAACAAAAGCTTATGCAAATTTCCTTTTCCCATCAGAACCGGAAGGACGCCTCCGGCGTCCAGCGATGCAGCGCATGACGAGCAAAGATAAAACTAGGGTCAGAGTCGACTTTTTGGGCAATTCCTCAAAGTTGTCAAACAATTCGACTCCGACCCTATTTTATTTTGGCTGGCCGAGCTCGCCGAAGCATGGAACGCCGCAAAGGCAAGCAAAGCCAAACTGAGCAAGCGCAAGCTACGAACTGGTTTTCTTACGCCGCGGACAGGAAAAAAATAGGGTCGGAGTCGACTTTTTGGGCAATTCCTCAAAGTTGTCAAACAATTCGACTCCGACCCCGGTTTTTTCTTCGGCGGGTCTTGCTGCGGGGTCAGCGCAGGTGGCGTTCGAAGAAGGACCACACGCTGTCGTCCTGCAGGGTGGCGATGTTCAGGCGCATCCAGGTGGACGGCAGCTGGTTCGGGGAGAACAGGCTGCCGGGGGCGAGCAGCAGGTCTTCCTGCATCGCTTTCGCGGCCAGAACATTGGTGTCGCAGCCGGTGTCGAGCCAGACGAACATGCCGGCCGACGGGACGGGGCCGGGGCGCATGCCGAGCGCTTCCATTTGGCGCAGGGCGCGCGGCCGCACGGCGTCCAGGCGGGAGCGGATGCGGTCGAGATGCTTGCGGTAGTGGCCTTCGGACAGGACCTTGTACACCACCCGCTCGCCAAGGTCGCTGGTGGTCAGGGTCGCCAGCATCTTGCGGTCGGCTAGGCGCAAGGCCCGCTCCGGCGAGGTGGCGATGAAGCCCACCCGCAGGTTGGCCGCCATCGATTTCGAAAAGCCGCCCAGGTAGATCACGCGCTGGAGCTGGTCGAGCGCCGCCAGGCGCGTGGCGCCGCCCGGATGCAGGTCGCTGTAGATGTCGTCCTCGACCACCGTGAAGCCATGCTGCTCGGCCAAACGCAGCACCTGGAAGGCCTTGGCCGCCGACAGCGAGGTCGAACTGGGATTGTGCAGCACCGAATTGAGCACGTACAGGCAGGGCTTGTGCAGCTCGGCCAGTTGCGCGAGCTGGGCGACGTCCGGCCCGTCGGCCAGGCGCCGCACCCCGACCACCTTGAGTCCCATCGCGGCGAAGGACCCGAACATCAGGAACCAGGCCGGATCGTCCACCAGCACCGTGTCGCCCGGCTGGCAGAACTCGCGCGCCACCAGGTCCAGCGCCTGGGTCACGCCCAGGGTCGTGACGATCTGCTCGGGCGCGGCCTCGATCTCGTTCTCGGCCAGCTTGAGCTGCAACTGCTGGCGCAGGGGCAGGAAGCCCTGGGGCGCGCCATAGTTCAGCAGGCCGCTGCTGTTCTGGCGGCTCAGGGCCTTGAGGGCGTTGCCCACCGCCGGGCCGTCCAGCCAGTCGGCCGGCAGCACGCCCGCGCCCGGCGACAGGTGCAGGGGCGCCTGGCGGAACATGCTGCGGATCAGCCAGGCCACGTCCAGGGTCGGCGGCGCCGCACCGCGCGCCGGCGCCGGCGCGGGCGTGCGCCGCTCGGCCAGCACCCGCTCGCGCACGAAGAAGCCGGCGCCGCGGCGCGATTCCAGGTAGCCCTGGGCCACCAGGCGGTCGTAGCCCGCCACCACCGTGAAGGCCGAGACGCCGTGGGCGCTGGCGAACTGGCGGATCGAGGGCATGCGCGCGCCGGGGCGCAGCAGGCGCTCCTCGATGCGGGCCGCCACCGAGCGGACGATCTGGTCGGCCAGGGCCTCGCCCGATTCGCGGCTCAGGTGCAGGGGCAGCGTATTGGTCATTTCACCATCACAGTGGAAAAAGTATGTCGACAGGTGTACTGGGACTGTATTGGTCCGACAGCGCTAGCATAGACCTTCACACCGCCCCGCCGCAATCGGAATGTAAAGGAAAGCCCATGAGCGCCAGCACCACCTGCCCTGCCCCGACGATGCAGCTCGACGAAACCCGCGGCATGCTGCTCGGCCTGGCGGGCGTGGCCATCTTCAGCCTGACCCTGCCCTTCACCCGCATGGCGGTGGCCGAGCTCGACCCGGCCTTCGTGGCCCTCGGGCGGGCCCTGGGGGCGGCCGTGCTGGCGGCGGCCTGGCTGGCGTTCAAGCGCGTGCCGCTGCCGCCGCGCTCGGCCCTGTGGCCCCTGGCCCTGGTGGCGGCCGGCTGCATCGTCGGCTTTCCGCTCCTGACCTCGATCGCGCTGCGCACCCTGCCCGCCTCGCACGGCGCGCTGCTGGTCGGCGTGCTGCCGCTGATGACGGCCCTGTACGCGGCGCTGCGCGGCTACGAGCGCCCGTCCGCCGGCTTCTGGCTGATGGCCTTGCTGGGCTCCGGCCTGGTGGTCGCTTTCGCCCTGGCCCAGGGCGGCGGGACCCTGCACCTGGCCGACCTGCTGGTGTTCGGCGCGGTCGCGGCGGCCGCCGTCGGCTACGCGGAAGGCGGCCGCCTGTCGCGCAGCATGGGAGGCCAGGAAGTGATCTGCTGGGCGCTGGTGCTGTCGGCGCCGGCAGTGCTGCCGCTGCTCCTTTGGCTGGGCGGCGCGCAGTTCGCCACCCTGCACAGGGTCGGCCCGCTGGCCTGGAGCGCCTTCGCCTACGTCACCGTGTTCTCGATGTTCATCGGTTTCTTCTTCTGGTACCGTGGACTGGCGCTGGGCGGCGTGGCGCGCGTGGGCCAGGTGCAGCTGCTCCAGCCTTTCCTCAGCCTGCTCGGCGCGGCCCTGCTGCTGGGCGATGCCCTCACCCTGGTCAACTGCCTGTTCGCCCTGGCCGTGGTCGGCGTGGTGTTCGCCGGCCGCCGGATGCAGGTCCGTCACTGATCACCTCTCTAACAATAAGGAGAATCTCATGTCCCTGCCCCCGCTCGCCGACCTCGAACAGGCCGCCCTCGCCGTCTATGCCGCGATGCCGCCCACGCCCCAGTACAGCTGGCCCCTGCTGAACGTGGCGCTCGGCATCGAGACCTGGGTCAAGCACGAGAACCACGGCCCGGCCGGCGCCTTCAAGCTGCGCGGCGGCGTGGTCTACATGGAGCGCCTGCTGCGGCGCGAACCCGGCGTGCGCGGCGTGGCCGCGGCCACCCGCGGCAACCACGGCCAGTCGATCGCCTTCGCGGCGCGCCGCCACGGGCTGGAAGCCACCATCGTGGTCCCGCACGGGAACAGCGTCGAAAAGAACGCCGCCATGCGCGCCCTGGGCGCGCGCCTGATCGAGCACGGCGCCGACTTCCAGGAGAGCCGCGAGCACGCCTATGCGCTGGCCGACCGCGAACGGCTGCACATGGTGCCCTCCTACCACCCCGACCTGGTGGCCGGCGTGGCCAGCTACTGGCTGGAGCTGCTGCGCGCCCGCCCCGATCTCGACCTGGTGCTGGTCCCTATCGGCCAGGGCTCCGGCTTCGCGGCGGCGGTGGCGGCGCGCGAGGCGCTGGGCCTGAAGACCCGGATCGTCGGCGTGGTGTCGACCCATGCCCC
This sequence comes from Massilia sp. KIM, assembly GCF_002007115.1. Lineage (NCBI taxonomy): Bacteria > Pseudomonadati > Pseudomonadota > Betaproteobacteria > Burkholderiales > Oxalobacteraceae > Massilia > Massilia sp. KIM. The sequence continues at coordinate 387,406 of NZ_MVAD01000001.1, read as the reverse complement.
GGCCTACCTGCTCTCCTACCAGGCCGGGCGCGCCATCGATGCGCCGGTGAGCACGGTGCTGGCCGACGGCATGGCCTGCCGCACGCCCGATCCGGTGTCGCTGGAACTGGTGCGCCGCCACGCCGACGACGTGATCGCGGTGAGCGACGACGAGGTGGCGCAGGCGATGCGCCTGATGTATGCCTGCACCCACAACCTGGCCGAAGGCGCCGGCGCTGCGGCCCTGGCCGGCGCCCTGCAGCTCAAGCGCGAGGGGCGGCTGGGCGGGGTGGACAGGCTCGGGCTGCCGCTGACCGGGGCCAACGTCGACGCCGCCCTGTTCTCGGCGGTGCTGGCGACGCCCGAAGGGCCGTCCGGCAAAGTACAATAACGCCTTCACCCACAGCAATCAGAAAACCATGTCCGTCTACGATAAACTCAAAGAACTGAACATCACCCTGCAAGCCCCGGCCACCCCGGCTGCTGCCTACGTCATGTACGTACAAACCGGCAACCTCGTGTTCATCTCGGGCCACATCGCCAAGAACCCGGACGGCAGCCCGAACGCGGGCATCCTGGGCAAGGACAAGACCACCGCCGACGGCCAGGCCGCCGCGCGCTCGGTCGCCATCGACCTGATCGGCACCCTGCAGGAAGCCGTGGGCGGCGACCTGAACCGCGTCAAGCGCATCGTCAAGGTGATGAGCCTGGTCGCCTCGACGCCGGACTACAACGAACAGCACCTGGTCACCAACGGCTGCTCGGAACTGCTGGGCGAGGTGTTCGGCGATGCCGGCAAACATGCCCGCTCCGCCTTCGGTGTGGCTTCGCTGCCGCGCGGCACCTGCGTCGAGATCGAACTGATCGCCGAAGTCGCCTAAACTAGCGTTATCGTCCTTGTACCGATGAGGGCTGGGCCTACCCGGCCCGGCCTTGGCGAAGCCGCCTATCCGGCGTGCTTTATAATGGCCCGGCACCCCCGCGGTCCCTTCCTGAGAGTAAGTGAGACAGTATGAAAATCGAACATCCCCATCCCATCCAGTGGCAATTCTCGGAGCGCGCCCAGCAGCTGCAGAGCTCGTTCATCCGCGAGATCCTGAAGATCACCCAGCGTCCGGAGATCATCTCCTTCGCCGGTGGCCTGCCCTCGCCCGCCACCTTCCCGGTCGAACGCATGAAGGCCGCGTACGACAAGGTGCTGACCGAGACCGGTAAAGTTGCCCTGCAGTATGGTCCGACCGATGGTTATCCGCCGCTGCGCGAGTGGATTGCGAATTCCCTGTCCACTGAAGGCGCCAAGATCCTCCCGGAACAAATCCTCATGACCTCGGGCTCGCAGCAGGCGCTCGACCTGCTGGGCAAGGTCCTGATCGACGAAGGCAGCCGCGTGCTGGTCGAAACCCCGAGCTACCTGGGCGCGCTCCAGGCGTTCTCGGTCTACCGTCCCGAATTCAAGTCGGTCGTCACCGACGAGCATGGCCTGGTGCCGTCCTCGATCGAGGGCGTGGCCCAGGGCGCGCGTCTGCTGTACTCGCTGCCCAACTTCCAGAACCCGACCGGCCGCACCCTGTCGATCGAACGCCGCCGCGAGCTGGTCGAGACCTGCGCCCGCCTCGGCCTGCCGCTGATCGAGGACGACCCATACGGCGCCCTGTCCTACCGCGGCGAGCCGATGCCCAAGATGGTGGCGATGAACCCGGACGGCGTCATCTACATGGGCTCCTTCTCTAAGGTGCTGACCCCGGGCATCCGCCTCGGCTACGTGTGCGCCCCGCTGCCGCTGGTGCGCCGCCTCGAGCTGGCCAAGCAGGCCGCCGACCTGCACACCGCCCAGCTGACCCAGATGGTGGTGCACGAAGTGGTCAAGGACGGCTTCCTCGACCAGCATATCCCGACCATCCGCAAGCTCTACGGCGACCAGTGCCAGGTGATGCTGGACGCGATGACCGAGCACTTCCCGGCCGGCGTGAGCTGGACCAAGCCGGAAGGCGGCATGTTCATCTGGGTCACCCTGCCCAAGCAGATCGACGCCATGAAGCTGCTCGACCAGTCGCTGGCCGCGCGCGTGGCCTTCGTGCCGGGCTCGCCGTTCTACGCCAACGAGCCGGAAACCAACACCCTGCGCCTGTCCTTCGTGACTGTGCCGCCGGAACGCATCCGCGAAGGCATCGCCATCCTCGGCAAGCTGATCGCCGACATGCTGTAAGCCGCACCCGGCCGGGCGGCGTCCTTCGAGGGGGCCGCCCGTCACCGCTAGTCTATGCACGCTGACTACAAATAGTCGCGTACGCGCAACAACGGGTCAAACGTGGACATACGGCAACAAAAGTTGCCTCAAGGGATCATATTAAGAGTATGATCGTCGGCGTTACGATGCCGTTTCTGCCAGCGACCATGATTCATCCTGCCCTCGCGTTCTCCGCGCCCGCGCGCCAGTCCGCGATCCTGATTGTCGACGATGCCCCGGACAGCCTTGGGCTGCTCCAGGAGATCATGCGCCAGCAGGGCTACCAGACTTTCGTCGCCAACACCGGCAAGCGCGCGCTCGACATCGCGGCCCGCGTCCAGCCCGACCTGATCCTGCTCGATGTCCTGCTGCCCGACCTCGACGGCCTGGAAATCTGCCGCCGCCTCAAGAGCCAGCCCGACACCGCCCATATCCCCGTGATCTTCGTGAGCGCCTGCGGCGAGACCGAGGACATCGTGGCCGGCTTCGACACCGGCGCGGTCGACTACATCGCCAAGCCGGTGCGCATGGCCGAGGTCTGCGCCCGCGTCGGCGCCCACCTGCGCGTGCGCAGCAACAACGCCAACCAGAAGCAGCAGGCGGATCGCCTGCAGATGATCCTGGACGGGATGGACGAGGGCCTGCTGCTGGTGGACGGCTGCGGACGCATCGTCTACGCCAACCCCGCCAGCGAGCGCTTCGTCGCCCACTCGGCCGGCGAGCTGGCCGGCCTGCCGCTGGCCAGCCTGCTGGCGCCGCCCATGGAAGAGGACTACGCCGCCTATTTCGCCGACCGCGAGGACGAGGCGCGCGCGGCGCGCTGCCGCGGCACGCGCGAGGTGCTGGTCTACCAGCGCGACGGCGCGCTGCGCGCGATGGACCTGAGCCTGACGCCGATGGCGGGCACCGAACCGCTGTTCGTCGCCCTGCTGCACGACATCACCCACCACAAGCAGTCCGAGACCGCGCTGCAGCAGGCGGCCCTGGTCGACCCCTTGACCCGCATCGCCAACCGCCGCCACTTCGACGCCGCGCTGGAGCGCGAATGGCAGCGCGCGATCCGCAGCGGACAGCCGCTGTCGCTGATCGTGCTCGACGTCGACCACTTCAAGGGCTACAACGACAGCCTGGGCCACGCCGCCGGCGACCACTGCCTGCAACTGGTGGCCGAGGTGCTGCGCGAGCACGCGCTGCGTCCCACCGACCTGGCGGCGCGCTACGGCGGCGAAGAATTCGTGGTGCTGCTGGCCGACACCCCGAACGAAGGCGCGGCCGGCCTGGGCGAAGCGATCCGCGCCCACATCGAGCAGATGGCGGTGCCGAATCCGCGCGCCACGACCGCCGCGGTGGTCACGGTGAGCATCGGCGTGGCGACCATCATCCCGACCCTGTTCGACGACCTGCGCTCCTTCTTCATCGCGGCCGACCGCGCCATGTACGAAGCCAAGTCGGCCGGGCGCAACCAGGTGGTGGCGGTGCACGCCGGCGCGGCCTGGGACCGGGTGCGCGACGTCGTCGCGCACTAAGCAGCTTAATTGACGGCGTCGACCACGCGGCCGTTGAGCGGCTGCACCGGACGCGCATTCATCGTGTACAGCTTGCGGAAGGCCGCCAGCTGGGCCTTCGAGACCTCCACCGGCTGCTTCAGGATCTGCCAGTGCACGCCCTCGCTGCAGGGCGGCGTGGTCAGCGAGCCAATGTAGGAGTAGTAGGCGTGCTGTTTCGGCAGCACCCCGGCCAGGTCGATGCCGCCTTCCAGCGCATGCTTCTCGCCGGCCGCCGCCGGCAGCCCCGCGAACACTTCCTTCAGCGCCGCGTTTTCCTTGCCCTGCTTGAACAGCACCGCGACCACGGCCAGTTCGCCGCTGTCGCTCTTGTGCACGAGGTGGGCGACCATCGGGTAGTTCTTGCCATTGATCTTCTCTTCGCTCGGGGTGTGGAAGTGGAACTGCACCAGCTTGTAGTCGCCCGAGGGCAGGCCCAGCGAGCCGCCGTGCTCCAGGTTCACCTGCACCGTGTGGCCGTTGTTGACGATCTCGGCCGGCGTCAGGCCGTAATGGAAGTCGAGCGGCGCAAGCTTGGCCGCATGGGTGGCGCGGATGTCGATCGGCGACTGCGTCTTGCCCAGCTTGCAGGCGGCGAAATCCTGCTCCAGTTCGGCCCAGTGGGCGGGACCGGCCTTGCTGCCGTAGTCCCAATGCGCCGGCTCGGCGGCCTGGGCGCCGGTGGCGGCGAAGATCGACACGGCGCAGGCGGAGAGCATGAGGCTCAGGGTAGTGCGTTTCATGGTTAGACCCCTATGGTAAAAGTGGCCCAGTGCTCAAGGTGACTGGGCGTAGGTCTACGCTAACAGGGGGCGCGTTAAGATTTCGTTAAATTAATGTTTCCTCGTGAAAATGTCAGAGCAGGCCTTCTGCTGAAAGCGGGACCTCAGGTCTGCTGCGGATAACCGGTGATGCGCGCGATGTCGCGGTACATCGGCTGCAGGCGCTTGTACATGTTGAGGTAGACCTCGCGATACAAGCGCTCGTAGATCTCGCGGTGGGCGCCGTTCGGCTCGAACACCTGGCCGACCCGGGTCATGGCCGCCACCGCCGCGCCGAAGTCCGGATACAGGCCCAGGCCCACGGCGGCATCGATGGCCGCGCCCAGGGCCGAGGTCTCGTAGACGTGGGGCCGCGCGGTCGGCAGGCCGAAGATGTCGGCGGTGAGCTGCATCGCGGCGTCGCTCTGCGAGCCGCCGCCGGAGACGCGCAGTTCGGTGATGCGCACCCCGCTCCGTTTTTCGATCCGCTCCTTCCCTTCGCGCAGCGCATAGGCCAGGCCTTCGAGGATGGCGCGGTAGACGTGGGCGCGGGTGTGCACGTCGCCGAAGCCGATGATGGCGCCCTTGGCTTCGCGGCCGGGAATGCGGATCCCCGGCGTCCAGTAGGGTTGCAGCATCAGCCCCATCGAGCCGGGCGGCACCGCGTTGGCCAGGGCGTCGAACAGCTGCTCGGGCGCCACGTCCTCTTCCAGCGCGCGCGCCTGCTCGTGGTGGCCGAACTGCTCCTTGAACCAGTTGACCATCCAGTAGCCGCGAAACACCTGCACCTCGGTGCTGTAGGCGCCGGGAATCGCGGCCGGATACGGCGGCACGAAGGGCGTCACCTCGACGTAGCGGCGCGAGGTGGTGTTGATGGTGGCGGTGGTGCCGTAGCTCAGGCAGCCCACGTGGGGCTCGCGGCAGCCGGCGCCGAGCACCTCGCAGGCCTTGTCGGCGGCGGCGGCCAGCAGCGGCATGCCTTCCGGGATGCCGGTCTCCAGCGCCGCCTGGGCCGTCACCTGCCCCAGGCGCGCGCCCGGTTCGGCCAGCTCGGGCAGCATGCGCCGCTCCACGGCCAGGACCTGCCACTTCCAGTCGTGGCCCGCGGCCCAGCGCCGCCGCTTGTAGTCGAAGGGCACATAGGCCACCTGCGAGCCGGAGGAATCGACGTAGCTGCCGCACAGCCGGTAGTTCAGGTAGCCCGAGAGCAGCAGGAACTTGTGGGTCGCGTCCCAGACCTCGGGCTGGTGGGCGCGGATCCAGTTGATCTCGGCCTCGCCCCGGAAGAAGTCGATGGTGTCGGCCACCCGCGCCAGCTTGAAGGCGGCGCGCCACAACGGACCGATGGGCGGCACGCGGTCGGTGCGGCGCTGGTCGAGCCAGGTAATCGCCGGGCGCAGCGGACGGCCCTCGCGGTCGACGTTGACCACGGTGCCGCGCTGGGTCGTCACCGCCACCCCGGCCACGCGCGAGCGGTCGGCGCCCGGCATGGTCCACAGCGCGCGGCAGGCCTGGCACAGGGCCTGCCAGTAGCCGTCGGCGTCGTGCTCGGCCCAGCCGGGCTGGGGCGACACATAGGCCTGCAGGTGGACCTGGGACTTGGCCACGATCTCGCCGCGCAGGTCGAACAGGATCGCGCGCACGCTCTGCGTGCCGTTGTCGATGGCGAGGATCAGGGGTTCATGCATGGTGTCGTCCTGGTGGCTGCGCTCGGGGGGGCGTAGTGCTCGCGCCAACATAGCACGTAGGCGGCCTCCTCGGCCAGCCAGCGGGCCTCGTCCCAGCCCAGCTCCGGCTGGCAGATGGCGCGGATGCGCGGCAGCAGCGCCGCCCCGCCCGCGGGCAGCAGCAGGCCGAGGCGGGTGCGGCGCAGCAGCAGGTCGTCCAGGTGCAGCACCCGTTCGGCGCGCGCGGCCCAGCGCAGCTCGGCCCACAGGGTCTGGGTGCCGGGCACGGCGTCCAGCTCGTCCTCGCGGGCCGCATCCAGCAGGGCCTGGGCCTGGGCGCCGTGGCGGCCGGCCAGGCGCTGCAGGATGCCGGCCGGGAGCGCCGCGCAGCGTGGGGGCGCCGCCCGCGCGAACAGCGGCTGCGGACGCAGGTCCGCCTCCCAGCCGGGCAGCTGGCGCGCCGCTTCGCGCAGGGCGTCGAGAGCGATGGCGCGGAAGGTGGTCAGCTTGCCGCCGGTGACCGAGACCAGGCCGGGCTCGGACCACACCAGGTGCTCGCGCCGCTCCTTCGACGGCGCGCCGTGGCTGCCTCCGTCGATCACCGGACGCACGCCTGCATAGGTGGCGATCACGTCGCCGGGGCCGAGCCCCAGTTGCGGAAAGGCGGCGTGCAAGGCCGCCAGCAGGTAGTCGAATTCGGCGCGCGTGATGCGCGCTTCGCGCGCCATGTCTTCGCCGTGGTCGACGTCGGTGGTGCCGACCAAGGTCGCGCCCTCCCAGGGGTAGGCGAACACCGGACGGCCGTCCTGCGGGTGCATCAGGCTCACGGCCAGGGCCAGCGGCAGGCGCCAGGCCGGCAGCAGCAAATGGCTGCCGCGCAGCGGGCGCAGACGCGGCCCCTTGCCTGCGGCGGCCAGCGCGCCGGCCCAGGCCCCGGTGGCGTTGAGCACCACGCGGGCGCGCACCGCATGCTCCGCGCCGCTGCGCGCATCGTGCAGGCGCGCGCCCGCGACCTTGCCGTCTTCGTGCAGCAGTGCGCGCAGCGCCACGTGGTTGCAGGCGACCGCCCCATGGCTGCGCGCCTCGTCCAGCACCCGCAGCACCAGGCGCGCGTCGTCGGTCTTGGCGTCGGTGTAGCGCACGCCGCCCGCCAGGCCCTCGCGCCGCACGTTGGGCGCCAGCATCGCGAAGCCGTCCGCCGTCTCCCAGTGCGCCTCGCGGCGTCCGGCCAGCAGGTCGTAGACGCGCAGCGCGGCGAGAAAGGCCAGGCGCTTGCCGCGCGCCCCGCCGTGGTCGGCGAAAGCGAAGCCCTGCGGCTCGACCAGGCCGGGCACCTCGCGCAGCAGGGCTTCGCGCTCGCGCACCGATTCGCGCGTCAGGCGCAACTGGCCTTCGGCCAGGTAGCGCAGGCCGCCGTGCACCAGCTTGGACGAGCGGCTCGAGGCGCCCCAGGCGAAATCGCGCTGCTCCACCAGCAGCGCGCGCAGGCCGCGGCGCGCGGCTTCGAGCAGGATGCCGGCGCCGGTGATGCCGCCGCCGATCACCAATACGTCCCAGTCGCGCGCGGCCAGGATGGGGTCGATGCCGCCGTCCATGTTCAGCGCACCAGCTTGCCGGGGTTCATGCGCCCCTCGGGGTCGAAGTGGCGGAACAGCGCCGCCATCGCGGACAGGCCGAGCTCCCCCTTCTCGGCGGCCAGCCAGGGCGCGTGATCGAGGCCGACGCCGTGCTGGTGGCTGATGGTGCCGCCGCTGGCCACGATCGCCTCCGACACCCGGTCCTTGAGGCAGCGCCAGCGCGCCAGGTCGGTCTCGAAGTCGCCCGAGAGCCGGAACACGAAGGTCGCGTACACGCTCGCGCCCTGCGGGTAGAGGTGGGACAGGTGGGTGTAGGCGTGCACCCGTTCGCCGAAGGCCTGCAGGGCCTTGCCGGCCGCGCCTTCGACCGCGTCCACGGTGGCCGACACGCGCGACCAGTCGACCGCGGTTTCCACCGTGTCGATCGCGTAGCCATGCAACCAGGCGGCGTTGCGCAGGTAGACGCTGCGGAAGCGGTTGCGGCGCCAGCGCTCGCCCAGCAGCCGCCCCAGGTGCACCCCGCCGTGGCAGCGCGCCATCGACAGCGCCGCGCGCAGCGCCGGCAGGCATTGCGCGCGCCGGCCGCTGACGCCGACCAAGAGCATGCACTTGCCGGCGCCGCAGCCGCGCCAGCCGAGGTAGCGCTCCAGCAGCGCCACCTGGCGCGGGTGGCCGGCGAGGGTCAGCATGGTCTGGGTTTCGGCCGCGTTCGACAGGCGCAGCATGGACAGCGGCAGGCGCGCCTGGGCGATCAGTCGCACCGCGCCAGCGGCCCGCTCCCAGTCGGGAAAGAACACGGCATGGAAGGCTTCGTGCTCCGGCAGGCGGCTGATGCGCACGCTGGCGTGGGTCAGGATGCCGAGCCGGCCTTCGGAGCCGAGCACCATCTCGCGCAGGTCGATGCCGGCGGCGGAGGCCGGGAAGGTCGGAATCTCCAGGGTGCCGGCCGGGGTCTCGACGCGCCCGCCCGCGAACAGCTGCTCGATGCGTCCATAGCGCAGCGACTGCTGGCCCGAGGAACGCGTGGCGACCCAGCCGCCCAGGGTCGAATACTCGAAGGACTGCGGAAAGTGGCCGAGGGTATAGCCGTGGGCGCGCAGCTGGGCTTCGAGATCGGGGCCGCTGACGCCGGCGCCGAAGCAGGCCAGTTGCGCCTCGCGGTCGAGCGAGACCAGGGCGCGCATGCGGCCCATGGCCACGCTCAGCACCGGACGGCGCGCCTGGCCCGCCTCGAGGTGGCCGGCGACGCTGGTGCCGCCGCCATAGGGAATCAGCTCGGCGCCGGCGTGCGCGGCGAAGTCGAGCAGCTCGCGCACCTGCTGCCCCGATTCGGGAAAGGCCACGCCATCGGGGACGGCGCCCAGGCGGCCGTGGCGCAGGCGCAGCCAGTCGTGCAGGCTCTGGCCGAGCGCATGCCGCGCCCGGGTGGCTGGCGAAGCATCGACCAGCGGATGCATGGGCAGGCGGCTGGCCGGCAGGGCCGCGCAGGCCTGCTCGAAGTCCGCGTCCACCTGCGCCGTGCCGGGGCCGAGGCGCTGCGCCAGGAAGGCCAGCGCCTGCGGCGCCAGCGCCACCTCGATCGTGTCGTCCCCCCATCCATTCCAGCGCCGCATGCCTGTTTTCCCCTTATACTGGTTGTTGCCATCGACGCCAGATTAGGTTCGCCGCCACCACCTGTATTGCGCTTTCATGACACAGCTTTGTTCCAAGACGCCAGGCGCCCGGCGCGAGGTCCTCGCCGATGCGGGACGGGTGACCGGGGCCTATGCCCAGCCCCTGCTGGAGGCCGCCGCCGAGCGCGGCGTCGCGCCCGATGCGCTGGCCGATGCCGCCGGCCTGCCGCCCGCCAGCCTGGGTATGCTGTCCGGCGCCCTGCCCGACTCCATCCCCGCGCGCAGCTACGTCGCGCTGCTCGACGCGGGCGCGCGGCTGGCCGGCGATCCCCATTTCGGCCTGCACGTCGGCGAAAAGGTCAGGCCCGGCACCTTCAGCGCCTACGGCATGATGCTGCTGGCCTGCAGCGACTTCGGCCAGGCCCTGGCCCAGACCCAGCGCTACGAACAGCTCGCGCACGACCTCGGGCGCACCCGCCTGGCCCTGGACGGTGCGCAGGCCGTGTATGCCTGGGACTGCCATTATCCGCAGGCCAGCCGGCACCTGGTGGAAAGCGTGTTCGCCGGCATCCGCGTGTTCGGCAGCTGGCTCGCCGGCCGCCCGCTGACGCCTTCCCGCATCGCCTTCGGCCACCGCAGCGAGGCCGGCCTGCAGGAGTACCGCCGCGTGCTGGGCGTGGAGCCCGAGTTCGGGGCGCCGGAACACGCGGCCCGCTTCGACGCCGCGATCCTGGCGATGCCGGTGCCGAACGCGGACGTGAGCCTGTATCCGGTGCTGCGCCAGCATGCCGAGCGCCTGCTGCTCGAACGCGCGGCGGGCGACGGCGTGGTGCCCCAGGTGCGCGCGGCCCTGGTGCGGCGCCTGCCGAACAACGGCGCGCGCCTGCCGCAGGTGGCCGAGGACCTGGGCATGTCGGCGCGCACCCTGCAGCGCAAGCTGGCCGAGGCCGGCGTGAGCTTCCAGCAGGTGCTGGACGCCCTGCGCTACGCGCTGGCCCGCGACTATCTGCGCCAGCGCGAGCTCGGCCTGGTCGACATCGCCTTCCTGCTCGGCTTCCAGGAGCAGAGCGCGTTCACGCATGCCTTCCGCGAGTGGAGCGGCATGAACCCCGGCGCCTGGCGCGAGCAGTGCGCTTGAGGACGGCGAGCATGCATGGAACATCGACCCTTACCGAACCTGCCAGGAGCGCCAAAGCGGAGGAGTGAAGCATGCGTGCGTCCACTAGAACGATCATCGCCGCCGGTTCGAGCGTGGTGTCGGGCATTGCCGTTATCGGTCTGCTGTTCAACGGCCGAGGCGGCGACGCTCCCCCTGCCGCAGCGCCCGTCACCGCTGGCGCACAATGCGATATCGCCGCTGCCGAACGATCGCTGGCCGCCTTTAACAGGGTGGCGGGCTGGAGCGTCAACGCCGACTACATCGTCGTCAACTTCAACACGAAGACGATCGTGTTGCCGCCTTCGGAGCGTCCTGCCCGCATGCAGGAATTTGCCGCTTCGATGGCGTGCCGGCACGGCGAGACGCGGAAAATCCAGTTCTACGCCGCGGGTCGGCTGATCGGCATCATTTCACCGGCTTCCGGCACCTGGCTGTTGGACCGTCCTTCGTGAATGGGGTCAGGCCTGACATTCGGCCGCGAGCTCGACCATGCAAATCGGGCATTCTGCCTGTTGCGTATTGAAATTTTGCAATCGTTCCTAACATAGACCGGGAGCGGACGAACCCGTCCGCGCAACACACCGACCAGAGGTTTTATGAAAGCATCACAAGCGCTCGCCACGGCGCTGCTCGCGTCCGCCCTTGCCTGGCTGCCGGCTTTCGCGCAGCCCGCTCAGGTATCGGGCCAACCCGACACGACGATGACGGCGGCAAGCCGGCAGGAACTCATCGACAAGCTGAGCGCAACCATCGAGCAGCGCTACGTGTTCCCGGACGTGGGGCGCGAGATCGCAGCCCGCTTGCGCGAGCGGCAGCGGAGCGGCGCCTACGACGGCATCGCCAGCGCGAGCAGGCTGACCCAGGTCCTGAGCCAGGAGATGCAGGCGCTGTCCAAGGACCGCCACCTGCGCGTGGTCTACAGCGACGAGCCGGTCCTGGTGCGGCGCGCCCAGGCCGCGAGCACGCCGGAGGAAGCCGCGCGCCAGCTCGAGGCGCTGCGCGCCAGGAATTTCGGCGTCGAGAGAATCGAACGCCTGCCCCTCAACATCGGCTACCTGGCCCTGGACGGCTTCGCCCCCGCACAGCAGTCCGCCGAGACCATCGCGGCGGCGATGACCGTGCTCGCCCACACCGACGCCCTCATCATCGACCTGCGCAACAACGGCGGCGGCGACGCGGCCGCGTCCACCCAGCTGGCGAGCTACCTGCTGGAGCGGCGCAGCCACTTGGCCGACTTCCGCTACCGCGACGGCAATCGCGTCGAGCAGCGCTGGAGCCTCGGCGTGCTGCCGGGCCCGCGCTACGGCGCCAGCAAGCCGGTGAGCATCCTCACCAGCAAGGACAGCTTCTCGGCCGCCGAGGATTTCGCCTATGCGCTCAAGAATCTCAAGCGCGCCACCGTGGTCGGCGAAACGACCGGAGGCGGCGCCAACGCGGGCGACCATCTGCCCCTGCTGCCCCACTTCGCCGCTTTCGTGCCCTTGAGCCGGCTGGTCAGCCCGGTCACGGGGACCAACTGGGAGGGCGTGGGCGTGACGCCCGATGTCGCCGTGTGCGCCGCGGACGCGCTGCGCGTCGCGCAGCTCGATATCCTGAAGCGGTGGGCCGCAGGCGCGACCGCATCGTCGCGCCGCGCCGAACTGGCGCAGCGGATCGCCGAACTCGAGGCCCGGCCAGCGACGATGGCGGGATGCGGCCAGTCCTGAAGCCAGACTGGTCTCAGGCGCGCCGCTGTCCGTGGTCGGCGGCCGGGGCCAGGATCGCCGCGCACACCCGATTGCGTCCGCCGCCCTTGGCCGCGTACAGCTGGGCATCCGCCAGGCCGACCAGCTCTTCGAAGGAAACCGACGCATGCGTGAGTTCGGCTGGAACCGTGGCCACGCCGAAGCTGGCGCTCGCGGTCAGGTAAACATTGTCGCCCAGATGCATGACGTCGACCGCGAATGCGGTACGGATGCGCTCCGCGAGCGCCTGCGCCCCGGCCAGGTCGGTATGGGGCAAGACGATCAGGAATTCTTCACCGCCATAACGGATCACGCGGTCCACTGCTTCGCGCGTCATCGTGCGCAAGACATGCGCGAAGGATTCCAGCACCTGGTCGCCGGCGGCATGACCATGGGTATCGTTGATGCGCTTGAAATGATCGATGTCGCACAGGACCACCGACAGTGCGGCGCCGTAGCGGCGGCAGCGCGCCAGCTCGGCGTCGAGCAGGCCGCGCTGCAGGACCCGCCGGTTGTAGCAGCCGGTCAAGGGATCGCGATCGGCCATCTGCTGCAACTGCATCGCGGCGCGGAACTGTTCGCGTTGCGCCACCTGGATGCGGCGCGCGGCGATATACCCGAGGGCGTTGCCCATGACGAGCAGGAGAACCAGGGTCAGGAGGTCGTCCGGCGCCAGCATGCCCTGCAGGCAAAGCATCACCGCGAACGCGGCGCTGAAACCCAGGCCGAGTGCGACCGAATACACGAAACGATTCGGAAAATTGACATAAACCGCCATGACCATCAGCGCCTGCGACATGGTGTTCCAGGCCATCGTCTCTGGCTGGAACCAGCATACGACCAGGAATACGGGCAGCCCGGTCACCAGCAAGGCGCAGACGGCGCCCACCGGAACGCGCAGCGACTCAGGGTGACGGCGGATGGCGTACCAGCCACCGATACCGACCACGGCAACCAGTACCCGCAGCGCGACCAGCATCCAGGCAACCGGGGTCGCGCCCAGCGTGGCGACATCGGTCGCGCCGAAGGCCACATAGAAAACGGCCGCGATCAGCAGACTCGTCCTGGTCTGGCGGCCGCGCTCGGGCAGGCTCTGGCGCAGGAAGCGGTCCTCGACCTCGCGATCCGCGAATTCGGCGAGTCGCGGGTCGATATGGAGGCGGGACGTGGACAGGTCTAGTGACAGCACGGGAGCATGTGGTAGTGAATTGGGTGAGACAGCGGCCAAGAGGCTGCTGCGAAAGAAGACCCTGATAGATCTGCCGGAACGCGTGAGGCGGGGTTGGGGAGTCAGGCGCGCCGGCATGGGCGATAGATTTGGTGACATTCTAACCTAAGGGAAATCTTCATTTCCAAACGGAAATGTACAATTCGATGTTTTCGATCGGTTAGTGGCGCTTCGGCAACACGGCAACTTGCCGCTTACAGCATGCTCATAAGTTTCTTACACGTATCGCGTGGACCCGGATTGCCAGCTCAGCTATGATGCGCGGCCCCGGCGGGATGCCGGGCCGCCCTGCCTGGCAGGGCGCTGCAACATCGAATGAAGATTGGTATCACGTGGTCAAGCATGCAGTCGACAGTTCCGGCGTCCGGCCGGCAGTCCAGCCTCCCTTTTTTCTGATTAATCTGTTGAAGGCCGGCGCGGCCCAGCTGATCGTCCTGCACCATCTCGCCTTCTATGGCCCTATGGCGGACCACGCGCGGGTCCTCGTGCCGGAACTGATCGACTGGCTCCACGACGACGCACGCATCGCGGTGCAGGTTTTCCTGGTGGTTGGCGGCTTCCTGGCCGCCAGGTCGCTGTCGCCGCAGGGCCGGCCGCTCGCCGCCGATCCGCTACAGGCGCTCTGGCGCCGCTACCTCAAGCTGGCGCCGCCCTTCATCGCGGCGATGCTGCTGGCAAGCCTCGCCTCCAGCCTGGCCGGCGCATGGATGCGCCACGATGCGATCTCGGCGCCTCCCACCTGGGACCAGCTTCTGGCCCACGCCCTGCTGCTGCACGACCTGCTCGGCTTCGATGCCTTGTCGGCCGGCGCCTGGTACGTGGCGATCGACTTCCAGCTCTACGCCTGCCTGGCCCTGCTGGCCTGGCTGAGCGGGCGCGGGCCGGCCGGCCTGGCGTCCCGGTGCCTGCTGCCGGCGCTGGTGGTCGGCGGCGTGGCCGCTTCCCTGCTCCACTTCAACCTGGACGCGGAATGGGACGTTTGGGCGCCCTACTTCTTCGGCAGCTATGGGCTGGGCGTGCTGGCCTGGTGGGCGGGCGATCCGGCGCGCCGGCTCGACACCGTCGCGCTGCTGCTGGTCGCGCTGCTGATCCTGCCCCTGCTGGCGCTGCTGCTGGGCTACCGCAGCAGGATCGCGGTGGCCCTGGTAGTGGCTTGCCTGCTGATGCTGTGCGGCCGGGTGCGTTCGCCCGCGGTGGCCGGGCGCGCCACCGCCCTGGTCGACTACCTGGGTGCGATCTCCTTCTCCATCTTCCTGGTGCATTTCCCGGTGTGCCTGGTCGTCAACGCGGCCTTCGCGCGCTTCGTCCCCGAGTGGCCGCCCCTGCAAGCGCTGGGCGTGCTGCTGGCCTGGGCGGCCAGCGTGGGCGCGGGAGCGGCATTCCACCGCTGGGTGGAAGCGCCCCTGGGCCGGGTGCTGGCGCCCGGCGCCGGCATGCGCCTGCCCGCCGTCCCGGGCGGCCTCAGCTCCCTCGTCGCTGGCGGGCGAGGAAACGCAGGGCTTCGTCCGCCGCCGGCACGATCGCCAGCAGGCACAGGAAAGCGGCCAGCGGCACGGTCGACAAATAGCCGAGGTACTTGAAGCCGAGCGCCCCGGCCAGGCCGCCGACCAGGAAGGCCGCCAGCAGCGACAGCAGCAGCGCCAGGCGGGTCCGGTTGGCGAGCACCTTGGGCCGCAGCGCGCCGCCGTCGGCGTTCCAGTACATCAGCTTGCCCAGCTCGATGCCAAGGTCGGTCACGATGCCGGTCATGTGGGTGGTGCGGATCTCGGCCTGCGACACCTTGGTGATCACCGCGTTCTGCAAGCCCATGATGAAGCACAGCAGCATGACGGTCAGCGGCACTGCAGGCAAGACCGGCGCATCGATCCCGGCCAGGCGCGCACCCAGCACGCCGAAGACCAGCAGCAGCACCGCTTCCAGCAGGAGCGGCAGCGCGTAGGCGCAGCTCAGGCCCTGGCGGCGCACGTAGTTGACCATCACGGCGGTGGCCGCCGCCCCCAGCAGGAAGCTCAGGATCGCGCCCAGCGCGCCCAGCACCAGCGCGCCCTCGCCCAGCACCAGGCGGTCGGCCAGGCTCGATACGATGCCGGTCATGTGGGAGGTGTACTGGCGCACGGCCAGGAAGCCGCCGGCATTGATGGCGCCGGCGATGAAGGCCAGCGCCACGCCCAGGTGGCGGTTGGCGGACGGGCTGCGGTCGTCGCCCGCGAGGCTGCGCGCATAATGAATCGGCACGGCGAACTCCAGGATGGACTGGATTCATGTTACCGCAAATCCATACCCGGAAGCATGCCTGGCCCGCCACGGCAAAGCGCTATAATTGTACGATTATTGCAATGCGCCAACTGGACCACGCCGTGAATCCGCATCTCGACAAACTCCAACCCTATCCCTTCGAAAAGCTGCGCCAGCTGTTCGCCGGCGTGACGCCGAATCCGGACTATGCGCCGATCAGCCTCGGGATCGGCGAGCCCAAGCACCCGACCCCGGCCTTCATCGAGAAAGCCCTGATGCACGCGGTGTCCGGCCTGTCGTCCTACCCGAGCACCCACGGCAGCGAAGCGCTGCGCGCCGCCATCGCCGGCTGGCTGGAGCGCCGCTACGGCGTGCCGCCGCTCGATCCGGCGACCATGGTGCTGCCGGTGAACGGCTCGCGCGAGGCGCTGTTCGCCATCGCACAGTGCATGATCGACGGCGGCAAGCCGGGCGCGCTGGTGATCTGCCCGAACCCCTTCTACCAGATCTACGAAGGCGCGGCCTACCTGGCCGGGGCCGAGCCCTACTTCGTGAACTCCGAGCCGGCCCGCAACTTCGCCTGCGACTACGCCAGCGTGCCCGATGCGGTGTGGCCGCGCGTGCAGCTGCTCTACGTCTGCTCGCCGGGCAACCCGACCGGCGCGGTGCTCACCCTGGACGACTGGCGCCAGCTGTTCGAGCTGGCCGACCGCTGGGGCTTCCTGATCGCGGCCGACGAGTGCTATTCCGAGATCTATTCGGGCGCGACCCCGCCCCTGGGCGCCCTCGAGGCGGCGCACCAGTTGGGCCGCAGCGAAGGCGACCAGCCCTACCGCAACCTGATCGTGTTCTCCAGCCTGTCCAAGCGCTCCAACGTGCCGGGCATGCGCTCGGGTTTCGTGGCCGGCGACCCGCAGGCGATGAAGAAATTCCTGCTCTACCGCACCTACTGCGGCGGCGCCATGTCGCCCACGGTGCAGGCGGCCTCGGTGGCGGCCTGGAACGACGAGCACCACGTGCAGGACAACCGCGCGCTGTACAAGGAAAAATTCAAGCTCATCACCCCGCTGCTCAAGGGCGTGATGGACGTCGAGCTGCCCGACGCCGGCTTCTACCTGTGGGCCGACGTGCGCCGCACCGGCCTGTCGGACACCGAGTTCGCGCGCCGCCTGTATGCCGACTATAATGTCACGGTCCTGCCGGGCAGCTATCTCGCGCGCGAAGCGCACGGCGTCAATCCGGGGCGCAACCGCATCCGCATGGCCCTCGTGGCCGGCGTCGACGAGGGACTCGAAGCGGCCAACCGCATCGTCCAGTTCTGCAAGAGCATCGCCTGAACCGCAACACCTCCATCCACACTAAGCACATCATGACTCAACAACTCCAGAACATCATCGAGACCGCGTGGGAACAGCGCGCGGAGATCAGCCCGTCCAGCGCCGGCGCCGAAGTGCGCGACGCGGTCGCCCACGTCCTCGCCGGCCTCGACAACGGCAGCCTGCGCGTGGCGCAAAAAGACAGCGGCAGCTGGGTCGTGAACCAGTGGATCAAGAAAGCGGTGCTGCTGTCCTTCCGTCTCGAGAACAACGTGCCGATGGCCAGCGGTGACATCCAGTTCTACGACAAGGTGCCGACCAAGTTCGCCGGCTATACCCCGGAAGATTTCGCCAAGGGCGGCTTCCGCGTGGTGCCGCCGGCGGTCGCCCGCCGCGGCAGCTTCATTGGCAAGAACGTGGTCCTGATGCCGTCCTACGTGAACATCGGCGCCTATGTCGACGAAGGCGCGATGGTCGACACCTGGGCGACCGTGGGCTCCTGCGCCCAGATCGGCAAGAACGTGCACCTGTCGGGCGGCGTCGGCATCGGCGGCGTGCTGGAGCCGATGCAGGCCAAGCCGACCATCATCGAAGACAACTGCTTCATCGGCGCGCGCTCCGAGATCGTCGAAGGCGTGATCGTGGAAGAGAACTCGGTGATCTCGATGGGCGTGTACATCGGCCAGTCGACCAAGATCTACAACCGCGAGACCGGCGAGATCAGCTATGGCCGCGTGCCTTCGGGTTCGGTGGTGGTGTCGGGCAGCCTGCCTTCGGCGGACGGCAAGTACAGCCTGTACTGCGCCGTGATCGTCAAGCGCGTCGACGCCCAGACCCGCGCCAAGACCGGCATCAACGAACTGCTGCGCGGCGACTGAGTCGCCCTCCGGCGGCAGGCGCCCCGCGCCTGCCCCGCCACCCGAACACCCCACACGGAGACGATGCCATGGCCATGGAACGCCTGTTCCAGCTGATGAAAGAGAAGAACGCGTCCGACATGTTCTTCGCGGTGAATTCGCCGGTCCACATCAAGATCAACGGCAACCTCATCCCCATCAACCAGCATCGTCTCGAACCCGAGAACATCCACTCGCTGCTGCAGGAAATCTGCTCGCCCGAGCAGATGGAGGCCTTGGCCCGCGAGCATGAACTGAACATGGGCGTGTCGGTCCCGAACCTGGGGCGCTTCCGCCTCTCGGCCTTCCGCCAGCGCGGCAGCATCTCGGCCGTCTTCCGCTTCGTCCCGGCCAGCATTCCGCCGCTGGGCGAACTGGGCCTGCCGACCGTGCTGTCGGAGCTGATCATGGAAAAGCGCGGCCTGCTGCTGGTGGTGGGCGCGACCGGCTCGGGCAAGTCGACCACCATCGCCTCGATGCTCGACCACCGCAACGAGCAGCGCACCGGGCACATCCTCACGCTCGAGGACCCGATCGAATACCTGTTCAAGAACAAGAAATCGATCGTCAACCAGCGCGAGATCGGCAGCGACGCCACCAGTTTTTATACGGCCCTGAAGAACTCGATGCGCCAGGCGCCGGACTGCATCCTGATCGGCGAGATCCGCGACCAGGAGACCATGGCCGCCGCCCTGGCCTACGCCCAGTCGGGTCACCTGGTGCTGGCCACCCTGCACGCCAACAACAGCTACAACGCGCTGAACCGCATCATCAGCTTCTACCCGATCGAGAACCGCGCCGCCCTGCTGCAGGACCTGGCCTCGAGCGTCAAGGCGATCGTCTCGCAGCGCCTGGTGAAATCGGCGGCCGGCGGCGAGCGCCAGCCGGCGGTCGAGGTCATGCTCAACACCCGCTACATCGCGGACCTGATCGAGAAAGGCGAAATCAGCCAGATCAAGGAAGCGATGGACAAGAGCCTGTCGCCGGGTTCGCAGTCCTTCGAGACCGCGCTGCTGCGCCTGGTGAAGGACGGCCTGGTGACGCAGGAGGAAGCGCTGGCCAATGCCGATTCGGCGACCAACCTGCTCTGGCTGCTCAACAACGGGCCGGAAAGCCAGATCCAGCAGGAAGAGCAGCACAAGCCCGCCGAGCCCCAGGGGGCCTCGTTCACCGAATTCAACCTGAATTCCTGAGCCGCTAGCGTGCGCGCATCAGGCCGAACTCGCTGGCCTGGCGGTGGTAGGCCGCGACCGCGCGCTTGACGTAGCCGGTCAGGGCGTCGCCGGTGAGCGAGAACGGATACAGGCCGGCCTCCTCGCGCATGCGCGCGAAGCCGGGCGAGGATTCCATGCGCTCGAAGGCGGCCACCCAGCGCCGGTAGTCGGCCTCGCGCACGCCCGGCCCCATCCACAATCCGCGAATCACCGGCCAGACCACGTCGTAGCCCTGCTCGCGCGCGGTCGGCACCGCCGCCAGGCGGCCCGGCAGCCGGCGCTCGGACAGCACGGCCAGCACCCTCACCTTCCCGGCTCCCGCATACAGCATGGCTTCGGAGATGTCGCCCGACACCGCCTGCACCTGGCCGGCCTGCATCGCGATGAATTGTTCGCCGCCGCCTTCCAGCGCGACGAAGCGCAGTTTGCGCGGATCGACCCCGGCCAGCCGCGCCAGCGAGGCCATCTTGATCCAGTCCTGGCTGCCCACCGTGCCCGACATGCCGATCAGGACCTTGCGCGGATCGCGCCTGATCGCCGCCAGCAGGTCCGCGAGCGTGCGGTAGGGCGAATCGGCGGGCACGGCGATCATGCCGTAGTCGGCGCCGAAGGCCGCCACCCAGCGCACGTCGTCCACCTGGGCCTTGCCGAACTTGCCGAGCGCCAGATTGAGGATCGAGCCGCCCGAGAACGCGACCAGGGTATCGGGCTCGGTGCGGCGTTGGGTGGCCAGCGTGTGCCAGGCCACGGCGCCGACGCCGCCGGGCAGGTAGCTCAGCTTCAGTTCCGGCGCGCCGGGCGTGGCGTGCAGGGCCTTCTGGGCCAGCTTGCAGGTCAGGTCCATCGCGCCGCCCGGCTTGGACGGTATCAGGCACTCGGCCGCCACGGCCGGGAAAGCGGCCAGGGCGGACACCAGCGGCAGGATGTGGCGCATTCTCGTCATGCCGAGCATCATAGCGCGTGTCGCGCCGGCGCTTCAGAAGCGGTGCTGGATGCCGGCGGTGAGGCCGCTCTGGGTGTCGGCATCGCCCGCCTCGTCGCGCGACAGGCTGACCGGTTGGCCAGCGTCGGCGCGCGCATGGGCCAGCGACAGATAGAGATCGGTGCGCTTGGACAAGGCCAGCATGGCGCGCGCCACCAGCAGGCTGGGGTCGGCGTCGCGCCCGGCCGGCAGCTCGCGGGTGTTGACGTGGTAGATGGCCGCGGTCAGCGTCACGCGCCCGTCGACGTGGCTGACGCCTCCCCAGAAGGTGTCGCCGCGCACCTCCGCCGCCGCGGGCTGGCCGGGACGCATCCGGTAGGCGCGCATGCCGAACGTGGTGCGCCAGGCGCCGCTGCGGTAGTCGGCGGCCAGATGCAGGGCGCGGGTGCGGTCCCGCTTGCTGTCGCCCATGCCGGTCGCGGCCAACGTGCTGCCGTTGACCTGCTCCCAGGCCGCCATGAAAGCCAGTCCGTCGGCCGACCAGGAGCCGCCCACGGCCAGCTTGCGCCCCGCAGCCGCGTCGCCGGCCTGCTCGCCCAGGCCGATCGAGGCGCCATAGGTGAAGGCGCCGCTGCGTCCCGTGTACTTGACCAGGTTGTCGAAGGAGGTCGTCATGCCGTATTTCGAGGGCCCGCTGGCGCTGCCGCCGGTGGCCCAGGAATAATTCGGCGCGAAGCCCATCGGGTCGAACTTGATCACCAGGTCATAGGTGGTGGTGAAGGAGCGCCCGATCACCAGGCGCCCGAGGCTGCCGTCCAGGCCCACGTAGGCCTGGCGCTTGAACAGCGCGCCGTCGGCCGCGCCGGTGTCCAGCAGGACGCCGCCTTCGAGGTTGTAGACCGCCTTCAGCCCGCCGCCCAGGTCTTCGCTGCCGCGCACGCCCCAGCGCGAGGTGTTCTTGCCGCCAGAGATGACGCGCACGCCGCTCCCGCCGCCGGCGGCATGGTCGAGGTATTCGACCCCGACGTCGAGCAATCCATAGAACTGGGCGCTGCCCTGGGCGCTGCCCTGGGCCTGCGCGGGCGCGGTCGGGAATAGCGCTGCCAGGACGGCCAGCGCGAGGGCGTGATGCTTCATGGTGTCTCCGTTCGTGACGTGTTGTGCGCGGGCGCCGCAAGGCGTGGCGGGCGCCCGCTGTTTGGCCCCGACTATATGCGCGCCAAGCTTTCAATTCGCTTTCAGTCGCGCAGGCGCGCCATGCGCGCCGCCCGCGCTTTTCGCCATGCCGGGTTTGCGCTTACACTGGCGCGATGAGAATCCTGTTAGTCGAAGACCATGACGAGCTGGCGCACTGGGTAGCCAAGGCGCTGCGCGACGCCCATCTCACCGTCGAACGCGCGGCGAACGGCGCCGACGCCGACGCCCTGCTGCATACCCAGGACTACGCGTTGGTGATCCTGGACCTGACCCTGCCGCGCATGGACGGGCTCGAGGTGCTGCGCCGGCTGCGCGCCCGCAGCGCCGCGCGCGCCAACACGCCGGTATTGATCCTGACCGCGCGGGGCGGCCTGGACGAGCGGGTCCAGGGCCTGAACCTGGGCGCCGACGACTATCTCGCCAAGCCCTTCGAACTGGCCGAACTGGAAGCGCGCGTCAAGGCCCTGCTGCGCCGGCGCAGCGGGGCCGAAGCTCTGGTGCACCGCTGCGGCCAGCTCAGTTTCGACACCGTGGCGCGCATGTTCACCTACTGCGGCGAAGCGCTGGCCCTGACGCCGCGCGAACATGCGGTGCTGGAAGCGCTGATCGCGCCGCCCGGCCGCGCGCTCTCGAAGGAAAAGCTGTTCCAGGAGGTCTTCGCGCTCGAGGACGAGGCCAATCTCGATGCGATCGAGCTGTACATCCACCGCGTGCGCAAGAAGCTCGAACGCCGTCCCGAGGGCGGCGTGGCGATCGTCACGCTGCGCGGGATCGGCTACGTGATGCAGGAACGTCCTGCCTGAAGCCGGCGTCCCATGCCCGCCGCCCGCCTGCTCCGCCTGCCGCGCCCGTGGCGCGCCCTGCTGGATGCCGCGCGTCCTCCCGGCAGCCTGCGCGGGCAGCTGCTGCGCTGGCTGATCCTGCCGCTGGTCGGGCTGGTGGCCCTGAACGCGGTGTCGCTCTACCGCGACGCGCTCGACGCCGCCGACATCGCCTACGACCGCTCCCTGCTGTCCTCGACCCGCGCGCTGGCCGAGCGCGTCACCGTGCGCGAAGGGAAGGTGGTGGCCGACGTGCCCTACGTGGCCCTCGACAGCTTCGAGACCGACACCCTGGGGCGCATCTATTACAAGGTGACCGGCCTGCAGGGCGAGACGGTGTCCGGCTTCGAGGACCTGCCGCCGGTGCCGAAGGGGGTGCCGCGCTCCGACCTGTATCCGGCCCTGGTGCGCTTCTACCATGCGGACTACAACGGCGAGCCGGTGCGCATCGCCGCCCTGCTGCAGCCGGTGTACGACGATTCGATGCGCGGCATCGCCCTGATCCAGGTGGGCGAGACGCTGGACGCGCGCCGCGCGCTGTCGCGCCGCATCCTGGTCGACACCCTGCTGCGCCAGGCGCTGCTGGTGCTGGCGGTGGCGACCCTGGTCTGGTTCGCGGTGCGGCTGGTGCTGCGCCCGCTCATGCGCCTGAAGCACGTGGTCGAGACCCGCGCCCTCTCCGACCTGTCGAACATCGACGCCTCCCTGGTGCACAAGGAGGTGCGGCCGCTGGTGGACGCCATGAACGGCGCGATGGCGCGCATGCAGGGACTGATCGGCAGCCAGCGCCGCTTTATCGCCGACGCCTCGCACCAGCTGCGCACGCCGCTGGCCGTGCTCAAGACCCAGTCCGAGCTCGCGCTGCGCGAACAGGACCCGGCGGCCTTGCGCGCGCTGGTGGGCGCGATGGCCGGCACCACCGATGCCGCGATCCGGCTCGCCAACCGGCTCCTGACCCTGGCGCGGATCGAGCACGGCGGCGACACGGGGCAGTCCGCTCCGGTCTGCCTGGCGGCGGTGGCGCGCCAGGTCGGGCTGGACCTGGCCCTGCCCGCGCTGCACAAGGGGATCGACCTGGCCCTCGAAGTGCGCGAGGGCGCCGACACCCGCGTGCTGGGGCAGGAGCCGCTGCTGCAGGAACTGGTGTCGAACCTGGTGGACAACGCGATCCGCTATACCCCGGCCGGCGGCAAGGTGCTGCTGCGGGTCGGGCGCGGCGAGTCCGGCGTGGCGCTCGAGGTCATCGACAGCGGCCCGGGCATCGCCGCCCAGGACGCCGACAAGGTCTTCACGCCCTTCTACCGCGCCGGCGCGACCCTCGACGCCAATCCCGGCGGCACCGGCCTGGGCCTCGCGATCGTGCGCGAGATCGCCGACCTGCACCGCGCCCGGCTCGCGCTGGGCGCCGGCCCGGACGGACAGGGGCTCAAGGTCGAGGTGCTGTTCGCCGCTGCGCCGACTGAAAGCTGATTGAAAGCCGGCGACCCCTATAGTGGGCGAAAACAAGCCGCACCCACGACAACGATCGGAGACGCCATGCACCCAGCCGCTCACGCGCGCGCCATCCCGGCCGCGCCATTCCCATCCCCATCCCATGATCGGCCGGCCAGGCCGGCCCGTGCCCATACCGGCGCGCAGCGCTGACCGGGGAGGACGACGATGTTGACCATCCTTGCCTATTCCATGGTCGTGGTGTTCATGTTCCTGATCATGACCAAGCGCCTGCCCGCCCTGGTGGCGCTGATCGTGGTGCCCATCGCCTTCGGACTGATCGGCGGCTTCGGGGCCGAACTCGGCCCGATGATGCTCAGCGGGATCAAGAACCTGGCGCCCACCGGCGTCATGCTGATGTTCGCCATCCTCTACTTCGGCATCATGATCGACGCCGGCCTGTTCGATCCGGTCGTGCGCCTGATCCTGAAGCTGGTGCAGGGCGACCCGATGAAGATCGTGGTCGGCACCGCCGCCCTGGCGATGTTCATCTCGCTCGACGGCGACGGCGCCACCACCTACATGATCACGGTCTCGGCCATGCTGCCGCTCTACAAGCGCCTTGGCATGAGCCGCCTGATCCTGGCCTGCGTGATCATGCTGGCCGGCGGCGTCTTCAACATCCTGCCCTGGGGCGGACCGACCGCGCGCGCAGCCAGCGCCCTGGGCGTCGACGTGAGCGAGATCTTCCTGCCGATGATCCTGCCGATGGCCGTGACCGCGCTGTGGGTGCTGTTCGTCGCCTACGTGCTGGGCCTGCGCGAACGCAAGCGCCTCGGCGCCGTGGTGCTGCCGCGCGAAGCCATCCCGGTTGCGGCCGGCATGGGGGCACTGCAGCCCTCCTACGCCGGCATGGCCATGCCGGCCCATGCCGCGCCGGGCGCCGGCGACGAAGCCAGGGCCAAGCCCCTGGCGATGGCGGCCGGCGGCGCGACTTCGGACGGCGCGCCGGGCGCTGGCGGCGCAGGTCCGGAGATCGCCCTGGGCGAGCCCGGCACCGCAAGGCCGCGCCTGATCTGGGTGAACTTCGCCCTCACGGTCCTGCTGCTGGTGCTGCTGATCCTGGGCGCCCTGCCGCTGCCGGTGCTGTTCATGATCTTCTTCGCCGTGGCGATCATGATCAACTACCCCGGCCTGCAGCAGCAGAAAGAGCGGCTGGCGGCCCACGCGGGCAACGTGCTTCCGGTGGTGTCCCTGATCTTCGCGGCCGGGATCTTCGTCGGCATCCTGCAGGGCACCAAGATGGTGGACGCGATCGCCACCAGCGTCATCGCCGCGGTGCCGGACTGGATGGGCCCTTACCTGGCCGTCATCACGGGGCTGCTGAGCATCCCCTTCACCTTCTTCATCTCGAACGACGCCTTCTATTTCGGCGTGGTGCCGGTGCTGGCCAAGGCGGCCGAAGTGTATGGGATCACGGCGGCGGAAATCGGCCGCGCCTCGATCATCGGGCAGCCGGTGCACCTGCTGAGCCCCCTGGTGGCCTCGACTTATTTGCTGGTAGGCATGTCGGAAGTCGAATTCGGCGACCACCAGCGCTTTACCCTGCTGTGGTCGATCTCGGCCGCCCTCGTCATGCTGGCGGCGGCCGTGCTGTTCGGCGTGATTCCCCTGGTCGGCCGCTACGCCTGACGCCTGGCGGGCGCGCCCGCGCCCGCCCCTTCGGCCGCCACGCGCACCGGCGTCGGCGGCCTTCTGTGTACAATCTTCCCTGCGGAAGCCTGTGCTATCCTCCCGCGTTTCCAAAATTCCATCAGCCCGCCCACGACGGCGGGCCAAGAACCCACGCGCATGAAAACGACCCTCTACGGCATCCCCAACTGCGACACCGTCAAGAAAGCCCGTACCTGGCTGGACGATAATGGCCACGCGTTCAGCTTCCATGACTTCAAGAAACAAGGCCTGAGCCGCGAACTGGTCGAGGGCTGGCTTGCCCAGCTCGACTGGGAAACCCTGGTCAACCGCAAGGGCATGACCTGGCGCAACCTGAGCGATGAACGCAAGGCCCAGATCGTCGACAAGGCCAGCGCCGCCGAGCTGATGCTGGAGAACCCCTCCGTCATCAAGCGCCCGGTCCTGGAGGGCGCAGGCCCGCTGGCGGTCGGTTTCTCCGCCGACCAGTACCGCGCCATCTTCGAGGCCAAGGCCTGATGAAGCCCTCGCGCACCCTCGAGCTTACCGAAGCGCTGATCGCCCTCGACTCGGTCACGCCCCATGACAAGGGCTGCCAGCAGCGCCTGATCGAACTGCTGGCCCCGCTGGGCTTCCACTGCGAAACCATCGAGTCGAACGGCGTGACCAATTTGTGGGCGCGCAAGGGCACGGCCTCGCCCGTGTTCGTGTTCGCCGGCCACACCGACGTGGTGCCGGCCGGTCCGCTCCACCAGTGGCACTCCCAGCCCTTCGCGCCGACCCGCCGCGACGGCAAGCTCTACGGCCGTGGGGCCTCCGACATGAAGACCTCGATCGCCGCCATGGTGGTCGCCTGCGAGGAATTCATCGCCGCCCACCCGGACCACAAGGGCTCGATCGCCTTCCTGATCACCAGCGACGAGGAAGGCCCGGCCGTGGACGGCACCGTGGTGGTCTGCGAACGCCTGGAGGAACGCGGCGAAACCCTCGACTATTGCCTGGTCGGCGAACCGACTTCCAGCCACGTGCTGGGCGACATGATCAAGAACGGCCGCCGCGGTTCGCTTTCCGGCCACCTGGTCATCAAGGGCGTGCAGGGCCACATCGCCTACCCCCACCTGGCGCGCAACCCGATCCACCAGGCCGCGCCGGCGCTGGCGGAGCTGGCGGCCGAGGTCTGGGACGAAGGCAACGAATACTACGCGCCGACCAGCTGGCAGGTGTCCAACATCCAGGCCGGCACCGGCGCCAACAACGTCATTCCCGGCCAGATGACGCTCGACTTCAACTTCCGCTTCTCGACCGCCAGCACGGCCGAGGGCCTGGAAGCGCGGGTGCACGCCATCCTCGACCGCCACGGCCTGGACTACGAGCTGCAATGGACCCTGTCCGGCCTGCCCTTCCTGACGCCCAAGGGCACGCTCTCGGACGCGGTGTGCGGCGCCATCCGCGACGAGCTGGGCGTCACGACGGAGCTGTCGACCACCGGCGGCACCTCGGACGGCCGCTTCATCGCCCGCATCTGCCCCCAGGTGATAGAATTCGGGCCACCGAACGCCAGCATCCACAAGATCGACGAGCACATCGAACTGCGCTACATCGATCCCCTGAAGAACATCTACCGGCGCACGCTGGAACGCCTGCTGGCCGCCTGAGCCCACCAACACGAGAACAAGGCCATGACTACCTCTCCCTTCAGCACGCCGCGCGACCTGCTGCGCTACGCCATCACCCGCTTCAACGGCGCCAAGCTTTTCTTCGGCCACGGCAGCGCCGAGGCCTTCGACGAGGCGGCCTACCTGATCCTGCACACCCTCAAGCTGCCGCTCGACCGCCTCGAGCCCTTCCTCGACGCCAGACTGCTGCCGGACGAGGTGCTGCAGGTGCTGTCGGTGATCGAGCGCCGCGCCACCGAGCGCGTGCCGGCCGCCTACATCACCCACGAGGCCTGGCTGGGCGAGTACCGCTTCTACGTCGACGAGCGGGTGCTGGTGCCGCGCTCCTTCATCGCGGAACTGATTCCCCAGACTTTCAGCCCCTGGGTCGAAGATCCGGAAAGCGTGGAGAACGTGCTGGAACTGTGCACGGGCAGCGGCTGCCTGGCGATCATGATGGCCGACGCCTTCCCCAATGCGGTGGTCGACGCGGTCGACATCTCGAAGGACGCGCTGGCCGTGGCCGAGCACAACATCCGCGAGTACAAGCTGGAGGGCCGCGTCAATCCGATCGAGTCCGACCTGTACCAGAACGTCCCGTTCAAGAAGTACGACCTGATCGTCTCCAACCCGCCCTACGTTAACGCCGCCTCGATGCGCGAGCTGCCGCCGGAATACCTGCGCGAGCCCCAGATCGCCCTGGCCGGCGGCGAGGACGGCATGGACCTGGTGCGCAAGATCGTCGCCGGCGCCGCCGAGCGCCTGACCCCGGAAGGCATCCTGGTGGTCGAGATCGGCAACGAGCGCGAATACGCCGAGGCGGCCTTCGGCGCGCTGGGCCTGACCTGGCTGACCACCAGCGTCGGCGACGACGCCGTGTTCCTGCTGACCGCCGAGCAGCTGCAAGCCGCCAAATAAGCCCCCGCTTCCACGCGCCGCGCTCCAATACGCGGCGCGCCTTCTTTCCCCGATAGCCCTGCAATGATCCGATTCCAGAACGTCAGCCTGATGCGCGGCACCAAGCCGCTGCTCGAAGACGCCGACCTGACCCTCAATCCCGGCGACAAGATCGGCCTGATCGGCGCCAACGGCGCCGGCAAATCGAGCCTGTTCGCCATGCTGCGCGGCGAACTGCATCCGGACCAGGGCGCGATCGACTTCCCGGCCAAGTGGCGCATGGCCTACGTGGCCCAGGAGACCCCGGCCCTGGACCGCCCGGCGCTGGAATACGCGATCGACGGCGACGCCAACCTGCGCCGCCTGCAGGCCGAACTGGAGGAACTCGAAGCCCACCCGGACCAGGACGCCAGCGGCATGCGCCTGGGCGAGCTGCACGGCCTGCTGTCCGACGCCGACGCCTACACGGTGCGCTCGCGCGCCGAGCAGTTGCTGCTGGGCCTGGGCTTCTCGCTGGAGCAGATGAACCAGCCGGTGGCCAGCTTCTCGGGCGGCTGGCGCATGCGCCTGAACCTGGCGCAAGCCCTGATGTGCCCCTCCGACCTGCTGCTGCTGGACGAACCGACCAACCACCTGGACCTCGACGCCATCATCTGGCTGGAGGACTGGCTCAAGCGCTACCCGGGCACCCTGATCATCATCTCGCACGACCGCGATTTCCTGGACGGGATCGTGAACGTGATCGTGCACATCGACGAGCGCAAGCTCAAGCGCTACTCGGGCAATTATTCGGGCTTCGAGCGCCAGCGCGCCGCCCACCTGACCCTGGCCGCGGCGGCGTTTGAAAAGCAGCAGCGCCAGCGCGCCCACCTGGAATCCTTCATCAACCGCTTCAAGGCCAAGGCCACCAAGGCGCGCCAGGCCCAGAGCCGCATGAAGGCCCTGGCCAAGATGGAAGAGCTGGCCCCGCTGCGCGCCGCCGCCGAGTTCTCCTTCGAGTTCCGCGAGCCGCTGTCGGCGCCCAACCCGCTGCTGGTGATGGAGGACGTGAACGCCGGCTATCCCATCCTCGACGGCCATGGCGACAAGGTGGGCGGCAAGACCATCGTGCAGCGCGTGAACTTCTCGCTCCAGATCGGCCAGCGCATCGGCCTGCTGGGCGTGAACGGCGCGGGTAAATCGACCCTGGTCAAGACCATCGCCGGCGAGCTTGCCCCGCTGGACGGCCGCGCCACCCTCGGCAAGGGCCTGTCGATCGGCTATTTTGCCCAGCACCAGGTGGAGATGCTGCGCCACGACGAGTCGCCGCTGTGGCATCTGGCCAAGATCGCGCCCAACGTGCGCGAGCAGGAGCTGCGCAACTTCCTCGGCAGCTTCAATTTCCCGGGCGAGATGGTTACCAGCCCGATCGCGCCCTTCTCGGGCGGCGAGAAGGCGCGCCTGGCCCTGGCCCTGATCGTGTGGCAGCGCCCCAACCTGCTGCTGCTGGACGAACCGACCAACCACCTGGACCTGGAGACCCGCGAGGCCCTGACCATGGCGCTGGCCCAGTTCGAAGGCACCCTGGTGCTGGTCTCCCACGACCGCCACCTGCTGCGCGCCACCACCGACCAGTTCATCATCGTGGCCGACGGCAAGCTCCAGCCCTTCGACGGCGACCTGGACGACTACAAGGAATGGCTGTTCCAGACCAAGCTGGGCAAGGGCACCGACACCCTGCCGGCGCCGACCGGCGCGCGCGAGGCCAAGGGCGAAGCCAAGGTGGATGCCAGGGCGGACGGCAAGGCCGTCCCCCAAGCCGCCGCGCCCGCCGTCGACCGCAAGGAGCAGAAGCGCCAGGAAGCCGAGGAGCGCCAGCGCCTGGCCGCCCTGCGCAAGCCCATCGAGAACCGCATCAAGCGCCTCGAGGAACAGATGGCCAAGCTCAATGCGAAGAAGGCCGAGATCGACGCCCAGCTGCTCGACCCCGTGATCTACGAGGCCGGGAACAAAGACAAGCTCAAGACCCTGGTGGCCGACCAGGCCTTCGCCAGCCGCGACCTCGAACAGCTCGAGGTGGAATGGCTGGAGCTGCAGGAGCAGCTCGAAGGCCTGGCCGCCTGAGCCGCCTTTCGTCCCAGGCCTGAGCTTCCTTCCGCCTCAGGCCTGAGCCGCCTTCCGCCCCAGGCCCGAGTCTCCTTCCGCCCCAGGCCGGAGCCTCCTTCCGCCCCAGGCCCGAGCCTCCTTCCCCCTCAGCCCAGCGGCAGGGACTCGATGCGGTACCACAGCATCCAGTCCTTCAGGCTCTCGGGGTCGGGGCTCTGGTCGTCCGGCCGGTAGGAAGCGACCCAGGTCTCGGGCGGACCGTCGAAGGCGCGGCTGTACAGCACCAGCGGGTGGTCGTGCAGCAGCGTGTGGTCCGAGGGCAGCACCGCCAGGCGCAGGCGGTCGGCCTCGGCCACGTAGCCCTCGAACACGCAGGCATCGAGCACGATCTCGCAATCCTTGGGCTTGAGCCAGCCCTTGGCCGGGAAGATGCGTTCGTGCTGGCGGCAAGCCTGCTCGTTGAACCCGACCGCCACCTTGAAGCGGTATTCGTCGCGCGCGAACAGGTGGCGGTGCTTGTCGGTGATGCGGATCTTCTCCAGCACGATGCGGATGCGCGACACCGGATGCAGGCCGCGCGCCCGGGTCAGCTGGAACTCGAAGGTGCTGCCGCCCACCACCTGCCCGTCGCGCCGCTGCAGCACCGCCAGCCGGTTGGCGTCGACATAGGAGGCGCGCCGCGCCGGGAAGGCGGTGAGCGCGCCATGCAGCACCGCGCCGGCCGCCAGCGGAATGCCGCGCAGCTCCGCCGTCTTGGTGGGATCGAGCTCGTACAGGCGGCTCAGGTCCATGCGCGACAGCAGCTCCTGCAGCTGCTGGCGCCCTTCCCCGCCGCGCCCGCCCCAGTCGCCCACATACTCGCCCCGGCGCAGCGGATAGACCTTGGCGTTGCGCAGGGCCTCGTCCGGGTTGGCGAAGCTGTGCGCCCCGAGCAGCAGGCCCAGGTTGGCGCCGTCGAACCGGGTGCTGTCGACCACGATGTCGATCAGGGCGTCCTTGTCCGAGGCGTTATGGAAGTCGATCGACATCACCCGCTGGCCTGATGCCGGGCCGGCGTTCACCACCTGCAGGTTCTTCAGTCCCACCCGCTTCTCGTTCGGGATCAGCGCGGCCGGGTCGAGCACCGTGGTCGTGATCGGATCCTCGTTGCAGGTCGATACCGCCAGCAGGCAGCTATGGGTGGCCGCGCCGGTGGGCACGGTCCAGTCCCAGCTGACGATCACGGGGCGGTTCGGCTCCAGGGTGGCGATGGTGCGGGCCGGCCCGATCGGCTTCCAGGCCGTGCCCGAGGGGTCGCTGGCCGGGAAGGCGGTCCAGAAGTCGCCCGGCAGGGCCGGCAGCCCGGCCGAGGCGTCGGCGAAGAAGGCGCGCACGCGCACGTTGGTGGCGTTCTGCCAGCCGCGGTTGTGGACCTGCAGGTAGAAACGGTTGACGGCGCCGCGCACCGCGTCCTGGTGGCTCACCTCAGTGTCGAACTCGACCCCGTCGAACACCGCGTCCGGGGCGTAGAAGCTGGACTGCACCTTGATGTCGGGGCTCATCCACCAGTATTCGTCGCTGGTGGCGTCGAGCGGGTCGGGCTCGCCCGAGGGCGAGGGGAAGCGCTCGCCGGTGTCGAGCTCGCTGTCGCGCAGGTAGAGGTCGACGGTCGGCTCGACCGTGGTGCTGGTCGAGACCTTGTACATGCCGCGCCCCATGGTGGCCGCGTACAGGATGCGCGCCGGGCCGTCGTGGTGCAGGTCGACCACCGGCGCGTGCGGCAGGCCGTTGTCGAACACGTGCCAGGTGGCGCCGCCGTCCGTGGTGCGGAAGGCGCCGATGTCGGTCCCGGCGTAGACGATGGCGCTGTTGGCGGGGTCGAGTTCGAGCGCGTTGACGCCGACGTTCGGCAGGTTGCCGCTGATGTTGGTCCAGCTGTTGCCGCCGTTGGTGCTCAGGTAGACGGCCTGGGCGCCGGGCCCGGGGCTGGGTCCGCCGAAGGAGACCACCAGGCGCTCGCGGTCCAGGGTCGAGACGATGAGGTCGGTGATCGGGCGCCCCGGCAGCGGCGCGGCGGTCTTGTTGGCCCAGGTGGTGGTGGACCCGCCGTCGTCGGTGCGGAACACCTGCGAACCGGCGCTGGCGTACACCCGGCAGGAGTCGGTCGGCGCGATGGCGAGCGCGCTGACGTTGGCGCCCAGGTTCTGGCTGACCACGGTCCAGGGCGTGGTCACGCCGTCCACGGTCTTGTGCACGAAGGTGGTGCCGACGTACAGCGTGTCGGGCGCGTTCGGGTCCATCGCGAACACCCCGACCCAGGGCGTGCCGCCGGTCAGGCCGGCGGTGACGCTGAGCCAGCTCGCGCCGCCGTTGGTGGTCTTGCGCAGGCCGGTGTACTGGGTCTCGGCGTACATGATGCGCGGGTTGGTCGGATGGATCACCAGGTAGCCGCCGTCCGCGCCCAGGATGTTCTTCCAGGTCAGGCCGCCGGTGCTGACGTTGGTGCCGTTGTCCTGGGTGCCGCCGCCGATCACGCTCGAGATGCGCGGCCAGGCGTTGACGTCGTAGAACTGGGTGACCACGAGGCCGTCGCTGGTCTTTTCCCAGCTCGCGCCCTTGTTGGTGGAGCGGTACACCCCGCCGTCGCTGCAGTGGTAGACGATGTT
This sequence comes from Massilia sp. KIM, assembly GCF_002007115.1. NCBI lineage: Bacteria > Pseudomonadati > Pseudomonadota > Betaproteobacteria > Burkholderiales > Oxalobacteraceae > Massilia > Massilia sp. KIM. The sequence continues at coordinate 354,921 of NZ_MVAD01000001.1, read as the reverse complement.
CGGATTGGAGGGCGCGAACACGGCGCGGTGGTAGTCGGCGTGCAGGAGCGAGCCGGAAAAACCGCTCCAGCTGGCGCCGGCGTTGGTGGTGCGCTCGGCGCCCACGCCGCCGGCCAGGATGATGTTGGCGTCGTCGGGCGCCACCGCCACCAGGTTGGTCCACTCGTGGTAGGAGGCGCCGCCGTGCGAGCCGGCCAGCAGGGTCCAGGTGCTGCCGCCGTTGGTCGAGCGGTAGATGGCGCCGTCGCGCTTGGCGACGATGTGATTGGAGCCGAGCGCCCCGCTGGCGCCGATGGCCAGCCGCAGCCAGCTCGCGTCGGCCCCGACCGGCCCGGCGGCAAGGCCGGTCCAGGTGGCGCCGGCGTCGACCGACTTGTAGATGCGGTCGTTGCGCACCGCGATGTAGAGCACCGAGGCGTTGTTGGGGTCGATGACGGCGTCGGAAATCTGGCCGGCGCGCAGGGTGGTCCAGGTGAGGCCGCCGTCGAGCGAGCGCTCGAAACCGGAGTCCCCGGCCACGTAGACGATCGCCGGGTTGGTGGGCGAGACCAGCACCTGGGCCAGGCGGCGCGCGACCAGGCCGGCGCGCAGGGTCCAGGTGGCGCCGGCGTCGGTCGAGACGTACAGGCCGGCGCCCGGATAGCCCGGTCCCCAGCCCGGGGTCCACTCGCCGGTGCCGACGTAGACCGTGCTGGGGCTGGACGGCGCGATCGCGATCGCCACCGCCGCCATGGTGAGGGTGGTGTCCCACAGCGGGCGCCAGCTCTCGGCGCCGTCGGTGCTCTTCCATACCCCGCCGCTGGCGGCGCCGGCGTACAGGGTGTTGGGGTCGGTCGGGTGCACGGCCAGGGCCTTGACCCGGCCGTTGATGTTGCGCGGACCAATGCTGAACCAGGGCGTGCCGGCCGCCGCCGGCCCGGCGCCGTAGGCCGCCAGGTGGGGGATCTGGCCGCGCTGCGCGTCGATCAGCCTGAACTTGTAGGCGTAACCGCTCTCCCACAGCCTGCCGAGGGCGCGCAGGTCGGTGGTCCGGGTGTTGTGGAACCAGTCGCGCCGGAATTCGAACTCGCGCTTGCGGCGCCCGAAGTCGATGACCTCGCCCTCGTTCTGCTGGTAGGTATCCATGATGTCGCTGCCCCTTTTTATGCTGGTCGTTTGCCGTAGGAAAGCGGCGCAGGGCCGGCAGGCCGCTGCGCCGCATGCCAGATTAGTGCGGGCGTGGGGAGCGAATGCTGATCGAATCGTCGTCAGGCGCGGCGTTTGCGGCGGCTCAAACCTCGGGGGCCGTGACGCCGGCGGCCTTGAGCCAGTCGCGTCCCCTGGCGTCGAGCGCCGCGGCGATCACGTCGGGCGGCAGGCTGTAGACGGTGGCCCAGGTGGCGCGGCCGTCAGGGGCGTTGGAGGGAAAGCTGCTGGTCTCGATCGGCCAGTGGTACTTGTGCTTGAGGGCGCGCACGATGGCGGCCAGGGTCACGCGCCCGCGCAGGGGTTCGGCGCCGGCCTGGTCGGCGTCCGACAGGAGGACGGCGAGGACCGCGCCGCGCGCGGTGCGCGGCCCGGGAAAGATGGGGTGCTTGCTTGCCATGCGCGCATTCTACAGCGATCCACCGAATGGGAGAGAAGCGGCCGATAGCGGCCACCCGCCTGGATCCATCGAGTAGACTGGCCCTCATCTTGCCACGCCCGACCGCATCCACCATGAATACCCCGCACCAGCCCCCCACGGATTTCCTGCCCGAATCGTCGAAGGACGAGCAGGCGCCCATCCTCGCGCAGTCGATCGCGCTGCGCCGCCACCAGGTCTTCCCCACCCTGTCGGAAGACGACGTCGCGCGCCTGCGCCGCTTCGGCGAGGTGCGTCATTACGGCGACGGCGAACGGGTGCTGCAAGCAGGCGTCACCTGCTTCGGCATGATGCTGGTCCTGTCCGGCCGCCTGAATATCTACCGCCAGGACGGGCTCGGCAATTCGGCCTTCATCACCTCGCACGGCCCGCGCGAATTCACCGGGGAGGTCTCCCAGCTGGCCGGCCGTCCTTCGATGGTCAACGCCATCGCCGCCGGTGCGCTGGAGGTGCTGGTGATCAGCCCCGAGCAGCTGCGCGCGCTGGTGATCGCAGAGGCCGACCTGGGCGAGCGCATCGTGCGTTCGCTGATCCTGCGCCGGGTGAACCTGTTCGACACCAATTCCGGCGGCCCGATCCTGATCGCGCCCGCCGGCCACCCGCGTCTGTTCTACCTGCAGAGCTTCCTGAACGCCAACGCCCACCCTCACCTCGTGCTCGACCCCGCCGTGAGCGAGCAAGCGCGCGCCCTGTGCGACCGCCACCACCCCACGCCCGAGGACTGGCCGCTGGTGGTCTGTCCGGACGGCGTGGTCAAGAAGAATCCGAGCAACGCCGACATGGGCTACTGCCTCGGCCTGCTGCCCGATCTCGACCCCGACAAGGTGTGGGACGTGATCGTGGTCGGCGCCGGCCCCGGCGGCCTGGCGGCCTCGGTGTACGCCGGTTCCGAGGGCCTGTCGGTGCTGGTGCTGGAGCAGCGCGCCTACGGCGGCCAGGCCGGCGCCAGCGCGCGCATCGAGAACTACCTGGGCTTCCCGACCGGGATCTCGGGCGGGGCCCTGACCGGGCGCGCCTACGTGCAGGCGATGAAGTTCGGGGTGCAGGTGGCGATTCCGGCCACCGCCAAGCGCCTGCTGTGCGACAACGCGCCGCTCGAGGTCGAGCTGTGCTCGGGCAAGCGGGTGCGCGGGCGCACCGTGGTGCTGGCCTGCGGCGCGCGCTACCGCCGCCCTTCCCTGGCCAACATCCGCCACCTGGAGGGGCGCGGCATCTATTACTGGGCTTCGCGCATCGAGGCCAACCTGTGCAAGGAGCAGGAAGTGATCCTGGTCGGCGGGGGCAACTCCGCGGGCCAGGGCGCGGTGTTCCTGTCGGGGCACGCGAAGAAGGTGCACATGGTGATCCGCGGCGAAGGGCTGAAGGCGACCATGTCGACCTACCTGATCGAGCGCATCAAGGCCACGCCCAACATCGAGCTGCACACCCATACCGAGATCGTGGGGCTGGAGGAAGACCAGGACGGCCTGCGCCGGGTGGCCCTGCTCGACAAGCGCAGCGGACAGGAATCGACCTGCGAGGTGCGGCGCGTGTTTCTGTTCATCGGGGCCGACCCGAATACCGACTGGCTGCGCGACTGCGCGGTGGAAATGGACGAACTGGGCTTCGTGCGCACCGGCAGCGCGGCCGGCAAGGCGCGCTGCCGGGACGGCGAGCCGGACACGCAGGATGCGCGTGAAGCGCTCGAGCGGGCCAGCCTGGAAACCAGCGTGCCCGGCATCTTCGCGATTGGCGACGTGCGGGCCGGCTCGACCAAGCGGGTGGCGGCGGGCGTGGGTGAAGGCGCGCAGGTGGTGGCGCAGATCCATGCCTACCTGGCCACCCTGCCGCAGGAGGCCTGAGCGCGCTGTGATCCGCCACGCTTACACGCGAGTCCCGCTGCGTATGATCGTCGTTCCGCCGCCACCGGCGTGACGCGCTATCGGTCCACATGCAGACCGGGGTCTGACGCGGCCGAACATGCCGTCACCGGACGAAGGAGTATCACGCCACCCGCTTAGCCCGCCCCACCGGCGCCAGCGACATCAGCCGGTCGATGTCCACCAGCACCAGCCTCCTGTCCTGGGCCACGCCCATCCCGATCAGGTAGTCGGCCACGTGCGCGCCCGGCAAGGGCCGGATCTGGGACGGCAGCAGCCGCACCACGTCGTTGACCTTCTCCACCACCAGGCCCGCCAGGCAGGACGCCAGGCGCACGATCATGACGTCGGTGTCCGGATGCGGCGCACCCGCGCCCGGGGCGAAGGCCGCGCGCAGGTCCACCACAGGCAGGATCACGCCGCGCGACAAGGCCACGCCGCCGATGATCTCGCCGTCGGCGGCGAAGCGCTCCAGCGACTTCAGGGGCTTGAGCTCCTGGACCTTGGCGCTGTCGAGACCATACTCGAGGCCTCCCAGGGTGAAACTGAGGAAATCCTGCGGCGTCGCGGCGGTGTCGGCGTGCATGGCGGTCCTTTCGGAGATTTCTTACAACGAACTCCATCTTACGAGCCCGCCGCCAGCGCCTTGTTGACTGCAGTCAACTGTATGAAACGCGAAGTCTAGCCTGCCGCAGCTGTGCTGTCGTCCCAGCGGAAACTCCCCTCGGCGCCGGCGAACAGCAGCTCGGTGCCGACCGCCTCGCGCACCCGCGACTTGACCTCGCGCGGGGCGACATCGTAAACGCTGCCGGCATCCGGTTCGTAGGCCATGGCGCGCACCTGCAGCTCGCCTTCGATCTGACCGATCTCGACCTGGGCCGAGCCGGCGCGCGCAGCGCGCTGGGTTTCGAGCTGGGCCAGGAAGGCGGCGCCGGCCTGCTGTTCCTGCTCGGCCGCCTTGAGCTCGTGCGTCAGCCGTCCCAGCTCGCGCAGCGCCGGCAGCACCGCCTGCGCCAGGCGCGTGAACTGCGGCTGCTGCTGGGGGCTCAGCACCAGCTCGCCCTTGCGGATGCGCGGCGCCAGCTGCAGATACTTGCGCAGCTCGGGCTCGGCGCCGAGCGCGTCGCGCGCGGCGCGGTGTTGGGCCGCCAGCTCGCCGAACTGGGCCACGCGTTCGCGCACCTGGGCCTGGGCGTCGAGGATGCGCGAACAGTCCGGCCGCAGCACGTAGACTAGCATCTCGTTCTGGCGGCGCGGCGCGGCGCTGCCGATGCGCAGTCTGCGCCCGGCGATGGCGCAGCCTTCGGCCTGGCCCACCTCGACCTCGAGCGCCAGGATCTCGCAGTTGACCGCCTGCTCCACCACCACCTTCGCGCCCGAGATCACGCAGTTCTCGGCGCGGCCGACGCGCACCTCGCCGTCCGCGCTCTGGATCACGGCGCCGGACGCGGTGCCGCGCACCGTGACCGGCCCTTTGGCGTTGCGCGCGCTGCCGCCCACCAGGTTGCGGTTGAGCAGGACCACGCCGCCGCGCGAGACCACGTTGCCGTAGACGTCGGCGTGCACCGTGATGCCCTCGCCTTCGATGATGCGCTGCTCCTGCACCTCGCCGAATTCCTCGTAGTCGCCGGTCAGGTTCAGGTTGCCGGTGGTGCGGGCGCTGACGCCGTCGCGGCTGACGATCTTGTCGCCGACTTCGATGCGGCTGGTCTTCGGATCGACGTTGAGGAAACCGTCCTGCTGGGCCACCAGGAATTCGCCGTCCGGGGCCTGCAGCACGCGCGTGCCCTGCCCGGCGTACATCCCGAGTTCGAGGTCCTTGGGGATCTCGGGCGCGATCGGGATGCCGGACAGGTCGAAGCCCGGCTCGCCCGCCTCGCGCGGCAGCTTTTGCAGCAGGCGCTCGCCGGCGCGGATCTGGGGGAAGCGGTTCTGGAAGCTCATCAGGTCGAGCTTGCCGTTGGCCAGCTCACGCGGCGCGTCGCTGCGGTGCAGGTCGCGCGAGACCTCGACCACGCGCGCATCCAGGCCCGCGCGCGGCGGCAGGCGGCGCGCCACCGTGTAGCGGCCGGCGGCGGCGCTCTCGATGGCGTCGCGGATCGCCTCGACGTCGACGCCGAAGCGGATCCCCTTCATCCACATGTCGGCGATGAACTCGTCGACGTCGAGCCGGGTCGGCTGCTCCTCGCCGTCGGGGCCGGGCAGGAACACCGGCTCGAAGTAGTACTCGGCCTGGCCATCGGCGATCTTCACCGAGCGGTACAGGGCGCGCCGGCTGGGGGCGAACGGCAGGATGTCGTCGGCGATGCGCACCACCGCCTGGCCACGTTCATCGCGCGGCAGCTCGGGGCCGTGGCCGTACAAGGCCTTGATCAGGACCGGGTAGTCGACGCCGGAAAAATACTGGTTGGAGAGCAGGATGCCGTCCACCGCCGCGATCAGGGTGGTGCCCAGCACCTGCGGATCGGCGTACACCCCGTCGGGCCGCCTGGCGATGCAGTGCTCCGGCCCGGCGCCCGCGAAACGGGGAACCGGGACAGGCACGGCAGGTGGCACGGCGGCAGGCACGGCGGGGTTGATCATTCACGCTCCAGTTACGGGGGATCTAGGCATGCGGCGCAATGCCTACAGTAAGCCCGGCGTAAGGGTAGCATGTTGCGGAAGATAAATAAACATATTGCAACTAGATTTCCGGATAGAAATTTTCTATGCCGGTGGAATGAGCGATTGCGCAAAAAGAAAACGGCGCCCGAAGGCGCCGTCGATGGGAGGCAGGCTGCTGATCAGCGGCGCTGCGCGTTCGGGTAGATATCCCGGCGCGCCTCGTTGATCTGGCGCCGCAGGTCGCTGCGTTCGTCCGGCGTCATGCGGCGTTCGCCGCGCGATTCCTGGCGCTCGTAGTCGCGGCGCTGCTCGCGCATCTGCATTTCGTACAGACGCTGCTGCTCCATCATGCGCTGCTGCTCGAGTCGCTGTTCCTGGGCTTGCATCTGGTAGCGGTCGCGCATGCCCTGCTCGTCGCGACGGCCGCGGTCCTGGGCCATCGCGCCGGCGCCGAGGGCGGCCATGAGGCAGGCGAGCACCCCGTGGCGCACGAACCGGGCCAGGCGGCCATGGCCGCTGCCGGGTGCTGCTTGGATGTCGTTGAGGGCGTCTTTCATGGTGTTCCTCTTCCGCGATGCCTTATAAACAGATAAGCTGTGATGACCACTTGCCGCCAGTGTATGTGCATCCCGCCTGAGGTGTAAGCGTGATTGGGTAAAGTTTGTAACACAATGTAATGGATGGGGCATGTGGTCGATATGCCTAAGCTATAAGACGTTACCATAGCGACATTCTTCTGACAATTCTGGACGCCACATGAGTGCATCTTCTTCGAATCCTGGAAACAACACTGGCGCCGGCGCGCAGGCCGGTCATGCCGCGAAGATCATGGTCGTCGACGACGACGTGCGCCTGCGCGACCTGCTGCGCCGCTACCTGACCGAACAGGGTTTTCAGGTGGTGACGGCGGAAAGCGCGCCGGCCATGAACAAGCTCTGGCTGCGCGAGCGCTACGACCTGCTGGTGCTCGACCTGATGCTGCCGGGCGAGGACGGCCTCTCGATCTGCCGCCGCCTGCGCGGGGCCGGGGACCAGACCCCGATCATCATGCTGACCGCCAAGGGCGAGGACGTGGACCGCATCGTCGGCCTCGAGATGGGCGCGGACGACTACCTGCCCAAGCCCTTCAACCCGCGTGAGCTGGTGGCCCGCATCAACGCGGTGCTGCGCCGCAAGGGCCCGGACGAGATTCCCGGCGCGCCCAGCGAGACCCCGCAGACCTTCGAATTCGGCGACTTCGTGCTCGACCTGGGCACGCGCACGCTCAAGAAGAACGGCGAGACCGTGCCCCTGACCACCGGCGAATTCTCGGTGCTCAAGGTGTTCGCGCGCCATGCGCGCCAGCCGCTGTCGCGCGAGAAGCTGATGGAACTGGCGCGCGGCCGCGAGTACGAAGTCTTCGACCGCTCGCTCGACGTGCAGATCTCGCGCCTGCGCAAGCTGATCGAGCCCGATCCTTCCAGCCCGCTGTACATCCAGACCGTGTGGGGCCTTGGCTACGTCTTCATCCCTGAAGGACAGCCGCGCTAGTGTTCGCCCTGTTTTCGGCGGCGCGCCGCGCCGCGCGCTTCGCCTGGTACAAGAGCGGCCTGTTCTGGCGCACCTTCTTCCTGCTGTCGGTGCTGACCGCGCTCTCGATCGGCTCCTGGGTCGGCATGATCAGCGTGTTCCAGCGCGGTCCCCAGGTCGAGCAGACCGCCGAGCTGGTGGTCTCGGTGGTGACCATCACCAAGGCCGCCCTCACCCACTCGGCGCCCGACCTGCGGCGCGAGCTGCTGTTCGAGCTGGTCTCGAACGAGGGCATCCGCATCTTCACCCTCGAGGATTCCGACGTCGTCGAGCCGCCGCCCAACAATCCCCTGATGCCCGAGATCGCGGCCAAGGTGCGCGAGAAGCTGGGCAAGGACACGCGCTTCTCGAGCCGCGTGAACGGAGTCGCCGGCTTCTGGATCAGCTTCAACATCGAGGACGACAAGTACTGGCTGATGCTCGAACGCGAGCGCCTGGCGACCCTCACCCGCGTGCAGTGGCTGGGCTGGGCGACCCTGGTCGGCCTGCTGTCGCTGGTGGGCGCGGCATTGATCTCGAGCCTGGTCAACCTGCCGCTGGCGCGCCTGACCGCGGCGGCGCGCGCGATCGGCCGCGGCGAGCGCCCTTCCCCGCTGCCGGAAAAAGGCTCGCAGGAGATCATCGAGGCCAACCGCAGCTTCAACCAGATGGTGGAGGACCTGGCCCAGGTCGAGAAGGACCGTGCCGTGATCCTGGCCGGCATCTCGCACGACCTGCGCACGCCGCTGGCGCGCATGCAGCTCGAGGTCGAGATGGCCAACCTGTCGCAGGAGGCGCGCGACGGCATGCAGTCGGACATCGCCCAGATGGACGCCATCATCGGCCAGTTCCTCGACTACGCCAAGCCGACCGACGCCGCCACCTTCGTGGCGGTGAACCTGTCCGAGATGCTGGCGGACGTCGGGCGCGAGGCCGGCCGCATCCGCGACCTGCGCGTCAAGTGCGACCTGATGCCGGGCGTGCACGTGCTGGGCAACGCCACCGACCTGCGGCGCGTGGTCAACAACATCATCGAGAACGCGCGCCGCTACGGCAAGACCCCGGGCCAGGACATCACCGAGATCCACATCCTGCTGCGGGTGAAGTCGACCGCCCACGGACGGCGCGCGGTGGTCGACATCTGCGACCATGGCGTGGGCGTGCCGCCCGACCAGATCGAACAGCTGATGAAGCCCTTCACGCGCCTGGACACCGCGCGCGGCCAGGCCAACGGCGCCGGCCTGGGCTTGGCCATCGTCGAGCGCGTGCTGACCCGCCACAACGCCGAACTGGCGGTGCGCAACCGCGATGGCGGCGGGCTGCTGGTGCAGATCGCGCTGCCGCTGGCGAGCTAGGGCGAGGATCGATGCGCCTGCGCCAGACCATCGCCGTCCTGCTGGTCCTGCTGCCCGCGCTCCCGGCCCAGGCCCAGGACTTCAGGCGCGAGCCTCCGGGCGCGGCCTGGTATATCCCGCCGATCAATCCGGTCCCGCACTGGTACGAAGTACGCGGCGGCAGCTGGCGGGTCCCGCCTGAAACGCTGCAGGAACTGCGGTCCCTGATCGACAGGGAGATCGGCCGCAACAAGCACTTCTTTCCCGAGGGGACTCCCCCACGGTATGCGATCCAGTTCCGTGGGGAGAACGTGGAGGGGCGCCAGGTGGTGGAAGTGGTCGGCGCCTGCGACGCCCTCGGCGAGTCCGACTGGCGCTTGTCGCAGCAGTTCATCCGGGTCCACGATGGCGGCAAGTGCTATTTCGAGGCCGATTACCGCCCCGAGGACAAGCGCTTGCGCTTCAGCTACCACGGCTACGCCTGAGCAGCCACGCCTTGCCGGGGTGGCAACTGGGACATTTTGTCCCGATGTATGGAAATTGCTTTTGCCTAGAATCCGGGTGAGCGTGCACGAAAGCGCTGCACGCCCGGCGTCGCGCCGAGCTGATCAACTGCGTGTCGGGATGACGCACGATGAGTGCGCGCCGGGGCCACGCTCCCCGCGACAGATCGTGTCACTCACCGCCTGGAAGACTCAATATCATGGAATGGTTCCCTATCGCTGCCGGCACCTTCAAGGTCATCGCCTTATGCGTCGGCATGTTCTTCGCCATCAAATGGCACTACGACCAGGGCAAGAAGGGAAAGGCAAGCGACACGCGCGCCCTGCTGCGCACCAGCGGCATGGTGGCCGTGGGCTTCGTGCTGGTGCTTCTCGCCCTGGGCTTGCTCACCTTCGCGCTTGGGACCAGGCTAGGCCTGGACCTGCGCATGCCCTGAAGGCATGACGCAGGCGATTACTGTCCAGCGAGACAGCGGCTATGGTCGGAATGTGTAGCGCATGTCATGCAAGCGCGGACCTGATCGCCTGAGCCCCGCGAGGCGCGGCCGCGCAGTCAGCGCGCCAGCTTGGCCGGCAGCAGCGGATCGAGCAGCTGAGCACCCAGGCTGGCCGGCTGCGGCGTGTCGGTGCCCACCTCTTCCGGCCAGTGGCGCGGCAGGTAATGCGTCCCGAACAGCCGGTCCAGCACCGGCAGGGTCGAGGCGTAATTGCGGTTGATGTGCTCGCGCCGGCTGTGGTGCCAGTGATGGAAGGCCGGCGTGCTCACCAGCCATTCGAGCGGTCCGAAGCGCCAGCGCAGGTTGGCGTGGATGAAGAAACCCCACATCGTTCCCAACACCAGCAGCAGCGCCGGCGTGCCGCTCCCGGCCACCGACGGGCTCGCCAATCCCAGCAGGTACAGGGGCACAAGACCGAACAGGCGGGTCACCACCAGGTCGACCGGATGCGAGCGCGTGTTGGCCAGGAAGTGCATGTGTTCGGTCGCGTGGTGCAGCGCGTGGAAGCGCCACAGCCAGGGCAGCTCATGGCTGAGCCGATGCCCCCAGTAGAAGCCGGTCTCGGCGACCACGAAGCCGAGCGCGATGCGCGCCGCCAGCGGCAGCCCGGCAAGCGCCTGCGTCAAGGCATCCGGCACCAGCAGGCGCGCGGCCGCCGCCAGTGCCGCCATCGGCAGGCTGAGCAGCACCGCCGGCAGCAGGCCGCTGAGGAAGTAGTAGGCGAGGTCCTGGCCCAGCACGCGGCGCGCGCCGCTGCGCGGCCGGCCGAACCAGCGCTCGAGCGGCACGAACAGCGCGCTCAGCAGCGCCAGCCAGGCGCACAGGCGCAGCGTGGTGGCGACGAAGTCGGCCAGCATGCGCCGCCCCGGTTCAGGCCTGGGGACGGCGGCGGCGCGCGGCCAGCAGGCCCGCTCCGCCGAGGAAAAGGGCCCAGGTCGCGGGCTCGGGCACCTGGTTGGCGTCCAGCGACACGTTATCCAGCAGCATGAAGGGCGGGCCGCCGCGCGAGCCGCCCAGGGCCAGGAAGGACAGGACTTCGCTGGCGCTGGTGGCGGTGAATTCCATGGTCGCGCTCTTCCAGCCGCTGAAGCCGCCGGCGGCGAGATCGAGGGCCTCGGTGCTGCGGGTATCGCCGCCGAGCTTCACCTGCCACTGGTTGTTCTTGTTGATGCCGTCGAAGCCGGCCTGCTGGCCCACGGCGTAGTCGAAGCTCAGGGTGTAGGTAAGACCGACGGTCAAGCCGTTGATGGTCTGCGACAGCACGCCGGGATAGTACTGGGCGTCGGAGGCGAACACATTGCCGGCGCCGGCCGGCATGCTGTAACCGTTGTTCTCGCTCCTGAAGGCGATGGCCGAGGCGTTGGTGTGCATGATCGTGCTGTCGAGCACGAAGTTGTAGCCGCCGTCATTGCCGTTGCTGCTGGTCCAGCCGGTCAGGGTCGTGCGGTCGGCGCGGTCGGATGGGCTGGACGACAGCTGCTTGTTGCTGCCGTTGCCGGTCAGCTCGAAGCTGCCGTTGGTGATCAGGGAGGCGTTGGCGGCGCCCGCGTAGAGCGCGGCGGCGGCGGACAGGGACAGCAGTACAGCAGGAATGCGCATGAATAAGCTCCAGTCGAATGGGGACAGTAGTGAAAACTGCCGGCATTGGCTGGGCCGACAACACGTTCGCGCGGGCGAACTGAAGAATTAGTGGTGCCAGGAACGTTTCTATTTTGAAAAGTTTATTGCACGGATGGCATTCTATCAGAGAATCTTGAACAGAGGTAAATACTGAAGAGCAAACGTTGCAGCTACGCCCTTCCCTCTCCCATCAGGCAGAGGCGAAGGCGTAGCGGACAAGGAGGCGGGGTGGCGGCGCGCTTCAGCCCATCAGGCTGGCGAAGCGCGGCAGGTCGATGTTGCCGCCGCTGACCAGGATGCCGATGCGCTTGCCCTTGAGGCTGTCCTTCATCTTGCGCGCCGCTGCGAAGCCCAGGCAGCCGGTCGGCTCGACCACGATCTTCATGCGCTCGGCGAAGAAGCGCATGCAGGCCACCAGCTCGTCGTCGCTGACGGTGAGGATGTCGTCCACGTCGCGCTGGATGATGGGGAAGGTCAGCTTGCCCAGGTGCTGGGTCTGTGCGCCGTCGGCGATGGTCTTGGGCGTGTCGATGTGCACGATCTCGCCCTTGCGGAAGGACTGCTGGCCATCGTTGCCGGCTTCCGGTTCGACCCCATACAGGCTGCAGTCGGGCGCGAGCGCGCGCGTCGACAGTGCCGAACCCGACAGCAGGCCGCCGCCGCCCAGGCAGACGAAGAAGGCGTCCAGCGGGCCGGTCTCCTCGAACAGCTCCTTGGCCGCCGTGCCCTGCCCGGCGATCACGTCCGGGTGGTCGTAGGGCGGCACCAGGGTCAGGCCGTCCTTCTCGGCCAGCGCGCGGCCGATGGCTTCGCGGTCCTCGGTATAGCGGTCGTAGAACACCACCTTGCCGCCATAGCCCTGGGTCGCGGCGACCTTCGCCGCCGGGGCGTCGTGGGGCATGATGATGGTGGCCGGCATGCCCAGCAGGCGGGCCGACAGGGCCACCGCCTGCGCGTGGTTGCCGGACGAGAAGGCGACCACGCCGGCCCGGCGCTGCTCCGGGCTGAAGCGCGACAGCGCGTTGTAGGCGCCGCGGAACTTGAAGGCGCCCATGCGCTGCATGTTCTCGCACTTGAAGAAGACCTCGGCGCCGAACTCCTCGTTGGCGGTGCGCGATGTCAGGACCGGGGTGTGGTTGGCGGCGCCGGCGATGCGGGCGGCGGCCTGGACCACGTCGTCATAGGTGGGGAGCAGACTCATGGGGGGCTTCCTGTTCGATGATCTCGCCGCGGCGGCGCGCCGTGGCCTCGTGCATTGTAAGCCAGGCGCCGGGCGATTGTAAAAAAGCAAGGCGCGCCACCGTGAGTCAACGAACAGAAGGCGAGGCGGGCCGGGCCGACAATGGAGGCATCACGAACGAGGAGCCGACCATGAAGCGTATCCTGTGCCAACTCAGCCTGATCGCCGCCACGGCGGCGGCCGCGCCCGCGGTCCTTGCCGGCAACGCGATCCTCAAGTGCATCGATCGCGACGGCCATGTCACCCTGACCGACCAGGCTTGCGCCGAGGGCAGCACCACGGTACGCATGGTCCACATGCCGGCGCCCGCGCATGCGGAGCCGGTGCAGCCCTATCCGATGACGGCCGAGCGCAGCAGCATGCCGCCGCCCCGCGCCGAGATCCGGCGCGCCGCGCCGAGCCGCGTGAAAGCCAAGCCGATGCAGCGCGACGTCGCCACCCTGAAGGCGGCGCGGGCCCAGTTCCTGCTGGGCGACAGCAGCGTCCGCCCTACCCTGGCGGGGCTGCAATAACGCAGGCCGGCGCGCGCCGGCCCTTCAGTGCAGGCGGCTGACGCTCGCCAGGTGCGGCGGCGTTGGCGTGGCCAGCTCGCGCATCAGTTCCAGCAGCGCCTCGTCCTTGATGAAGCTGGCCGAGGACTTCGCTTCCAGGATCTGCTCCGGCGGCAGCGAACGCGCCACCACCCAGCCCTGCACGTAGTCCACCCCGATCTCGTGCAGGGTGCGCACCGTCTCCGCATCCTCCGCCCATTCCGCGATGGTCTTCATGCCCAGGTTCACCGCCAGGCTGACGATGGCTTCGACGATGGCCACGTTGGCCGGGTGGGCATTGATGTTGACGATGAAGTTGCCGTCGATTTTCAGCACGTCGGCCGGCAATTCCTTGAGGTAGGAGAAGGAGGTATAGCCGGCGCCGAAGTCGTCCAGCGCCACCTTGCAGCCGAAATTGCGCACCTGGTCGATGAAGCGGCGCGTGTTGTCCAGGTCGTGCAGGGCCACGCTTTCGGTGATCTCCAGGCACAGGCGGCTGGCGACGTGCACGTAGCGGCCCAGGATGTCGAAGGTGTCCTGCACGAAGCGCTCGTCGTTGAGCGAGGCGCCCGACAGGTTCATGCAGACGAAACGGGTGTTGACCAGCTCCTCGGCGTGCTCGGCGATCCAGGCCAGGGTGCTCGACAGCACCCAGCGGTCGATCACGCTGGCGCGCCCGCTCTTCTCGGCGGCGGCGATCACCGGGCCGGCCGGCACCACGCGGCCGTCCGGCTCGCGCATGCGCAGCAGCACCTCGAAATTCAGCGATTCGCCCGGCGACTTGAGCGACATGATCGGCTGCATCTCCAGCAGCAGGTTGTCGGTGGCGTTGGGGCCGGACAGGCGCGCCACCAGGTCCAGCTCGGCCGCGCGCTGGCGGAAGGCGTCGGCGCCGCGCTCGTAGATCACCAGGCCGTCGCCGGCGCCGGTCTTGGCTTCGCGGCAGGCGCGGTCGGCGGTCGAGACCGCGTCCTTCATGGCCATGCCCGGCCCCACTTCGATCAGGCCGACCGAGGCGCGCACGTGGAAGGCCTTGTCGCCCACCCGGTAGGGCGTGTTGCCGAGGCGGTCGACGATGCCGCGGCAGATGATGCCGGCCAGCGGGATCGCCGTCTCCGGCATCACGATTACGAATTCGTCGCCGCCCACGCGGCCGATCTGCTGGCCGCCGGCCAGCATGGTGCCCATGCGCTCGCAGACCTGGCGCAGCACTTCGTCGCCGGCCGCGTGGCCGAACAGGTCGTTGATCAGCTTGAAGCGGTCGAGGTCGACGTAGGCCAGGGCCATCGGCCGGCCCAGCGCCAGCGAGGCCGCGGCGGCCGTGAATTCCTTCTCGATCCCGCGCCGGTTGTAGACCTTGGTCAGCGGGTCGTTGTTGGCCATGAAGCGCAGCTGCTCGGTGGCCTTGTACTTTTCGGTGGTGTCCTGCAGCACGCCTTCGATGCGCGAGCGCGCCAGGGTGGCGCTGACCAGGAAGCGCTGGCTGCCGTCGCGGCTGGTCAGTTCCATCTCGGCCTCGGCCTTGGCGTGGACCTGCTCGTGCAGCTCAGTCCAGCTGAGCTCAGTGAAGAACTGGCGCCAGGCGGTGCGCCCTGGCGTGAAGGCGCCGATGCCGAGCATTTTCTGCAGGGCCGGGTTGACGCTCAGGAAGTGACCGTACATGTCGAGGGTGAACAGGCCGACCGGCATCGCCTTGTAGGCGTGTTCCAGTTCTTCCTGGGCCTCGCGCCGCCTCTCGGTCTCGCTGCGCATCTGCTCGGCCACGGCCAGCGCCGCCAGCAGGCTGGAGGCCAGCGCGGCGGTGACGCTGTTGATCACCCCGAGCAGCTCGCGCAGGCCGAGGGCGGCGGCGGCCACCTCGGCCATCGATGCCACGAAGGTCAGCGCGAACGAGGCCGCGAACCAGGACGCGACCCGGTTGCGCGACTCCACGATGATCTTGAACAGCCCGATCGTCATCAGGGCGAAGCAGCACACCACGATCACCCACATCAGCGGCAGGTAGACGCGGTAAGGCAGCAGGAGGGCGGCCAGCAGCATGGGCATGCACAGCCACTGCATGACCCGCATCGGGAGCACGTAGCGCATCTCGGCCAGGTGGTCCTTGAGCAGGGCCTGGTACAGGGTCAGGGTGGCGATGCCGTACAGGGTGATGGTCACCGAGCGGCTGCGCAGCAGCCAGTCGGAGGGGATGGCCTGGCCCAGCCACTGGATGTCCCAGCCGGCCGACAGCGCGCCCACGCGCAGGTTGAGGATCAGCCAGCCGGCGAACAGCACATACAGGGGCTGGCGGTTGATCAGGGCGGTGATCAGGACGAACAGGGCCAGCACGATCATGCCGCCGTCGAGCAGGCCCGACTTGCGGTGGTATTGCTCGACCGATTTCTCGAACTGCTCGGCCGGCCATTGCAGCACCGACAGGCGCGCCGGGCCGGAGAAGACGCCACGGCACAGCAACTGGCGCGGCAGGGGCGCGGCGCGCAGCACGAAGCCGGCCTTGGCCGCCTCGATCGCCCCGCTGCCGCCGGCGCGGGTGGCGCTGCCCAGCGGGACCAGCGGCGCGCCTTGTGGTGCGGCGGCGTCCCAGCAGGCGACTTCGAGCGAATGGCGCGAAGGGAATTCGATCACCTGCTCGCCGCCGCGCGGCATGGGCTCGAAAGAGAACCAGACCGGGGCTTCGGACAGATGGGTTTCGTGGCTGGCCACCAGCGGACCGGCCTCGGCGCGGGCCAGCGCGGCGGCGGGCGAGAGCGCGGCCGCAGGCGCCCCCGCAAGCGGGAGCTCCTCCTGGACCGTCACGTGCATGGCCAGCGGCACCTCGCCGCTGACCCGGTATTCATCGTGCCAGAAGATCAGCGCCACCAACGACACCAGCCCGATCCCGAAGGGTATCAGGTAGTAGCCGAACAGCTTCAGCACCAGCTCCACCGCGCCGTGGGCGGCGGCGGGAAGGGAGGAGCGAAACTTGAAAGGGGCAAAGGGCATAGGCGGTATCCGGACGAGCGCACGGCCGCAGCGAAACTGCGGCCGCTAAGGCGCAAGGATACCGCTTAATGTTGATGCCGTCATGCAATATTTGGGCCGACGGCGTCCTAAAGCCTCAGGCAACTGCCAATTCACAACGCTCATCAGCACGGTCGAGGACGAAGCCGCGCGGCATGGCCAGGGTCGGCGGGGGCGCGGCCGGTCCGATGTCGATGTCCGGATGATGGGTGTTGAAGAAGAAATTCAGCAGCGGATGGCCAGCCTGGGCCCAGCGTTCCTGGAAGGTGGCGATCTCGAAGGCCATGATGCGGTGCGGGATATTGCCCACATGGCGAAGCGGGACCGGGCCCTGCTCGGGGAAGACGTCGACGAACATCAGCTGCTCGTACTGGCGGTCCACCGGCGGCCGGCCGGTGGCCACCGACCAGTCGATCGCGTTGTCTTCGCAATACATGAAGCAGGCCTTGATCAGTGCAATCTTGACCATGCGCCCCACCCTGCCCTCGTCGATGCCGAGGCGGGTGGCCTCGACCAGGCGCTTGCCTTGCAGCCAGTCCGGCAACACGATGGACTCTTCCACGCCCAGCGGGCGGTAGAGGTTGGTGCGGATGCGGGTGCTGCCGATCGGCGTGCCGTCGAGCTTGGACTCGGCCAGCAGCACGACGGTGTCGTCGTCGTAGTCGGCGGCTTCCGGCTCGGCCAGGCTGCGCGCGAACTCCGGCACGTGGCGGGCATAGGCGGCGTGGCGGATCCGAACCGCCTTCAGCAGGTCGGACTCGGTTTCGACACGGCGGACGGTGAACGGGAGACGCTCGATCGAACGTCCCGCCGCGGCTTCGCGCGAGGTGCGCTGGCGCGAAGCTTTCGGTGGGTTGAACACGGCTGCAGGAAACAGCTCCATGGCGGGACTCCTTATTGATTGATTGAAACAGAACTTGTCTGCTTCAAATTATCAATCCGCCTATTCCCAATCTAACTGCTGAGCAGATGTGCTTTTCGCCCGTATATTTGACTTTTCGCAAAATGTCTGTGCGCCACTTAACTTAGTGCGCATCTAATCCATCATGCGCGCGCTGCCCGAAACGCGAATCGAGCCCCCGGGCCGGGCATCGAACTCTGCCGTCAGGCGCGAGCGCATGCCCATGTCCTCGCCCTGCACCACGTCGATCCGCCCGCAATGCGGCCAGCCCAGGTCGCGCAGGTAACCCGCCAGTGCGGCCGTGCCGGCCCCGGTGGCGGCATCCTCATAGACGCCGCCCGAGGCGAAGGGGTTGCGGGTGTGGAAATGCTGGGCGTCCTCGGCCCAGGCAAGCACCACAGTCACGAGGCCGTGCGCCTCCATGAAGACGCGGCCCGCCTCCAGGTCATAGGCCATGGCGGCCAGGCGTGCGCGGCTGTTCAAGGTGAGCACCAGGTGGTCGGCGCCGCCATGCGCCAGCGCGGGCGGGATGCGCGGGTCAAGATCGGCGCGGCTGTAGCCAAAAAGCGACAGCGCGGCCTCGACCACCTCGTCCGGAGCCGGTTTGGACCAGGTCGGCGGCGATTGCAGGGCTGCCAGCATGCGCTCGTCCTCGCGCCGGCCTTCCACCGTGATCGCGGCGGCGTTCAATTGCAGGGGGAATACGCCGTCGCCGTGGGCGCGCGCCAGCGCCGCGCCGAGGGCGATGGTGGCGTGGCCGCAGAAGGGCACTTCGGAAGCGGGCGAAAAATAGCGTACGCGCCAGCCCTGCCCTTCAGGGGCGGCGAAGACGGTCTCGGAAAAGCCGAGGGCATGGGCCAGCTCCTGCATCTCGGCCGCCGGCGGCAGGGAGGCGCCCAGCCAGACCCCGGCCGGGTTGCCGCCCTGGCCGGCGTCGTCGAAGGCGGCGATGCGCAGCACCTCCGCAAGGCGGGCGTGGTCGCCCGGGGTGGCGGGCGCCGGCGGGGGCGCGTGCGCGGTGTCGTTGCTGCTCATGGCCTTGGCTCGTCAAAAGAGAAACCGCCATGATAGCCCGGCATTGGCCCACGGCCTTGGCCCGCGCCGCTTGGCCTCGGCCAAGACCCACAAACTGGATTGTGGACCCGTGGCCTTGACCCGTGGCCTTGACCCGTGGACTTGAGCCGTGGCCGTGAACCATGGCCTTGACCAGTGGCCTCGGCCCGCGACCCTGGCCCTTGCCGGGCCGCTTATGCGCAGGCGGCCTGGCGCTTCATCGCTTCCTGCAGCTCGTCCACCGGCACGTCGCGGATATGGGTCGCTATCGACCATTGATGGCCGAAGGGATCTTCCACCACGCCGTAGCGGTCGCCCCAAAACATGTCGGCCGGCTCCATGCGCACCGTGGCGCCGGCCTCGACCGCGCGGCGGAAGGCGGCGTCGACGTCGGGCACGGAGAGGTGGATGGTGACCGACGAGCCGCCCAGGGTCTTGGGACCGCGCGCCTGCCAGTCGGGGAATTCGTCCATCAGCATCACCATCGAGTCGCCGATGCGCACCGCCGCATGGGCCAGCTTGCCGTTCGGGTCCGGCAGGCGCATCACTTCTTCAGCGCCGAAGGCGCGGGTATAAAAGTCGATCGCGTCGGCGGCGCCGGCGCAGATGAGGTGCGGGGTCACGGTGTGCATGCCATCTTCCACCGGCTTGGTAGTGCTTGAAGTCATGTTTTCTCCTCCAGGTTAACAACAGCGACGGACATCCCGACTGTAGACATTACGCCTGCGACCGGGTTCTGGCAACGCACTATTTTGCTGAGTTTGCTCAGCTTGCCCCGCGTGCCTTTATTGCCTTCGCGATGAATGGGGAGACCATGTTAGCGAGACCTGCTGACAGTTCCTGTCAGGAGCAGGCGCCCATGGCGCCGCACAGGGCCGGCGAGGCCGTGCCGAACTCGTCCGCACCGAGATCCAGGCTGCCGCCCTCGACCCGGCTCTGGCCGTCGAGGTCGCGACTGCCGTTGGCCGGGATCGCGCCGGGGCGGTAGTGCCTGCTCCACAGGGGCGAGGACCAGCCGCCCAGCGCCGCGCCCGCGACGCCCTTGCCGATCGCCGGCGAGCCGGCCTGCAGGCGCAGGTTGCCGTTCGCCGGATCGACGTAGCGCGGATCCTGGACCAGGCGGGCGCCCGGCACGGCCACGTTGCTGGTGTTCGGCGCGAACCACAGGTTGACGCCCCAGACGTTGCCGCTGCTGCCGCTGCCGCTGTTGTCGACGCTGTCGACGACGCTGGTCGCGCCGACGATGATGTTGTTGTTGAAGTGGGAGTTCAGCACCTTGTGCTGGAGCACGATCTCGGTGCCCCAGCCCTTGTTCCTGTAGAAGGAATTGTTGTTGACGTGGATGCGGCGCGCCTCGCCCAGGCCGGCCGCGTATCCGCCGAGCGAGACGCCCGCCTCCCGGTTCAGGTAGACGAGGTTGTTCGTCATCAGGATGTCCTCGGTGGCCTTGCCCGGATGCTCGCTGGCGAACTCGAAGCCGATGTCGTTGAGCGTGGCGATGTTGCGCTCGAAGACGATGTTGCGCCCGCCATCGACATAGAAGCCGGCCGCCGAGCCCTCGCCGCCGTACCAGGGATTGTTGATGGTGGAATTGTTCGCGGCCCGGTTGCCGCGCACCAGGCCATTGCGCACGCGGTCGTTCTCGCCGCAGGCGGCGCACTCGCCTTCGTAGCCGATGAAGTCGTAGCCGATGTTGTTATTGTCGTGAACGTCGTTGAACAGCACCTCGAAGCGGTCGACGTTGCCGTTGATGACCAAGGCCTCGCTGGCCTGCAGCAGGTTGCCGTACACCTCGTTACCCTGCACCAGCAGGTCGGTGATGCCGGTGGTATCGGTCCCGAAAACCGCCAGTCCGTGGGCGCCGACGAGGCAGGGATCGGCGCAGGTGCTGAGATGCTTGATGCCGTGGATTTTGTTGTTCACGATCTGGACCCTGGTCCCGTTCCCCGTAACCAGGATGCCGACCGGGCTGTCGCCCGCGCTGCCGGTGGCGAAGCCGGTGACGGTGAAGCCCTCGACCCGGAAGTGGCTCGAGTTGCGGACCGTGATCAGCCCTTCCCGCCCGGACGGCCTCAGGCCTGCGCCGCTGATGATTGCGCCGGGCTCGCCCTTGAGCGTGATGGCCGCGCCGGCGGCGCCATTCTTGCCGCTCACCAGCACCTTCTGGGTATAGATGCCGGCCTGCACCAGGACCGTGTCGCCGGCTACCGCCGCATTCACCGCGGCCTGGATCGACTGGCCGGGGCCGACCGTGTAGGTCGCGGCCTGGGCCGCGACATGGGCGCCCAGCATCGCCAGGGCCAAGGCCGCAAGGCGCGCGGCGCTCATGACTTGCGCTGTCTTCATGAGGAACACTCCAATGGGGCTCGCAGTACGAGCGGGTCGAGAGACGCGCCTTGGCGGCGCACCGGAAGGACAGCCGTACCGACCTGCACCGCGTCATATTGGAGAAAAACGCTCCCCCGACACACTATTCAAGTTATCGGCTTGACCGCATTTCAGGCTGTAGTTTCTTTATACCAACTATCCTTGCTCAGCATTATCTCATGGTGGCCACGGCCGGCGGGGATCATCGGGAAGCAATTCTCGGCCTGCTCCACCGCCACGTCGAGCAGATAAGGCCCATCCGACCTGAGGCAGGCGGCGATCGCCGCATCGAGTTGGTCGGCGCGCGCGACCCGCGCCGCCTGCCAGCCGAAGGCCCGCGCCAGCAGCACGAAGTCGGGCAGCGCCTCGTTCCAACTGTGGCTGTAGCGTCCGCCGTGATGCAGCTCCTGCCACTGGCGCACCATGCCCATGCAGCCGTTGTTGGACACGATCAGCTTGACCGGGCAGCGGTGCTGGGCGGCGGTGGCCAGCTCCTGGATGTTCATCAGGACCGAGGCGTCGCCGCTGATGCAAGCCACCAGCGCGTCCGGATGGGCCACCTGGGCGCCGATCGCGGCCGGCAGGCCATAGCCCATCGTCCCCGCCCCGCCCGAGGTGAGCCAGTGGCGCGGCGCCTCGAAGCGCAGGTATTGCGCGGCCCACATCTGGTGCTGGCCGACGTCGGTCGAGACGATGGCGTGGCGCGCGGCCAGCGGTCCGGCCAGGACCTGCATCAGGCGCTGGGGCGCGATCGCCGGCGCGCGCTCCGCGATCTCCAGGCAGCGGCGGGCGCGCCAGCGGGCGATGCGGGCCCACCAAGCGCGCGTCAGGCCCGGCTCGGGCGGCGCCGGTTCCAGGCGCGCGAGCAAGGCCTCGAGCACCTCCCCGCCATCGCCGACCAGGCCGACCTCGGTGCGCACCACCTTGCCGATCGAGCGCGGGTCGATGTCGACGTGGACGATGCGCGCCTGCGGGCAGAACTGGTCGAGCCGGCCGGTGACGCGGTCGTCGAAGCGGGCGCCGGCGCAGATCACCAGGTCGGCCTCGTGCATGGCCAGGTTGGCTTCCAGGGTGCCGTGCATGCCCAGCATGCCAAGCCATTCCGGACGCGAGGCCGGGAAGGCGCCAAGGCCCAGCAGGCTCAGGGTGCAGGGCGCATCGGCCAGCTCCACCAGGCGCGCGAACGCGGCGCAGGCGCGCGGACCTGCGCTCACCAGCCCGCCCCCGCCGTAGAACACCGGGCGGCGTGCGGTGCGGATCAGCTCGGCGGCCCGGTCCAGGTCCGCGGGCGGCGGCGCCGGACGCGCCGCCCGGTGTCCTGAGGCGGGGGCGGTGGGCGCGAACGGCGGGGCCGGGGCGGCCTGCACGTCCTTGGGCAGGTCCACCAGCACCGGGCCGGGACGTCCGCCGGTCGCCTCGCGGATTGCGCGCCGCAGCGTGGGCGCGATCTCGTCCACGTTTAGCACCTGGGCGTTCCAGCGCGTCACCGCGCGCGAGATGGCGAGCGCGTCGCATTCCTGGAAGGCGTCGGTGCCGATCGCCGCGGTGCTCACCTGGCCGCTGATGCACAGGACCGGGATCGAATCGCTCAGGGCGTCGAGCAGGCCCGAGGTGGTGTTGGCCACGCCGGGGCCGGAGGTGACGAAGACCACGCCCAGGCGGCCGGTCGAGCGCGCATAGCCTTCGGCGGCGTGCACGGCGGCCTGCTCGTGGCGTACCAGGATGTGGCGCAGGCGGCCGTCCAGGGCAAGCGCATCGTAGAGCGGCAGCACGGCGCCGCCGGGGTAGCCGAAGACGGTGTCGACGCCCGCCTCCACCAGGAGCTCGAGCAGGAGGGCGGCGCCATTGCGGGCGGGGGTGGCGGGCGGGGCGGCGTCGGGGACGGGAAAGGTTCTCATCCCTGGAATTCTATTCATCGAGAGGCTGAAAGTGCTTCATAATCATGCACTGTTACAGCACCCAACCTGAAAGGCTTTCCGTGGAAGAGGAAAGAGACAGAAAGATTTTCGACGCGGCCGACCGCGCCATCCTGGGCATCCTGCTCAAGGACTCGCGCACCCCGCTGCAGGAGATCAGCGCGGCGGTCGGGCTATCGACGACTTCGTGCTGGAACCGCATCAAGCGCATGACGGATTCCGGCCTGCTGCAGGGCTATACGGTGAAGGTGGACCTAGCCCACCTGGGCTACCAGGACACAGTGATCGTCCAGGTCACCCTCGACAGCCACAGCGAGCAGACCCTGTACGAGTTCGGCCGCGCGCTGGAGTCGATCCCGGAGGTGCTGGAAGCGAGCCTGATCTCGGGCGACTACGATTACTTCATCCGCATCGCGGTCAAGGACACCCGCGACTACGAGCGCCTGCTGCGCGAGCGGCTGTACAAGATCCCCGGCATCCGCCACAGCAAATCCAGCTTCGTGCTGCGCACCCTGAAGCGCACCGACACGCCCCTGCAGTTCTGAGCGGGGGCGCCGGACGGATTCAGGCGCGGCGACGGCGCATCAGCCACATGGCAGCGCCGGCGAGTGCGCCGAGCCAGAGGGTGCCCGGCTCGGGCACCTTGACCGGATCGGGCCGGATCGGCTGCTCGCCGCCCACCGGCAGTTCCGGTGTCGGCGCGCCGGTCGGCAACTCGGGCTTTGGCTGACCGGTTGGCAACTCGGGCTTCGGCGGGCCGGCCGGCGTTTCCGGGAGCGGGGGTGTCGGACCGCCCCCATCCGGGGTGGACGGACCGCCGGGTTGCGGTCCCGGCGTACCGGGCGCGGGCGGATTCGTGCCCGGCTGCCCGCCGCCAGGCGGGGCCGGCGACGGCTGGCCGGCGCCGGGCTCGCCGGTTTCCGGCTGCTGCGGTGTCGACGGCTGGGTGCCGGTCGGCGGCGCTGGCTTGTCCGGCGTTGATGCGCCGGGCTTGCCAGTGCTCGGCTTGCCAGGCGTCGGATTGCTTGGAGTCGGATTGCCTGGGGTGGGATTGCCCGGCGTCGGATTACCCGGAGTGGAAGTGTCCGGCGTCGGCGTTGCCGGGTTGGGCGTGCCTGGGGCCGGATTGCCGGGCGCCGCCGGGCCGGGCTGCTGTGCGCCCGGGGCCGGGGCGCCGCCCGAGGCTTGGCCGCCGTCCGCGCCCGGCGTGGCCGGATTGCCGGTCTCGCTACCGGAACGCGACGAGCCGGCGCGCGCGCTGACCGGGCTGCCGAGCGAAGGATGCGGGGGCGGCGCACCGATGCGCGCGGCCAGCTCCTTGCCGCCGGCTTGCGCCACCGCCTCGGCCAGCAGGCGGGCGCCACCGAAGTCCTGCAACTGGTAACGCTGGCCGCTGCCGCCCTCGTCGCCGAAACCGCCGGCCGAGAAGGCCTCGACGCTCTCCGCGCCCCCTCCCAGCGCGCCCTCGAGCACCAGCGGCGTATCGAGCTCTTCCGCGCTCGGCTCGCTGGCCGCCACCGGCTGGCGCGGCAGGTCCGAGATCCGGTTGGCGCAGCGGGCGCGCGCCTCGTTGACGCCGTCGCTGACCAGGGCTTCGCCCTCGGCCAGCATGAGCTTGTGCGCGGTCCAGTAGATCTTGCCGTCCTTGCGGTAGGAGACGTAGACCGCGCGCGGCTTGGCCACCCTGGTCATGAAGGCCTTGTCGAGCCCGAAATCGGCGTAGTGGGCGGCGACCAGCCTGTCCTTGCGCACCGCGGCCCTCAGTTCCTCCGCGCTGGCGACGCCGCCAGGCACCACCGAATACGGGTAGACGCGGCGCGCCGGCTCGGCCTCGGCGACCAGCGGCGCGCTGCCCGGCTGGGCTTGCGCGGAAGCGGAAGCAGCCTGGGTGGCCGGGGTGGCCGGGCTTGCGGGGGAAGCGGGGATGGCCGGCCGGGCCGGATCGGCCAGGGACGCGGACACCGGCGCCTGTCGCGGCAGAAGCACGGCGGCCCCGGCCAGGCCGGCGAAGGCCAGGCTCACCAGGCGGGCGGTCGGTGACAGGGAACTGGCGCGGCGGTAGAGGGTGGCGAGCGGGCTGGACATGGACGGCCTGTGTAGGAAGGTTCCTACAGGATATCAGGCTTGCCATGTCAAAACTGCATTCCTTTTAGAAAATTATGTTTCCTGACTATAAACGTTGCGTCAATACGACGATATGCGCCTATTCACGCCCGGCAGGCAGCACATAGCGGAAGCTGGGCTCGATATGCCGCGCATGCAGCCAGGCAACGATGTCCTCGAGGGTTGCATCCTTGAGCAGCAGCCCCTCGGCCGGCCCGCATCCGGCCGCGCCCCCGGCGGCGCCGAGGCGGCTGCCGAGGACGTGGACTGAGGGGCGCCGCCTGCCGGCCGCAGGCTGGCCAGGGCCTGGGCGAAGGCCGCCGGGGCGATGCTGTCGAGCTCGTCGAGGAAGGCGGCCTGCCCGGCCGCCGGCGGCGGCAGGTCCAGGCCCGCTTCGTCGGCGAAGGAAGCGCCCATGCCGGGATGGATGAAGGCCGCCCACTTGCCGCTGGCCTGGTGCAGGCAGGGCGGCAGTTCCAGCGGCGCGCTCACCGGGCCGGGCGCGGCCATGTCGGGAAAATAGCGCGCGTGCAGGGCGTCGACGAAGGCCTGCATCTGCTCTACCGGCGCCGGCTCGGCCAGCGACAGCCACAGGCCGTAGGCGCCGTCGCCCGAGATGCTCACCGCCGGCGCCGGCAGGCCGAGTTCCTGCTGCAGCCCGTTGGCGGCGTCGCACAGGCGGGTCCAGTGGCTGCCGTCGGCGTCCACTCGCGCGAAGGGAATCATGGCGGCCCGCATCAGGCCGTCCGGTCCCGCCAGGCTCAGGGCCTGGGTGTGTTCGCCGCGCAGCTGGCGCAGCAGGGCATCTTCCGGAAATGCGCCGGGCCGCAGATAAAGGCGGTTCAGCGCGGAGATCAGCTTTTCCATGGCGTCGTCGAAGTGTCGTCCAGCGCGTATTCTGACACAAGGACGATGCACCCTCTCAGCGCCCCGCCCCGCCCTGCAGTCGCGCCGAATCGAAGCCCACCCGCACCGCGCCCCAGTGGCGACCGTCGATCATGAGCGGCATTGACAGGTCGTTGATCACCTCGCCGGTATCGCGCAGATAGGTCTGGAACAGGATTGGCTTGCGGTTGGACGCCAGCTTGCTGCCCACCGGGTCGTCGAAGATGCGCTTGTTGCGGCAATGGACCAGGTCGTGTTCGGGCTGGCCGGTCGGCTGCAGCGAGAACTTGCCGTTGTGGGCCGGCGCATAGCCGCGGTTGTCGACCGCCAGCGCGTAGGCGCAGCCCGGCAGGCCGCTCAACACGCCGTCGAAGATGGCCTGCAGGTCGCGCTCCACGGCGCGGTCGTAACTGGTGTGGTAGCGCGGCGGATTGGAGCCGGCGATCGGCTGGTAGGCCTGGTCGAAGATGTTGGCGCCGCGCGCGGCATGGCCCTCGAGGCAGGCCAGCACGTCGTCGCGCAGGCGGCTGGTGGCCGCGACCAGCGCGTCGAAGGGGGTGCCGCCGGTGTGGAACTCGGACAGCACGCCCTGGATCTCTTCGCTCGCGGCGCGCACTTCGTCCACGCGGCGCGAGGCGTCCGCCATCGACTTGCCCGAGGCCGAGGCGTTGGCCGCGATCTGGCCGACCTTGCGTCCGATGTCCTGGTTGATGGCGTCGAGCGAGGACATCGAGCCGGCGATGGCGTTGACGGTGCCGGCCATGCGCTCGAAGTCGGCCACGAAGGTGGAGAAACGGCCGGCCGCGGCGCCCACCTCGGCGCTCGAGGCGCCGACGCCGTCGAGGATGCCGGCGGTGGCGCCGGCGGTCGATTCGACCAGGCCGCGCATCTCGCTGTTCACGACGGCGATCTTGCTGGTCTCCTCGTTCACCAGCAGCGACAGGCGGCGCACCTCGGCCGCGACCACGGCGAAGCCGCGTCCCGCCTCGCCGGCGCGCGCCGCCTCGATCGCGGCGTTGATGGCCAGCAGGTTGGTCTGGTTGGCGATGCGCTGGATGACCGTGCCGAACTCGCTGATCGAACGCGAATGCGCGACCAGCTGTTCCACGGTGCGGGCGAAGCCGTCGACCTGGGTCTCGATGGCGCGCATCCGCTGCTCCAATTGCGCCAGGTTGTCCATCGACTCGCGCGCCACCGCCAGGTTGCGCCCGGCCGTCGTGGCGATCTCGTCGGTGCCGGCCTTGACGTCGGCCGAGAGCTGGGTCACCTCGCGCGCCGCGGCCGCCAGTTCGTTGGCGGCCTCGTACTGCTGCTTCGCCTGGGCCAGCGAATGGTCGACCTCCTTGCGCAGGCGCGCCGCATTGATCGCGGTGCGGATGCTGCCGTCGCGCGCGCTGACCACCAGGCCATGGAAACGTCCGCGGATGCCGCCACCCATTGCCGCGAAATGCGTCATGGATGGACGCAGCACCGCCTTCAACCATGTGAACATGGTGTCCTCCTCCGTGTAGGTGATTTTATGATTTTTATTGACGGCAACTATAGCTGCGAGAAGGCATCATGTCACCCAATTTGGTGCGCAAATGCACGACGATGGCGCAAAAAACGACAGGCGGTTGCAAAATTGGCTTGCCAGTAAGTTACGTGTAAGTTTGGCGCCTCAAACCGGTTCCTCTCCCAACATCCCGCCGAGCCGCGCCGCCAGGAACTCGACCAGCGCGGCGACCCGCGGCGCCAGCGCTCCCTGCTTGTAGAACACCGCCCACACCGGCTGCAGCCACGGCAGGCTGTGCGCTTCCAGCACCGGCACCAGGCGGCCGGCGGCGACGTCGGCGCGCGTCAGGAAGTCCGACAGCGAGGCGATGCCGGCCCCGGCCAGCGCCAGGTGGCGCACCGTCTCGCCGCTCGAGGCGCTCACCGCCGGGGTGACGGTCCAGCCTTCGGCGCCGCCGTGGCGCAGCGGCCAGGTGTTGAGCGAGGCCGGCGCCGTGAAGCCCAGGGTGCGGTGGCGCGCCAGCTCGGCCGGCTCGCCCGGGACGCCATGCTTGTCCAGGTAGGAGGGCGCGGCCAGCACCCGGATCCGGCTGGCGCCCAGGCGGCGCGCGTTGAGGGTCGAATCGGGCAAGGCGCCGATGCGGATCGCCAGGTCGGCGCGCTCCTCGATCAGGTCGACGTAGGTCTCGCCGCTCACCAGCTCCAGCTGCACCAGCGGATAGCGCTCGAGGAATTCCGGCACCAGGGGCGCGAGCAGGTGGTCGAGCGTGGGCGTGGCCGAGTTCACCCGCACCAGGCCGGAGGGCTGGGAACGGCGCGCCTGGGCCTCGGCCTCGGTATTGGCAAGATCGGCCAGCAGGCTGCGCGCGCGGCCCAGCAGCCAGGCCCCCTCCTCGGTGAGCTGGATGCGGCGCGTGGTCCGGTGCAGCAGGGTCATGCCCAGCTTGTCCTCGAGGCGCGAGATGGTGCGCGACACGCCAGACGGGGTCTGGCCCAGGCGCTCGGCGGCGGCCGAGAAGGAGCCCGCATCCATGACGGTGGAGAAGACAATCAGCGCGTCGACATCGATCATTTGTGACTCCGAATCAAAAGTCAATTGTACGCCAAGGCATTTTTCCTTGCGGCCAGGCGCGGCACACTGCATGCCTGTTTGAAACCGGCTTATTGAAGCCGGCATATCCATGCACAAGGAGAACACCATGCCACTCGCACTTTGGGCGCTCACGCTGAGCGCCTTCGCCATCGGGACCACGGAATTCGTGATCGTCGGCCTGATCCCCACCATCGCCGCCAGCCTGGGCGTGTCGGTGCCTTCCGCCGGCCTGCTGGTCAGCCTGTACGCCCTCGGCGTGGCGGTCGGCGCGCCGGTGCTGACCGCGCTCACCGGCCGCGTGCCGCGCAAGCAGCTCCTGCTCGGCCTGATGGCCCTGTTCACGATCGGGAACCTGGTCGCCTGGATGGCGCCGAACTACCCGGCCCTGATGGCGGCGCGGGTGTTGACCGGCCTGGCCCACGGCGTGTTCTTCTCGATCGGCTCGACCATCGCCACCAGCCTGGTGTCGAAGGAGAAGGCGGCCAGCGCCATCGCCCTGATGTTCACCGGCCTCACCGTGGCCCTGGTGACCGGGGTGCCGCTCGGGACCTTCATCGGCCAGCATTTCGGCTGGCAGGCCACCTTCCTGGCGGTCTCGCTGCTGGGCATCGTCGCCATCGTCGGCAGCGCCATCCTGGTGCCGTCCAACATCGCCGGCAGCCCGCCTTCGAGCCTGCTGACCCAGCTCGCGGTGCTGAAGAAGCCGCGCCTGCTGCTGGTCTACGCCATGACCACGCTCGGCTACGGCGGTTCCTTCATCGCCTTCACCTATCTCGCACCGATCCTGCAGGAAGTGGCCGGCTTCGCGGCCGGCACCGTGAGCCTGGTGATGCTGGTGTACGGCGTGTCTGTCGCCGCCGGCAATATCTGGGGCGGCAAGCTGGCCGACCGCAAGGGCCCGGTGCGCGCGCTGCAGATCGTGTTCGCCCTGCTGGCCCTGGTGCTGCTGGCCCTGACCTTCACCGCGCCCAGCAAGCCCCTGGTCCTGCTGACCGTGCTGGCCTGGGGCGCGGTCGCCTTTGGCAACGTGCCCGGCTTGCAGGTCTACGTGGTGCAGCGTGCCGAGCGCGACGCCCCGCAGGCGGTGGACGTGGCCTCGGGCCTGAACATCGCCGCCTTCAACGTCGGCATCGCCCTCGGCGCCTGGGGCGGCGGCCTGATCGTCGCCAAGCTGGGCCTGATGGCCACGCCGCCGATCGGCGCCCTGATCGTGGTCGGCGCCTTCGCCCTGACCACCCTGGCCGGCTGGCTCGACCGCCGCGACGGCGTGCCCGCCAAGCTGGCGGCCGGCCGCGTGGTCGCCACCCACTGAACCATGAACTTGAAAGGAACTCCTATGAAAATGCCACGACTGGGCCTCGGGACCTTCCGCCTCAAGGGCGAGCAGGCGCTCGCCTCGGTGCGCATGGGCCTCGAACTGGGCTACCGCCACCTCGACACCGCGCAGATCTACGACAACGAAGCCGAAGTCGGCCAGGCCCTGGCGGAATCCGGGGTGGCGCGTAGCGACGTTTTCGTGACCACCAAGATCTGGACCGAGCACCTGGCCGCCGACAAGCTGGCGGCCAGCCTGAAAGAAAGCCTGCGCAAGCTGCGGCTCGAGCAGGTGGACCTGACCCTGATCCATTGGCCCTCGCCGGACGGCGCGACCCCGCTGGCCGACACCATGCAGGCGCTGCTGGCGGCGCGCGAGGCCGGCTTGAGCGCCGCCATCGGCGTGTCGAACTTCCCGGTCGCGCTGATGCGCGAAGCGGCGCAGGTGGTGGGAGCGGACAACATCGCGACCAACCAGGTGGAGCTGCACCCCTATCTGCAGAGCCCCGCCTTGCGCGCGGCGGCGCGCGAGCTGGGGGTGCACCTGACGGCCTACATGCCGCTGGCCTACGGCAAGGTGATCGACGACCCGGCGATCCAGGCGGTGGGCGCGCGGCACGGGGCGACGGCGGCCCAGGTGAGCCTGGCCTGGCTGATGGCCAAGGGCTATGCGGTGATTCCGTCGTCGACCAGGCGCGAGAACCTGGCGGCCAACCTGAAGGCGCGCGAACTGGTGCTGGATGCCGGCGACATCGCCGCGCTCGACGCCCTGGACCGCGGGGAGCGGCTGGTCAGCCCCGATTTCGCGCCGCAGTGGGATTGAGCAGGCCTGCCGCCGCCGCGAAGGCCTACTGATCGAGCTCCGGATAGCGCCTGAAGATCCCGTTCTGGTTGAACGGGATCCTGCGCTCCGACGCCAGGTAGGCCGCGATGTTCGGCCGCGCCGCCACCCGGTCGCGCAGCGCGGTCAAGGCCGGATACTCCTCCTCCATGCGCCGCATCGCCCTCGGGAAGGCATAGCGCAGCCCCTCGATCACCTGGAACAGCGACAGGTCCGCATAACTGAGCCTGTCCCCGACCAGGAATTCGCGCGGCTCCGGATTGGTCAGCAGGCGCGCGAAGTAGCCGAGGAACTTCGGGATGCGCGTCTCGACGAAGTCCGCGGCCCGCCGCATGGCTTCCGGCTTTTGGTCTTCGTAGTACAGCGAGGTGGAGATCGGGTGGTGGGTGTCGTGCACCTCGGTCACCAGGTCGGCGATGGTCAGCTGCAGCTGGTGCGCCCACAGGCGGCCCGGATCGGTGCGTGGCGCCAGCGCGTGCTGCTCGCCGAGGTACATCAGGATGTTGGGCGCCTGGCCGATGGTCAGCTCCCCCGCCTTGAGGAAGGGCGGCGCGAACGAAGGGTATTCCTCCACCTCCAGCGCCGCCATCAGGCGCTTCATGCCGCCTTCGCGGCGCGCCACGTCGACGTAATCCGCCGCCGCCTCCTCCAGCGCGAGCCGGACGAATTCGCCGCGCCCTTGTATGCTCGGCCAGTAATAAAGTTCATACACCATCGCCCGCCTCCCGGTCTGCTTCGGTCTGGCGCAATTATCTGTGATGATCGCTAAGCCTGTCGCTCCTTAAACATGATAGTCTTACTCATCGGATCGCCATAAACTAAAAGTTAAAATTTCCGAGAGAGAGACGCCATGATTACTTTTCGCTACGTTGGTTCCCCACCACTTAATTTCTTGCGTTCGGGCATAACTTAGCGTTTCCGACGATAATTGCGGTCAGGAATTTCCTTTCCGCTGGGCACGTCCCGTTCCCGGACGTGAACAAGACTGGCGACCGCCCTGCGGTTGCCCGCTATTTATCGCGACATGGAGCGCCCGATGACCATCGCTCATCTTTCCAACCCCGTCCGCGGCATTGCGCGCCGGTTGCGCATGCTGCGCTATTGGCGCGAACACCAGGCCCTGGGGCGACTCGAACTCATGCGCCGCTTCGGCGCCGAATCTCCCGGTGGCGACCCCTTCGAGCACCTGGGCGACCGCGACTACCTGGTGCGCGGCCTGTCCACCCGCGAGCGGGTGCAGTTCGTGCTGTCGCACTACCGCTTCGAGGACGCGCGCTTCAACGCCGCCTACAAGGAGGCGGTCTACGGCGGCGCGGGGCTGGCCCTGTGGCAGCACGACACCGAGGAGCACAGCTTCGTCCTGCGCCTCGAAATGGCGCCGCGCCACGACGCCGAGGGCGACCTGACCATCTCGCTGCTGGCCGACGGCCACTACCTGCACCGCCTGTCCTACACCTGGGTCGACGGCGAACTGGCCGGCGTCGAGCTGCCGACCGTCCCCTTCATCACCCGCAACCAGGGCCGCTGGGCCGATTCCGGTCCCGCATTCGAGGCCTTCGACGCGGTCTTCCCCAACAACTCGCCGAGCTTCTTCTGCTTCGCGGCGATGCAGGGCGTGGCCCAGGCCCTGGGCATGGACCGGGTGGTGGCGATCCGCTGCACCGCCCACATCCACTACGACCCCGCCGACCTGCGCCACTTCGAGAACGCCTACGACGGCTTCTGGCGCATCCTGGGCGGCGCCGAGATGAACGAGCGCAGCTTCCTGATCCGCCTGCCCTTCTACCTCAAGCCGCTCGAAGACATGCCGTCCAAGCACCGCAAGCGCGCCGCCCAGCGCCGCGAGAACTGGCGCGCGATCGGCGACTCCACCCGCAGCACCCTGCTGCGCCACATGGTGGCCGTGGAAGCCACCGCCCCCGCCGGCGCGGCCGCCGAGGGCCTGAAGCAGGCCTGAAGCAGGCTTGACACCAGCTCGAGCCCGTGCGGCGGCGCCGCCGCCGGGCAGGCTTGGCGCGCATCGGCGATAATCCCTTCTTTGTCTCGACAACAACAAGGGGTAAGCCGTGCAGAACTTCGATTTCCATAATCCGACCCGCGTCATGTTCGGCAAGGGCCAGATCGCCGCGCTGGCGCAACTGGTGCCGGCCGGCAGCCGCGTCCTGATGCTCTATGGCGGCGGCAGCATCCGCAACAACGGCGTCTACGACGAGGTCAAGGCCGCCCTCGCCGGCCACACCCTGCTCGAATTCGGCGGCATCGAGCCAAATCCCACCTACGAAACCCTGATGCGCGCGATCGCCCTGGTGCGCGCCGAGAACATCGACTTCCTGCTGGCGGTGGGCGGCGGCTCGGTCATCGACGGCACCAAGTTCGTCGCCGCCGGCAGCCTGCTCGAGGAAGATCCGTGGACCATCTTCGAGCAGCGCGCCGCCAACGTGCAGGGCGCCCTGCCCTTCGGCGCGGTGCTGACCCTGCCGGCTACCGGCTCCGAGATGAATTCCGCCGCCGTGGTCACACGCAAGGCGACCCAGGAAAAGCGCGCCTTCGCCTCGCGCCACGTGTTCCCGCGCTTCGCCGTGCTGGACCCGACCAAGACCTTCACCCTGCCCGCGCGCCAGGTCGGCAATGGCGTGGTCGACGCCTTCGTGCACGTGATGGAGCAGTACATGACCCATCCGGTCGACGCCAAGGTCCAGGACCGCTTCGCCGAAGGCCTGCTGCTCACCCTGATCGAGGAAGGCCCCAGGACCCTGGCCGCCCCCGAGGACTACGACGCGCGCGCCAACCTGATGTGGACCGCGACCCTGGCCCTGAACGGCCTGATCGGCGCCGGCGTGCCCCAGGACTGGTCGACCCACATGATCGGCCACGAACTCACCGCGCTCTACGGTCTCGATCACGCCCAGACCCTGGCCGTGGTGCTGCCCTCGATGCTGCGCGTGCGGCGCGAGGCCAAGCGCGCCAAGCTGCTGCAGTACGCGGCGCGCGTGTGGGACCTGCGCGAGGGCGACGAGGACGCGCGCATCGAGGCCGCCATCGCGAAGACCGAAGCCTTCTTCGAGAGCGTCGGCGTGCCCACCAAGCTGTCTGGCTACGGCTTGAGCCGCGAGCACGTCGAACCGGTGCTGGCCGCCCTGGAAGCCCACCAGCTGACCAAGCTGGGCGAAGACCGTGGCGTGACGCTCGAGGTCAGCCGCAAGGTGCTCGAACTGAGCGTCTGAGCAAGCCTGGCGGGCTTGGCCCTGCCATCGTGAAGCGGCGCGACACGGATTGCCGGTCGCCGGGCAGTCCGGCGCCGCAGTCTCACTCTTACAAGAACCGGGGTTATCGGTATGGAACTCGATCAGTCCACGATGGCGGCGGTACTGGGCATGAAATCGGTGCTGGCCGGGCTGGTCTTCTACCTGCTCCACCGATCCGCGCGCCGCATTCCCGGCCTTTACCTATGGGCGCTGGCCTCGTTTGCGGTCGGGCTCGCCGTTCTGCTCGACCTTTCCGGCCTGATCGCCAATCCGTCACTGGCCTCCCTGCTGTTCAACATCCCGCTGGTGGGCGGGCAAATCCTGTTCCTGTTCGGGGCGGCCCAGTTCGTCGGCCGTCCCTTCCGGCGGCCTGCCCTGCCCCTGCTGCTGGCCACGGTCACGCTCCTTGCCCTTACCTGGACCCTGGCTTTCCCCGACAGCGCGCTGAGGGTGCTGAGCCTGACGCCCCTGTACGCCGGCGCCAACGCATGGATGGCCTGGCTGCTGTGGCAGCATCGGGCCAGGAATGCGCAAGCCGCCTACGGGATCGCGGCCGCCACCATGCTGGTGCAAGCGGGGGCGGCGCTCGCACAAGCGGCCTTCGCCCTGCTTGCGGCGGAAATCGGCTCTCAGACTGCAGCATGGGCAACCCCGGCTAACGTCCTCATCTGGATCAATGCGGTACTGACCATCGTCCTGGGAAGCTGGGTGCTGTTCCTGCTCATCATGCTGCGCCTGGTGGACGAACTCAAGGCCGCCGCCGAACGCGAGGAGCGCGAGCGCATCGCACGCGACCTGCACGACACCGTCCTGCAGACCTTCCAGGGCTTCGTGATGAAAGCGAGCGCGATGCTCCCGGACTCCGAATCGGCGCTCGGGGACTCGCTCAGCCATTGCCTGCGCGACGCGACGGTGGCGATCAAGGAAGGACGCGAGAAAGTGGCCAGCCTGCGCGGCGTCTCCAGCCACAGCCTGCATGACATGCTGCGCTGCGCCGCCGTACAGGCGGCCGGGCCTGGCCAGCAGTTCAGCCTGCGTTGCGTAGGCAAGCCGCGCGCGCTCGACCCCATCGTACAGCAGGAGTTATGCGCCATCGGGCGGGAGGCCGTCTGCAACGCCTACCGTCACGCGCAGGCCAGACACCATGAACTCATCGTCGACTACGGCGCGGACACGCTGGTCTTGACCGTGCGCGACGACGGGCGAGGCATCGCGCCCAGCGAGCGCGACAAATGCGGTCATTGGGGACTGCGAGGCATCGAGGAGCGCGCCCGGCTGATCCATGCCGACGCCACCTTGCGCAGCGCACCGGGCGCCGGGACGACATGGCGTATCGAGCTCAAGGCGACCCTCGCCTACGCCGGTGGGCAGCCCTACGCCGTCAGCCACCTTACCCAGCATGGATAGAAAAAAATAATTCCACATCTTGGAATTTTTTACTGCTAGGATGTAGCAATAATAACTT
Organism: Massilia sp. KIM; assembly: GCF_002007115.1. Lineage (NCBI taxonomy): Bacteria > Pseudomonadati > Pseudomonadota > Betaproteobacteria > Burkholderiales > Oxalobacteraceae > Massilia > Massilia sp. KIM. The sequence continues at coordinate 319,882 of NZ_MVAD01000001.1, read as the reverse complement.
CCTGGCGAGGCTCAGCCGTGCGCACGCAGATTGGTTTCCAAGCGCTGTCGAAGACCGTGTTCGTTCTGTTGGCCTGGCTGGGATCGGCCTGCGCCGCCCACGCGGCGCAGATCGACCTGCTCGACCAGTTGCGCGAGGGCGGCGCGGCGATCGTCGTCACCCTGGGGCTGTCGGTGCTGCTGGTCGCGGTCAGCATCGAGCGCCTGCTGCACCTGCGCGCACGGGCCGTCGTACCGGCGGGCCTCGCCCAGCAGGCGCGCGAGTTGTGGGCGGCGTCCGACAGCGCTGGCTTGAAAGCTGCGGCGCAGGAAAGCGACAGCACCCTCGGCCGGATCATCGCCTACATGCTCGCGCACCGCGGCCAGCAGTACGCCTATGTCAGCGCCGGAACGGGCGATATCGCCTCCCTCGAACTGCGGCATCACCAGCAGAAGTTCTATGCCCTGGCGATCGTGGCCACCGTGGCGCCCATCGTGGGCTTGCTCGGGACCGTGCTGGGCATGATCGAGTCTTTCCATGTGATCGCCTACGCGGAAGGAATGGGCAATCCCGCCCTGCTGGCGGGCGGGATCGCGAAGGCCTTGATCAACACGGCAGCCGGCCTGGCCGTGGCGCTGCCTGCGCTCGGCATGCACCATTACTTCAAGCACCGCCTGGCCTTCTACAGCCTGGAGCTCGAAAAGCAGGTGAATGGACTGCTGCAGGAATGGTTCGCCCCGGCCAGGGTGACCGCCGGAGCGGAGGCCTCCCATGCGCATTGACCTGGGGACGGACGAAGCGCCGGAAATCGGGCTGATCGCCCTCATCGACTGCATCTTCTTCCTGCTGATGTTCTTCATGATCGCGACTTCGTTCAAGCAGTCGGAAGCCGGGAAGCAGATGGAATTGCCCGTGGTGCTGCCGGCCGCCCAGATGAGCCTCGAGCGTGCGGATGCGGCGCCGGCGCCGCTCGCGATCGGCGTGGACAGCAAGGGCAAGCTCTACCTCGATGGCAAGCAGGTCACCGTGCGGGAACTGCACGACAGGCTGAAATCGGAAGCGGCCGCCAATCCAGGGCGGCCGATCCGCATCGACGGCGACGAAATGGCGCGCTACCAGGACATCGTCCACGTGCTCGACTTGTGCCAGTTCGAAGGCTTCACCAGGATCGCAATGCACACCCGCCGATGAGGACCATGTTCAGGGTGGGTTCGTCGCGCTGGTGCCTGCTGGTGTCGGTCGGGCTGCACGCCGGCCTGGCGGCCTGGCTCTACCATCTAGGCACGGTCGACATCCTGCGGCGCCAGGACACCGAGGTGGCGGCCAGCGTGCGGGCCACGGCGCAGGCCCGCATGGCGCGGCGCGTCGAGGACCTCAGGAAGATCAAGGAGCTGCTGGAGCAGTCCGCCCAGCGCGCGCCGGAGCCCGCCCCGTCCACGGACGCGACGGCAGCGACGCACGGCGCGGCGGCGGCCGAACCGGAGCGGATGCTGGAGCAGGCGCGCACGATGGCGCGCGCCATCGATGAACTTGGCCAGGAGCTGAAGGCGGAGGAGCTGGCGCGCCTGACCGACAGGACGAAGGAAGAGGCGCGCGCCGAAGTGGACGCTGCAGCCCCGCCCCACCCCGTTTCGGAGGCTGCGCCAGGCGGCGACCCGGCGGCCGAACTGGCCGCGCTGGAAGCGCGGGCTCGGGCCGTGCTGGCCAGCCGCGCCGGGCAGCTGGCGCGCGAACGCGAGGGCGTCACCGTGGAGCGCGAGGGTGCGCGCGCAGCAGGGACTGGAGACGACCAGGGCATGTCCGGCATCGGCGACGGCGATGGCGATGGCGTCGGCCCCGATGAAAGCAGCGCATCCGGACTGGGCAGCGGGCTGGGAAAGCCGCAAGCGGGCGTGATCGAACGCACCGCCGAGGAAATCGCACGCTTCATGCGCGAGGGCGAGGAAGCGGAGCGGGACTGGACCAGCCGCGCGTACAGGCACAAGCGCCGTGACATCTTCGCGGGCGGGCGCGGGAAGATCCCCGGCTTCGATACGGCGCGCATGGTCAAGGGCAGCGGCCGCACGTTCGGCGCGGGAGGACAATACGCGAACCGCATCTATCTCAACAGCTGGTACATGATCGGCCCCTTCCAGGGACGCCATGGCCTGGAGCTATTCAACAACCCGAGACACCCGCCCGAAGACGCGGTGCTCCTCGATGCCGCCTACTACGGCAAGGACCAGCGCGTCGTCAAGTGGGAATACGTGAGCGCGGCCAGCTATCCCCTGGTGCCGCGCGTCGCCGAGGAGAACGCCGTCTATTACGGCTACACGGAAGTCTCCATGGACCGCGAGCGCGACATGCTGGTCTGGATCGGCGCCGACGACGACGTCGCGGTCAAGGTGAACGACCGGCTCATCTGGCAAGCCGGGAATTCGTCCAAGCGCTGGTTCTACCAGAGCGTCTACGGCGGCAAGAACACCTACCAGCGCGATTACAACCGCACCGAGGGCCAGCGCCTGGTCCGCTTTCGCAAGGGACGCAACACGATCTTCTTCAAGTTGTCGAACGGGCCGACGCGGCTCTTCTTTTCGATGCTGCTGACGCCCACGACCTGAATCAAGCATTGATTGACACATTCACCACGGCGTGCCCGCGTCGTGTTACACTCGCGCCTTCGCTAGGGGTCCTGGAACGGCAGTTCCGGGTGAGAGATACCCTTCGTACCTGATCTGGATAATGCCAGCGAAGGAAAGCGCAACGCAGTTCCCATCCCAGTTTGCCCTTCCCCCACGTTGGCTCCGGCTTTTTGAAAAAAGCAGCGCGCAGCGATGCGTGCGAAGACGAGCAACCATGAAAACCACCTTGAAGCACAGCATCCTGGCCTGCGCCCTCGCGCAGGCATTCTCCGTCCACGCCCAGAGCGCCCTGCCCTCGGTGGTCGTCACTGGCAGCAAATGGGTCGCCAGCGAGCGCGCCACGGTCGGCGGCTTTTCCGACGCGCCCCTGCTGGACACCCCGGCCTCGATCAGCGCCCTTGGCCGCGCCCAGCTCGACGACCTGTCGATCCGCAACGCCACCGAAGCGACCCGCTTCGACGCCTCGATCGGCGACGCCTACAACGCGGTCGGCTATGCCGAGCAGTTCTCGATCCGCGGCTTCGCGCTCGACAACGCCACCAGCTACCGCAAGGACATGATCGCGATCCCGGCCGACACCCAGATCCCGCTCGAGAACAAGGAGCGCTTCGAAGTGCTGCGCGGCCTGGCCGGTCTGCAGGCCGGCGTGGCCGGGCCCGGCGGCATCGTCAACTACGTGACCAAGCGCCCGACCGCGACGCAACTGCGCTCGGCCACGGTCGAGGTGCGCGAGCGCGGCACCGTGTACGCCGCGCTCGACCTGGGCGGGCGTTTCGCCGACCGCCGCTTCGGCTACCGCATCAACGCCGCCGCCGAGGACCTGAAGTCCTATGTGCGCGGCGCCGACGGCGAGCGCCAGTTCGTGTCCGCCGCCTTCGACTGGCAGATCAGCCCGGACGCCCTGCTCCAGCTCGACCTCGACCACCAGCACAAGTCGCAGATCACCGCGCCCGGCTACCAGCTGATCCGCAACGAAGCGCTGCCGACCGGCGTCTCGGCCAAGACCCTGCTCAACAACCAGCCCTGGACGCGCCCGGTCGACACCGACAGCAGCAACCTGGGCCTGCGCTTCGAGTACCGCTTCAACCCGGACTGGAACGCGAGCGTCAGCGCCAACAAGCACTGGTTCAAGCGCGACGACTACACCGCCTTCCCTTATGGCTGCAGCAACGAGGGCGAAGGCTTTTACCCGGGCTACTGCTCGAACGGCGACTACGACCTCTACGACTACCAGAGCACCGGCGAGCGCAAGACCCCGTTCGGCATCCAGGCTATGGTGCAGGGCCGCCTGAACACCGGCGCGGTGCGCCACGCCCTGACGGCCGGCCTGGCCTATGCCGAGCGCCACGACAGCTTCGGCGAGTACGTGTACGACTATGTCGGCTACAGCAACATCTACAACAACCTGGTGGTGCCGCCCGTCTCCGCCGACCGCGTCACCGGCCCGGTGATGGAGCGCCGCAGCAACGAGGAGCGTTCGGTGTTCGTGCAGGACGTGATGACCCTCTCGCCCCAGTTCGCGCTGCACGCCGGGGTGCGCTATGTGAAGCTCGAGCGCGAGGAGCTGGCCGAGCTGGACCAGCCCTGGGTGCGCGGCAAGGACAGCTTCGCGCTGCCGAACGTGGCCCTGGTCTACAAGCCGGCTCAGGACTGGAGCGTCTACGCCTCGCTGAGCCACGGCCTGCAGTACGGCGGCGTGGCGCCGATGGAGACCAGCAACCAGAACACCGCGCTGTCGCCGAGCCGTTCGCGCCAGTCCGAGCTGGGCGTCAAAGGCCTGGTGAACAGCCAGCTGATGGTGTCGGCCGCCGTGTTCGACATGCGCCAGGGCCTGGAGTACACCAACGCCGCCAACACCTTCGTGCGCGCGGGCGAACAGCGCCACCGCGGCATCGAACTCTCGGCCCAGGGCAAGGCGACGGCGGACCTGAGCTACAGCCTGTCGCTGATGGCGCTGGACGCGGAGCAGAACGGCACCGGCGACCCGTCCACCGACGGCAAGCGCGTGACCAACGTGCCCGAGCTCCGTTCGACCGCGCTGGTCGAGTACGCGGTGCCTGCTGTGTCGGGCCTGAAGCTGGACGCCGTGTGGCAGTACTCGGGCGACAAGGCCTTCGATCCGGCCAACCGGGCGGTGGTGCCGTCCTATCACCTGTTCGGCTTCGGCGGCTCGTATGCGCTGGCGCTGGGCGGCATGCGCACCACCATCCGCGCGCGCGTGGACAACGCCTTCGACAAGTTCCACTGGCGTGACGTGACGCAGTCGCTCGGCGGCTACCTGCTGCCAGGCGCGCCGCGCACCTTCCGCGTGTCGGCGCAGTTCGATTTCTGACAGCGCCGGGTTGTCGCCCCCGACCCCGGGTCTACAGCTGCCCGGGGACGGCGGTTCTGGGCTGAATCGCGCGGCGTATCACCGACTGCATGGCCGCAAACACATGTGCGCCACAGGCCAGGAAGGCCGGTACTTGAGCGTCAAGGGCCGGCCGGCGGATCGACAAGCAATTCGGGCTGCAGGGCGCGGATGCGCAATTCCGTGAAATAACCGCCTGCCTCGTTGTAGCGCAGGTAGTGCCGGCCGCAATCGAGGCAGCGCGTGACGGTGCAGCGGTTATAGGGGTAGAAGGCGGGCGCGATCGGGGCGTCCTCGCTCTCGTAACGGGTGCCTGCCGGGTGAAACTCGGCGAAGGTCGGTTCGTCGTAAGGATCGTCGAACAGGGTCCCGACCTCCTCCAGGCGGTCGAGCTTCAGCCCCAAGGGCAAGGCGCGCCAGGCGGCGAGCGATTCCTTGTTGCAGTTGCACGGTGCGGTCACCGAGGCGGAGTCCTGGGCCAGGCGCATCAGCGTTATGAAGTCGATTTTCGGCACGATGATCAGTCGGTTCGTTTCTCGGTATTGTAGACGCAACGGGCGCTCGGCAGTGCCCGGAACATACGGATGAGCACGGTTTCGCTCCCTTCCGGCGGTTGCGAAAGGCAGCCCCTCGCAGCGTCTCCTCTCGCCCCTAGATGGCTCTCGATACCGCTAGGCTAGCCACCGGTGATAGACGTGCAGTCAGTCGATCCATTGAACTGTCTTGCCAATGCCGGGCGCAGATTCAGCCGCGGCAATCGCCTCTTCGATCGTTGCGCCACCTCCTCCGCCCGCATTGAAACGTCCACGCTCGGTCGTGCTCCCGAATTGGACGTAGAAGTATTCGCCTTCCTGATCGTCCGCGATTTCAGGTGGATCTTGATAATCGCCAGATCCGGGACGGTATTGGCAACGCATGATTCGCAAGTCGCACGTGACTGTCCCGTCGTATAAAAAAGTTCCGCTTTTAACTACCACTTCGCCTTCTGCCATTGTTCTCCCCCGTTCTCGTTTTACAACGGTCCACTTCCGCCACTTGCAGCTGTACAGCTGAGTCCACTTTCTACTTATTGCAAACCTCGGCTGATCTCAACCCTCAGCCAGCGGCAAACAGCTCTCTGGATTCGACTTATAGTGAGCTTTGAAGGCTTGAGACAACACCGGCATCGAAGCCCGAGCATATCAGGTTGTCATTACCGTTAAGTCACAGATTGTTGCGAAGGGCTGCGAGCGACCCGAGACAGCCTCTCAAGATGCAGGTCAGTTCCGCCAGTACATCCAGCATCTCCCGTCCTGAACGGTAAAAGCTCTTCGACTCGCAGATAGCGTGGAGATAGTCAATCCGATCCGCTGAACTTGCTCAGTCAACGCGACACCAGCAGGAAAGCCTTGCATAGCGGACGCACTTTCGCAGCGAAGGCCACTACACTGCTTCTATCTATCCACGGCAAACCTGCGGGCGTTATCGCAGGTAGCGCCTTATCAAGGGAACCGATCATGCTCCGCATCCGCCTTCACAATTGCCTCGCCTCAAACACTTACCGCCTGCTAAGCATCCTGCTCACTTGCCTGTCGGCTTGCCCGCTGCTGTCAACCGCCAGTAGCGATGCCGCAACACCGGTAGCGGGCGCCGATAGGCGATATGAACGCGTCGTACCTAGCGCGGATGGCATCGGCAAGCGCTACATGGGTCGCGAGATCGCCGGCGTGATGGGATGGCAAGGCGCCCAATGGCTGGAGCGCGAAAGTCGGGCAAGTGAGGAGCGGCCCGAATTGCTTCTGCGGGAACTGGAGCTGGCACCGGGCATGACGGTGGCCGACATCGGCGCCGGCACCGGCTATTACACCTGGCAGTTGGCGAAACAGGTCGGATCCGGCGGGCGCGTATATGCAGTCGACGTCCAGCCGGAAATGATTAGCATGCTCGACAGACAAATGGAAAAGCGTGGCGTGCGCAATGTGGTGTCGGTGCTAGCCAGCGAAACCAATGTCAAGCTGCCCCCGGCAAGCGTCGACTTGGCAATCATGGTCGATGTCTATCATGAGCTCGCTTATCCTTCGGAGGTCCTCGACAGCATTATCAAGGCCTTGAAGCCCGGCGGGCGCGTCGTCTTTGTCGAATATCGGGCCGAGGATCCTTCCGTCGCAATCAAGCCGCTGCATAAGATGAGCGAGCGCCAGATACGGCGTGAAGCCACGGCGCACGGCCTGAAGTGGGAACGCAGCATCAAATCGCTGCCGATTCAGCATGCGATCGTCTTTCGGAAGCCCTGAGTACCGATTTTCTTTGCTGGCCGAAGGCTGCCGCTCACTTCAGCATAACAGGTGACCAGGTCCAGAGATTAGGAGGCAGCCAGCAACTCCTCCACCCTGCGCAGGCGCTGCGCCAGTCCGCCCTCCAGCAGGACGTAGGGAATACCGCGCGCCTCCAGCGTCTCGAGCAGCATCCTGTGCACCATCTGGCGCACTTCCTCCGACTCGCGTTGCAGTCCATCCGGCTCCCAGGGGCTGTCGGGGGCCGTGACGAAAGTCCAGGCGTAGTCGTGGCGCGCGTCGAGCCGCGCAAGTTCCGGGTCGACCCTGCCCCAGTACACGCGGCTGTAGAGCGCCGTCATCAGGGGCGTGGTGTCGCAGAACAGCCAGCCCGTGGCCTGGGCCGCCGCCTCCTCCTCGCGCTCGCGCTGGGTGCGCGCGATGCCGAACTGGTCGTGCTCGAAGGGCACGCGCCCCAGGGTGTCGACGAATTCGCGCAGGTATTCAGGCACCCAGACGGTCCGGTAGCGGGCCGCCAGCGCCTCGGCCAAGGTCGATTTGCCGGACGACTCGGCGCCCAGGATGGCCACGCGCCGCGCCGCGATCACGCATCCCTCCGCGCGATGTTGGACCAGGCGCGCAGGCCGGTCCAGGCCAGCACCACGAACACCGCGTACAGCACTGCGGTCAGGTTCAGGCCCTTGTAGACGTACAGGCCGACGTACAGGATGTCGACCGCGATCCACACGTGCCAGTTCTCGACCTTCTTGCGGCCCAGCAGAAGCTGGCCGACCAGGCTGCCCGCGGTGAGGAAGCCGTCCGCGTGCGGCACGTCGGTGTCGGTGTAGTGGTCGAGGAAGGACGAGAGCAGCAGGAAGCCGAGCAGCCAGCCCGCCAGCGCCCAGGCCCAGCCCCTGGGGCGAAGGCGCGTCACCACCAGGGGCGCGTTGCCGGCGCCGTGCAGCCACTGGTACCAGCCCCACACCGAGGCGCCGATGAACACGAACTGCAGGCCCATGTCGCCGTACAGGCGGGCGTCGAAGAACACCACCGCATAGGTGGCGGAGGACGCGATCGAGAACAGCCAGGCCCAATGCTTCTGACGGATGTTGAGCACCACGGTGGTGACCGCGAGCAGGAAGGAGATCAGTTCCAGCGGTGTCGTGGTGAGGCCGGCGAGGTTGAGCGTGTCGTTCATGGTGCGGTGGAAGGCGGAGTACCAGGTAAGCAAAAGGCCGCGGCGAAGTGCGCCGCGGCCCCTCAGGCGCTAGTCCAGCTTACTTCTTCGGGTACTTGATCGTCATTTCCTTGAGCAGGTTATCAGCCTTGTCGACTTCCTTCATCACCCACAGCATGTAGCGGATGTCGACGTGGATGGCGCGCGTGATGGCGCTGTCGAAGTACCAGTCCTTGGTGATCGACTCGTAGGTCGAGTCGAAGTTCAGGCCGACCAGTTCGCCGCGCTTGTTCATCACCGCCGATCCCGAGTTGCCGCCGGTGGTGTCGGCGCTCGACAGGAAGTTCACCGGCACCGTGTTCAGGACCGGGTCCTTGAACACGCCGTAGCGCTTGCCCTTGATCGCCTCGCTCAGGGTGGCCGGCACGATGAACGGGTCCTTGCTGCTGGCCTTCTGGGTGATGCCCTCGACGGTGGTGAACGGTCCCTTGAGCAGGCCGTCGCGCGGCGCGTAGGGCGCCACGGTGCCGTAGGTCACGCGCAGGGTCGAGTTGGCGTCCGGGTAGACCGGCTTGCCTTGCGACTTCTTCCAGGCGATGACGGCCGCCATGTATTGCGGGATCACGCGTTCCAGGTTGCCGTCGATCTCGTTGCGCTGGTTTTCCAGGCCCATGCCGATGTCGTGCAGGCGCACGGCCAGCTGGATGAAGGGGTCGCCCGACTTGCGGAAGGCCTCCGGATCCTTGCCGATCCAGGCCAGGCGCTTGGCAGTGTCGGACAGCTCGGTGGCCTTGTACATGGCGTTCAGCGCGGTCGGCGCCGGCAGCAGCGCGTCCAGGCCCGGCGGGCGGTACTTGGCGTCGCCGCGCGCGTAGCGCTGCAGCGCGGCGCCCCAGCGCGCTTCGTCCACCTGGGGCACGAAGGACTGCTCGAGGCGGGTCAGGCGCGCCTTGATGAAGGACAGGTCGCGCTCCTGGTAGCCGCTCTCGCGCTGGGCGTCCGGCTTCTGGCGCTCCAGCGCCAGGCGGTACAGGCTGCGCGCGCTCTTGAGCAGGTCGCTGTGGGTGGCTTCCGCCCAGGCGGCTTCATGGCGCGACTGCACCATGTCGGCCGAGATCACGCTGTCCAGGTCGACCAGCAGGCGCGAGCCGTTGCCGCTCTGCTTGTACCAGCCGCGGAACTCGGCGTCCTGCACGTCCTTGATGGCGGCGATGTCCTTGCGCGCGAAGCCGTCGAGCAGGCCCTGGGTCTTCTTGAGCACGTTGTTCAGGCTCTTGGCCACGCTGGCGTAGCGCACGTCCCAGGCGGCGTTGCCGTGGGTCGCGGCGGCGATCACCGACAGGTCGGCGGTGATGGTCGCGACCTTGGCCGGGAAGTCGACGTCGCGCGCGAAGCGGATCTCGGTCGGCAGCTTGTAGCGGCTGGTGCGGCCCGGATAGCCGGCCAGCAGGATCGGGTCGCCCGCCTTCAGGCCCTCGGCCGAGACCACCAGGAAGTCCTTCGACTTGTAGGGCACGTTGTCCGGCGACGGGTCGGCCGGACGGCCATCCTTGCCGACGTAGGCGCGCAGGAAGGAGTAGTCGCCGGTATGGCGCGGCCACTCGTAGTTGTCGATGTCGCCGCCGAAGTCGCCGATGCGGTTGGACGGCGCGTACACCAGGCGCACGTCGCGGATCATCAGCTGCTTGATGCGGTAGTACTCGAGGCCGCGGTGGAAGGCCGGCACCGAGCAGCGGTAGGCCTTGTCGGTCTCGCACTCGGCGATCAGGGCCTTGATGCGCGCTTCGACCAGCTCGTGGCGTTCGCGTCCCGACAGGGTCGGGGCCAGGCCCTTGAGCACGCGCTCGGTCACGTTCTCGACCTTCTCGGTCACGTAGACTAGGGTGTTCGGGCCGCCCGGCAGCTCCTCGGCGCGGGTCTTGGCCAGGAAGCCGTTGACGATGTAATTCTTTTCAGGCGTCGCGTTGCGCTGGATGGCGCCGTAGGCGCAGTGGTGGTTGGTAACCACCAGGCCGTCCGGCGACACGAAGGAGGCCGAGCAGCCGCCGAGCGAGACGATGGCGCTCATCGGATGCTTGCTCAGGTCGGCCAGTTTCTCGGCCGGGATGGTGATGCCAATGCGTTTGAGTTCGGATTTGAGTTGCGGCAGCTGGTGCGGTTGCCATTGGCCTTCGTCGGCAATGGCAACCGCGGCCGCGCCCACGAGAACGGCGGGCACGGCGGCCCGCAGGACGATGGATTTGAACAAGGTGAAACCCCGGGATGAAAAATGCGATCCGGGAGTATAGCGCCCCTGCGTCGGCGTATGGTGGTTTTCCGCCGTATTGACGCCGCGCGCGCGACCTTCAGAAGCGCGATTCCAGCGTCACCCGCGCCATCGCGTGGCCCGGATACGCGCTGCTGCGCCCCAGACGGAAGCGGAAATGCGGAAGGGGCGTATCCTGCCGCATTGCCCGCGCTCTCCAAGGGCGGAGCGAAAGTATTCTTCTCACATGGCTCGCGGCGCCCCTGCTGGCATCGCTAAGCGGACCGGCCGCCCCTCCGCCGTGCGCGCAGCAGCACCAGCGCCGCGCCGAGGGCCGCCAGCGCCAGCGGCGCCGGCTCCGGCACGGGCGACACGGCATAGGCGAACACCGAGAGGTCGAGCGTGCCTTCGACCGCCTCGGACGACTGGTTCCAGTACATGGTGTCGACCAAGTAGTCGCGGTCGACCTCACCCGATTCGCCCGGTTCCAGTGACGCGAGCAGGAACTCGCCCCGGCCCCAGGTGGAGCGGTTGCCGTCGGCGTCGAAGGAGGTCAGCGACAACTGGCCGCCGCCGTCGAAGGATTCGCCCAGCCGGTCCACCTTGCCCCAAAAATTGCCACGGCTTTCGATGATGATGCCGGTATTCGGCGACAGCACGAAACCCTGGCTGAGCGACACCACGAAACTATGGATGCGCAAGTCCTCGCCGGCCGCAGCGCCGTCCGCGCGCACCGCCAGTTCGAGCGCGACCGAGTCGGCCGCGTCGCCGCTCGCGCGGCCGTCGACGCGGGCGTGGGGTGCGCGCATCGCCATGCTGAACGGACCAGGTCCGCTGCCGGAAATGTCTTCACCCGAAAACACCGGGCCCTCCCAGTAGTTATAGCGTCCCCATGGCGCTTGCTGGGGAAAGGTCTGCACCGGCTGGAAGCTGATCGAAGGCGTGACGCCATCCTCCGGATCGAGGTCGATGAGGCTGTAGCTGAACTGGCTGTTGGTGACGCGCCCCCAGGCTTCGGCTTGCGCCGGAGCGGCGGACAGCAGGAGACAGGCCGCGGTGGCCAGCGAAAGGACTGCGCGCATGACGGGCTCCGGTGAAGGGCGATACCGCACAGCTTAGCAGCGCACCGGAGCCGCACGATTGGCGACCCCGGCGGTATGACGAAATACCAACTCAGCAGTGAGAACCGGATCAGGGCGCGGCGATCGCGCCGCGCCAGAGCGCGTCGGTGATGTGCTCCTGGAAGCGCGCTTCGGACGAAAAGCGTCCCGGCTGCCGCTCGGGGTCGGCCCCCACTCCGCTGCTCACGTAGATCATGCCGTTGTTGGTGGCTGGGTCGAAGGCGAACAGCGCGTTCAGGCCCCAGGACCAGCCCAGGTGGCCGACGCCCTTGAAGCCTCCGCCCTCCACCAGGCGGTCGCCGGCCGCGCGTCCGTCGCGCACCTCGCTCAGGTCGAGGAAATGCTGGTTGCCCAGGCCCCAGGCGCGGTACAGGCCACGGAAATGGTCGCTGTCGCCGCTGCCGTTGGCGCCGGCGAAGGTCCACTGGCGCGACAGCATGGTGGCTACCGTCTCGGGCGCGAGGATGCGCTGCTTTCCGTCGCGGCCGCCGTGCATCAGCATCAGCATGATGCGCGCCAGTTCCCCGGCCGAGATGCGCAGGCTGCCCTGCGGGCCGAACAGGGTGCCGTTGGCGCCGGCCACGTACCGGTCCAGTCCGGGCGGTGCGGCCGGTGGCGCGGTGTCGAAGTCGTCGGCCTGGGCGATCCAGGGTCCGTCCGGATCCCAGCGCTCGGCGCCGTCCTTCTCGCGCTTGCGGTACAGGGTGGCGACGTCGTCGACATCCGCGGGCGCGAAGTCGGCCAGGTAGAAGCCGGCCTTCAGTCCCATCGGATCAAACACCAGGCGCCGCATCAGGCGGTCGAAACGCTCGCCGCCGGCGCGTTCCATCACGGTGGCGAGCAAACCCGAGTTGAAGTTCACGTAGTCGAAATACGCGCCGGGCGGCGCCTTGGCCGACCAGGCCAGGCCCTTGCCGTAGTAGCGCCCGCCGGGCACCAGCACCTCGCGCAGGTCGACCGCCGGGTCCCACTTGAAGCCGGCGTCGTCGCGCAGCGAGGAGGTGTGGGTGAGCAGCATGCGCAGCGTGATCGGCTGCTGCGGGAAGTGCGGATTGCGAAGCGGGTAGCCGAGATAGTCGCCGATGTCGGCATCCAGCGCGAGGCGCCCCTGCTCCACCAGCTTCATGGCGCCGATCGCGGTCACCAGCTTGGAGACCGAGGCGACCCGGAACATGGTGCGCGCGTCCACCGGGCGCGCCGGGCCCCTGGCGCTGGCCAGGCGCTTGCTGCCAAGCTCGCGGCTGTAGACGATCTCACCGTGGCGGATCGCGACCACGGCCAGGCCAGGGAGGGGCATGGCCGGATCGCGCATGATCTCCTCCAGCTGGCGGGTCAGCGCCGCCGCGCGCTCCTCGGACAGCGGCGCGCCCGTGGACGGGGCGGCGGCCAGGAGAAGGCTGGAAGCAAGCATGGCGGCCCAGGCCTTCACTGCTCAGCTTTCGATGTCGGCCAGCTTGCCCAGGCAACGGCGCTGGAAGCCGTTCAGGCCGTCCATCACCAGCGGATCGCTCTCATCCACCACGCTGCCGTCGATCAGCACGCGCAGCTTGGCGATGCGGTCGCCCAGGGCCAGGGCCTGCGCCAGGCCGGTGTCGGCGCCAGGGTCGTGGATGGCGTCGGCCACCTCGGGCGGGAAGTCCCAGTGACGCGCGATGACCGCCGAGAGCTGGCGGCTGACGCTCATCAGGCGCAGGCCGAAGGCGCTCGACCCCGGCATGCGATTGCCTTCGACCAGGCCGTCGGCCACGCGGAAGGCCACCACCAGGCCGATGTTCTGCATCAGGCCGGCCAGGTAGGCCTCGAACACGCCAGCCGACAGGCCGGGGGCCATCAGGCTGGCGGCGAAAGCGCTTTTCTCGGACTGGTTCCACACCTGGGGCGCGGCCTGGCGCGCGAAGCCGCCGCTTTGCATCTTGATCAGGGGGCGCAAGGCGACGCGGGCCAGCAGCATGCGCAGGCCGTTATGACCCAGCATCATGACCGCCGCTTCCAGGGTCTCGATCGGCGTCAGGGGACGGTAGTAGGCGCTGTTGGATTCGCGGATCACCTCGGCGACCAGCACCTTGTCCTGGGCCACCTGGCGCGACAGGTCGGCGGCCGACATGTCTTCCTCGGCCAGGCTGCGCATCAGCTGGGGGATCAGCTCGGGCATGCGCGGCACCAGCTCGGCCGCGCCGGCGGGATCGTGCACCAGGGCGCGCACCGCGTCCAGGATGCGGTCCTGCAGCTCCTCCGAGGCCTGGTAGCCGCTCGAGGCGGTGAGCCAGCGGTACCAGGTCGCGTCGACCTCGCCGGTGAAGTCGCGTTCTTCGGCGTCCGGGCCGGCCTGGGCCGCCTCGGGCGCGTTTGTCTCCTTGCCGCCGCCTAGCAGGCGGTCTATCCATTTTTTCATGCTTATAGCCCTGGTTTCGGGAAGTCTGGAATTCTAATACTTTCCATGTGGAAATGGTTAGTTTCCCTTTTCTCCCCCAGTCTAGGGCAAGGCGAGCCGGCCGGCCAGAACTCCGCGAGCGCAAGGCTCCGGGCCAACTTCCTGCCGCCGCGCGGGGTCCTAGCCCTCGGCGCCCGGTCGCCAGCCGCCGCCGAGTGCCTGGATCAGGGCCACGGCCGCCGCCTGGCGATCGGCCTGCACCTGGATCACGGAGCGGCGCGCGTTCATCGCCGTCACCTGGGCCTGCACCACTTCGGTATAGCTGACCTGGCCGGCCTTGTAGCGGTTGAGGATCTGCTCCTCGACCTGGGTGGCGGCTTCGGCGGCCTGGCGCCGCAGGTCCTGCTGGCCGGCCAGCACGCGGGTGGCGGTGAGCTGGTTCTCGACGTCGGCGAAGGCGTCCAGCACGGCCTGGCGGTAACGCGCCACGGCCGCTTGGTGGCGCGCCTGCGCGCCCTCCACGCTGGCGCGGGTGGCGCCGGCGTTGAACAGGGTCTGGGCGGCCGACAGGCCGAAGGACCACAGCGCGCTGGACGCCGAGAACAGGTCCCCTACCCGGCTGGCGGTGTTGCCGTAGGATGCGGACAGGCCGATGTTGGGGAAGTAGGCCGAACGCGCCACGCCGATCTCGGCATTCGCGGCGGCCACGTCCCGCTCGGCCGCGGCGATGTCGGGGCGGCGCTGCAGCAAGGTGGCCGGCACGCCGGCCGGCACTTCGGGCACGGTCACGTTCCAAGGCGCGGGCGGCAGCGAGAACTGGGCCGGGGCGCGGCCCACCAGCACCGCGATCGCGTGCTCGAACTGGGCACGTTCGCGCACCAGGCCGAGTTCGTCGTTCTGGGCGTTGGCGAGCTGGGTCCGGGCCTGCAGCACGTCGGACTTGGCGGCGATGCCGGCGTCGAAGCGGTTCTGGGTGATCTGCAGGACGCGCTGGTAGCCGGCGATGGTGTTGGCCATCAGCTCGCGCTGGGCGTCGGCCTCGCGCAGGGCGACGTAGTTGGCGGCCAGCTCGCCCAGCACCGCCAGGCGCAGGTTGGCCAGGTCGGCGGCGGTGGCCTCGGCGCCGGCGCGCGCGCTGGCGACCGAGTTGCGCAGGCGCCCGAACAGGTCGGGCTCCCAGCTCGAGCCGATCGACAGGCGGTATTGGTTGGCCGGGGAACGCTCGCCGCCGCCGGCGCGCTCGGCGCCCGCGCCCAGGCTCACCACCGGGAACAGGGCGGCGCGCTGCTGGGCGACCAGGGCGCGCGCCTGGGCGTAGTTGGCCACGGCGGCGGCGACTTCCTGGTTGGCGCGCAGGGCTTCGTCGGCCAGGCGGTCGAGGTCGGCGTCGCCGAACAGCTTCCACCAGGGGCCGCGGTCGAGGGTGTCGGCGGGGGCGGCCGGGATCCAGCCCTCGGCTTCCTTGTAGGCGGCGGGTTCGGGGACCGAGGGACGCTCGTAGGGTGGCGCGACCGAGCAGCCGGCGGTGGCGAGCGCCACGGCGAGGCCCAGCGCCCTTACCGTCGTTCCCGCGAAGGCGGGAACCCAAGGTTTGCATGCGTTCCCACTACGCGACGAACTTGGATTCCCGCCTGCGCGGGAATGACGTTCATGGCTTGGATTCCCGCCTGCGTGGGAGTGACGTTCATGACTTGGATTTTCCCCCGCGAGGAAGTGACGTTCATGACTTGGATTCCCGCCTGCGCGGGAATGACGTGCATGGGCTGAGGCGCACGCTTGGGGCGCGGGCCGGGCAATGTCGTCGTGACGGGAGCAGTTTGTCTTCATGGCTTGGCAAGAGAAGTTCGGTCGCCGTCTCCCGAGGGATGACGGGACAGTTCGCGCTCGCTGTCGCTGCGCTTGCGCAGCTTGTCGAGCAGGACGTACACCACCGGAGTGGTCAGGAGGGTCAGCAGCTGGCTGGCGATCAGGCCGCCGATGATGGCCACGCCCAGCGGGCGGCGCAGTTCGGAGCCTTCGCCGAAGCCGATCGCCAGCGGCAGCGCGCCCAGGGCCGCGGCGAGCGTGGTCATCAGGATCGGCCGGAAGCGCAGCAGGCAGGCCTCCCGCACCGCCTCGACCGCGCTCAGGCCGCGCGCGCGCTCGGCCTCCAGCGCGAAGTCGATGATCAGGATCGCGTTCTTCTTGACGATGCCGATCAGGAGGAAGACCCCGATCAGGGCGATGATCGAGAACTCCATCCTGAACAGCAGCAGCGCCAGCACGGCACCCACTCCGGCCGAGGGCAGGGTCGAAAGCACCGTCACCGGGTGCACCAGGCTTTCGTACAGGATGCCGAGCACGATGTAGATCACGACGATGGCGGCCAGGATCAGCAAGGGCTGCTGTTCGCTCGACTCCTGGGCCGCGCGCGCCGTGCCCTGGAAGCTGCCGCGCACCGTGGTCGGCATGCCGATGTCGGCCTCGGCCTGGCGCACCGCGGCCTGGCCGTCTTCCAGGTTATAGCCCTGGGCCAGGTTGAAGGACACGGTGGTGGCCAGCTCGCCGTCCTGGTGGCTGACCGAGGTCGGGGTCGAGCTCTCGTCGTAGCGCGCCAACGCCATCAGGGGGACCATGGTGGCGGGGGTGCCGGCCAGGGCCTGGCCACTGGACGGATCGCGCGCCGCCGTGAGGCCGCCGCCGCTGCCGGGCGCCCCGGCCGAGCCGGCAGGCGCCGCGTTGCCGATGGTGCCGGCCGCCGGCTGCTGGGCCGCGCCGGCGCCGGCGCCGGTCGCCGTCCCCCCTGCCCCGTTCGCGGACTGGGAGCCGCTGGGGCGCGCCGGCACGTAGACGTCGCGCAGCGCCTCGGGCGACTGGGCGTAGCGCTGTGCCACGCCCATCACCACGTGGTACTGGTTCAGCTCATCGTAGATGTTGGCCACCTGGCGCTGGCCGAAGGCGTTGTACAGGGCGTTGGTGACGTCGCGCGTGCTGACGCCCAGGCGCGCAGCGGTGTCCTTGTCGATGGTGACGAAGGTCTCGACGCCGTTCTCGGCCTGGTCGGTGTCGACGTCGACCAGGGCCGGCTGGCGCTTCATGGCCTCGGCCAGGCGCCCGGCCCACAGCTTGAGCTCGGCCGCATTGTCGCTCTTGAGGGTGTACTGGTAGGTGGAATTGCTCTGGCGTCCGCCCATGCGCAGGTCCTGCACCGGATTGAGGAACAGCGACACCCCGGTCACCTTCGCCAGTTGCGGGCGCAGGCGCGCGATCACGGCCTGGCCGGCTTCGTCGCGCTGGTCGGCCGGCTTCAGGTTAATGAACATGAAGCCGCCGCCGGCGCGCCCGCCGCCGGTGAAGCCCACCACCGTGTCCACCGCCGGGTCACGCTTGATGATGTTGACCAGCTCGCGCATCTTGGACTGCATGGCCTGGAAGGAGATGCTCTGGTCGGCGCGGATGCCGCCGCTGATCTGGCCCGTGTCCTGCTGCGGGAAGAAGCCCTTGGGCGCGGCCGAGAACAAATAGACGTTGAGGGCCACCACGAAGCCGAGGATGAGCATCACCAGGAGCTTGCTGTCCAGCGCCCAGTCGAGCGAATGCTCGTACACGCGCAGCATCTTGCCGAAGCCTTTCTCGGACCAGCGCGCGAAGCGGCCCTGCTTGCGCTGGGTCTCGCCCTTGCGCAGCAGCCAGGCGCACATCATGGGCGTGGTGGTGAGCGAAATCACGAGCGAGATCATGACCGCCGCCGACAGGGTGACGGCGAACTCGCGGAACAGCCGTCCCACCTGGCCGCCCATGAACAGCAGCGGAATGAACACCGCCACCAGCGACAGCGAGATCGAAAGCACGGTGAAGCCCACTTCCTTGGCGCCCAGCAGGGCCGCCTGCATGCGGTCCATGCCCTGCTCCAGGTGGCGCGCGATGTTCTCCAGCACCACGATGGCGTCGTCGACCACGAAGCCGGTGGCGATGGTGAGCGCCATCAGCGACAGGTTGTTGAGCGAAAAGCCAAGCAGGTACATGACCCCGAAGGTGCCCAGCAGCGAGACGATGGTGGCCACCGCCGGCACCACGGTGGCGCGCACGCTGCGCAGGAAGACGCTGACCACCAGCACCACCAGCACCACCGACAGGACCAGGGTGAATTCGATCTCGTGCAGCGAGGCGCGGATCGAATTGGTGCGGTCGGACGCGACCTGCAGGGTGACGTCGCCCGGCAACTGGGCCTGGAGCGAAGGCAGCAGCGCGCGCACCCCGTCCACGGTTTCGATCACGTTGGCCTCGGGCTGGCGGGTGACCAGCACGATCACCGCCGGCTCGCCGTTGAACAGGCCCAGTGTGTTGATGTTCTCGGGACCGTCGAAGACCTCGGCCACGTCGCGCAGGCGGATCGCGGCGCCGTCGCGCCAGGCCACCACCAGGTCGCGGTAGTCGGCGGCGCTGCGGCCGTCGCCGGTCATGGCCGGCTGCGAGTAGATCTGGAAGCGGTTGCCGCCCCCTTCCAGCACGCCCTTGGGCCGGTTCGGGTTGCTGGCCTGGATCGCGGCGCGCACGTCCTCGGCCGAGACGCCGTAGCGGTTGAGCGAATACGGCACCAGTTCGACCCGCACCGCCGGCAGCGACCCGCCGCCGATCTCGACCTCGCCCACGCCCTTGACCTGGGCCAGGCGTTGCTGCACCAGGTTGGACACCGCCTCGTAGATCTGGCCCGGAGTGCGGGTCTTCGAGGTGAGCGCCAGGATGATGACCGGCGCGTCGGAAGGATTGGCCTTGCGGTAGGTCGGATTGCTGCGCAGGGTGGCCGGCAGGTCGGCGCGGGCGGCGTTGATCGCGGCCTGCACCTCGCGCGCGGCGGAGTCGATCTTGCGGTTCAGGTCGAACTGCAGGCTGACCCGGGTGGAGCCGGTGCTGCTGTTGGAAGTCATCTCGTTGACGCCCGCGATCACGCCCAGGCGCCGCTCGAGCGGGGTGGCCACGCTGGAAGCCATGGTCTCGGGGCTGGCG
Organism: Massilia sp. KIM; assembly: GCF_002007115.1. Lineage (NCBI taxonomy): Bacteria > Pseudomonadati > Pseudomonadota > Betaproteobacteria > Burkholderiales > Oxalobacteraceae > Massilia > Massilia sp. KIM. The sequence goes on along the minus strand of NZ_MVAD01000001.1, from coordinate 300,780 downwards.
CCGGGCAGCGAGGCCGACACCGAGATGGTCGGGAAGTCGACCTGGGGCAGCGGCGACACCGGCAGCACGAAGAAGGCCGCGATGCCGGCCAGCGCCAGCCCCAGGGTCAGCAGGACGGTGGCGATCGGGCGCTCGACGAAGGGCCGGGACAGGTTCATGCGCCGGCCTCGCGCGGCTTGTTGGGCGCCCTGCCGCTCCAGCGGCGCGCCAGGCGGTCGAAGGCCAGGTAGATCACCGGGGTGGTGAACAGGGTCAGGAGCTGGCTCACGATCAGGCCGCCGAAGATGGCCAGGCCCAGGGGCCGGCGCAGTTCCGCGCCCTCGCCCCAGCCCAGCATCAGCGGGATGGCGGCGAACAGCGCGGCCAGGGTGGTCATCAGGATCGGGCGGAAGCGCAGCAGCGCGGCCTGGCGGATCGCCTCCAGCGGCTCCTTGCCCTCGTCGCGCTCGGCCTCGATGGCGAAGTCGATCATCATGATGGCGTTCTTCTTGACGATGCCGATCAGGAGGATGATGCCGATGATGCCGATCACGCCCAGGCCCTGCCCCGTCACCCACAGCGCCAGCAGCGCGCCGACGCCGGCCGAGGGCAGAGTCGAGAGGATGGTGAGCGGGTGGATGTAGCTCTCGTACAGCACGCCCAGCACGATGTAGACGCAGACCACCGCCGCCAGGATCAGCCACAGCTGGTTCGAGAGCGATGCCTGGTAGGCGCCGGAAGCGCCCAGGAAGTTCATCGAGACCGAGGCCGGCAGCTTGATCTCGTCGGCGGCGGCGCGGATCGCGTCCACCGCCTGGCCGAGCGAGGCCCCGGGCGCGGTGTCGAAGCCGACCGTGGCCGCCGGGTATTGCGCCACGTGGACGACCTGCAGGGGCGCGGCGCGCTCGCTGATGGTGGCCAACGCCGACAGCGGGGTTGGCTCGCCCGAGCTGGTGCGCAGTTGCAGGTTGGCCAGGGCGTCGAGCGACATCGCCTCGTCCTGCTGGGCTTCGAGGATCACGCGGTACTGGTTGGTCTCGGTGAAGATGGTCGAGACGATGCGCTGGCCGTAGGCGCTGTACAGGGCGTCGTCGATGGCGGCCGCGGTCACGCCCAGGCGCGAGGCGGTGTCGCGGTCGATGTCGATGAAGGCGGCCAGGCCGGTGGCGCCGGCGTCGGTGGTGGCGTTGCGCACCTGCTTCAGGGTCCTCATCTTCTGCACCAGGCGGTGCGCCCACTCGTTGACCACGGCGCTGTCGGCGCCCTCCAGCGACAGGCGGTACTGGGTCGGGCCGCTTTCGGCGTCGATGGTCAGGTCCTGGGTCGGCTGCAGGTAGAGGGTGAGGCCGGGCACGCCGGCCACGCGCTGGCGCAGGCGCGCCATCGTCTCATCCTGGTCGCCGCGGTCTTCCTTCAGGTTGATCAGCATGGTGCCGGTGTGGAGCATGGTGTTGTTGGCGGCGTCCACGCCCACGTAGGAGCTGATCGAGGCCACTTCCGGATCGCGCAGGATCTCGCGCGCGGCGGCGCTCTGCAGCTGGGCCATCTCGCGGTAAGAGATTGATTTGCGCGCTTCCAGGCGCGCCTGCAGCTGGCCGGTGTCCTGGGTCGGGAACAGGCCCTTGGGGATGACGGCCCACAGCAAGGCGGTCAGCAGCAGGGTGCCGAGGGCCACCAGCAGGGTCAGGCCCTGGCGCGCCAGCACCCAGTCCAGCCCACGGTCGTAGCGCTGGATCACGCGGTCGAAGAAGGCCTGGGTGCGCAGGGCGAAGCGGCTCGGGTGCTCGTCTTCCTTGGCGCGCAGCCAGCGCGCCGACATCATCGGCACCAGGGTCAGGGACACCACGCCCGAGATCAGGATCGTGATCGCCAGGGTCACCGCGAACTCGCGGAACAGGCGGCCCACCACGTCGCCCATGAACAGCAGCGGGATCAGCACCGCGATCAGGGACACGGTGAGCGAGATGATGGTGAAGCCGATCTGGGTCGCGCCCTTGATCGCCGCCGCCATCGGCTTTTCGCCTTCCTCGATGTAGCGCGCGATGTTCTCGATCATGACGATGGCGTCGTCGACCACGAAGCCGGTGGCGATCGTCAGCGCCATCAGCGACAGGTTGTTCAGGCTGTAGCCGAGCAGGTACATGGCGCCGAAGGTGCCGATCAGCGAGATCGGCACCGCCAGGCTGGCGATCACGGTGGCGCGCACCGAATGCAGGAAGGCGAAGATCACCAGCACCACCAGCACCACGGCCAGCAGCAGTTCGATCTGCACGTGGTGGACCGAGGCGCGGATGCCGGCGGTGCGGTCGCTCAGCACGTCCACGCGCAGCGAAGGCGGCAGGCCGGCCTGCAGTTCCGGCAGGCGCTCCTTGATGGCGTCCACGGTGGCGATCACGTTGGCGCCCGGCTGGCGCTGGACGTTCAGGATGATGGCCGGCTTCATGTTGGCCCAGGCGCCCAGGCGCACGTTCTCTGCGCTGTCGACCACCTGGGCGACTTCCTCCAGCTTGACCGGGGCGCCGTTGCGGTAGGCGACGATCAGCTCCTTGTAGTCCGGCACCGTGAGCAGCTGGTCGTTGGCGTTGATGGCGTAGGCGCGCGTGGGGCCGTCGAAATTGCCCTTGGCGCTGTTGGCGTTGGCGGCCGTGATGGCGCTGCGCAGGGTGTCCAGGCCCAGGCCGTAGGAAGCCAGGGCCTCGGTATCGGCCTGGATGCGCACGGCCGGGCGCTGGCCGCCGGCCAGGGTCACCAGGCCGACGCCGGAGACCTGGCTGATCTTCAGGGCCAAGCGGGTGTTGACCAGGTTCTGGATCTCGGTCAGCGGCAGCGTGTCGGAGGTGATGGCCAGGGTCAGGACCGGGGCGTCGGCCGGGTTGACCTTGGCGTAGACCGGCGGGGCCGGCAGGTCGGTCGGCAGCAGGCTGCCGCCGGCGTTGATGGCGGCCTGCACTTCCTGCTCGGCGACGTCGAGGGTCTGGCCCAGGCCGAACTGGAGGGTGACCACCGAGACGCCGGCGGCGCTCGTGGAGCTCATGCGGGTGAGGCCCGACATCTGGCCGAACTGCCGCTCCAGCGGGGCGGTGACGGTGCGCGCCATCACTTCGGGGCTGGCGCCGGGGTAGAGGGTCTGCACCTGGATGGTCGGGAAGTCGACCTGGGGCAGCGCGGACAGGGGCAGGAACTTGTAGCCCACCAGACCGGAGAGCACGATGGCCAGCATCAGGAGGGCCGTGGCGACCGGGCGGTGGATGAAGGGGGTGGACGGACTCATGCCGCCCTCCTCTCCGCCGACCCTCGCCGATCACCGTCATTCCCGCGCAGGCGGGAATCCAAGTTCATGTACCAGCCGCCTTCCCATCCTTCAGCACGAGGCGCGGACCCGCAGGCAAACTTGGGTTCCCGCCTGCGCGGGAACGACGGTGCGTGGGCTGCAGGCGCAACGCGGTGACGATACGTCATCGCGTACAAGCGCAGCGCTCGCCAACCACCGTCTATCTCAAATGAGCGCAGCGCCCGCACACCACCGTCTGTCTCAAATGAGCGCAGCGCCCGCCCACCACCGTCTGTCTCAAATGAGCGCAGCGCCCGCCCACCACCGTCATTCCCGCGCAGGCGGGAATCCAAGTTTGTATCCGGGTCACCTGCCCATCCGTCAGCACGAGGCGCGAACCCGCGGACAAACTTGGGTTCCCGCCTGCGCGGGAACGACGGTGCAAGGGGAGCGGGCGCGGAGCGGCGACGATCCATCATTGCTGCGCTCCCTGGCGCTGGCGGCCCTCGCCCTGGCCACGGCCGCCGCCCTGCCCACCTTCGCCCTGGCCACGGCCACCGCCCTGCCCGGCCTCGCCCTGGCCACGACCACCGCCCTGCCCGCCCTCACCGCGTCCACGTCCCTGCCCCTGCTGCCCGGCGCCCTGCGGCCGGTCCCCCGGCAGCATCACCTTGGCGCCGTCGCGCAGGCGGTCCGCGCCTTCGGTGATCACCTGCTCGCCCGGCTTGAGGCCGGTGCGGATCTGCACCTTGTCCACCATCGCCTCGCCGCGCGTCACCTTGCGCAGCGAGACGGTGCGCTCCGGGGCATTGAGCACGTACACGAAGTCGCCGTCGGCGCCGTGGCGCAGCGCCGTCACCGGCACCACCACCGCGTCCTGGATCACGTTCACCTGCAGGCGCAGGTTGACGAACTGGCTGGGGAAGAGCTTGCCGTCGGCGTTGGCGAAGCGCGCCTTGGCGCGCACCGTGCCGGTCTGCACGTCGACCCGGTTGTCGAGCGCGGCGAAACTGCCGACCGCCAGCTCCTCGGTGCGGGTGCGGTCCAGGGCCGTCGCGGGCAGGCGGGCGCCCTGGGCGATGCGCCGCTGCAGCACGGTGAGCTGGTCCTGGGGCACCGTGAACTCGACGTCGATCGGCGAAAGCTGGGTGATCAGGGCGATGCCGTTGGCGTCGCCGCTGCCCACGAGGTTGCCCACGTCCACCGTGCGCAGGCCCACGCGGCCGGCGATCGGCGCCTTGACTGAGGCATACCCGAGATTCAGCTGGGCCGTGCCCTCGATGGCGCGATCGGTCATCACCGTGCCCTCCAGCTGCTTGACCAGCGCTGCCTGGGTGTCGACCTCCTGGCGCGCGATCGAGTCCTGTTCCAGCAGCGTGCGGTAGCGCGCCAGGGTTACCCGCGCGCTTTCGAGCTGGGCTTCGTCGCGCTGGCGCTGGCCGCGCGCCTGCAGCAAGGCCATCTCGAAGGGGCGCGGATCGATGGTCGCCAGCACCTGGCCCGGGCGCACCATTTGCCCTTCGGTGAAATGGATCTTCTGGATCACGCCCGACACCTGCGGGCGCACGGTCGCGGTGGCCGCGGCCACCACCGTGCCCAGGGCGTCCATGGTGACCGGGATGTCTGCCTGCTCCGCCGTGGCCACGCCCACCGTGGTGGCGGGCGCGCCGCGCCGTCCGCCACCGGGGCCGCCACCGCCGGGACCGCCGGCGCGCTGGCCGGCCGCCGCGCCCGGTCCACCCGGCCCGCCCGGCCCCGGACCGGCCGGCCGGTTGGTCAGCCACCAGGCCAGCCAGGCCAGGCCGATCATCGCCAGGATGGCGACGATGGAACCAACGATGCGGGCGCGACGGGTGCGCGCGGGGCGTGCTGCTGGGGAGGTGCTTGCGGGTGCTGTGGTCGGGGGATGCTTGACGTCCATGCTCTTCCTTGTCTTTCCGGCCAGAATGCCATTCGGATAACACGAGTGCTTTTGAATGTAGCATGGGGTCTCGCAGCGTTATGTTTCATAACGTACATTGCGCGCCACCTTGTAACAGGGACCGGGACAAGTCCTTTACATCGATTTACACCGTTGCCCCCGCGTTGGCGGACGTAAACGGAAAACGGGCCCGGAACCTGGGTCCCGAGCCCGTTTCTGCCTGTCGCACTTGCTTACAAAGCGCCTACATTTCTTATCACGGCGAGGCGCACAGGCAGTGGGTGACGGCAGCGAAAGGCTTGCGGCCCTCGCTCAGTTCGGACAGGAAGGCCATGTCCTCGGCCACCTGGGCCACCGGGCCGGCCGGCAGCGCTTCTTCCAGCAGGCCCAGCTTGACCTGGATATTGACGGCCTGGGCCGCCGACGCTCCCATCATCTGCAGGAAGCGCTCGATCCGGTTGACCGGACGCTCGATGTAGGCGACGCGGTAGTCGCCGTCCAGCTTGGCGCGGCGGGCCGCCGAATCCAGGGCGTCGCGATAGCCGCCCAGGCGGTCGACCAGGCCGCGGTCCTTGGCCTGGGCGCCGGTCCAGACCCGGCCCTGTCCCACTTCGTCGATCTTGGCGGGCGTGGTCTTGCGCGCGGCCGCTGCCTTGGTGGTGAACTCGTTGTAGACGTGGTTGATGCTGCTCTGGACCAGCTGGCCGAAGCGCGGATCGAGCGGGCGCAGCGGGTTGTAGGCGTCGGCCAGCCAGGTGGTGGTCACGCCCTCGGTGTGGATGCCCAGCTTGTCGCGCACCTTGTCGGCGGTCGGCAGGATGGCGAACACCCCGATCGAGCCGGTGACGGTGTAGGGGTCGGCGATGATCTCGTCGGCCGCCATCGCGATCCAGTAGCCGCCGGAGGCCGCCGTGCTGCCCATCGACACCACCACCGGCTTGCCGGCCGCGCGGGTCAGCTCCAGCTCGCGGCGGATCAGCTCGGAGCCGTAGGCGCTGCCGCCGGGCGAATCGACGCGCAGCACCACCGCCTTGATCTCGTCGTCCTCGCGCGCCTGGCGGATCAGGTTGGCGGTGGTCAGGCCGCCGACCACGCCCGGACCACCCAGGCCTTCGGTGATGTTGCCGGCGGCGACGATCACGCCCACCGCGTCGCCGAAGGGCTTCTGCTGGTGGCGCGACAGGTAGTCGTAGAAGCCGACCTGGCGGAAGGACTTGTAGCTCTCTTCATAGACGCCGCGCTTGATCAGCATGGCGCGCATCTCGTCGCGGGTCTTGAGGCCGTCCACCAGCTTGTTGGCCAGCGCCACCTTGGCGGCGTTGCCGCCCGCCGCCTCCATCTGCTGCGGCAGGGTGTCGATCAGGCGCGCCACGGCGCCGCCTTCGAGACGGCGGTTCTTCTCGATTTCGCCGGTGTAGCCGGCCCACAGGGCATTGAACAGGTAGGCGTCGGCCTCACGCGCGGCGTCCGAGGGGCCGTTGGCGATGAAGGGCTCGGCGAAGCTCTTGTAGGTGCCGACTTTCATCAGGTTGACCGTCACGCCCAGCTTGTCCAGCGCGTCGCGGTAGTAGTTCTTGTGGCGGCCGAAGCCCTCGATCAGGACCATGCCCATCGGGTGCACGTAGACCTCGTCGGCGTGCGATGCCACCAGGTAGCGCTTCTGGTCGTAGTTGCCGCTCCAGGCCACCACCTTCTTGCCGCCGGCCTTGACCTTGTCGATGGCGGCGCCGAACTCGCGCAGCATGGCCAGGCCGCCGCCTTCCATTTCGTCCAGCAGCAGCACGACGGTCGAAATGTTCGGGTCCTCGGCGGCCTTCTCCAGCACCACCAGCACGTCGCGCAGGCGCACGGTGCGCTTGCTGTCGCCACCGACGCTGTCCAGCACCGTCTCGCGCAGGTTGGCCTGGTACTGCTCCACCAGGTCGCCCTTGAGCTCCAGCACCAGGGCGGTATTGCCGGCGATCGGCTTGACGCCGCCGCCGCCGAACACCATCCACAGCAGCACGATGAGGAACAGAAGGAACAAGAGGTTGAAGAAAGTGCGGCGGGTCGCGTCGAGCGCGCTCCACAGCCAGACGACACCGCGTCTCAGGGCACTGAAGGGCTTGAAGGCCATCGAAACTCCGATCAAAAATGAATACTGGGTCAGGCGGCAACGGCTGCCGGGCCGGTCTTTTCACGGTGCGAGATCGCGAACAGGCCGGCATACACGAGTATGCCATTTACCATGAGCAATTCCAGCCCGAGTCGATAAGAGCCGAGCAGGATGTCCTGATTGTACTCAAGGAGCGCGCAAAGAATGGGCGCGCCTATCGTCACGTAAGGGACAAGGCGGTCGGTGAGGCTGCGGCGGGTCAGCATGCCGAAGGCGAACAGGCCCAGCAGCGGCCCGTAGGTATAGCTGGCCAGCTTGAGGATCACCACGATCATGCTCGGGCTGTCGGCCACCTTGAAGCCCATCACCAGCAGCAGGAACAGGAAGGCGAAGCCCAGGTGCACATGGCGGCGCAGGCGCTCCTTGGCGGCCTCGCTCAGGTCTTCGCGGCGCTTGATGCCGAGGATGTCGATGCAGAAGGACGAGGTCAGGGCCGTGATGGCGCCGTCGGCGCTCGGGAACAGGGCCGAGATCAGGGCGATCAGGAAGATGATCTGCACCGCCGCCGGCAGGAGGCCCATGACCACGGCCGGGAAGATCTTGTCGCCGGTGGCGGTGACGCCGGCCACCGGGGCGTACAGGTAGAGCAGGCCGCCCAGGAACAGGAAGGACATCAGCACCACCACCAGCACGGCGGTCAGGGTCAGCAGGTTCTTCTGCGAGTCGGCCAGGGTCTTGACCGAGATCGTCTTCTGCATCATTTCCTGGTCCATGCCGGTCATGGTCAGCACGATGAAGGCGCCGGCGACGATCTGCTTGAGGAAGAAGTTGGGGCTGTCGAAGTCGGTCGTGAAGATGCGCGACAGGCCTTGCGACTGCATCGCGTCCAGGGTCTCGGGCACCGACATGCCCAGCTGGTCCAGCAGGAACCAGACGCAGGCGAACAGGCCGAACAGCATGCAGCTGGTCTGCAGGGTGTCGGTCCAGACGATGGTCTTGACGCCGCCCTGGTAGGTATAGGCCAGGATCATGCCCAGGATGACCAGGGTGGTGATCCAGAACGGGATGCCCAGGCTGTCGAGGATGATGGCCTGCAGGATGTTCACCACCAGGTAGAGGCGCGCGGTGGCGCCCAGCAGGCGCGACAGGATGAAGAAGCCGGCCCCGCTCTGGTAGGCGCGGCGTCCGAGCCGCACGTCGAGGTAGTGGTAGATCGAGGTCAGCTTGAGCCGGTAGTAAAGCGGCAGCAGAAGGTAGGCCACCAGCACGTAGCCGATCACGTAGCCGATCAGGATCTGGGCGTAGCCGAAGCCGTCCGCCCCCACGTTGCCAGGCACGCTGATGAAGGTGGCGCCGGACAGCGTGGTGCCGACCATGCCGAAGGCGACCAGCATCCAGTTGCTGCTTTTGTTACCGATGAAGAAGCTGTCATTGTTGGCGTTGCGCGAAGTGGCCCAGGCGACGCCGAGCAGCAGGGCGAAATAGCCGATGAGAATGCAGAAAAGGAGGACCGGGGACATGGTGGACGTTTATTGTCGATCAACCCGGCAATATACACCGATGGGCTGAGGCGGGACATGAGCCGATGTCGGTCGGCCATAACGCCCCATCATTGTCTGTTTCGCGCGTATTTACCCTGTACCCTTCCCTCCCGCTTCTGGACGCCGGCCGGTATCCCCGGTATAAAGTTGCATTTTGTCTATATTTAGAATCGGGGGAACTCTTGAACCGTCTTTACCCTAGCACCGCCGCCCTCTGCCTGGCCCTGGCCGGCTTGTCCGCCACCTGGGCCGCCCAGGCCGCCGACGTCCTCATCACCGCCGACCGCCTGCTGGACGTGCGCGCCGGCCGCATGATCCCGAATCCGGAGATCCTGGTGCGCGACGGCCGCGTGGTCAGCGTGAACAGCAAGGCCGGCGCCGCCCAGGCGGCCGAGGGCGTCACCCGCATCGCCCTGCCCGGCATGACCCTGGTGCCGGGGCTGATCGACATGCACGTCCACCTCGATTCCGACCCGACCTATGGCGGCTACAAATACCTCGAATACAACGACCGCTTCTGGTCGGCCCTGAGCGTGGTCCACGCCGGCCGCACCCTGGACGCCGGCTTCACCACCGTGCGCAACCTGGGCGCCGAGGACTGGAACGACGTCGGCCTGGGCCAGGCCATCGAGGCCGGCAAGGTGCGCGGGCCGCGCATCATCCCGGCGGGCTGGTCCTTCGGGCCGACCGGCAGCCACTGCGACAGCACCTATTTCCCGCCCTCGATGGACCAGAAGAAGCCCTACAACGCCGACAACCCGGACGAGGTGCGCAAGTCGGTGCGATCGCTACGCAAGTACGGCGCCCAGGTGATCAAGGTCTGCGCGACCGGCGGCGTGTTCTCGCGTAACACCGAACCCGGCCAGCAGCAGATGAGCCTGGCCGAACTGCGCGCGGCCGTGGAAGAAGCCCAGCAATGGGGCCTGAGGGTGGCGGCCCACGCGCACGGCGCGGCCGGCATCAAGGATGCGATCCGCGCCGGCGTCAACACCATCGAGCACGCCAGCCTGATCGACGACGAAGGCATTGCGCTGGCCAAGAAGCACGGCGCGTGGCTGTCGATGGACATCTACAACGGCGACTACACGGCGGCCGAGGGCAAGAAGAACGGCGTGCTCGAAGACAACCTGCGCAAGGACCGTGAAGTCACCGAGATCCAGCGCCAGAACTTCAAGCGCGCCCACGCGGCCGGGGTCAAGATGGTGTTCGGCACCGACGCCGGCGTGCACCCGCACGGGGGCAACGGCAAGCAGTTCGCGGTCATGGTCAAGTACGGCATGACGCCGCTGCAGGCGATCCAGAGCGCCACCATCAATGCCGCCGAAGCCCTGGCGCGCAAGGACCTGGGCGTGATCGAGGCCGGGCGCTACGCCGACATGGTGGCGGTGGCGGGCGACCCGACGGCCGACGTGCGCCTGCTGGAAGCGCCGGCCGTGGTGATCAAGGGCGGCGAAGTGGTCAAGGGCGGCGCGCCGCGCTGAGCGCCGCCCGCGCGCCGGACATCGGAGGCCTGCAGGCCTGGATCCGATGTCCGGCCCCTGATGCTCAGGCGCCGCGCCTGCGCCGGCGGGTCCAGCCCAGTACGCCGAGCCCGAGCAGGAAGCTCGACAGCACCCCGGGTTCCGGCACCGCGTTGACGGGCTCCTGCAGGATGAAGGACAGGTTGTCCGCATAGCCGTCGTTGTCCCCCGCCACCAGGCGTTCCATCGACAGCCAGAAGGACAGCTTGCGGGTGCCGGCCGGCATGAAGCCGCCCGCTTCCCGATAGAACAGGCCGGTCTGGTTGTCGCGATCTTCCGGCGTCACCGGACCGAGGGCCGACGCGCCGATCTCGTTATTCAGTTCGTCGAGAAACTGCACGTAGAACAGCGCATTGTCGCCCTGGCTGGACCAGCCGCCCAACCAGCCGCTGAGCGAGAAGGAAATATCCTGCGTGGTCGTCAGACCGAAGTCCAGGGTCTGGTAACCCGCCGCATACTGATTGAGCCCGGCAAACATCTTGTTGCCCCGATCGCCGGGGCCGGGCTGGGTGGGCAATACCCAGTTGCTGCCATAGTCCACCGACTGGAACAGGCTGTAGGTGGAGTAGCCGGTCCAGCCCGTGGTGCCGGCTTCGGCGTCGCCGTTGACGACCAGGTTGTCGCCGTAGATGACCGCGGCCTGGCTGCCGCAGGCCACGGCCATCAGGGCCGCGGCAAGGAAGATTCTCGATTTCATTCACACTCCTCGTGGGTTCAGATGACGCGGTACTGGTCGAGCTGGGCCGGACCCTGCATGGCCGGGTCGCTGATCGACGGCAGTCCGTTTTCCAGGTGGCCGGCGAAGCGGCGCAGCCAGCCCGGCAGGCCGGGCACGCGCAGGCTGTAGTCGTACCAGTGGGAGCTCGAGGCCAGCGGCAGGCGGATGGTGCTGCGCGAACGCGCCACCACGCGCACTTCCTGAGGACGGTTTGCGTAATACTTGTTGGCGCTGAGCTGGAACGTGCAGGCCTGGGCGCCGTTGTTGACCAGCTCGAGGACCAGTTCCCCTGCCCTGCGGTCGGCACGCAGGATCATTTCCGGCCATGCCGCATCGCCCGCGCGGCGCACGTCGCCCGTGATGTGGCGATGGAAGCCGTTCGGACCGAGGATCCACAGGTCATAGGCGCCCACCGTATTCCAGCGCCCCTTCAGCTGTTTGCCGGCCTCCACGGTGTAACGGCGCGGGATCTGGTCCAGCGCCAGGCGGTCGTAGACGTGGAAGACCGCGCCCGCCTCGCCCGCGTTCTCGAAGCTCAGCTCGACCTGGCTGCTGCCCAGGGGCACGTTGGCCTGGACCTGCAGCTCATAGGGCAAGGCCCGTGCCGGGCGAACGCCGGCGGCCTGGCTTGGTGCGGCCAGGGTGGTCGGGGTGGCCGGGGTCTTGGTGTTGGGAAGCGCCAGCGCCATCGCGCGACGCGCTGCCGTCTCCGGCAGCAATTGCTTGAAGCCGTTGTTGTCCGGATTGACGAAGTCGAAGCAGCTCAGCAGGTTGCCGCTGACTGCGCGCCGCCACGGGCTGATGAGGGGCTCGCGCACGCCGAAGCGCGCCTCGATGAAGCGCACCACCGACGTATGGTCGAACACCTGGGAGTTGACCCAGCCGCCCTTGGACCAGGGCGAGATCACGTACATCGGCACCCGTGGGCCGAAGCCGTAAGGACGGTTCAGGGTGCGCGGATCGGCGCCGTTGAGGACGTGGTGGTACTCGCCCGTGGTGTCGACCGTCGATGCGCCGGCGAGCTGGGCCAGCGCCGGATTCGGGCTGTAGCTGAGGTAGGACGGCACGGCCGGCGGCGGCATGTGGTCGAAGAAGCCGTCGTTCTCGTCGAAGTTGATGAGCAGGACGGTCTTGCTCCAGCTCTCGGGGTTGGCGGTCAGGGCGTCCAGCACGCGCGCGATGTAGTCGGCGCCGGAAGCCGGGCTCGACGGCCCCGGGTGCTCGGAACCCTCGGCGGTGGCGACCACCCAGCTCACCTGGGGCAGGCGGTTGGCCAGCACGTCCGCCTTGAGCAGGTCGAGGTCGCGCGTGCTCACGCCACGCTCGCGCAGCGAGGGCGAGTAGCCCGGGCGGCGGTACCAGGCGTTGCGGAAATTGCGGAAACCGGCAAGCGAGTTGTCGGTGAAGTTGTCCGCCATGTTCTGGTAGACCTGCCAGCTGACCCCGGCCGCCTCCAGGCGCTCCGGATAGGTGGTCCACAGGTAGTCGGTGGACATGTCCGGGTTGAAGTCGTCGCGGCTGTTGTCGGTCGAGGGTCCGCCGGCCACCGCCAGCGGATCGTTGTGGCCGCTGAACAGGAACAGGCGGTTGGTATTGGTGCCGCTCTGCGTGGCGCAGTGGTAATGGTCGCAGATCGTGAAGGCGCGCGCGAGCGCGAACTGGAAGGGAATGTCGGCCTCGGCGTAGTAGCCCATCGAGTGGTTCTGCTTGATCGTGCACCAGTCGTTCATGCGGCCATGGTCCCAGGCCAGCTGGGCGTCCGCCCAGGCGTGCGGGGTCCCGGCCACCCGCATGACGGGGAAGTCCTGCACCGTGTTCAGGCGAAAGGGTGCGATCGGACGGCTGCTGGGCCAGTTCGGCCGGCCAGGCACCGGGGCGCCGCCGACGGTCTGCTGCACGAAGACGGTTTTGCGGCTGAACAGGTTCTGGCGGTCCCTCACCGGCACCGGGAAGGGGTCGCCGAAGCCGCGCACGCCTTCCATGGTGCCGAAGTAGTGGTCGAAACTGCGGTTTTCCTGCGTCAGCACGACGATGTGCTCGACGTCCTGCAGGCTGCGGGTGCGCTGGTTGGCCGGCAAGGCCAGGGCGCGCTGGATGGCGGGTGGGAAGGTGGCGAGCACGGCGCTGGCGCCGCCCGCCTGGGCCAGGGTGCTGAGGAAGTTGCGGCGGCTCATGCGTGCACCTCCGTGCGCGTCATGCGCGAAAACGCGAAGTCGAACTTGGGCATGTGAGTGATCCGGGGTCGGTTGAGGAAAAAACTGGTGTCCAGCGAAACACCAGCTTAGGGACCGACGATGAAAAGTTAATGACAAGATAAGGAATCGTGCGCAGCGCCGATGTCCTTTGCATCTACTCTCACCAATGGCAGAACCACGCGAACTTAGCCCGGCCTTCGGCTCGCCGCATACTGAAGGTGCAGCGGCGGGCGTCCGGCCGGCCCGACATCACAAACAAGGAGAGCACCATGCCCTATATCCTGATCCAGGTGACCGACGAAGGGGTCACCGCAGCGCAGAAGGAAGCCCTGATCGCAGGCGCGACCGAGCTGATGGTGAAGGTGCTGAACAAGAACCCTGAATCCACTTTCGTCGTCATCGACGAAGTCAGCACCGACAACTGGGGGATAGCCGGCGAAGTAGTGACGAAGCGCCGCGCGCGCGAGGCAGCGGCCCGCCAGGGCGGCTAGTTCGCGCGGCTTCGGATCAGCGCGATTTCCCGGGTGGCAGCGGCTCGCCGCGGTCAAAGACGATCTTCCATTGTCCTGGCGCCTCGAGGCGCCAGATCGTGCTGAAGCGCCCGATCGGTTTTCCCTCGGGGTTCTTCACCACGCCGCCGCTGTAGGCGAGTCGTCCCGAGGGGAAGACCTCGACCTGGTCCGGTCCCCACGAGAACGGCGCCTGCTTGCCCTCGTAGTACTTGCGCCAGTCGCGCAGGATTGCCTCGCGCCCTCGCAACGTACCGGTTTCGGTGAAGAAGATCGCGTCCTCGGCCAGGTACTGGCCGAGGGCCGCGAAGTCACGCCGCTGCATCGTCGCCGCGAACCCGCGCTCGCTGTCGGTGACCTGCTGCTGCAGGAGCGCATAGGATGGATCGGCCGTTCCGTCCAGCGTATAGGGCAAAGATGGCGCTGCGGTGTCGCGCCCGGCCGCCGACTGGGCTGCCACGATCCAGGACGCCGAGACCAGCAGCGCGGCAAGGCCCGCTTTCAGAATGTCATTTTTCATGTCGTTTCCAGGTGATCCCGCGACCGGCATGCCGGCCGCGGATGAGCGTGACTTTCACAGCACGCGGGTGACGAGTTGAGTGGTCTTCGACAAGGCTTTCGAGTACGGGCAGGTCTGGTGGGCGCGCTCGACCAGCTTGCGCGCGGTCTCGAGATCCACCCCGGGGATATGGACGTCCAGACGGGCCTGCAGGCCGTAGCCATCGTCGCCATGCACCAGGTCGACTTCGGCGTCCACCACCGCCCCTTGCGGCAAGACGACACCGAACTCCTTGCCGGCGAAATGCAGGGCGCTGATATAGCAGGCCGCCCAGCCGACTCCCAGCAGTTGCTCCGGATTGGTGCCATTGCCCTTGCCGCCGGCCGTGCTCAGGCCGACTTCCAGGCGGCCGTCGTCGCTGCGGCCGCTGCCGCCATCGCGCCCGCTGCCGCTGGTTCGGGTTTTACCGGTGTACAGAACTTTCTGATTCGCTTGCATGATGTGCTCCTTGAATGAAGGTGGGTGGGTGAAACGGATTAATGCTTGTGCTTCTCGTGGAACTCGTGTTGCACCGCGACCGGAAGATGGAACTTCACGATCTTGGTGTCGTAGATCTTGTGGTTCGGATTGACCAGTTCGATGCGTACGGTGTGCTCGCCGGCCGGCAGGCCGGCGATGTCGATGGTGTTGTTGTCGCTGGCGTCGGCCCACCACCACGGCAGGTTGTCGACTGTGATGTGCAGGTGGCCGACGCGCGGCGACACTTGGGTGGCGCCCTTGCCGAACACCGGCACGATGCGCAGGTTTTCGACGCGGTACTGGATCCAGACGATGCCCTGCGCCAGCCCTTCCGGCAGCGGATCGTCGACGATCAGCTTAGGCGGAGGCTCTTTCTCGAGTTCGACATAGGTAGAGGCGCCGCGGATGGCCTTCGCGCTTGGCACGGCCGTGTTCGGGTCCGTTGCGGCCGGTGCGGCTTGAAGCGTGCCGGAAGCAAGCAAGGCTGCTGCACCGGCGATGAGGGGTCGAAAGTTCATAATTGCTCCAGGTAATTGATAAGAAGCCCCACGGCACCGGCCCTCGCCCCATCAACTCAGGGACGGAGAGCTATGTAACCGGTTAAGCTTGGTTTAAATGGTATATCGTTGAGTGAAACCGGTCAAATCAAATTTAATCGGTTACATGATAGCGAGATTCAATCGAGCACTCCGCTTGCGAGCCGGCGGAGACACCGCTAAAATAGACTTATATTGGTTACGGAGTAAACCATGTCAACAGACCTGCGCCCCTATCCCGAGCCCTTCCTACTGGGAGGGCACCTGGCCATGGATTTCCTGAACAGCATCGAAAAGCCGCACATTCCGGCAACGGAATGCCTGCGTGACGGAGAGGGTCTGGTGCGCTGGCTTCATCTCGCTGGTGCGATCGGCGCGCAGGATGCGGAGCGTTTGCGCGCATTCGGAAGCGAAGCGCTCGAGCGCACGGCTGAACGTGCCCGTGGGCTGCGCGAATGGTTCCGCGACAAGCTCTCGCGCCAGCGAGAGCTCGGCGCGAGCGCCCTGCCCGCGACCTCGCTGCAGCCACTGAGGGAGGTGCTGGCCGAGGGCGAATGGTATTTCGAACTAGAGGAAAACCTGCAGGCGGGGGATGGAAGTCATCACCCCGTGGTGGTGGAAAAGGTGCGCTGGACGTCGGCTGACCAGGCACTGCAGCCGGTTGCACGCGCCATTGCCGAGCTGCTGGAACGCGAAGACCTGTTGCGCGTGAAGCACTGCGACGGGCAGGACTGCTCGATCATCTTCATCGACCGCACCAAAGCCAACAAGCGGCGCTGGTGCAGCATGGCCTTGTGCGGCAATCGCGCCAAGATCGCGACCCACAGGGCGCGCCCCGGCGCTCACAGCTGAAGCCTCAGGCCTCCTCGCCCTCGATCCGCTCGAAGGGGCCGATGCAGGTCTCCATGCTCTCGTCCGCGCACATCAGGAACAGTGTGTTGGAGGGATGGAAGCGGATGAAGTTGGTCGCCCGGGTGCCGACCTTCATGATGACGCCGGCGCAATCCTTCTTGCCGTTGTCCTTGGTGATCCGGTCTTCCATCCGGTAGAAGCCCTTGGCGCTGGGCTTGTCTGGGATCTGGTATTCGCTTTCCGAGATTTCCTCCGCGCTGGTGACGAGGCTGGTGCCGTCGGCGCGGAAGCGGTAGGTTTCGGAGCAGCCGAGTTGCGGCAGCGTGAGACGCCAGATGCCCAGGATGGGATGGCCGGCCGCGGGCGCGGCCGCAGCCGGGCCGCTCAGGAGAAGCAGGGAGAACAGTCCGACAAGCGCGCGCATGGCAGGCTCCTTCGACAGTCGGTGCGGCAAGCCTGCGCCATCGCAGGCGTTTCCATTATTGCACTAACTGGACGGCGGCGTCGGACGACGCGCCGCCCCACGAGCCTTGCCCTCGCTCAGCCGTTCTCGCCGCCCGCCTTGGGCTTGGCCGGACGGCGTCCGCGCGCCGCCGGCTTACGCGCCGGCGCCTTGTGGGCCGGACGGGCCGGCTTCTTGCGGGCTGCCTTGGCGTCTTCGGTCTCGCCCGCTTCCACGTCCCCAGCCGCCGCTTCGGCGGCAGGCTCCGGCGCCGGCTCGGGAGCGGCTTCCGGCGCCTCGGCCGGTGCGGCCTCCTCAGCCGGCGTGGCCGCCGACTTCCTGGCTGCCGTCTTGCGCGGCGCGCGGCGGCGTTCCTTGGCCGGGGCCGCGACTTCCTCGGCTGGCGCTGCTTCCGGCGCCGGTTCCGGCTCGGCCGGCGCCGGCGGCGCGGACTCCAGCGCGACCGGCTCGTCGGCATCCGGCTGGCCCAGCTCGGGCGCCGAAGGCGCGGCGGCGGCTTCGGCACGGCCACCCTGCTTGCGGCCGCCGCGTCCACGGCGGCGCGGCTCGCGCTCGGCCTCTTCCGTGGCGGCCGGCGCTTCCGCCGGCTCCTGCACCTCGGGCATGAGCGCTTCGGGGATCAGGGCGGACACCGGCTCCGCCGCCTGCTCGCTCACCGGCAGCAGGGCCGGCGCGCCGGCGCTGCGGTAGACGTAGGTGCCGGATTTCTCGTCGCGGCCGAACTCGAACAGGCCGCGGGTCTGCGCTTCCTCGAGCAGGTTGCCGAAGGTGCGGAAGCCGTAATAGGTCTCGGAGAAGTCCGGGCGGCGGCGCTTGAGCGTGTCCTTGAGCAGCGAGGCCCAGATCTTGCCGGTGTCGCCGCGCTCGGAAACCAGGGCGTCGAAGGTCTCGACCACCATCTCCAGCGCCTGCACCTTGCGCGCTTCCAGTTCTTCCTTGCGGCGGTCGTCGCTGGGACGCTTGGTCTGCGGCTGGGCCTTGCGCTCGTCACGCTTGGCGGCGGCGCGGCGCTGCTCGCGCACCAGGTCGTCGTAGAAGATGAATTCGTCGCAGTTCGCCACCAGGAGGTCGGAGGTTGACTGCTTCACGCCCACGCCGATCACCTGCTTGGCGTTCTCGCGCAGCTTCGACACCAGGGGCGAGAAGTCGGAGTCGCCCGAGATGATGACGAAGGTGTTGACGTGGGACTTGGTGTAGCAGAGGTCGAGCGCGTCCACCACCAGGCGGATGTCGGCCGAGTTCTTGCCCGACTGGCGCACGTGGGGGATCTCGATCAGTTCGAAGTTCGCTTCGTGCATGGTCGACTTGAAGCCCTTGTAGCGGTCCCAGTCGCAATAGGCTTTCTTGACGACGATACTGCCCTTGAGCAGCAGCCGTTCCAGCACCGGCTTGATGTCGAATTTTTCGTAGTTGGCGTCGCGCACGCCCAGTGCGACGTTCTCGAAGTCGCAAAACACCGCCATGCTGATATTGTCGGAAGATGAAGCCATGAGTTGTTGTATTTTAGTAATGATCGGACAAGCTACCGGGCGATTATACGCAACAACATCCTCCCCGGACGCCGCGGAGGGCTTCCGGACCGATTTCACCTGTCCGGCATGCGCCCTGGGCTGCCCACGCAGGGCCGCGCAGGCCGGGCGGCCACTGCGTTAGAATCGACGCTTCCATGTACACCGAGGTCCGCCGTGCCGCGTCCTTCCTCCAGCCAGCCAGGCCCGCGCTTCTGGCGCGATCCCGCCCTGCCCCAGGTCGAGGCGCGCGAGGTCGCGGACGGTCGCCTGCTGTGCTACGAACGGCACTGGCACGAAACCTTCTCGGTGGGCGCGATCACCAGCGGCCGCAGCACCTACCTGAACGGCGAGCATGCGGAACAGGTCGAGCAGGGAACGCTGGTGTTCATGAACCCGGGCGAAGTCCACGCCTGCAACCCGATCGACGGCCAGCCCTGGTCCTACCGCATGCTGTACGTCGACACCGGCTGGCTCGCCTCCCTGCAGCCCGACGGGCGCTTCCGCCCCTACGCCGCCAGGTCGCTGCGCTCGCCCAGGCTCTACGGCCACTACATGGCCATGTTCGACGCCCTGCTCGATCCCGCCTGCGCGCCGCTGCGCCGCGACGAGCTGCTGGTCGGCTTTTTTACGCGCCTCGAACCCGCGACCGGCGAGCCGGACCCGCCGCCCGCCCGGCTGGAGCGCGCCGCGGCCTACATCGACGCCCATTTCGCCGCGCCCCTGCGCCTGGAAGACATCGCCGCCGCCGCCGGGCTCTCGGTGTCCTACCTGGTGCGCGCCTTCCGCCAGCGCTACGGCATGGCGCCCCACGAATACCAGGTCAACCGCCGCATCCAGCACGGCAAGGCGGGCCTCCGCGCGGGCCTGCCGATCGCCCAGGCGGCGCTGGAAGCCGGTTTCGCCGACCAGGCCCATTTCCAGCGCATCTTCAAGCGCCTCACTGCCGCGACGCCGGGACAGTATCGCGGCCGTCCGGAGCGCGGCGCGGCGTGAGCGGGAAGGGAACGCCGGCTTCTGGCACAATGCCGGCCTGACCAAGCAGCCAAGGCGCCATGCAGACACCGCAACTCACCTATCTTCACGTCCGCCCGGACGAGGAACTGCCGCCGATCGGCGGCCTGCCCCCTTTTCTCGCCGTGCTGGTCGTCGACGAGGTCTGCGAGGAGATGTGGCGCTGGGATGTCAGCCGCTGGCTGGCGGCCTCGAACTGCCGCTACGTCGCGGCCTGGGGCCAGTATTGCGAAGACTGGGCCGAATCGGTGGACGATGCCAACCTGGAGGCCTTCGACTACGGCGAGGTGCCGGAAGAACGCCTGATCGTGACCAGCTCGCACGAGGACGAGGAGCTGGAGGATGCGTTCTGGTACGCCAGGCACCGCGCGCGCCATCCGGTGCTGCAACTCTCGACCACCGTCATCCTCCATATCGCCCAGCATGGCCGCAAGGGCGAGCTGGAGCGGCTCTACCTCGAGGCCTGAGCGCTACATGAGGCGCGCCAGGGTATTGCGGTCGGGCGCGCCGTCGAAATACTTGTCGATGCAGTCCTGGAACACGGCCACGTCCGGCGCCACGTCGGCGAACAGGGTCATCGAGGAATGGAATTTCATGTCGTCCGGCGGATCGAACACGTCTTCGATGGTGTCGGTGTCGAGCGCGGCCACGATGCGGGCGCATTCGTTCAGGCGCGCGCCCAGCAGCGAATGGGCCAGGTAGGCCGCCGCCTCGTCTTCCGAGCGGATCGCATAGCGCTGCGCCATCTCGCTGTGGCCCAGGCCTGCGACCTGGGGAAAGATGAACCACATCCAGTGGCTGCGCTTGCGGCCGGCGCGCAACTCGGCCAGGACGGTGTCGTAGACCGGCGCCTGGGCGTCCACGAAGCGCTGCAGATTGAATTCGTCGCTCATGATGCTGTCCTCCTGTCCGTCAGATGCTACAGCGTCATCGTTGTTTGCTAAAGTGGCGCACGATGAATAGTGAATCCCTGCAACTTCTCGTGGTCCGAGAGATGCCATATGGCAAATACAAAGGACGCAAGCTGGCCGACCTGCCCGGTCATTACCTGGCCTGGTTTGCGCGCGAAGGTTTCCCGCGCGGCGAGCTGGGCCAGTTGCTGGCCCTGATGTATGAGCTCGACCATAACGCCTTGCGCGGATTGCTGGACCCGCTGCGTCCGCGACGCTAGATCGAGGCTCCGTTGTCAGGCGCCTACCCGTCCCAGTTATGTCGCGCTGCATGGCGCAACACCGGGGCGTGGCGCTATATAATTGGCGTAAGCCAATATGAGCAACACAATGTCAAACGAACAAGCTTCCATCCCGCAGGTCATGGTTGTCGAGGACGACGATCACATCGCCCAAGTGCTCCGTTTCATGCTCGAACGCCAGGGGTATGGCGTGACCCATCTCGCGGACGGCCGCGCCGCCAGCGAACACATCGCCAACGCCGGCACGACGCCCGACCTGATCCTGCTCGACGTGATGCTTCCCTATATCGACGGCTTCGAGCTCGTGCGCCTGGTGCGCGAGCGCGCCGCCTGGGCCGAGGTTCCGATCCTGATGCTCACCGCCAAGAACACCGAGCGCGACACCGTACGTGCGCTCGACGCCGGCGCCAACGACTTCGTGATCAAGCCCTTCCAGCCCAACGAACTGCTGGCGCGCGTGCGCCGTTTCCTGAAAGCCGGCGCATGAAGCGCGCCGCAACGGGCCGCCGCGCGGCCCTGACCCCGGCCCCGGACCAGGCGGGGGCGACTGTCGACGGCGGCGGCCTTGGCGATCGTCCAGCAGTCTGACAGCTTCGTCACCGTCGCGCTCTGGACCGGCGCCGTGGCGCTCGGCCTGACCCTGCTGCTGGCGATCCAGATCGTCCTGATGCGCGTTTCCCTGCGCCGGCGCGAGAGGCGCGAAGCCCAGGTGCTGGCGCGCTGGCGCCCCCTGCTCAACCAGATCGTCGTGGGCGAGCGCCCATCCCTGCCCGCGCTCGCGCCGCGCGAGCGCCTGCCCTTCCTGCGCCTCTGGGTGCACCTGCAGGGCTCGCTGCGCGGCGATGCCACCGAGGCCCTCAACGCCATGGCGCGCGGCCTCGGCGTCGACGCCCTGGCGCGCGCCATGCTGGCGCGCGGCGCGCGCGAGGAACGCCTGCTGGCGGCCCTGGTGCTGGGCCACCTGCGCGATCGCGAGGCCTGGCCGCAACTGCTGCCCCTGGCCGAACTGAGCGACAGCGCGCTCTCGCTCACCGCCCTGTGGGCGCTGGTGCGGGTCGATCCGGTGGCGGCCGCCGACTACCTTACCCCCTTGTTCATCGAGCGCGAGGACTGGGCCCTGTCGCACGTGGCCGGGATCCTGAAGGAGGCCGCCGCCCCCACCGCGGCGGTGATCGGCCGCCTCCTGCCCACCCTGCCGCAGGAGCGCCTGCCGCGCGCGCTGCGCATCGCCGAGGCCCTGCGCGTGCCGCTGCCGGGCGCGGTGCTGGCCGGGGCCTTGAACAGCGAACAGGTGCCGGTGGTGATCGCCGGGCTGCGCGGCGTGATGACGCCCGAGACCATCGCCGAGGTGCGCGCCCTGCTCGCGCACGAGGACTGGCAGGTGCGGGTGCAGGCCGCGCGCGCCCTGGGGCGCATCGGCGCCAGGGAAGACGTGCCGCGCCTGGTCGCGCTGCTGGCCGATCCGCAGTGGTGGGTGCGCTACCGGGCGGCCCAGGCCCTGCGCGAGCTGCCGGCGCTGTCGCGCGCCGACCTGGAGGCGGTGCGCGCCGGCCTGACCGACCGCTACGCCGCCGACATGCTGCAGCAGGTGCTGGCCGAGGAGGAAAACGCATGAGCTTCAGCAGCTTCCTCGTCGAGTTCATTACCTGGTTCGTGTTCTGCTACTTCATCGCGCTGAACCTGGGCTACCTGAGCCTGAACCTTTTCTCGCTGCGTTCGCTGCGCCGCAAGGGCCAGGAGATGTTCATGGCCGAGCTGCCGCGCGCCTATTCGGGCCTGGAGCCGCCGATCAGCATCCTGGTTCCCGCCTACAACGAGGAGGCGACCATCGCGGCCTCGATCCGCTCGATGCTGCAATTGAGCTATGCCGAGTTCGAGATCGTGATCATCAACGACGGCTCGAAGGACGACACGCTCGAGGTGCTCAAGCGCGAGTTCGCCCTGCTGCCCTTCCCCGAAGCCTACCGCCGCCAGATCCCGACGAAGGAGGTGCGCCAGGTCTACCGCTCCACGCGCTACCCCAACGTGCGCGTGATCGACAAGCTCAACGGCGGCAAGGCCGATTCGCTCAACGCCGGCATCAACATCTCGCGCTACCCGCTGTTCTGCGGGGTGGACGCCGACTCGATCCTGCAGCGTGACAGCCTGGCCAAGGTCACCGAGCCCTTCCTGCGCGACCCGACCGTGGTGGCGGCCGGCGGCACCGTGCGGGTGGCCAACGGCTGCCAGGTCAGCGGCGGCTTCCTGACCAAGGTCGGCCTGCCGACCAACGTCTGGGCCCTGTTCCAGGTGGTCGAGTACCTGCGCGCCTTCCTGTTCGGGCGCCTGGGCTGGTCGGCCATGAACGGCATGCTGATCATCTCGGGCGCCTTCGGCGTGTTCCGCAAGGACGCCGTGGTGCTGGCCGGCGGCTACCGCCGCGACACCATCGGCGAGGACATGGAGCTGGTGGTGCGCATGCACCGCCTGCTGCGGGCGCGCCGCCAGCCCTACCGCATCGAATTCGTGCCCGACCCGGTGTGCTGGACCGAGGCGCCGGAAGACTTCCGCACCCTCAAGAACCAGCGCATCCGCTGGCAGCGCGGGCTGGCCGAGAGCCTGAACGCCAACTGGGGCCTGGTGTTCTCGCGCAATGGCGGCGTGCCGGGCTGGGTCGCCTTCCCCTTCATGCTGCTGTTCGAGTGGCTCGGCCCGCTGATCGAGCTGGGCGGCTATGCTTTCATGATCTGGGCCTTCTTCACCGGCATGATCTCGTGGGAGGCCTTCGGCGCCTTCCTGTTCGTCGCGGTCGGCATGGGCATTCTGCTGTCGGCCTCGGGCCTGCTGCTGGAAGAGATGTCCTTCCACATCTACCCGCGCGGCAAGCAGCTTGCGATGCTGGGCCTGGTCGTGATCCTCGAGAACTTCGGTTATCGCCAGCTCAATTCCTGGTGGCGCCTGACAGGCCTGTGGCGCTGGCTGGTGCAGAAGGAATCGACCTGGGGCGCCATGAAGCGCAAGGGCATTTCCCAGCCTGACGCGCCCAAGTGAAACGAGTGCCCATGCCCCTTCATCCATCCTCCTTCCTGCTGCCGCTGCTGCTCATGACCGCCCCGGCCCACGCCGCCTCGCTGTATCTCTGCCCGGCCGAGAAGGCGCCGGCGACCTCGCTGTCGGCCGGGATCACCACGCCCGAGGGCCAGCGCCTGCGCGCCGTGGTCGGCGACGCGGCCGCCTTGCCGGGCTGCCGCAAGCTCGATCTCGGCCTGGACGCGGCGCAGGTGGAAGCCGTGTATCCGCTGCCGGCGGGGACGAAGCCGGAACAGACCATCCTGCTCCAGGGCGACGACAGCAAGGGAGCGCTCGACGTGAGCGAGCACACCCTGATCGCTGCGCGTCCCGAGCCCGATCCGCCCGCGCCCATGCCCTTCGGCGAGAACCTGCTGCGCTCCATGCAGGCGCGCGGCTTCGGCGTGGAGGAGCGCGTCACGGCGCGCCTGGAGGACGGGCGCCTGCGCATCGACTGCAAGGCCGGCACGCGCCCTGCCGGCGTGCTGCTGCGCGGCCCCTGGTTCCTGCCGCGCGCGCAGGCGGCGCTGCAGGCCGGCTTCGCGGGCAGCGGCGAGTTTTCCTGGCAGGCCGCGGACGAGGCGCGCGCCGCGCGCGAGGACGCGCTCGACATGGGCAGCCTGCGCGCCAAGCCCAAGGCGGCAAGCGGCCGTTTGCTGCTGCCGGCCGGGCTGGAACGCGGCGCCTGGCGCCAGTTCACCATTTTGTGTCCGCAGGGGGCGGCCAGCCTGGCGCTGGACGCCCTGAGCCTGGAGCCGGCCGCCGCCACCCGCGCGCCGCGCTCGACCTGGATCTGGAGCCGCAGCGAATGGCGCGAACGCGGGCCGGCCCTGATCGACTGGGCCGCGGCCGAAGGCATCGGCGAGATCTTCATCACCGTGCCCCTGAGCGAAGGCCGGGTCGCCGAGCCCGAGGCCCTGGGGGCCTTCATCAAGGCGGCCGGCGCGCGCGGGGTGGCGGTGACGGCGGTCGAGGGCGACCCGCACATGATCCTGCCGGACGTGCAGGCCAGCACCGCCGCCCGCGCGCGCGCCTTCGCCGCCTACAACGCCCAGGCCGACGCGGCGGCGCGGCTGAAAGGCATGCAGTTCGACGTCGAGCCCTACCTGCTGCCGGGCCACGTGCTGCCGGTGGGGCAGCGCGACAGCCGTTATCTGGAAATGGCCGCGAAGCTGAGGGAAGCCGCGGGCGCGATGCGGCTGGAATTCGTGGTGCCCTTCTGGTGGGACGGCAAGACCGCGCTGCTGCGCGAGCTGGCCAAGTCGGCGGACGCGCTGTCGGTGATGGATTACCGCACCGATCCGGGGCAGATCTACCGTTTCGCCGTGCCCTTCCTGGACTGGGCCGAGGAGCACGGCAAGGAGGTGCGTATCGCGCTCGAGGCCGGGCCGATCGGGGCCGAGGTGCAGCGCCGCTACCGGCGCGCGGACGCGGGCGCGGCCGGGGACATGCTGCTGTTCGAGCTGGGCGGCCAGCCGCTGCTGGTGCTGCTGCGCCAGCCGGCGGCGCATCCGCAGGGGCAGGCCTTCACGCTGGCGGGCACGCGCAAGATCGATGGGTCGGCGACCACCTTCCACGGCGACAAGGAGGCGCTGCGGCGCCTGCTGCCGGGGCTGGAGCGGGTGTTCGGGGCGTGGAAGGGCTTCGGGGGGATCGCGCTGCACGAGTGGCGCTAGAGTCGCCCGTCACCTTCACCGTCATTCCCGCGAAGGCGGGAATCCAAGTTCGTGCCGTAGCCACTAAAGCACGCTGTCCTGGATGTGCACGCAAACTTGGATTCCCGCCTTCGCGGGAATGACGGTACATGAGTCGCGGGTCGATGTCGGTATTGGCGCTTGGCGCTTGGCGGTTGACGTTGGCGGTTGGCGGCTGGTGGTTGGTGGTTGGTGGTTGGCTGCTGGCGACCAGCAGCAGACGCAAAGCGAACACCACCGTCACACCGCCGGCACCTCCACCACGAAGCGCGTGCCTTTCCCCATCTCGGTCTCGAAGGAGATGGTCCCGCCATGCTCCTCCACGATCGCCCGGCTGATGCTCAGGCCCAGCCCGGTGCCGCCCTTGGGCCGCGTGTCCGCCGCGTCGGCCTGCGCGAAACGCTCGAACACCCGGCCCCGGAAGTCCGGCGGGATCCCCGGCCCTTCGTCCGTCACGCTCAGGCGCACCCGCCCGTGCAGCTGCGCCAGGCCCACGGTGACCGTCTTGCCGTTGGGCGTGAACTTGATTGCGTTCGACAGGAGATTCACCAGCACCTGCACCATGCGGTCGTGATCGACCTCGGCCCGGATCTGTTCCGCCCCTTGCGGACTATCCAGGCGCAGGGCTACCCCGCCCTGGCGCGCATTGCCCTGCATGGTGTCGAGCGCATGCCGGACCAGGGGCAGGACGGCTTGCGCCTCGCGCCGGTATTCCATCTTGCCCGACTCGATCTTCTGGATGTCGAGCAGGTCGTTCACCATGCGCACCAGGCGCTCGGCGCTCTGGCTGGCGATGCGGATCAGGCCCGCCACGTCCGGAGCCAGCTCGCCCGCCATGCCGTCGTCCAGCATCGACAGCGAGGCCCGGATCGAGGTCAGCGGCGTGCGCAGCTCGTGCGAGACCGTGGAAATGAATTCGTTCTTCATGCGCTCGATCTTCTTGCGCTCCGAGATATCGTGCAGGAACATGCTGAAGAAGGCGTCTTCGCCGGCGCCGGCCAGCCCCACCGTCATCTCGACCGTGAATTCCGCCCCCTGGCGGTTGATCACGATGCGCTCCAGGCGCCGCTCGGTGCCCGGCAGGTCGCCGGTCTGGCGGAACACGTGCAGGGCCTTGCCGATGCTGGGCCGGAAGCGTTCCGGCACCACCAGCTCGGCCAGCGGCCAGCCCACCACCTCGTGGCGCTGCCAGCCGAACATGCGCTCGGCGGCCGCGTTCCAGTCCAGCACCATGCCGCGCAGGTCGACCGCCACGAACGCGTCCTGGGCCGTATCGACGATGGCGCCGATGCGCTGCTCGCTGGCGCGCACGGCCTCCAGCGCCCGCTCCAGCTCGCGGGTGCGCTCTTCCACCCGCTGCTCCAGGGTGGCGTTCAGGTGCTGCAGCTCGGCGCGGCGCTGCACCAGGGCCGTCACCAGGCCGTTGAGCGCGCCCGACAGCTTGCGCATCTCGACGTAGCCGTCGCGACCCGGCACCAGTTCGGCGCTGTCGCCGCGCCGCAGGCGGTCGGCGGAATCGGCCAGGGCCTCGATCGGCCGGGTGATGCGGCGCGCCACCAGCACGCCGGCCAGCGAGAACAGCACCGCCAGCGCGGCGCCGCTCCACAGGGCGCGCGCACTCAGGCGCCGCACCGGGGCGTAGGCGTCCTCGATGTCCTGGCGCACCAGCACGTTCCAGCCCAGGCCGGGGTAGATGCCGCGGCCCTTGGTCGCGCCATAACCGACCAGGTAGGAGCGGCCGTCCGGCCACTGCTCGACCAGGTAGCCGGCGCGCTGCTGGCGCGCCTCGCGCAGGCTGGGCAGGTCGATGGTCTTGCCCTGCAGGTCCTCGGGGCCGAGCAGGACCACGCCCTCTCGGCTGAGGATCAGGGCCTGCACCTTGTGGCGGGTCTGGACCGGGGCCAGGATCGAGCGCTCGATGTCGCGCGCCCACTGCCAGGACAGGTGCGCGCCGAGCACGCCGGCCGGCTTGCCGCTCGCGTCCATGTAGGGAAAGGCGACGTCGACGAAGCGGCGCGGCTCGCCCTCCTGCACCGGCAGCAGCTTGGCCAGCAGCACCGCCTCGTGCACGTCGCCCACGTAGATGCCCTTGAGCGCGTCGCGGAACCACGGACGCTGGGCCACGTTCGCGCCCTCCAGCAGGCCGCGCGCCTCGACCAGCACCTTGCCGTCCAGGCCGGCCATGCCGATCCATTCGTAATACCAGTAGGTTTCCTGCATGTCGGCCAGCACCTTGCGCCGTTGAGCCGGCGGGGCGTCCTGGGCGACCAGGTCGGGCCGGCGCGCCATCAGGCTGACTTCGCGGTAGCGCTCGTACATGCCGCGGTCCAGCTTGTCGGCCATGGTCAGGGCCATCTCGCCGAGGTTGAAGCCGATGCGGCTCTTGACCTGGTCGGTGGCCGCGCTTTCGACCACGCCCACCAGCAGCAGGGTCAGGATCACCGTCAGCGAAGAAAAGGCCAGCGCCAGCCAGGCGCCAAGGCCACGGGGTTTGAAACGGTCGAAAAATGAGCGGGAAGTTGCCATGGCCTGGGGGGAGCTTGCTTTCCCAAAGCGTACCACAGCGATGATGCTCTGCGGCACATAGTTGTGCGGTGCGCAACACTCACCGTGGCGCATCGGCCAGAAGGGGTGCTTGCCT
The DNA here is from genome assembly GCF_002007115.1 of Massilia sp. KIM. Classification (NCBI taxonomy): domain Bacteria; kingdom Pseudomonadati; phylum Pseudomonadota; class Betaproteobacteria; order Burkholderiales; family Oxalobacteraceae; genus Massilia; species Massilia sp. KIM. The sequence goes on along the minus strand of NZ_MVAD01000001.1, from coordinate 273,065 downwards.
CCCAAAACCGGGTGATTCCGCACGGTCATAGCCGATTTCCGGTAAACTTGCGGGCTACATGCATTCACGCAAGCAATTGGGAAACACCGTCATGCCAGCCACCGCCCCTGCCGCCATCCTCGACTACGCCACCTCGTGCACCCTGCCCACGCCCTGGGCCCAGTTCACGCTGCACGCCTGGGTCGAGCCGGCGACCGGCAAGGAGCACCTGGCGATGGCGCTGGGCGACCTGGGCAGCGGTGAACCGGTGCTGGCGCGGGTGCACTCGGAATGCCTGACCGGCGACGTGATGTATTCGCAGCGCTGCGACTGCGGCGCCCAGCTCGAAGGGGCGCTGCGCCGCATCGCCGAGGAAGGCCGCGGCATCCTGCTCTACCTGCGCCAGGAAGGCCGCGGGATCGGCCTGGTCAACAAGATCCGCGCCTACCGCCTGCAGGAAGCCGGCGCCGACACGGTCGAGGCCAACCTGCAGCTGGGCTTCCACGCCGACGCCCGCAACTACGAGCTGTGCCGCCCGATGCTGGAGCAGTTCGGCATCAAGTCGGTGCGCCTGATGACCAACAACCCGCGCAAGATCGACGCCCTGACCCGCCTCGGCATCGAGGTCGCCGAGCGCGTGCCGCTGCTGGTCAACCGCAACGCCTACAACAACCACTACCTGAACACCAAGCAGGCCAAGCTGGGCCACATGATGGGCCCGCTGACCGGCGCCGCATCTGCGCCGGCAGCCCCGACCGAGCCCGCGCGCCAGGCGGTGACCGAACCCGGCGCGGCCTGATATTTCTTGCGCGCCATGACGTAACGCGCGCACGGCCACCTGATCCGGTGGCAAGATAGACCTCATCGTCTTGCAAACAAGAGATTGCATGAAACGGGTCGTCCTTGCTCTCCTGCTTTCCCTCCTCGGCTTCGGCGCGGCGACGGCGCCCGGCGCGCCGCCCAGCGCCACCCAGCCAGCGGCCCAGACCGGGGGCGCCGCCAACCGTGCGTCCGCCCCGGCCATGCAGTTGCCGCCCGCCCAGCTGCCGCCCGCCGCCACGCCGACCGCGCCCGGACCGGGCGAAGTGGAGGCCCTCGATCCCCTGCCCCAGCCCTCGTCCGAAGCCCAGGACTTGTACGCCTCGGCCCGCCCCGACCTGCTGCAGATCCGCATGCTGCTCAAGAACGGCCGCACCCAGTCCACGGTCGGCTCGGGTTTCCTGGTTGGCAGCAGCAACCTGGCCCTGACCAATTACCACGTGGTGTCGCAGATGGCGCTCGACCCCGACGTCTACACCGCCGAATACATCGACACCGACGGCAACACCGGCCCGGTCGAACTGATGGCGGTCGACGTGCTGCACGACCTGGCCGTGGTGCGCGTCAACCGCAATGGCAGCGGCTTCTTCAAGGTGCCGGAGCGCCCGGTGCGCCTGCGCCAGGGACAGCGCCTGTACTCGCTCGGCAACCCGCTCGACCTCGGCTTCGCGATCTCGGAAGGGGCGTACAACGGTGTGCTCCAGCGCAGCTTCTACAACCGCCTGATCTTCGGCGGTCCGATCAATTCGGGCATGAGCGGCGGCCCCAGCATCACCGCCAGCGGCACCGTGGCCGGCATCAACGTGGCGCGCCGCCTGGACGGCGAATCGGTCAGCTTCCTGGTGCCGGTCGAATACGCCCAGGAACTGCTGCGCGAGGTCGCCGCCAAGCCGGCGCCCCCCAGGGACTTCAATCCGCTGATCGCGCAACAGTTGCTGGTCCACCAGGCCGGCATGGTCGACCGCCTGCTGGAAGAACCGCTGACCCTCAAGGGCATGGGCCCCTACCTGGTGCCGGTGCGCGACTCCGGCCAGGTGCGCTGCTGGGGGCGCTCGACGGTGAAGTCGGCGGCGGTGTACAACGTCGACGCCATGAGCTGCGTGATGCAGTCGGCGGTCTACGTGTCGGAGTCGCAGCAGACCGGGGCGGTGGCGGTGACCCACCAGTACATCCGTTCCGGGAACATGGAGCCGCTGCGCTTCGCCTCGCTGGCCAGCAGCCTGTTCAAGGTCGACAACCTGGGCAGCGCGGGCGATCCGCGCCTGACCAAGCCGGTGTGCACCGAGGGCTTCGTCCACACCCGCAGCCTGCCGCTGCGCGCCGTCACCTGCGTGCGCGGCTACCGCAAGTTCGAGGGCCTGTACAACTTCACCCTGCTCACCGCCAGCACCGACGCCACCTATGCCAGCCTGCAGAGCCGGGTCGACGTCTCGGGCGTGTCCTACGAAAACGGCATGCGCGTCACGCGCGCCTTCCTGGGCGCCTTCGGGCGCAGCGGACGCCGATGAACGGCCCCTGGACCATCGAGATGCTGGCGCGCAGCGGCGAGGTGCTGCACCGGCACCGCGTCGCCAGCCTGCCGATCCGGGTCGGACGCGCCTACGACAACGACTTCATTGTCGACGACGAATACGCGGCGCCGCACCACGTGGTGATCGAGGCGGGCGAGGATGGCAAGCCGGTCATGCGCGACCTGGGCAGCCGCAACGGCATCGTCCACAAGAACAAGCGCGTCACCGCGGTCGCGCTGGACGGCGACACGGTGGTGCGCATGGGGCATACCTCGCTGCGCCTGCGCGCGGCCGACCATCCGGTGCCGGCCGAACTGCGCGACCGCACCATGCACGGCTGGGAGGGCCTGGTGCCGGGCCTGGCCGGGGCCGCGCTGACCGGCCTGGTGGCCCTGCTGGTCGCCTGGCTGACCGACTTCGGCAACTTCGGACTGGAGGACGGCGTGCAGGCCCTGGCGGCCGGCATCGGCGTCGGCCTGCTGTGGAGCGGCCTGTGGGCCTTCAACAACCGGGTGTTCTCGCGCCACGCGCGCCTGGGGCGCCACTTCTTCATCTTCGGCTGCGGCCTCGCGGTGCTGGTGGCTTTCCGCCTGCTGGCCAGCGCGCTGGCCTATGCCTATTCCTGGGAGTGGCTGACCCGCTACGGCTCGCACGCGGCGGTGCTCACCGTCGCCGGCGTCATCTACTTCCACCTGGCGACCGTCAAGCCCGAGCTGCGCCGGCGCCTGCGCGCGATCTGCGCCGGCCTGGCGATCCTGGCCTCGGGCCTGGTGCTGGTCGGGAACCAGCAGCGCCACGGGCGCGCAGCCGACGAACTCTATATGTCGGTGCTGCTGCCGCCCGAGACGCGCGCCAGCCCGGACGCGCCGGTGGCCAGGTACATCGACCAGGTGGGCGCCATGCGCGCCGAGATCGACGCCGAACGCCGGCGCGGGCGCGGCCAGGACGGCGGCTGAGCCTCGGGCCGCCGGCCATGCTTTGACAAGCGGCGGGAGTTCGCCGATGATCGCTCATCGCTTCCCCACGCCCCCACCATGCTACCGAACCGCAGCCTCGCCGCCGCCCTCCTCGCCTGGGTCCTGTTCTGGGCCCTGATGGTGCTGGTCGCGATCGAGGACTTCCGGCGCGACGGCGGCGCCGCCCTCTGGCAGCCGGTCCTGTGGGAGACCTCGTCGGCGCTGGTCGCAACCGGCCTGCTGCTGCTCCAGCGCCGCTTCACCGCGCGCCACGACGCCCTGATCTCCCAGCCCTGGCGCTGGGCGGCCCTGCAGGCGCGCTGGCTGCCGCTGTACTGGATCGCCTTCGCGCCGCTGGCCTTCGGCATCCGCCACCTGGTCTACGGCTGGGCCGGCGCCAGCTACGATCACGAGCCCTGGAGCGAGGTCCTGGTCTACGAGGCGCTCAAGATCACGGTCTTCGTCTGCCTGTTCACGGCGGTCGGCTTCGGCCTGCTGTCCTGGCGCCAGCTCCTGGACGAGCGGGTGCGCGCCCAGCGCGCCCAGGCCCTGCTGCGCGAAGCCGAACTGGCGCGCCTGACGCGCCAAATGCAGCCGCACTTCCTGTTCAACGCCCTGAACACCGTCTCGTCGCTGATGCACGTGGACGTCGCGCGCGCCGACGCCACCCTGGTGCGGCTGGCCGACGTGCTGCGCGCCGCCATGGACCTGGGCGCCCGCCCCCAGGCCAGCCTGGCCGATGAGCTGCGCCTGGCGCGCGCCTACGCCGCCGTGATGGCCGAGCGCTTCGAGGGCCGGGTGGCGCTGGACTGGGAGATCGAGGATGCCGCCATGAAGGTGCTGCTGCCGGCGGTGAGCCTCCAGCCGCTACTGGAGAACGTGTTCCGCCACACCGTCGAAACGCGGCGCGAGCCGACGCGGGTGCGGGTGAGCGCGGCCTGCCGCGAGGGCGAGCTGGTGCTGCGCGTGGAAGACGACGGCGGCCGCCTGGACGGCGAGCCCGCGCCCGGCGGCCAGGGCGTGGCGCTGGCCAACCTGCGCGCGCGCCTGGATGCCCTGCACGGGGCGCGCGCCGGCTTCACACTGAGCGCGCTCGCGCCGCGCGGCGTGCGGGCGGAAATGCGGGTGCCATGCGCATCCTGATCGTCGACGACGAAGCGCCCGCGCGCGCCCGCCTGCGCCGCATGCTGGCGCTCGAGCCCTGTGTCGACGCGGTGGAGGAAGCGGCCGACGGCATCGAGGCGCTGGCGCGCCTGCCCGCCTTCGCGCCGGACGCCCTGCTGCTCGACATCGCCATGCCCGAGCTGTCCGGGATCGACCTGGCGGCCTCGCTGCCGGCGCCGGCGCCGCTGGTGGTGTTCGTCACCGCCCATGACGACTACGCGCTGCGCGCCTTCGACGCCGAGGCGGTCGACTACCTGCTCAAGCCCTTCGACCAGGCGCGCCTGCAACGCGCGCTCGAGCGCCTGCGCGCGCGCCTGCTGGCCGGCCGCGAACAGCCGCTGCCGGCGGCGCCGCCGCGCCAGCTCCTGGTGAGCGAGCGCGGCGCGACCCGCGTGGTGCAGGTGGCCGACATCGACTGGCTGGAAACGGCCGACAACTACGTGGTGCTGCACACCGCCAGCGGCGCGCCGCTGTTGCGCCAGACCCTGGCCGGGTTGCTCGAACGGCTCGGGCCGGGCTTCGTGCGCTGTCACCGCCGGGCGGCGCTGCGTCCGGAGCGCATCGAGCGCGTGGTGCCGCTGGACAAGGGCGACTGCGAGCTGGTCCTGCGCAGCGGCGCAAGGGTGCCGTGCAGCCGGCAGTACCGGTCCGAAGTGATGGCGAGGCTGGAAGGCGGACGCTAGGAGTCTGGGCGGCGCGAGCAAGCCCGGCCCGGGCGGCGCCGCTGCGTGCGCGTGGCCATGCGCGGCCCGACGCCTGGGTTCCGCCGCGCGCCGTTCCGGTTCGCCCCGCGCGGGACCCGTTTCGCCACCTTCCGCTGGGCGACGCGCGAACCCGGCGGCATGCTGGCCCCATTCCCATCCACGGAGCCGACCATGCCAGCATTTCCCCGCCCGCCGGGCGAGCGCCTCTACTTCCTCGACTGGGTGCGCATCCTCGCCTTCTTCGTCCTGATCGCCTACCACATCGGCATGTATTACGTGAGCTGGGACTGGCACGTGAAAAGCCCGCATGCGAGCGAGACCGCCGAGCCCTTCATGATGCTGTCCTCGCCCTGGCGCCTGACCCTGCTGTTCTTCGTGGCCGGGGTGGCCTCCCGCTTCCTCCTCGAGCGCCTGGGCAGCGCGACCTTCCTGCGCCAGCGCAGCCTGCGCCTGCTGCTGCCGCTGCTGTTCGGCATGGCCGTCATCGTGCCCGTCCAGCCCTGGCTGGAAGTGGTCGAAAAGCTGGGCTATGCCGACGGCTTCGCGGCCTTCCTGCGCCTGTACTACAGCGGCTACGGCGGCTTCTGCCGCGAAGACTGCCTCGACCTCCCCACCTGGAACCACCTGTGGTTCCTCGCCTACCTGTGGGTCTACACGATGCTGCTCGGACTGCTGGCAGCCCTGCTGCCCCCGGCCCGCATCGAGGCCCTGGCGGCCCGCACCGGCGCGCTGCTCTCGGGCTGGCGGCTGCTGGCGCTGCCCGCCATTGTGCTGGGGCTGCTGCGCGTGTGGCTGGCCGAGCGCTTCCCAACGACCCATGCGCTGGTCGACGACTGGTACAACCACGCCGCCTACTTCCTGCCCTTCCTGCTCGGCGCCCTGATGGCCCGCGCGCCGCGCTTCTGGGAACAGACCAGCTCGCTGCGCTGGCATGCGCTGGTCCTGGCCCTGGCCGGCTGGGCCGCGGTCGTGGTCTGGAGCGCGGCCTACGACAAGCTCACGCCGGAGCTCATCGCCCTCGTCAAGGCGCCGATGCGCTGTGTCTATGCCCTGTGCGCCTGGAGCGCCATCGTGGCCGCCTGCGGCTTCGCGCGCCGCCACCTCGATGCCGACGGCCCGGCGCGGCGCTACCTGGGCGAAGCGATATTGCCGGTCTATATCGTGCACCAGAGCCTCATCGTCGTGCTCGCCCACGCCGCCAAGCCGCTCGGATTGGCGCCCGGCATCGAGGCGCTGCTGCTCGCGGTCCTGACCCTGACCGGGTGCTTCGCCTTGTTCGAGGCAGTGCGCCGCGTCGGCGTGCTGCGCCCGCTGTTCGGCCTTGCCTCCAGGCGCTTCCCTGCAAGGGAGGCGAACGACGAAGATGGCGCGGCCGCCGGCCAGCGGCGCCCGCGCGCCGCCTAATGGGTGGCGCTGCCGGGCGGGCGCATGTCCGCACTCGCCTGCGCGCGCGCCTGCTGCATGCCCTGCTCCATGTCGCGCTGGGCCGCCTTGCCCTCTTCGCTGCCCATGTGCATGCCGCCGCCGGCCCCGTCGGGGCGGGCGAAGGGGTCGGCCATGTTGCGCATCGCCTCCTGCTGGGTGCGCAGACCGCGCTCGGTTTCCTCGGCCGCGCTGCGGGCTACCTCGTCGACCAGGGCGCGCGCGGTGCGCGTGGCGTTCTGCACATGTTGCTCGGCCACGCGCGCCAGCTCGACCTGGGCGTCGGCGGCCACGCGTGCGATGTGCTGCTGGTAGGCGCGCAGCTTGTCGGTGGTGGGCTGGGCGCGCGCAGCCGCCGCGCCCAGCACCTCGGTATGGCGCTCCGCGCCCAGCACCTGCCGGCTGGCGAGGGCGCTTTCTTCCAGCAGGGTCTGGGCCAGCTGGATGTTCAGGTCGCAGAGGTGCTGGAAGGAACGGAACAGGGATCTGGAAATGTCGTTGACGAACGCCGTCTGTGCGTCCAGGTGACTGCGCACTGCCGGCGTCACGGTCGGTGGAAACGGAAACATGGTGGGCCTCGCTCAGGGGTTGGACGGAGTGCCCGCAGCGCCAGCTGCAGGCGCAGGCTTGGGCACGAGCTTAGAAGGTAAAGGCCTGGCCGCGGGGCCGCTTGATGTGCCCCAAAAGTGTCCGCCGCCCGGGCCGCCGGTCCTGGCGCGATCTTTGCATCAGAGAAAGCACCTGAACTCGTCCGTGAGGTGCCGATGCTGTTAGCAAACGATGTGATCGCGTATCCAGGACCGCCGTCCCAGGCCCTGCGCATCCTGTGGATCGATCGCGAGCGGGCCCTGGCCTGGGTGTTCGCACTGCGCCAGGAACGCGCCCTGCCGCGGCAGGTGGAACTGGGCTCGCTGGTGCGCGACGTGCAGGACGGCCGCGCGCGGCTGCTGCCGACCGACCCCTATGCGGCCGCGCGCCCGGCCGGGACCGTGCCGCCGGCGCACGCGGCGCTCCAGGCGCGCGCGCTCGACGCCGTCCAGTCCCTGCATGCCGGCCTGCCCGCGCTCTACCAGCAGCGCGAGCGCGCCGCGCTGCTGAGCGCCTACGCCGATGCCCACGGGGTGTCGCGCGCCACCCTGATGCGCTACCTGCGGCGCTGGTGGGAACGCGGCCAGACGCCCGAGGCGCTGCTGCCCGACTACGCCAACTCGGGCGCGCGCGGGCGCACGCGCATGGCGAACGCGGGCGTCAAGCGCGGCCGGCCGCGCAAGGGCCTCCTTCCGGGCGCCAATGCCGACGCCCGCATGCGCGCCATTTTCGTGGCCGCCGCCGCGCGCTACGCCGCCACCCACGAGGTGTTCTCGCGGCGCGCCGCCTACCGCCAGATGCTGGCCGATTACTTCCATGACGCCGAGCCGGGCGTGGTGCCGAGCTACGGCCAGTTCCGCTACTGGCTGGAGCGCGATGCCCAGACCCTGCCTCCCGGCGCGGGGCGCCGGAGCGCGCCCTGAGCATGCCAATCCGGTGCATCGGCGTCACGCAATGGTGCAACGCCGCATTTTCAGATCGCGGCGCCCTGCACCGGCCCGTGCGGCCCGTCGGCGCGGGCGAAAAACAAAGTGTGGACGGGAAAAATAAACTTTGTGTGACACGGCCTGGCATGGCCAAGCGTCAATACAGCGCGAGAATGGCCGTGAACAAACATTATTCGACCAGGATGGCTTACCGCTAACTTACATCTGCAAAATCGTCTTGCAAACTATATTTTGTTTGCAAATCGTTCTCATTTACCGCATTCCCTTGGCACGGCTATTGCTGAAAGACAGCTCGAGCGAGTAAGTCTTTCCTGTCTTGACCATGAGGTGCGGATGAAACGTTCGACCACGTCGCTGACGCGACGCGAATTCCTGTACCGCGCGGCCGCCGTCGGCGGTTCGGCGCTGTTACTCAACACCCTGAACGCCTGGGGCATGGGGATCCAGTCCCGCGCCACGGCGCCCCCGGCCCTGAGCGGCAGCGGCAAGGGCAAGAAAGTGGTGATCCTCGGCGCCGGCCTGGCCGGGCTCACCGCGGCCTACGAGCTGCGCAAGCTCGGCTACGAGTGCGAAGTGCTGGAGGCGCGCGGCTTCGCCGGCGGGCGCTGCCAGACGGCGCGCAAGGGCTTTCGGCTGCAGGAGCTGGGCGGCGAGGAGCAGGTGTGCCGCTACGACGCCGGCCATTACCTGAACCACGGCCCCTGGCGCATCCCGCTCGACCACCAGTCGACCCTCTACTACACGCGCCAGTTCGAGATTCCGCTCGAGATCATGGTCAACGATAACGACCATGCCTGGGTCTATCTCGAAGACGGCGGCCCGCTGTCCAGGCGCCGCCTGCGCGGCGCCGAGATCAAGGCCGACATGCGCGGCCATGTGGCCGAGCTGCTGGCCAAGTCGGTGCGCGGCAGCCAGCTCGACACCCTGCTCACCCGCGACGACCAGGCCCTATTGCTCGACTACCTGGCCCACGAAGGCGCGCTCAGCAAGAGCGACCTGCTCTACCGGGGCCGCAACGGACGCGGCTGGGCGGTCAATCCCGGCGCCGGGCTGAAGCCCGGCACGCCCTCCGACCCGCTGGCCTTCCGCGACCTGCTGGCGTCCAAGGTGGGCCTGGTCTACAGCGCGGTCCAGGAGTATCCGATGCACGCCACCATGTTCCAGCCGGTGGGCGGCATGGACCAGATCCCGCAGGCCTTCGCCAAACGTCTCGGCAAGGCCGTGCGCTACCAGGCAGAGGTGCAATCGATCCGCCAGGGCCAGGGCAAGGTGACCGTCAACTACAAGGACCTCGCCAGCGGGCGACTGGCCAGCACCAGCGCCGACTGGTGCCTGTGCACGGTGCCCCTGTCGGTGCTGCGCGGCATCGACACCGATTTTTCCGATGGTTTCAAGGCCGCGATCAAGGCCGTCCCCTATGCCCCGGTGGGCAAGATCGGCCTGCAGATGAAGCGCCGCTTCTGGGAAGAGGACGACCACATCTACGGCGGCCACGTGCTGACCGACATGAAGGGCATCAACGTCATCTCCCTTCCTTCCGGCAACTGGCAGCAGAAGAAGGGCGTGGTGCTGGGCTACTACCACTATGCGCTGGACGCGATCGAAGCGAGCGCCCTCAGCCCCGCCGAGCGCGCCGAATTCGCGATGGCCGCCGGCGAGAAGATTTTCCCGGCTTACCGCGACGCCTACGAGAACGCCTTCTCGGTGGCCTGGCACCGGGTCCAGTACAACCTGGGCGGCTGGGCCGACTGGAACGAGGCCGCGCGCAAGTCCGCCTATCCGGTGCTGCTCGAAGGCCAGGACCGCGTGCTGCTGGCCGGCGAGCACCTGAGCTACCTGACCGGCTGGCAGGCCGGCGCCATCGAATCGGCCTGGCAGCAGATCGAACAACTCCACAAGAGGGCAAGCGCATGACACCCCGCATCCTGATTTCCCTGCTGCTGCTGGCGGCCCCGTTGACCCTCCCGGCCATGGCCCAGGACGGCCCCGCCCGCCCCGACGGCAAGACCCTCTACGCCAAGAACTGCGCCGCCTGCCACCAGGCCAACGGGCGCGGCATTCCCGGCGCCTTCCCTGCCCTGGCGGGCAACGATTTCCTGGCCGGCGCGCCGGTAGAGGTGGCCACCGTGCTGCTCAAGGGGCGCGGCGGCATGCCGGACTTCAGCGCCAGCCTGGACGACGCCGAGATGGCCGAGGTCCTGAGCTACGCCCGTAGCAGCTGGGGCAACCGGTCCGGCGCGGTCAGCACCCAGGAGGTGCTGGCCCAGCGCAACGCGCTCCAGCTGCCGCCCGCCAGCCGCAGCCGCTTCGGCAACCAGCACTGATCCGCTACACGGTTTCCCTTCCTCACGATGAAAGAGCACTTCATGAAAAACACGCTTGCCGCCCTGCTCCTGCTGCCTCTCGCCATCCATGCCCAGTCGCAGGAGATCGTGCGCCACAAGATTCCCAATTCCGACTTCCCGATCGCGCTGGCGGTGAGCGTGCCGCCCAGCGCCACCATCCACTTCATCAGCGGCCAGGTGCCGCCGGTGGTCAACAAGAGCGCCGACCCGAACGCCATCGCCGCCTTCGGCGACACCAAGACCCAGACCATCGGCGTCCTGAACCGCATCAAGGAGATCCTGGCCGGCATGGGCCTGGGCATGGGCGACGTCGTGAAGATGCAGGTCTTCCTGGTCGGCGACCCCGGCAAGAACGGCCGCGCCGACGTCGCCGGCTTCATGGAGGGCTACACCCAGTATTTCGGCGGCGCCCAGCCGAACCTGCCGGCGCGCGCCGTGATGCAGGTCGCGGCGCTCAGCAACCCGGGCTGGCTGGTCGAGATCGAAGTGGTCGCCGCCAAGAAGTGATTTCCGCGCGCCCGCGGGCGCGCTCCACAGAATTCGTCGTCAACTAGGGGGTAATACATGCAGAAGGTCATCATCCAGACCGGCGTCGCAGCCGGCATCCTGTCCTGCGGCCTGGGACTCGCGCACGCCGGACCGGCGGACACGCCGGACGACAAGCCGGCCGCGGCCGACGAGGCCCCGGCGGCGGCGGCCGCGCCGGCCTTCGACCCGGCCGCGCCGGGCATCACCACCAGCGGCACCGTGATCGTGACCGGCACCCGCGCCGCCGGCCTGAAGGTGGAGAACAGCGCCTCGCCGGTGCAGGTGCTCGACTCCAGCTCGCTGGCGCGCACCGGCCAGCCCGACCTGATCCAGGCACTGTCCCAGAACCTGCCTTCGCTCAATGCCCAGGCCTTCGGCAGCGACATGGCCAACATGACCCTGTCGGCCCGCCTGCGCGGCCTGAGCCCCAACAACACCCTGGTGCTGGTCAACGGCAAGCGCCGCCACGGCACCGCCAACCTGGCCGTGCTGGGCGGCCCCTACCAGGGAGGCGCGGCGGCCGACCTGAACTACATCCCGGTGGCCGCGATCGACCACGTCGAGGTGCTGCAGGACGGCGCCGCCGCCCAGTACGGCACCGACGCGATCGCCGGCGTGGTCAACATCATCCTCAAGTCGAACTACCGCGGCGGCACCGCCAACGTCAACGGCGGCGGCTACTTCGATGGCGGCGGCCACACCGGCGACGGCATGGCCAACATCGGCCTCGCGCCCTTCCAGGACAGCTTCCTGAGCCTGACCGCGGAAACCAAGTACCACGGCTTCTCGAACCGCGGCGGGATCGATCCGCGCGTGATCGATCCGGCCACCGTGGCCGCCCAGCCGACCCTGACCCAGGCGCCGGGCTACCCCTACCTCAACAAGATCTCCGGCGACGCCCAGTACCGCCAGCACATCCTGGCCGCCAACTTCGGCGCCGAGCTCAGCCCCGGCCTCTCGCTGTACAGCTTCGGCACCTACGGCAAGAAGGAGGCGCGGGCCTGGGAGAACTACCGCATGCCCAACCGCCTGCCGCAGATCTACCCCTTCGGCTTCAGCCCGCAGGAAACCTTCGACGAGGAGGACTACGCGATCACGATCGGCCTGAAGGGCAGCGCGGGCGGCTGGCGCTGGGACCTGTCCTCGACCTACGGCAAGGACGAGGCCGAGCTGGGCGTGGCCAATTCGGCCAACGTCTCGCTCTACCAGGACACCGGCTCGACCCCGCTCAATTTCAAGGCCGGCGAGTTCCACGCCAGCCAGTGGACCAACAACTTCGACCTGAGCCGCGAGTTCGAGATCGGCTGGGCCACCCCGCTGACCTTCGCCGCCGGCCTGGAACACCGGCGCGACACCTACGCCATCGTGGCCGGCGACGCCGCCTCGCGCTACAAGGAGGGTTCGCAGTCCTACCCGGGCTTCTCGCTCACCGACGCCGGCAGCCACGACCGCGACAACAAGGCGATCTACGTCAACGTCTCGGGCCAGCCCCTGCCCGGCTGGACGGTCGACATCGCCGGCCGCTACGAGCACTTCAGCGACTTCGGCAACGCCAAGGTGGGCAAGCTGACCAGCCGCTACGACTTCTCGCCGGCCGTCGCGGTGCGCGCCACCTACAGCAACGGCTTCCGCGCGCCGACCCTGGCCGAGTCCTACTACTCGGCCACCAACGTGTCGCCGCGCAGCGCCTTCGTGCAGCTGGCGCCGAACTCGCCGGGCGCGCGCCTGGTGGGCATCGACGGCCTGCGTCCGGAGGCCTCGACCAACATCAGCGCCGGCATCGTGCTCAATCCGAGCGCCAACCTGGCGATCACGCTGGACGCCTACCAGATCAGCATCCGCGACCGCATCGTCGGCAGCGGCGCGGTGTACGGCTCGGGCGGCGCGGTGAATTCGCCGGCGGTGACGGCGGCGATCCTGGCCAACGGCAACGTGCTCGACCCGACCGTGGTGCAGACCGGCATCAACATCTTCACCAACGCGGTCAACACCCGCAGCCGCGGGCTGGAAGCGGTGGCCACCCTGAACAGCAACTACGGCGAATGGGGCCGGGTCGACTGGTCGGCGGCGGCCAACTACAACCGGGTCAAGCTGCGCAAGATCAACCAGGCCCCGGTCCAGCTCCAGCCCCAGACCCTGCTCGACGCGACCGCGATCTCCCACCTCGAGACCGCCTCGCCCAAGACCCGCGTAAACCTGGGCGCGCTGTGGAAGATCGGGAACTGGACCATCAACCTGCGTGAAGCGATCTTCGGCAAGTCCTCGGAGATGGCCTCGAGCGACGGCGCGGTGTACTACAAGACCGAGATCGACACCACCGCGATCACCGACCTGGAAGTGAGCTACCAGTTCGGCAAGCGCTGGACCCTGTCGGTAGGCGCCAACAACCTGTTCAACGAGTATCCCGACCAGGTGAACCCGGCCCTGCTGGCCGAGCAGCGCGCCAACCTCGACAACGCGGCGGTGACGATCTACCCGAGCTTCTCGCCCTTCGGCATCAACGGCGGTTACTACTACGCCCGTCTCGGCCTGAAGTTCTGAGCGGCGGGCGCGGGCGCAGCGTGAGGCCCGCGCCGCAATCCTTGCAGAACTTCGAGGCCGCCTCGTGGCCGGCGCTGCCGCAGGCCGGGCAGCGCCGCGCCGGCTGGCGCGGACGCTCGGCCCCGCCGCGGCGGTCGTTGCGGCGCGCCGTCATCTCGGCCGTCACGATGCCGGTCGGCACAGCAAGAATGCCCCAGCCGAGCAGCATCATGAAGGAAGCGATGCCGCGTCCCAGGGTGGTATGCGGGGTCAGGTCGCCATAACCCACCGTGGTCATGGTGACCGTGGCCCAGTACATGGCCATCGGGATGCTGGTGAAGCCGTGCTCCGGTCCCTCCACCACGTACATCACGGTGCCCAGGATCAGGATCAGCATCAGCACCACCGACAGGAACACCAGGATCTTGCGCCGGCTTGCCAGCAAGGCTTCCCCCAGGCGCGTGTATTCCTCGATGTAGAGGGTGAGCTTGAAGATGCGGAACACGCGCAGCAGGCGCAGGATGCGGATGTCGAGCAGCAGCTCGCTGCCGGGCACCAGCAGCGACATATAGGTCGGCAGCACCGACACCAGGTCGATCACGCCATAGAAGCTGGTGGCGTAGCGCAGCGGCCGGTTGACGCAGGCCAGGCGCGCCAGGTATTCCACCGTGAACAGCAGGGTGAAGCCCCACTCCAGCACCGCCATCGGGCCGGCATAGCGGCCCCCGATCGAGGGCACGCTGTCGAGCACCACCACCAGGATGCTGAGCAGGATCGCCACCACCAGGCCAATGTCGAAGTTGCGCCCGGCCGGGGTGTCGATGCCGAAGATGACGTCGAACATGCGGCGGCGCCAGCCGCGCGCCGGACGGCCGAACACGTCCGGCAGCTCCTGGGGCGCAGGTGCTGTGAGCGGCGTCATGCGCTGGGCGGCCCCTTGAGCTCGACCGTGTTGCCCTCCGGGTCCTGCAGGTAGATCGAGGGGCCCTCGCCTTCGGCGCCATAGCGCGACTCCAGCGGCCCGGCCTCGACCCCGTGGCGCGCCAGGTGGGCGCGGATGGCGGCTTCGTCGAAGGGTTCGACGCGCAGGCAGAGGTGGTCGAGGTTGCGCCCTTCCCGGCCCGGCGCGGCGCCGCCCATGCGGCCCAGCTTGCCGTCCACGCGCACCAGGTCGATCAGGGCGCTGCCGGCGCGCAGCTGGATCAGGCCGAGTTCGTTCTGGCGGCGTTCGACCGGGCAGCCCAGCACCTCGCCGTAGAAACCCAGCATGGCCTCGGCATCGCGCACGCGCAGCACGATGTGGTCCAGCCCGCGCACCGGAATCGCGCCCGCGGGTTCAGGCAGCATGACGCTCCACCCAGGCCGCGAAATTGTTCACGAAGCCCTGGAAGAAGGCGCGCGTCGATTCGTCCACCAGGCGCTCGCCCTCGAACTTGGCGGCCACGCCGCCGACATAGACTTCGGCAGGCATGGTCGGCATGTTCAGGAAAGGCAGCATCTGGCGCAGGTGGTGGTTGGCGCCGAAGCCGCCCATCGCACCCGGCGAGACGCTGACGATGGCGCAGGGCTTGCCGGCCCACGCGGCCTTGCCGTAGGGGCGCGAGCCCACATCGATGGCGTTCTTCAGCGCGGCCGGCACCGAGCGGTTGTATTCCGGGGTGCAGAACAGGATGCCGTCGGCGGCGCGGATGCGATCGCGGAAAGCGGTGAAGGCGGCCGGCGGGGTGGCCGTGTCCTCGTCCTCGTTGTAGAGCGGCAGCTCGCGCAGCTCCACGATTTGCATGTCGAGGCCGGCGGGGGCCAGTTCGATCAGGCTGTGCGCCACCTTGCGGGTGAAGGATGCCTTGCGCAGGCTGCCGACGATGACGGCGATGTTGCGGGTTGCCATGGTGCTCCTTTCGGGTCCGTGTGCTGGGAAGACCCGATGGTAACCATTTTTACAAGACCGCGCGCGAATCGGCGGACTTACAGGCGCAGACGTCGGTATTGCTCGAGGAAGACGGCGGCTTCCTTCTTGCTCAGCACCCGCACCGGGTCGCCGTGCCAGGCGTAGAGGAAAGGCTCGCCGCCCTGGCGGTCGGTGAGCTTGGCCGAGATCAGGAAACGGGTGCCCGCCGGATACTGCGCGGGGTCGCTCAAGGCCCGCGCGCACTGCACGCGCAGGCTCACCGCGTAGGCCTGGCCCGGCAGCGGCCGGATGCGCAGGCGGCCGCTGCGCGGGTCCGGCACCGACTCGACCGCCACCTCGCGGTAGGCCCAGGCCTCGCGCGCCATGCTCAGCCCTTCGCCGGGCTCAGGCCGGCAACGGCGCGCGGCGACTGCTCGCGGATCGGCAGGTTGACCAGGGCCGCCGCCAGCGCCAGCAGGATGTCGGCGTACCACATCCAGGTGTAGTCGCCGCTTTTCACGAAGGCCAGGCCGCCCAGCCAGGCGCCGAAGAAGCCGCCGATCTGGTGCGACAGCAGGGTCAGGCCGAACAGGGTCGCCAGGTAGCGCATGCCGAACAGCTTGCCCACCAGGCCGGCCGTGGGCGGCACGGTGGCCAGCCAGGTGAAGCCCAGCAGGGCCGCCATGATGTAGAAGGTCCAGGCGGTCTTGGGCGCCAGCAGGTAGCCGACGATGATGATGGCGCGCGCGAAGTAGATGATGGCCAGCAGGTGCTTCATGCGGTAGCGCGAGGACAGCGCGCCCGCGCTCAGGCTGCCCAGGATGTTGAACAGGCCGATCAGGGCCAGGGCCGTGGCCGAGACATTGGCCGGCAGGCCGCACAGGGCCACCTCGCCCGGCAGGTGGGTGACCAGGAAGGCGATGTGGAAGCCGCAGGTAAAGAAGCCGGCGTGCAGGTAGAGGTAGCTGCGGTCGCGCATGGCTACGCGCAGCTGTTCGGTCAGGGTCATGGAGGCGGCCGGGGCGGCCGGGGCGGCCGGGGCCGCCGAGGCTGCCGACCCGGCCGGCGCCGACGGGGCCGCCGGCACGCCCGGCTTCTTGCCGCGCAGCGGCCAGCTCAGCGGAATGGTGAGCAGGGTCGCCGCGGCCATGGTCAGCATCGCCCACACCCAGCCGGCGCCGGCGATGATGGCCTGCATCAGCGGCGCGAACACGAACTGGCCGAAGGAGCCGCCGGCATTGATGAAGCCGGAAGCGAAGGCGCGGCGCGAGGCCGGCAGGCGCTGGGCGGTGGCGCCGATCAGGATCGAGAAGCTGCCCGCCCCCGCCCCGGCCGCCGACAGCACGCCCATGGTCAGGATCAGGCCCCACTGGGTGTCGACGAAGGGGGTGGCGGCGGTGCCGGCGGCCAGCATCAGGCCGCCCAGCACCAGCACGCGGCCGGGGCCGTATTTATCCGCCACGGCGCCGAAGATCGGCTGGGAAGCGCCCCACAGGAGCTGGGCCACGGCCATCGCGAAGCTGATCGAGGCGATGCCCAGGCCGGTCGCGGTATTGATCGGAGACAGGAACAAGCCGGTGGTCAGGCGCGCGCCCATGGTGATCATGAGGATGGCGCTGGCGGCCAGGATCAGGGCCCACGCGGCGCGCGGGGTCATCTCGGGTTGTTGGGTGCTCATGCACGTCTCCTGCGTGGTCAAGAACGACGCGTGGGCCGGACCGCGCGGGAGCGCGCCCCGACCCACACGTGGTCGGTCAACCATTATAGTGCAGTTGCACCTAGTTGTCGTAAATGCCTCGCCTTATGGCTCAATGCCATTCAGTTAGCGCATACGCGTCATTCCGGCGTAGGCCTGGTCGGCCACGCCGGAATCCAAGTTTTGTTGAGCTGATGAGACGCTGAACTTGGGCCCCGGCCTCCGCCGGGGCGACGGTTTCTCGGCTGACTGAACACCATTGCGCCTTATGGATGCCCTATGGCTCGCCTTATGGATGCCCTATGGCTCGACGTATGGCTCGCCTTATGGCCTCATCCCGCGGCGCGGATCAGCAGCGCCACCGCTTCCGCCGCCATGCCCTCCTCGCGTCCGAGAAAGCCGAGCTTCTCGTTGGTCTTGGCCTTGATGTTGACCTGCTGCGGCGAGACGCCGAGGTCCTCGGCGATGCGCGACACCATCTGCGGGATGTGGGGCGCCATCTTGGGCGCCTGGGCGATGATAGTGGCGTCGACGTTGCCGATGGTGTAGCCGGCGTTCAGCACGCGGTTGGCCACCTCGCGCAGCAGGGTGCGCGAATCGGCGCCCGCGAACATCGGGTCGGTGTCGGGGAAATGCTTGCCGATGTCGCCCAGCGCGGCCGCGCCCAGCAAGGCGTCGATGATGGCGTGCAGCAGCACGTCGGCGTCCGAGTGGCCAAGCAGTCCCAGGCGGTGCGGGATGGTCACGCCGCCGACGATGAGCTTGCGCCCCTCGACCAGCGCGTGGCAGTCATAGCCGGTCCCGATGCGGAACGGCGGAGTCGGATTGTAGGATGCGAGTGCCATGTGTTCTCAGTTCAGTCGTTGCGGGACGCGGCCAGGTAGATCTCGGCGATCCGGATGTCGGCCGGCAGCGTCACCTTGAGGTTGCAGGGGTGTCCTTCTACTAATTTGGGGGCCAGTCCGAGCGCTTCAACCGCACTGGCGTCATCGGTAATACGCTCGGGGTCGGTGGCGGCGTCGAGGGCGCGCACCAGCAGCGCCTTGCGGAACATCTGCGGCGTCTGCGCCAGCCACAGGCCCTCGCGCGGCACGGTCGCGAGCCCGTCGCCGCTGCGCTTCTTGACAGTGTCGACCACCGGCAGGGCCAGCAGGCCGCCGACCGGGTGGGCGCCGGTTTCCTCGACCAGGCGCGCGATCAGTCCGGCATTCAGGCCGGGGCGCGCGGCGTCGTGCACCAGCACCCAGTCGTCCTCGGCCAGCTGCCCGTCGAGCCGGCGCAGGCCGTTGCGGATCGACTCCATGCGGCTGGCGCCGCCGCAGCGCAGCACGGTCACCCCGTCGGCGGGCAGGAGCGCATCGATGTAGGGGTCGTCTTCGCTCACCACCACATAGGTGTGGGCGATCAGGGGACTGGACAGGAAAGCATCGATGGTGTGGCGCAGCATGGGCTTGCCATTGATCGGCAGGTACTGCTTGGGACTGCCGGCTGCCATGCGGGCGCCCACCCCGGCGGCGGGAATCAGGGCGACGTATCGTGGAATTGCAGGGTTGGTCATTAAGTACGGCTTCGTGGTGCGGTTCTGATTAAGGACTGTACCTCACCTGCGCAGACCTTGCCTAGACGCGCGTATTCCTGCGGCGAATCGATCTCGGCCTGCAGCGCCTCGACCTTCGCCAGTTCGCTTCTAATATAGGGCATCCAGCTGCGGTCGATTTCGTTCTGGAGCAGAGCTTGCGCCTGTCCGGTGCGCGCGTACAGGGGCCTGGACTGGAAGCGCTGGGCCAGCGCGGCGCGCACGCGCGCCTCGACCTTGGGCAAGTGGTCGAGATAGGTATTGAGGTGGCGCATCTCGTGCGCGAGCACCTGTTGATACGCGCAGGATCCGGGCTTGAACTCCCGGCCCACGTAGACCACGATGGTCGGGTAGACCAGGGCGATATCGATGCGCGGCGCGATGCATTCGTAGCCGCTGGCCGGGTCGGCCAGCATGCGCCCGCCGACCTGGATCGCGACCCGCGCCTCGGTGTGGGTCAGGCCGAGCACGAAGGCGTTCGGCCGCGAGCGTCCCTTCAGCCGGGTCAGGTCGTAGGTGGAGCGGGTGTTGTCGATCCGGTAGCCATCCTGGCGGCTGCTCAGGACCGCCACCGCGCCGCCGATCGTGTCCTCGCAGCGCGCCTGGAACGGGGTGCGGCCCTGGGCCGCGGCGAGCGGCGCCAGCAGGAACAACGCAAGCGCGGCCGCGAGCCTCATGGATTCAGGCGGGGCTCCAGGCGCCCGCGAGGATCTTTTCCAGCCAGAAGCTGCCGATGATGGTCTTGACGTCGGTGATCTCGCCGCGCCGCACCATCTCCAGCAGTTCGGGCACCGTGGCCGTGAAGGTCTCGAGGAATTCGCCCTCGTCGAGCTGCTGCTGGCCGGGCACCAGGTCCTCGGCCAGGAACAGCTCGAGGTGCTCGTCCGAATAGGCGATCGCGTTGTGGATGGTGCACACGAAGCGCCACTTGCCGGCGGTGTAGCCGGTCTCTTCCTGCAGCTCGCGCTTGGCGCAGGCCAGGTGGTCTTCGCCCGGGTCGATCTTCCCGGCCGGGAATTCGATGAAGACCTGGCCGTTCGGGTAGCGGAACTGGCGTTCGAGCAGCACGCGGCCGTCGGGCAGCAGCGGCAGGATCACGACGGCGCCGGGGTGGCGGATGAATTCGCGGTCGCTCTCGGCCCCGTTGGGCAGGCGGATGCGGTCGCGTTCGACTTTCAGGAAGCGGCCATCGTAGACGACGCCGCCATCGATGCGGGTTTCCTTCAATTCCAGGGTCATGCTTTCTCCATTGCAGCGTTGGGAAAGGCGCGCGCGGCCCGTGCCGGCCCTGGAAAAGAAAAACGGCCCGAAGGCCGTTCAGACGCGCCGCTTGCGCAGGTAACGCCAGACGAATCCGGGGAAGGCAAGCACCAGGAACAGGCAGGCGGTCACCGCATAGAATTCCCAGTTCTGCGTAAATACGCCGCCGATCCGGGACTCGAGCAGCCGGGCTACCGCGCCGACGATGAAGTATAGAACAATCAGCTCCAGCAGGCGCAGGGCGAAGCGCTTGCCGTGCGCCTGGCCACCGGGCGCGGGCTTGACGGCGACGAAGCCGAACACGCGCTCGGTGAAGAAAGGCAGGTTGGCGGCCGCCACGGACAGGGCGACCACCAGCCAGACAGCCAGGGAGGTATCCACCGGCTTACTTCGCCAGGGTTGCCTGCATGGTGGTGTAGCACACCGCCAGCAGCCAGCCCGGGACCACGCCCAGCGCCACGACCGCCAGGCCGTTGAGCGACAGCACCGCGCGCATGTCGCCCGGGGTGTGGATCGGCGCCGTGTCGGCGGCGTCGTCGAACCAGATGGTCTTGACGATGCGCAGGTAGTAGAAGGCGCCGATCAGCGAGAACAGCACCGCGACCACGGCCAGCCACACCATGCCGGCGGTGGCGACGGCCTGCAGGACCGCCCACTTGGCCATGAAGCCGACCATCGGCGGCACGCCCGCCAGCGAGAACATCAGGATGGTCATGACGATCGCGAACCAGGGGCTGCGCTTGCCCAGGCCTTTGAAGTCCGAGATCAGCTCGGCTTCGTGGCCGGCGCGCGCCAGCAGCATGATCAGGCCGAAGCTGCCCACGGTGGTCAGGACGTAGGTGATGGTGTAGTACATGGCGGCGCTGTAGGAAGCGGCGGCGTTGCTGCTGTCGCCGTTCACCACGCCGGTCATCATGGCCAGCACCACGAAGCCCATCTGGGCGATGGTCGAGTAGGCCAGCATGCGCTTGATGTTGGTCTGGGCGATCGCGGTGATGTTACCCACGGCCAGCGACAGCACGGCCAGCACCAGCAGCATCTGCTGCCAGTCGAAGGCCATCGACGGCAGGGCCTCGACCAGGATGCGGATCACCATGGCGAAGGTGGCCAGCTTGGGCGCGCCGCCCAGCAGCAGGGTGACCGCGGTCGGGGCGCCCTGCACCACGTCCGGAACCCACATGTGGAAGGGAACCACGCCGAGCTTGAAGGCCAGGCCGGCAACGATGAACACCAGGCCGAACACCAGGATGGTGGCGTTGGCTTCCGGCGCGGCCGAGACCTGGCCGATGGTGGTGATGTCGAGCGAGCCGGTGGCGCCGTAGATCATCGACATGCCGTACAGCAGGAAGCCCGAGGACAGCGCGCCCAGGATGAAGTACTTCATCGCGGCTTCGGTCGAGATCGCGTGATCGCGGCGCAGGGCCACCAGGGCGTAGAGCGAGAGCGACATCAGTTCCACGCCCAGGTAGAGCGTGAGCATGCTGTTACCCGAGATCATGATCATCTGGCCCAGCATCGAGAACAGGGCCAGCACGTAGAACTCGCCGCCCAGGTTACCCGACATCATCTGGCGATCGTCCGCGTACTGGCGCGAGTACACCAGGGTCATGGCCACGGCGATATAGGTCACCAGCTTGAGCAGGTTCGACATCGGATCGGACACATACATGCCCGAGAAGGTGAACACCGTCGCGCCGGCATTCATGTCGGCCAGCGTGAACACGGCGCAGCCGCCGATGGCCAGCAGGCTCAGCACGTAAGTCAGGGTGCGCTTGCCCTCCTTCTGGAACATGTCGATCAGGAGGATCGCGGACGCCGCGACCAGCAGGAAGATTTCAGCGTAGACCGGCGCCAGATTGGTGTCGGTTGCCGCTTGCAGAGTCGTAGTCATTTCGTTCATGGTTATTGAGGCAGCTTGCTGACTGCAACGTGCTGCAGCAGGTCGGTGACCGAGGTCTGCAGGGTTTCGGCGATCGGCGCCGGATACAGGCCCATCCACAGGGTGGCGATGGCCAGTACCGACAGGATGGCGAACTCGCGGCCGTTCAGGTCGGTCAGCTCGGCCACGTGCTTGTGCACGATGGAACCGAACACGACGCGCTTGACCATCCACAGCGAGTAGGCGGCGCCCAGGATCAGGGCGGTGCCCGCGGCCACGCCGGTCCAGAAGTTGAACTCGACGGCGCCCAGGATCACCATGAATTCGCCGATGAAGCCCGAGGTGGCCGGCAGGCCGGCGTTGGCCATCGAGAACAGCACGGCGAAGGCGGCGAACTTCGGCATGGTGTTGACCACGCCGCCGTAGTCGGCGATTTCACGCGAGTGCACGCGGTCGTAGAGCACGCCGATGCAGAGGAACATCGCGCCCGACACGAAGCCGTGCGAGATCGACTGCATCAGGCCGCCCTGCACGCCCAGGTCGTTGAACATGAAGAAGCCCAGGGTGACGAAGCCCATGTGGGCGATCGACGAGTACGCGACCAGTTTCTTCATGTCCTTCTGGACCATGGCGACCAGGCCGATGTAGATCACGGCGACCAGGGACAGGCCGATGACGACCGGGGCCAGGTAGTGCGAGGCGTCCGGGGTGATCGGCAGCGAAAACCGGAGAAAACCATATGCGCCCAGCTTCAGCATGATCGCGGCCAGCACGACGGAACCGCCGGTCGGCGCTTCCACGTGGGCGTCCGGCAGCCAGGTGTGCACCGGCCACATCGGGACCTTGACGGCGAAGGCCATGAAGAAGGCGATGAAGATCAGGATCTGCTCGTTCATCGTCAGCGGCAGGCGGTGCCATTCCAGGATGTCGAAGCTGCCTGCCTTGTTGTACAGGTAGATGATCGCGACCAGGGTCAGCAGCGAGCCGAAGAAGGTGTACAGGAAGAACTTAAACGCCGCGTACACACGGTTCGGGCCGCCGAACACGCCGATGATGATGTACATCGGGATCAGGGTGGCTTCGAAGAAGAAGTAGAACAGCAGGCCGTCCATGGCGGCGAACACGCCGATCATCAGGCCCGACAGGATCAGGAAGGAACCCATGTACTGGGCCACGCGCTCCTCGATCACCTGCCACGCCGCCAGCACCACGATGATGGTGATGAAGGCGGTCAGGGGCACGAACCACAGCGACAGGCCGTCCACGCCCAGCTTGTAGAACACGTTGAAGCGTTCGATCCAGGCGGCCGACTCGTAGAACTGCATGCCGTGGGCGGCATTGTCGAAGTTGGCGATCAGAGGCAGGGTCGGCAGGAAGCTGACCACGGCGCCCACCAGCGACAGCAGGCGCACCAGGCCCGCGTTCTTGTCACGGCCGACTGCCAGGACGATCAGGCCGAAGAGGATCGGGAGCCAGATCGCCAGGCTCAGGTAAGGTGGAAAGGTAGAAATTGTTGACTGCATCATGTTTGTTTTCTCTGCCTGTGATTAACCGCGCCAGAACGGGAAGAAGTACAGCAGGGTTGCCAGCACGCCGACGATCATCACGAATGCATAGTGATAGATGTAACCCGTCTGGAAGGTACGGGTGACCGTCGAGAACCAGCCCACGAGCTTGGCGCTGCCGTTGACGAGCAGGCCGTCGATCAGGCCACGGTCGCCCACTTTCCACAGGCCGCCACCGATGGCGCGCGCGCCGCCGGCGAACACGACTTCGTTGAACTTGTCCATGTAGTACTTGTTGTCCAGCAGGGTGTGCAGCGGCTTGAACTTGGCATAGAACCAGGCCGGCACGCGCGGATTCACCATGTAGCAGTAGTAAGCCAGGGCCACGCCGGCCAGGGCCAGCCAGAACGGTGCGGTCGACAGGCCGTGGATCGCCATCGCCATCGCGCCGTGGAACTCCTCGTTCAGGGTCGCCATCGCCGGGTGGTTCTCGCCGACGAAGATCACGCCCTTGAAGAAGTCGCCGTGCAGCATCGGGCCGATCGCCAGGTAGCCGATGATCACCGAGGGGATCGCCAGCAGGATCAGCGGCAGGGTCACCACCCAGGGCGACTCGTGCGGCTTCTGGCCCGGGGCCAGGCCGTGGTGGCCGTGGTCGTCGTGCTCTTCCTCATGGTGGGCGTCCGAATCGTGCAGGGCGTGCGGATCGCCGTGGCCGGCGGCCGCGACCTTCTGGTCGTGGGCATCTTGCGCGTGGCTGTCATGGCCATGGGCATGGTGCCAGCGCTCTTCCCCGTGGAACACCAGGAAGTACATGCGGAAGGAGTAGAAGGCGGTCACGAAGACGCCGGCCAGCACCGCGAAGTTGGCGAAGCCCGCGCCCGGGATGTTGGTCGCGTGCACCGCTTCGATGATCGAGTCCTTCGAGTAGAAACCCGAGAACAGCGGGGTGCCGATCAGGGCCAGCGAGCCGAGCAGCGAGGTGATCCAGGTGATCGGCATGTACTTGCGCAGGCCGCCCATGTTGCGCATGTCCTGGTCGTGGTGCATGCCGATGATGACCGAGCCGGCGCCCAGGAACAGCAGGGCCTTGAAGAAGGCGTGGGTCATCAGGTGGAACACGGCCACCGAGTAGGCCGAGGCGCCCAGGGCCACGGTCATGTAGCCGAGCTGGGACAGGGTCGAGTACGCGACCACGCGCTTGATGTCGTTCTGGATGATGCCCAGGAAGCCCATGAACAGCGCGGTGATCGAGCCGATCACGATGATGAAGGACAGCGCGCCGTCCGACAGTTCGAACAGCGGCGACATGCGCGACACCATGAAGATGCCGGCGGTAACCATGGTCGCGGCGTGGATCAGGGCCGAGATCGGGGTCGGGCCTTCCATCGAGTCCGGCAGCCAGACGTGCAGCGGGAACTGGGCCGATTTACCCATCGCGCCGATGAACAGACAGATGCAGGCGGCGGTCAGCAGCGGCCAGCCGATGCCGGGCACGCTCATGCCGGCCAGCTTGTCGGCCTGGGCGAACACATCGGTGTACTGCATCGAGCCGGACGCGGCCAGCAGCAGGCCGATGCCCAGGATGAAGCCGAAGTCGCCGACGCGGTTGACCAGGAAGGCCTTCATGTTGGCGAAGATCGCGGTCGGACGGGTGTACCAGAAACCGATCAGCAGATACGAGACCAGGCCCACCGCTTCCCAGCCGAAGAACAGCTGCAGGAAGTTGTTGGACATGACCAGCATCAGCATCGAGAAGGTGAACAGCGAGATGTACGAGAAGAAGCGGTTGTAGCCTTCGTCCTCGGCCATGTAGCCGATCGTGTAGATGTGCACCATCAGGGAGACCGAGGTCACCACGCACATCATCATCGCCGACAGCGTGTCGATCTGGAAGCCGACCGCCAGCTTGAGCGTGCCGACCGTCATCCAGGTGTAGATGTCTTCATTGAAGGTGGCGCCGTCGAGCACCGCCATCAGGGTCTGGACCGAGATGATCAGCGCGATCAGCACGCCCAGGATGGTCGCCGTGTGCGACACCTTGCGGCCCACCACATTGCCCAAAAACTTGGTGCCGAGCAGGCCGGCGATCGCCGAGCCTGCGAGCGGCGCCAGAGGCACCGCCAGTAACATTGAGGAAGAGAGTTGCCCCGCCATTGTTGAACCTTAGTCGTTATTGTTAGTCAGCCGAGACCGTCAGCCCTTCAGGCTGTCGAGGTCTTCCACATTGATCGTGTCCAGGTTACGGAACAGGACCACCAGGATCGCCAGGCCGATCGCCGATTCGGCGGCCGCGACGGTCAGAATGAAGAACACGAAGATCTGCCCCGCCGCGTCGCCCAGGTAGTGGGAAAACGCGACGAAGTTCAGGTTCACCGCCAGCAGCATCAGTTCGACGGCCATCAGCAGGATGATGATGTTCTTCCGGTTCAGGAAGATGCCGATCACCGAGATCGCGAACAGGATCGCGCCCAGGATCAGGTAGTGTGCGAGCGACAAGGTCATGGGGTCTCCTTCGGGGCTGCCGCCGCTGCTGCCGCCGCTGCCTTCTCGGCATTGGCTGCATCGATGGCGCGCTGGTTGACCGCTTCCACCTTGACGATGCGCAGGCGGTCGTTACGCTTGACGCGGACGGCGAGGCCCGGGTCGATGGCTTTGGTGTCCTTGCGCTTGCGCAGGGTCAGGGCGACTGCGGCGATGATCGCCACCAGCAGGATCACGGCCGCGATCTCGAAGCCGTAGATGTACTTGGTGTAGATCAAGAGGCCCAGTTCCTTGGTGCCGCCGATGTTCAGCGCGGCAGCCTCGGCCGACAGGTCGGTCTGGTTGTAGGCGCGGTACAGGACGGCGGCCATTTCCAGCACGATCAGGGCGCCGATGCCCGAAGCCAGCGGCAGGTAACCCCAGAAGCCTTCGCGCATGCGGTCGATATTAATGTCGAGCATCATGACGACGAAGAGGAAGAGCACCATCACGGCGCCGACGTAGACCAGCACCAGCACGATGGCCAGGAACTCCGCCTTCAGCAGCAGCCAGATGCCGGCTGCGTTGAAGAAGGCCAGCACCAGGAACAGCGCGGCGTGGACCGGGTTCTTGGTGGTGATGACGCGCAGGCTGGCCAGCACCATGATGGCCGCGAACGCGTAGAACAGGAAAGTTGTGAATTCCATGAAAGGACAGCCTCTTCTTATCGGTATTTCGCGTCCGCTTCGCGGGCGGCGGCGATGTCGGCTTCGTAGCGGTCGCCCACGGCCAGCAGCATCTCCTTGGTGTAGTAGAGATCGCCGCGTTTCTCGCCGTGGTATTCCAGCACGTGGGTTTCCACGATCGAATCGACCGGGCAGGACTCTTCGCAGAAGCCGCAGAAGATGCACTTGGTCAGGTCGATGTCGTAGCGCGTGGTGCGGCGGGTGCCGTCTTCGCGCTGCGCCGACTCGATCGTGATCGCCATCGCCGGGCACACCGCTTCGCACAGTTTGCAGGCGATGCAGCGCTCTTCCCCGTTGGGGTAGCGACGCAGGGCGTGCAGACCGCGGAAGCGGTTCGACATCGGCGTCTTCTCTTCCGGGTACTGGACCGTGATCTTGCGCGACAGCGCATAGCGACCGGTCAGGGCCAGGCCCTTGAAGAGTTCGGACAGCATCAGGCTGCCGAGGATTTCTTTAACTCGATTCATTTGTTGTCTGCTTCCTTACTTCAACGGAGTAGCCCAGATGTTCCAGGGCGTCTGCATCCAGACAGCGACCAGCACGAGCCAGATCAGGGTCAGCGGGATGAACACTTTCCAGCCCAGGCGCATGATCTGGTCATAGCGGTAGCGCGGGAAGGTGCCGCGCACCCAGATCATCAGCGAGACGACCAGGAACATCTTCAGGAACAGCCAGAAGAAACCGCCGACAGCGCCGAATTCCAGGAAGCCGAAGGGAGCCGACCAGCCGCCCAGGAACAGGATCGCCACCAGGGTCGAGATCAGGATCATGTTGGCGTATTCGGCCAGCATGAACATCGCATAGGACATGCCCGAGTACTCGACCATGTGGCCGGCCACGATTTCCGATTCGCCTTCCACCACGTCGAAGGGGTGGCGGTTGCACTCGGCCAGGCCGGAGACGAAGTAGATCACGCACAGCGGCAGCAGCGGCAGCCAGTTCCAGGACATGAAGTTGATGCCCATGTCGGCGAAGCGGCCCATCTGCTGGCTGGCGACGATGTCGGACAGGTTCAGGCTGCCGGTCACCATCAGCACCACCACCAGCACGAAGCCGATCGGGATCTCGTAGGAGATCATCTGGGCCGAGGCACGCATCGCGCCCATGAAGGAGTACTTCGAGTTCGAAGCCCAGCCGGCGATGATGATGCCGTAGACTTCCATCGAGGTGATCGCCATCAGGAACAGCAGGCCGGCGTTGACGTTGGCCAGCGCGGCTTGCGGACCGAAGGGCACGACCGCCCAGGCGGCCAGGGCCGGCATGATGGTCATGATCGGACCGATCACGAACAGGCTGCGGTTGGCCTTGGCCGGGATCACGATTTCCTTGAGCAGCAGCTTGACCGCATCGGCGATCGGCTGCAGCAGGCCGCCGGGGCCGACGCGGTTCGGGCCGACGCGGATCTGGATCCAGCCGATCAGCTTGCGCTCCCACAGGGTCAGGTAGGCAACCAGGCCCATCAGCGGCAGCAGCACCACCACGATCTTCAGCACGGTCCAGATCAGCGGCCAGACCGGGGCGATCGGGCTGGCTGCGCCGAACTCGTAAAAACTATCGATGTAACCGGGCGTTGCCATTACTTGCCCTCCCCTGCTTTTTCAACACTGATGGAACCGAACATGGCGCCGAGGGTGGCGACGGCCGGGTGGCCGGCGGCCACGCGCACTGCGTTCGACGGCAGGCGCGCATCCACGTTGGCCACCAGGACGGCGCTACCCGAACCCTGGGTGATCTTGACCTTGTCGCCGGCCTGCACGCCGAGCTGCTCGGCGACCGCCTTGGACAGGTTCACCAGCGGCGCGTGGGCGTCGGCGGTGCGCTGCAGCGGCTCCGAACGGCGCGCCAGGGCGTCGGTGAAGTAGATCGGCACGTCGGCGATGCGCTCGAGCTGGCCGGCGGCGGCGTACTTGCCCGCGCTCGGCGCCAGCTTGGCGACGTTGTTCAGCGTGCCCTTGACGTCGGTGTTGCCCTTGCCCAGCACTTCTTCGCGGATGGCTTCCGAGGTCTCGTAGTCGAAGCCTTGCAGGCCCAGCAGGTTGCCCAGCACGCGCAGCACTTTCCAGGCCGGACGGGTCTCGCCCAGCGGACGCACGGTGGCGTTGAAGCTCTGTGCGCGGCCTTCGCAGTTGACGAAGGTGCCCGAGGTCTCGGTGAAGGGCGAGATCGGCAGCAGGACGTCGGCGTATTCCATGCTCTGCTTGAAGGCGGACATGGCCACGACCATCTCGGCGCCGTGCAGGGCCGCCAGGGCTTGCTGCGGGTTGCCCGCATCCAGCTCCGGCTCGGCGTTCAGCAGCACATAGGCCTTCTTCGGCTGGGCGAACACAGCCTCGCCCTTGCCGGTGGCGCCGACCACGTAACCGCCCACGGTGTTGGCGGCTTCGACCAGGTAGCCGAACTCGCAACCGGTCTGCTCGGCGATCCACTGCGCGGCCGCGTGCAGCTTGGAGGCTTGCGGGTGGTTGGCGGCGGCATTGCCCAGCAGGACGGCGCCCGGCAGCGCAGCATCGCCGGTCACGACCAGCGCGGCGGCGATGCCCTTGGCGCCGGCGCCCGCCTCGATGCCTTCGAAACCTGCCGGGGCGGCGACGCCCTTGGCGGCGGCCACGGCCACCACGACTTCGGACAGCGCGGCCAGCCAGTCGCCAGGCGCGGCGATCAGCTTGTTAGCGACCGGCATCAGGAGGTCGTCGTCGGCGGCGTGCAGGACGGACAGCTTGGCGCCGCCCTTCACTGCCTGGCGCAGGCGGGTGGCGACCAGCGGGTGATCCTTGCGCAGGAAGGAACCGATGACGAAGGCGCGCTTGAGCTTGCTCAGCGCGGCGATCGGCATGCCCAGCCACGGGGTGACCTGGCCGTCCAGGGCGAAGTCGCTCTGGCGCAGGCGGAATTCGACATTGTCCGAACCCAGGCCGCGGAAAGCCTTGTTCAGCAGGTGCAGCTCTTCCAGGGTCGAGTGGGCGGTGGCGACGGCGGCGATGGCATCGGCGCCATGTTCGTGGCGGATGTTGCGCAGGCCGTGGGCCACGTACTCGAGGGCGGTCTGCCAGTCGGTATCGATCCACTTGCCGTCCTGCTTGATCATCGGGTTGATCAGGCGGTTGGCATTGTCCAGGGCTTCGTAGGAGAAGCGGTCCTTGTCCGACAGCCAGCATTCGTTGATGGCTTCGTTTTCCAGCGGCAGCACGCGCATGACCTTGCCGCCCTTGACCTGGACGATCAGGTTCGAGCCCAGCGAGTCGTGCGGCGACACCGATTTACGGCGCTGCAGTTCCCACGGACGGGCCGAGTAGCGGAACGGCTTGCTGGTGAGCGCGCCGACCGGGCACAGGTCGATCATGTTGCCCGAGACTTCGGAGTCGACGGTCTTGCCGACGAAGGTGGTGATCTCCGAGTGCTCGCCGCGGCCGACCATGCCGAACTCCATCACACCGGCGACTTCCTGACCGAAGCGCACGCAGCGGGTGCACTGGATGCAGCGCGACATCTCTTCCATCGAGATCAGCGGGCCGGCCTCTTTCGGGGCCACCACGCGCTTCTCTTCGGCGTAGCGCGATTCGCCCTTGCCGTAGCCGACCGCGAGGTCCTGCAGCTGGCATTCGCCGCCCTGGTCGCAGATCGGGCAGTCGAGCGGGTGGTTAATCAGGAGGAACTCCATCACCGACTTCTGCGCCTGCACCGCCTTGTCGCTGTGGGTGCGCACGATCATGCCCGGCGAGACCGGGGTCGCGCAGGCAGGCATGGGCTTCGGCGCCTTTTCCACTTCGACCAGGCACATGCGGCAGTTGGCCGCGATCGACAGTTTCTTGTGATAGCAGAAGTGCGGGATATAGGTCCCGAGTTTGTTTGCGGCGTCCATCACCATGGAACCCGGTGGGACTTCGACTTTCTTGCCGTCTAATTCAATTTCAACCATTTGATCGTTACCTGACCTGGTTTAAAGGTATGCGGGCACGAGGCAGTGCTTGTGCTCGATGTGATATTCGAATTCCTCGCGGAAGTTCTTGATCATCGCTTCGACCGGCATCGCCGCCGCATCGCCCAGGGCGCAGATGGTGCGGCCCTTGATGTTGAAGGCGATGTTGTTCAGCAGGTCCATGTCTTCCGGACGACCCTGGCCGTTCTCGATGCGGTGGACCATGCGGTACATCCAGCCGGTGCCTTCACGGCACGGGGTGCACTGACCGCAGGATTCTTCGTAGTAGAAGTACGACAGGCGCAGCAGCGACTTGACCATGCAGCGGGTCTCGTCCATGACGATCACGGCGCCCGAGCCCAGCATGGAGCCGGCCTTGGCGATCGAATCGTAGTCGAGGTCGGTGTCCATCATGACCTCGCCGCGCACCACCGGCGCCGACGAGCCGCCCGGGATCACGGCCTTGATCTTCTTGCCGCCGCGCATACCGCCGGCCAGCTCCATCAGCTTGGCGAAGGGGGTGCCCAGCGGGACTTCGTAGTTGCCCGGACGCTCGACGTCGCCCGAGATCGAGAAGATCTTGGTGCCGCCGTTGTTCGGCTTGCCGAGCGCCATGTAGTTCTCGGCGCCCAGGTTCAGGATGAAGGGGACGGCCGCGAAGGTCTCGGTGTTGTTGATGGTGGTCGGCTTGCCGTACAGGCCGAAGGAGGCCGGGAACGGCGGCTTGAAGCGCGGCTGGCCCTTCTTGCCTTCGAGCGACTCCAGCAGCGCGGTTTCCTCGCCGCAGATGTAGGCGCCGTAGCCGTGGTGGGCGTGCAGCTGGAAGCTGAACTCCGAGCCCATGATCTTGTCGCCCAGGAAGCCGGCGGCGCGCGCCTCTTCCAGCGCCTCTTCGAAGCGCAGGTATTCCTGGAAGATCTCGCCGTGGATGTAGTTGTAGCCCACGGTGATGCCCATCGCGTAGGCGCCGATGGCCATGCCTTCGATCAGCGCGTGCGGGTTGTAGCGGATGATGTCGCGGTCCTTGAAGGTGCCCGGCTCGCCTTCGTCGGTATTGCAGACGAGGTATTTCTGGCCCGGGAACTGGCGCGGCATGAAGCTCCACTTCAGGCCGGTCGGGAAGCCGGCGCCGCCGCGGCCGCGCAGGCCCGAGGTCTTCAGGTCGGCGATGATGGCTTCGGGAGCGATCTTCTCTTCCAGGATGCGGCGCAGCGCCGAATAGCCGCCACGCTTGACGTAGTCGGCCAGGCGCCAGTTGTCGCCGTTCAGATCCTTCAGGATCAGGGGATTGATGTGACGGTCGTGCAGGCTGGTCATTTCTTGAGTTCCTCTACCAGGGCGTCGATCTTGTCGTCGCTCATGAACGAGCACATGCGGTGGTTATTCACCAGCATGACCGGTGCGTCGCCGCAGGCGCCCATGCATTCACCTTCCATCAGGGTGAACTGGCCGTCAGCGGTGGTGTCGCGGTAATCGATGCCCAGCTTGTCCTTCAGGCGCTGGGCGGCGCGCTCGCCACCCGACAGGGCGCACGGCAGGTTGGTGCACACGGTGATCTTGTGCTTGCCGACCGGCTTGAGGTTGTACATGTTGTAGAAGGTCGCGACTTCCTGCACGGCGATGGCCGGCATGCCGATGTAGTCGGCGACTTCCTGCATGGTTTCTGGCGACAGCCAGCCCAGTTCGACCTGGGCATGGGCCAGCGAGGCCATCACGGCCGACTGGCGTTGATCGGCCGGGTACTTGGCCAGCTCACGATCGATTTTCTTGTAGCATTCCTGCGATAACATATTCTTTTCCCTGCCCTTCTTACCTGTCGATACTGCCGAACACGATGTCCTGGGTGCCGATGATGGTCACGGCGTCGGCGATCATGTGGCCACGGGCCATCTCGTCGAGGCTTTGCAGGTGCGCGTAGTCCGGGGTACGGATCTTCAGGCGGTACGGCTTGTTGGCGCCGTCGGAGACGATGTAGATGCCGAACTCGCCCTTCGGGTGCTCCACGGCCGCATAGGCTTCGCCTTCCGGCACGTGGAAGCCTTCGGTGAACAGCTTGAAGTGGTGGATCAGCGATTCCATGTTGGACTTCATGTCCATGCGGCTCGGCGGCGCGATCTTGTGGTTGTCGATCATCACCGGACCCTGGTTCGCGCGCAGCCAGGCCACGCACTGCTTGATGATGCGGTTCGACTGGCGCAGTTCTTCGATGCGCACCAGGTAGCGGTCGTAGGAGTCGCCGTTGGTGCCGACCGGGATGTCGAATTCCATCTTGTCGTAGACCGCATACGGCTGGTGCTTGCGCAGGTCCCAGGCGATGCCCGAGCCGCGCAGCATGGCGCCGGTGAAGCCCATGGCCTTGGCCGCTTCCGGCGACACCACGCCGATGCCGACCGTGCGCTGCTTCCAGATACGGTTGTCGGTCAGCAGGGTCTCGTACTCGTCCACGTAGCCGTCGAAGCGCTTGGTGAAGGCCTCGATGAAGTCCAGCACCGAACCCTGGCGGTGTTCGTTCAGCTCGTCGATCGCCTTCTTCGAGCGGATCGGCGATTCCTTGTGCTGGGGCATGCGGTCCGGCAGGTCGCGGTAGACGCCGCCCGGGCGGTAGTAGGCCGCGTGCATGCGCGCGCCCGACACCGCCTCATAGACGTCGAACAGGTCTTCGCGGTCGCGGAAGGCGTACAGGAAGGGACCCATGGCGCCGATGTCCAGCGCGTGCGCGCCCAGCCACATCAGGTGGTTCAGGATACGGGTGATCTCGTCGAACATCACGCGGATGTACTGCGCGCGCACCGGGGCTTCGATGCCCAGCAGCTTTTCGACCGCGAGCACGTAGCCGTGCTCGTTGCACATCATCGAGACGTAGTCCAGGCGGTCCATGTAGGGAACCGACTGCAGGTAGGTGCGGGTTTCGGCCAGCTTCTCGGTCGCGCGGTGCAGCAGGCCGATGTGCGGGTCGGCGCGCTGGATCACCTCGCCGTCGAGTTCCAGCACGAGGCGCAGCACGCCGTGCGCTGCCGGGTGCTGCGGACCAAAGTTCAGGGTGTAATTCTTAAGCTCAGCCATTATTTCGACGTCCCGTAGGTTTCTTCGCGGATCACGCGCGGGATGTTTTCGCGCGGCTCGATCGTCACGGGTTGGTAGATGACGCGTTTCTGTTCGGGGTCGTAGCGCATTTCGACATAGCCCGAGATCGGGAAGTCCTTGCGGAACGGGTGGCCGATGAAGCCGTAGTCGGTCAGGATGCGGCGCAGGTCGCCGTGGCCGTCGAACAGGATGCCGTACAGGTCGAAGGCTTCGCGCTCGTACCAGTTGGCGGCGCGCCAGATACCGGTGACCGATTCCACCAGGGGCATCTCGTCGTCCGGGCAGAACACGCGCACGCGCACGCGCCAGTTGTGCTCGATCGACAGCAGGTGGGTGGTGACCGCGAAACGCGGGCCTTCCCAGGTGCCCTCGCCGTATTGCGAGTAGTCGACGCCGCAGAGGTCGATCAGTTCTTCGAAGCGCAGCGCCGCGTCGTCGCGCAGGGTCTGCATGGCCTGGAGATAGTCGGCCGCCTTCACCACCACCGTTACTTCGCCCAGCGCCGAGGTGATCGTGGCGCCCTCGCCCAGCGCGTTGCGCAGGGCGAGTTGGAGGGTCTCGAGTTTTGTCGTCATGGAGTACACCGTTTTATGCTTAGCGCGCGATGGTGTTGGTGCGCTTGATCTTGTTTTGCAGCTGCATGATGCCGTACAGGAGCGCTTCCGCGGTCGGCGGGCAGCCCGGCACGTAGACGTCGACCGGCACGATGCGGTCGCAGCCGCGCACCACCGAGTACGAGTAGTGGTAGTAGCCGCCGCCGTTGGCGCAGGAACCCATCGAAATCACCCAGCGCGGTTCGGCCATCTGGTCGTACACCTTGCGCAGGGCGGGGGCCATCTTGTTGCACAGCGTGCCGGCGACGATCATGACGTCGGACTGGCGCGGCGATGGGCGGAACACAATGCCAAAGCGGTCGAGATCGTAGCGGGCAGCGCCCACATGCATCATCTCGACCGCGCAGCATGCCAGACCGAACGTCATCGGGAACATCGACCCGGTGCGCGCCCAGTTGATCAGCTTATCGGCTGTGGTGGTAATGAAACCTTCGTTTAATACGCCTTCAATTGCCATGGCTTATTCCCAATCAAGGGCACCTTTCTTCCAGATGTACCAGAACCCGACGATGAATTCGGCGATGAACACCATCATCGTCACGAAGCCGGCCCAGCCCAGTTCGCGCATCGAGACGCCCCATGGGAAGAAGAATGCCGTTTCCAGATCAAACAAAATAAACAGGATCGCGACCAGGTAGTACCGGACGTCGAACTTCATGCGTGCGTCTTCGAAGGCTTCGAAGCCGCATTCATACGGGGACAGCTTGGCGGCATCCGGGCGGTGCGGACCGAGCAGACGGCCGAGCACCTGCGGAGCGACACCAACGCCGACGCCAATCAGGATAAAGAGAAGAACGGGGAAATAGTTTTCGAGGTTCACGATGAAGCCTATTTGAACGATCGGTTAAAGAAACACTGCAGGGCTGCAGCGCCGAATCGCGCGAACCTGGCATGAAGCCTGCCACCAGGACCGTACGACTGATCCTCGTAAAAAAGCCAGCTCAGGCAGGAGCAATGCTCTTGTGCCCTTGCTGGCTTTCTGTATCTTGGTGCCGACGGCGAGACTCGAACTCGCACAGCTTGCGCCACTACCCCCTCAAGATAGCGTGTCTACCAATTTCACCACGTCGGCTGGAGACCAGTATTTTACCCTGCCTTACCACTTTATTTCAATGCACAAATTGCGGTATCACAAGGAAATTTCGCAATTGTTCAACTTTGAAATCATGCTCATCCAAAGCTTACATGAGCATGACGACGGAGCTGATGGGCTCGAAAAGCGGTGGGTTTGAACGCCTCGGCAGGCAGGGTCGCCCTGCGAGGCGTTATTCTACAGCTATTTGCGAAGAGATGCTCAGGACACCTCTCCATTCACGAACTTGATGTTGAGCTGCCACGCCTGGCGGCGCTGCAGACACGGGTCAAGCGCGGGGCCGGCCAGGCCGACCCGGGAGGATTACTTCGTTGCCGGAGCCGGGGCGGCCGGGGCCGGCGTTGCGGGAGCAGCCTGGGCCGGAGCGGCCGGTGCCGGTGCAGCCGGAACCGGGGCCGGCGCGGCCTGGGTGGCCGGCAGGGTCGGCACGTCGGCGGCCGGAGCGGCCGGCGCCGCCGGGGTGGTGGCCGGGATGCCGGTGGCCGGGGCCTGGCTCGAGGGCACCGTCACGCGGCCCATCACGCCTTCGTCCGGACCGGTGCTGCGGCTGTTGCCGACATAGGCCAGGGCCAGGGTCGAGGCGAAGAAGATTGCAGCGGCCACCGCGGTCGACTTCGACAGGAAGTTCGACGAACCCGATGCGCCGAACAGGCTGCCCGAGGCGCCCGAGCCGAAGGCTGCGCCCATGTCGGCGCCCTTACCGTGCTGGACCAGGACGAGGCCGATGATGGCCAGGGCGGAGATAACCTGCACGACGATAATCAAGTTGAACAAGGTGTTCATTGCAATTCCATTTCAAGGTTTAACAGCGTTTTAAATTCTTGGTCCTGCCGCGCGGATGATACCGAGGAAGTCTGCCGCCTTCAGCGCCGCGCCGCCGATCAGGCCGCCATCGATGTCCGGCTGGGCCATCAGGTCCCCGGCATTCTCCGGCTTCATGCTGCCGC
Organism: Massilia sp. KIM; assembly: GCF_002007115.1. Lineage (NCBI taxonomy): Bacteria > Pseudomonadati > Pseudomonadota > Betaproteobacteria > Burkholderiales > Oxalobacteraceae > Massilia > Massilia sp. KIM. Next base: position 236,915 of record NZ_MVAD01000001.1, on the reverse strand, counting down.
CGTAAAGGATCTGCACCTTCTCGGCGCCCTCCGCGTTGCAGGCGCGCAGCTGGGCGCGCAACTGGGCGTGCACTTCCTGGGCCATGGCCGGGGTGGCGGTCTTGCCGCTGCCGATCGCCCATACCGGCTCGTAGGACAGCACGAAGCGGCCGACGGCGTCCTTGCCCAGCAGTTCCAGCACGGCGTCGAGCTGGGCGCCGACCACGGCCGCGGTCTCGCCCGCTTCGCGCTGGGCCAGGGTCTCGCCCACGCACACGATGGGGGTCAGGCCGGCGGCCAGCACCGCCCCGGCCTTGCGCGCCACCAGCTCGTTCGACTCGCCGTGATAGGCGCGGCGCTCGGAGTGGCCGACGATGACGTAGCGGCAGCCGAACTCGGCCAGCATCGCGGCGCACACCTCGCCGGTGTAGGCGCCGGACGGCTGGCAGGACACGTCCTGGGCGCCCCAGGCGATGGCGCTGCCCGCGAGCAGCTGTTCGCACTGGTACAGATAGGGAAACGGCACGCAGACCGCGCAAGCGGCGGCGTTGCCGTCGAGGCCTTCGAGAATACCGGACAGCAGCGACGCGGTGAATTCGCGGCTGCCGTTCATCTTCCAATTACCTACGACGAGTTTGGGACGCATAGTACCCCATGGTGAAGTAACCCGCTATTCTAGCGGTCGATAATGAGGCGGTCAAACAATGGCTGAGCTCATGACCCGCCCGATCCGCCTCCCCCGCTGCCCTTGTGGATCACACAAGCTGCAGCACAATCTTGCCCACGTGTGCGCTCGATTCCATCAGCGCATGCGCCTCGGCGGCCTGTTCCAGCGGGAAGCTGCGGTAGATCACCGGCTTGAGCTTGCCCTCGCCGAACAGCGGCCAGACCCGTTCGCGCAACTGACGCGCGATGGCGGCCTTGAAGGCCACCGGGCGCGGGCGCAGGGTCGAGCCGGTGATGGTGAGGCGGCGGCGCAGCACCTGGCCCATGTCGACTGTGGCTTTGGCGCCACCCAGCAGCGCGATCACGGCGATGCGGCCGTCGTCCGCCAGGCAGCTCAGTTCGCGTGTCACGTAGTCGCCGGCGACCATGTCGAGCACCACGTCGACGCCGCGCCCCCCGGTCAGCTCCTTGACCACGGCGACGAAGTCTTCGCTACGGTAATTGATCCCGCGCTCGGCCCCGAGTTCCTCGCAGGCGCGGCATTTCTCATCCGAGCCGGCGGTGGCGAACACGCGGTGGCCCAGGGCGGTGGCGAGCTGGATGGCGGTCACGCCGATGCCCGAGCTGCCGCCCTGTACCAGCAGGGTCTCGCCCTCGGCCAGCCGGGCGCGGTCGAAGACATTGCTCCAGACCGTGAAATAGGTTTCGGGCAGGCTCGCCGCTTCCAGCGGCGTGAGGCCGGGCGGCAGGGGCAGGCATTGTTCGGCCGGGGCCGCGCAGTACTCGGCGTAGCCGCCGCCCTGCACCAGGGCGCACACCAGGTCGCCCTTGGCGAAGCCGCTGTCGCCCAGGTCGCCGTCGACGATCTCGCCGGCCACTTCCAGGCCCGGCAGGTCGGAGGCGCCCGGCGGCACCGGATAGTGGCCGAGGCGCTGCAGCACGTCGGGACGGTTGACCCCGGCGGCGTGGACCTTGATCAGGACTTCGCCGGGCTTGAGTTCCGGCAGCGGGCGTTCGCACAGCTGGAGTACCTCGGGCTTGCCGGGCTGCGTGATCTCGATGGCGCGCATGGGATGCTCCGTATTGAAAAAAGCGCAATTGTACGGCAGGCAGCAGCGCGGCGTCGCCCTGGACCGCAGGAACATTGACATGAATGCAACAGCACCCCGGCCGCGCTACGGCGCGTCGGCAAGGGGAACACGGGGCCACGCCCGCGCGGGCTCAGGGGCGCTTGAGCTGGCCGATGACGCTGGCCACCTTGGTGGTGATGACGTCGACCGCCGGGCCGTTGGCGCCGTGCGGCAGGATCACGTCGGCGTGGCGCTTGGTCGGTTCGATGAACTGCTTGTGCATGGGACGCACGGTCTCCATGTACTGGTTCACGATGCTCTCCATCGAGCGGCCGCGCTCGGCGATATCCCTTTGCATGCGGCGGATGAAGCGCACGTCAGGCGCGGTGTCGACGAAGATCTTCAGCGACATCATCTTGCGCAGGTCGGCGTCGTAGAGGGCGAACAGGCCCTCGATCACGATCACCGGGGCGGGTTTCACGGCGATGGTGCGGTCGGAACGGTTGTCGATGGTGAAATCGTAGACCGGCATGGCGATGGTCTCGCCCTGGCGCAGGGCGCGCACGTGCTCGACCAGCAGCGGCCAGTCGAAGGCCTGTGGGTGGTCGTAGTTCTGCTTGCGGCGCACTTCCGGGGTGAGGTCGGACTGGTCGCGGTAGTAATCGTCCTGCATCACGACCGAGACCATCTCGGCGCCGAAGGAAGCCAGCACCTGCTGGGTCACGGTCGACTTGCCGCTGCCGCTGCCGCCGGCCACGCCAATGACGAAGGGTTGGAAGGAATCTTGATTCATCCCGGCATGATACCGGAGCGGCGGCCGAACCGACAGGCCAGGCGGCCCGAATTAGCAGTCTGGCAACGCGTGGCCAGCCGCGCGCACAGGGGCCACCGGTTCAGCGCCGCGACGGCGCCCGTCCTTCCTTCCAGCGCCTGAGCCGCCGGCCGCCGGCGACCAGGGTCAGCACTCCGGCCGCGATCAGGACCAGCGCCTCGGGCGTGGTCTGCGCGGTCGAGGATGCGAACAGGCGGGCGATGACGATCACGACGGCATAGGCGGCGACGGCGGCGCCGATCCGCATCGCGTAGGCCGCCCTCTTCTCCCCCGGCGAGCCGTGCAGGGCCTTGGCCTCGGTCAGGACGCCGACCGCGTACTGCAGCAACAGGCAGGCGCAGGCCAGCGCGCCACCGATCGCGATGAGGAGGTACTTCAGGAGGTCGAGGCCCACGCCCGTCCCTTCAGGGCGCGAGCACGGTCGCTGCCGCCACCGGGCGCCGCAGCGGCCTCAATGGACGCCGCCCGTGCGCGAGGTGGACGGCAAGGGCGTGCCCGCCTTCCAGGTGCGCGACAAGGCCTGGGCCTCCTCGATCTGCTCCTGGGTCATCTGGCGCGAGATCGCCGCGCGCTGGTCGACCGCGTTGCGGTTGCCGCTGGCCGCCGCCAGGTTCCACAGCATGTAGGCCAGCACCATGTCCTGCGGCATGCCGGCCTGGTGGTAGCGGTACATCAGTCCCAGCGCGTGCTGGGCCTCGGGATGGCCCTGCTCCGCCGCCTTGCGGAACCAGGTCACCGCGTGCTTCTGATCTTGCGGCACCGCGTTGCCGGTGTAGTACATGGCGCCGACCACGTATTGCGCGGCGGCCTTGCCCTGCAGCGCGGCCTTGTGGTGCCAGCTGAAGGCCTGCTTGTAGTCGCGCGTGACGCCGCGGCCCATGTAATACATCAGGCCCAGCAAATGCTGGGCGTCCGCGTTGCCAGCCTTGGCAAGCGGACTGATCTCCTTCAGCGCCAGCGCATAGTTGCGGGCGTTATATGCGCTCGCCCCCTCCGCCAGACCGGCCTGGGCACTGAAGTGCAGGCCGAACGCGACTGCGAACGCTACGAATAGTTTTTTCATGTCTCGTGCATGGATTCAGGATCTCTGCGTACCCTTGGGTCCCCCAGGCTGCAGGACTCCCGTTGTTCTGTATTGTTATTGTCGTTTTACTTCCAGCTGACCTTGCCCAGGCCCTCCACCGCCACCTTGCGGGTCTGCGGCTTGCCGTACACGGTCACCGAGCCCATGCCCGACAGGGTCAGGTTGGCGTTCTGGTGGGCGGTCACGGTGGCGTTGCCCAGTCCCGACAGCTCCAGGGTCACGTTCTCGGCCGTGCACTGCTGGGCGTCCAGCCCGCCCAGGCCGCCCAGCTCGGCCTTCAGGCTCTTGCTGCGCCCGGACAGGGTCACGTAGCCGGCGCCACGCAGGTTCAGGTCGATGCCCTCGCTGTTGATGCCATGGACCCGCATGCTGCCCACGCCGCCCAGGCTGGCGGTCACGAAGCGGTAATTCGACAACACGTTCATGGAGCCGGCCCCGTCCAGGGTGAGCTCGAGTTCCTCGCCGGAGAAGCCGCTGACCTCGGTGGCGCCGACGCTCTCGGACGACACTTCGCGCAGGCTCGGCAGCACCAGCTCGGCGCGCAGGCCGGGGCTGCGCCCCAGGTTCAGGCCGACGCCGCGCGTCTCGGTGTCGATGTTGAGGGTGTCGCCGCTCTGCAGGGTGGTGGTCTTGCCCAGCAGGCGCGGGTCGCCGGTCAGGACCAGGGTGGCGTTGCTGCCCTGGCGGATCTTCATGTCGACCACCCCGTCGAGCTTGACGCGCACCACGCGCGCATCGATCGGGCGCGTCTCCGTGGCCACGTCCTGCCCTGCCTTCACGATGCCGCAGCAGGTGCACAGGGTGGTCAGCGCCACGCCCAGCTTGATCAGGTGATTCATCCAGCGTCCTCCAATTTCCTCGTCTGTTCCGATGCGGGCGCTCGTGGCGGCCTCTTGCTTGCTCTTCAGTTACTTACCGATTTGGCATGTTGCAACTATATCCAAGCCCGGCGCTGCGATCGCGCCGGATGCGACGAACTGCAAAAAACGCGGCACAGGGCGCGCATGGGCCTGATGGATGCACGTCGCCATGACAACACAATGTCATGACCTGGCGCAATAAAAAGATTACTTATTGGCATGACATTGAGATAAGATGCGGACCTTGACAGGACACCAAGCCGTCATCGAAGCTCATCTTTCAGAGTTCATTTTCGAGGTCACCATGCGCATGCGCCATTTACCTGTATTGCTGGCCGGGATCACGCTGTCGGTGTCGGCTTTCGCCGCACCGAAAGACCAGTGGACCCTTCCGGTCAACGTCAAAAAACTCGACAACGGCCTGACCGTCGTCGTCTCGGAAGACCGCACGTCGCCGACCGTGGGCGTGTCGGTGGTCTACCACGTCGGCATGCGCCTAGAACCGCGCAACCGCACCGGCTTCGCCCACCTGTTCGAGCACCTGATGTTCCAGGGCACGCCGAATGCGCCCAAGGGCGTGTTCGACACCACCATCACCGCGGGCGGCGGGCGCAACAACGGTTCGACCCGGCCGGACTTCACCAACTACATCGAAACCGCGCCGGTGTCGGCGCTGGAACCGATCCTGTGGCTGGAAGCGGACCGGATGAAGACCCTCGACTTCAACGAGAAGACCCTGAAGAACCAGCAGGACGTGGTCAAGGAAGAGATCCGCGTGAACGTGAAGAACCAGCCCTACGGCGGCTTCATGTGGATCGACATCAGCCAGCAGGCCTTCCAGAAATGGGAGAACAACCACGACGGCTACGGCAGCTTCGAGGACCTGGAGAACGCCAACCTGGACGACGTGCGCGCCTTCCACCGCGACTACTACGGCCCCAACAACGCGGTGCTGGCGATCGCCGGCGACATCTCGCCGCAACAGGGCTTCGCGCTGGCCGAGAAATACTTCGGCAAGATCCCGGCCCGTCCGACCCCGAAGCCGGGCGACTTCTCCGAGCCGCTCAACACCGCCGAAAAGCGCGTGGTGCAGAGCGACGCCCTGGCCCAGGTGCCGGCCATCGCCGCCGCCTGGAAGGTGCCGGAACGCGGCAGCCGCGACCAGGCGCCGATGGCGGTGCTGGCCGAACTGCTGGCCGGCGGCGACGCCTCGGTGTTCTACCAGGGCCTGGTCAAGGGGCGCGAGATCGCGCTCAACGTCGACACCCTGTTCGGCCTGACCAGCCCCTGGGAATACAACGGCCCCACCCTGCTGACCGTGTTCGCGCTGTACAAGCCGAACAGCAGCGCCGACGCCCTGCTCAAGGCCATGGACGAGGAGGTCGCCAAGATCGCCGAGAAAGGCGTGGACGATGCCACGCTCAAGCGCGTCAAGACCCGCATGATCGCCGACTGGAACAACAAGCTGGAAAGCTTCATCAACCGCGCCGACACCCTGGCCAAGCTGCAGACCCTGTGGGGCGACGCCAACGTGGTCAACAAGATCCCGGGCTGGATCGAAGGCGTGAGCTCGGCCGACATCCAGCGCGTGATCCGCACCTACCTGGTGCCGACCAACCGCACCGTCATCGACCGCAAGCCGGCCGCCATGCTGGCCGCCGAGAACAAGGCCTCCGCCGCCCCGACCAACAATGCGCCTGCTGGCGCCACCAAATGAGGAGCGCATCATGCACAAACTGATGCTCGCACTGGCCGTCTCGCTCGCCTTCGCGCCGGCCGCCGCCTTCGCCGACGCGCCCGCTCCGGCAGGCATGCCGTCCTACGCCGCCGACAAGCCGATCCCGGTGCCGAAGATCGCCAAGAAGACCCTGCCCAACGGCCTGACCGTGTGGGTGGTGCCGCGCCAGGGCCTGCCGCGCGTGGACTACGTGCTGGCCATCCGCGGCGCCGGCTTCGCCGCCGACGACCCGGCCCACCCGGCCTTCGCCAACATGCTGGCCGGCCTGCTCAACGAAGGCACGGCCAAGCGCGACTCGCGCGCGATCGCCGAGGCGGCCCAGGGCATGGGCGGCGAAGTGGGCGCCAGCCCGACCTCGGACGGCATCCTGATCCAGGCCAACGCCCTGAGCTCGCACGCCGCGCCCATGATGCAGCTGCTGGCCGAAGTCACGCGCTCGCCGTCCTTCCCCGAGAACGAAGTCCAGCTGGCCAAGGCCAATGCGCTGCAGTCGCTGCGCGTGTCCGAGACCCAGCCGGCCTTCCGCGCCGAGCGCGCGATCAGCAAGGCGGTCTATGGCGACCACCCCTATGGCCGCACCACCCCGACCGTGGAATCGATCAATGTCGTGACCCAGGAAATGCTGCGCGCCGAACACGCCAAGCGCTTCCGTCCGGACCGCGCCCTGCTCGTGATCACCGGCCGCATCAAGGAAGCCGAGGCGATGAAGATGGCCCAGCAGGCCTTCGCCGACTGGAAGGCGAGCGGCCCGGCCCTGACCGAGACCGCCCCGGCGCCGGCGGCGGCCAAGCCCGCACGCATCCTGCTGCAGCGCGACGGCAGCGTGCAGTCGGCGCTGCGCCTGGGCAGCCCGGGCATCGCCGCCAGCGCGCCCGACCAGATCCCGCTGCGCCTGGCGAGCACCATCCTGGGCGGCGGCTTCTCGAGCCGCATCAACACCAACCTGCGCGAGGAAAAGGGCTACACCTACGGCGCATCGGCGGGCGCGCGCATGAACCGCGCCGGCGGCGCCATCGTGGGCGGGGCCGAGGTGCGCAACGAGGTGACCGCGGCCTCGCTGAACGAGTACTTCAGCGAGTACAAGCGCATCGGCGCCGAGCCGGTGCCGGCCAAGGAAATGGAGATGAACAAGCGCTACCTGGCGGGCGGCTACCTGCTGACCAACCAGCTGCAGCGCGGCGTCGCCACCACCCTGGCCTCGAACTGGCTGGTGGGGCTGCCGGCCGAATTCCTCGGCCAGTACGTGCCGCTGATCCAGAAGGTCACGCCGGAGCAGGTGCGCGAGGTGTCGAAGAAGTACTTCGCGCCGGAGAACCAGTCGATCGTCGTGGTTGGCGACCAGAAGGCGGTGGGCGAGCAGCTCAAGGCCTTCGGCGAGTTCACGGTCAGCGACAAGTAAGCCAGGCTCGCAGCGAGCGTCCTTTCCGCCCCGGCGGGGAGGACGTTTCAGGGCAATCCGAGGATCACGCTCGAGGCCTTGAACAGGGCGGTGGCCTCGGAGCCCTCCTCCAGCGCGAGCGCATCCAGGCTCTCGTTGGTGATGGTCGCCGCCACCGTGCCGCCCCCTTCCAGTCCGATCACCACTTCCGCGTTCACCGCGCCACGCACCACCCGCGCCACGCTGCCGGCGAGCTGGTTGCGCGCCGACAGCCGCGCCCCGCTCCCGGTCATCACGATCACCGACGAGGACTTCACCAGCGCATACGCCTGCCGCCCCGGCGCCAGCCCGAGGTTCTGCAGGCTCTCGCGCGTGACGACCGCGACGATCGCCTGCCCGCCCGCCAGCTCCAGCTCGACCTCGTCGTTCACCGCGCCCGTGCGCACCCGGCGCACGGTCCCGAAGAACTGGTTGCGCGCGCTGGTCTTCATGCCCAGCCTCCCCAGCAGGGCCAGGTCGTCGGCCAGCATGCCGGCCTGGCGGTTGAGCCGTTCGAGAAACTCATGGTGCACCTGTTCGATCTTGCGAAAGTTATCCACCAGCTGCTGCCCGCGCGCCGTCAGGCGCGTGCCGCCGCCACCCTTGCCCCCGGTCAGCCGCTCGACCAGCGGCTCGCCCGCCAGGTTGTTCATGGTGTCGATCGCGTCCCAGGCCGCTTTGTAGCTGAGCCCGGCCGCCTTGGCGGCCTGGGTGATCGACCCGGCCTGCGCGATGTGCGCCAGCAGTTCGACCCGCTGGTGGCCCCCAAGGTTCTCGCCCCCCACCGCCATCCACAGCTTGCCCTGCAGTTCGATGCCCATATGCCCTCCACCCTATTGCCAGTGGTCCATCCTATCGTTATATACTCGCATATATAACGCTTCCAGACCAGCCGGAGAGCCCACCATGAAAGCCCATGCCTGCCTGATCGCCATCCTTGGCCTGCCCTTGTGCGCAGTGGCCGCCGAAGTCCAGGTCGCGGTCGCCGCCAACTTCACCGCGCCCATGGAGGCCATCGCGGCCCAGTTCCAGAAGGATACCGGGCACCAGGCCAGGCTGGCCTTCGGCGCCACCGGCAAGTTCTATGCGCAGGTGCGCAATGGCGCCCCCTTCGAGATGCTGCTCTCGGCCGACGACGAGACCCCGGCCAGACTGGAAGCCGAGGGCCATGCCGCCGCCGGCACGCGCTTCACCTACGCGGTCGGCCGCCTGGTGCTGTGGTCGCCCAAGCCGGGCGTGGTCGACGCCCGCGGCGAGGTGCTCAAGTCCGGTTTCCGCCACCTCGCCATCGCCAACCCGAAGACCGCGCCCTACGGCGCCGCGGCCGTGGCCGTGCTCGACAAGCTGGGCCTGCGCGCCGCGCTCCAGCCGCGCATCGTCCAGGGCGAAAGCATCGCCCAGGCCTACCAGTTCGCCAGCACCGGCAACGCCGAACTGGGCTTCGTCGCCATGGCCCAGGTCTGGCGTGACGGCAAGTTGAGCAGCGGCTCCGGCTGGGTCGTGCCGGCGGACCTGCACGCGCCGATCCGCCAGGACGCCGTCATCCTGGCCAAGGGCCGCGACAACCCGGCGGCCAGGGCGCTGGCCGACTACCTGCGCTCGGACAAGGCGAAAGCCCTGATCCGCTCTTTCGGCTACGAGATCTGATGCCCTCCCGCGAGGACCTGGGCGCGATCCGCCTGACGCTCGAACTGGCGACGATCGTCACCCTGCTGCTGCTGGTGCTGGGCACGCCCCTGGCCTGGTGGCTGGCGCGCACCCGCTCGCGCCTGAAGAACGCGGTGGCGGCGGTGGTCGCCCTGCCGCTGGTGCTGCCGCCCACGGTGCTGGGCTTCTACCTGCTGCTCGCGATGGGGCCCGACGGTCCGCTCGGGCGCCTGAGCGGCGCGCTCGGCCTGGGCACCCTGGCCTTCACCTTCCCCGGTCTGGTGATCGCCTCGGTGCTGTATTCGATGCCCTTCGTGGTGCAGCCGCTGCACAACGCCTTCGAGGCCATCGGCGACCGCCCGCTGGAAGTGGCGGCGACCCTGCGCGCCAGCCCCTGGGACACCTTCCGTTCGGTGGTGCTGCCGCTGGCGCGGCCCGGCTTCGTCACCGGCGCCATCCTCGGCTTCGCCCACACCATCGGCGAATTCGGCGTGGTGCTGATGATCGGCGGGAACATCCCAGAACGCACCCGCGTGGTCTCAGTCCAGATCTACGACCACGTCGAGGCGATGGAATACGCCCAGGCCCACTGGCTGGCGGGCGGCATGCTGGTGTTCAGCTTCGTGGTCCTGCTGCTGCTCTACACCCTGTATCCGCAATCGATGCGCGGAGCCCGGCGATGAGCATCCGTGCGCGCTTCGCCATCGACCGCGGCGGCTTCCGCCTGGAAGCCGACCTCACCCTGCCCGCCAGCGGCGTGAGCGCCCTGTTCGGCCATTCCGGCTCGGGCAAGACCACGCTGCTGCGCGCCATCGCGGGACTGGAACGCGCGCCCGGCGGCTACATGGCCCTGGGCGACGAGGTCTGGCAGGACGAGGCGCGCGGCCTGTTCGTGCCCACCTGGCAGCGCGCGGTCGGCATGGTGTTCCAGGAACCGAGCCTGTTCCCCCACCTGTCGGTGCGCGGCAACCTGGAATTCGGGCGCAAGCGCGCCCGGCGCCTGGACCGCCGCGCGCCGCAGCGCCAGCCGGAGCTGGACACGATCGCCGGACTGCTCGGCATCGGGCACCTGCTCGGCCAGGACCCGGCCTCGCTGTCGGGCGGCGAACGCCAGCGGGTGGCGATCGCGCGCACCCTGGTGGCGGCCCCGCGCCTGCTGCTGATGGACGAGCCCCTGGCCGCCCTCGACCTGCGCCGCAAGCTGGAGATCCTGCCCTACCTGGAACGCCTGCACGACGAGCTGTCCCTGCCCATCGTCTACGTCAGCCATGCGGCGGACGAAGTCGCGCGCCTGGCCGACCACCTGGTGCTGCTGGACGGCGGCCGGGTCAGCGCCAGCGGGCCGCTGGCCGAGCTGCTGGCGCGCATAGACCTGGCCGGCGCCTTCGAGGACGACGCCGGCGTGGTGGTGGACGCGGTGCTGGAGGGGCTGGACGAGGACGGCATGTCGCGCCTTGCTTTCCCGGGCGGGACCCTGATCGCGGCGCGCCGCGCCGACGCAACGGGCGCGCCGGGCGCGCGCATGCGCTGCCGCATCCAGGCGCGCGACGTCAGCCTGGCCCTGGAGCGGCCACGCCACTCCAGCATCGTCAACATCCTGCCAGCCGAGGTGAGCGAGACCGCGCCGGCCGGGCCCAGCGGCCAGGTGCTGGTCAAGCTGCAGTGCGGCGGCATCGCGCTGCTGGCGCGCATCTCGGAGCGCTCGCGGCGCGAGCTGGGCATCGTGCCGGGGGCCCGGGTCTGGGCCCAGGTCAAGGCGGTGGCGCTGCTGGCCTGAACCCGCGGCGGGCGCCCAGCGCGGGGCTTCAGCGCGGGCTGTCCTGCGGCTGCGGGGCCTGCGCCGCGGCGCTCTCCTCCACCGGCGCCTGGCCGGCGTATTCCGCATACACCCAGTCCTCGCCGTCGCGGACCACGCCCTCCGGCACCAGCGGCGCACGCTCGGGGGTCTTGGCCAGGGCCACTTTCATGTAGTCGATCCAGATCGGCAGCGCCAGCGTCGAGCCGAACTCGCGCCCGCCCAGCGAGCGCGGTTCGTCGTAGCCCATCCAGGCCACCGCCGCCACGTTGCCGCCATAGCCGCCGAACCAGCCGTCGATGGCGTTGCTGGTGGTGCCGGTCTTGCCCGCGATGTCGACGCGGCCTAGCTGGCGGCCGGCCTGGGCCGCCGTGCCGAAGCGCGCCACGTCGCGCAGCATGCTGTCGAGGATGAAGACGTTGCGCGGATCGAGCACGCGCGCGCCCTCCTGGCGCACCTGGGGCGGCGGCGCCTCGAACAGCGGCTTGCCGTCGCGGTCCTGGATCTTCGCGATCAGCCAGGGCTGGACGCGGTAGCCGCCGTTGGCGATCACGGCGTAGGCGCCGGCCATCTGCAGCGGCGTCACCGCGCCCGTGCCCAGGGCCAGGGTCAGGTTGCGCGGGTGACGCGCGGTGTCGAAGCCGAAGCGCTTGAAATAATCGCGGGTGTAGTCGACGTCCATGCTGCGCAGCATGCGCACCGTGGGCACGTTGCGCGAATGGGTCAGCGCATGGCGCACCGTCACCAGGCCCTCGTAGGTGTTGTCGTCGTTGCGCGGCGACCAGTTGGCGTAGTCCTTCTCGCCGGAGAAGTCGAGCGGCTCGTCGAGGATGGGCGTGCCGGGGAAGAAGCCGCGTTCCAGCGCCGCCGAATAGACGAAGGGCTTGATCGCGGAACCGGGCTGGCGCCAGGCCTGGGTCACGTGGTTGAGCTTTTGCAGCTGGTAGTCGAAACCGCCGACCATGGCGCGGTAGGCGCCGGTGCCGGCGTCGATCGCGACGAAGGCCGCCGCCACCTCGGGCAGCTGGACGATCTCCCAGACCTGGCCCTTGGTTTTCGCCAGGCGCACCACGGCGCCCGGCGCGATCCGCAGCTGCTTGCCCGCTTTCGGCTGCAGCGCGGCGGCGGCGAAGCCCAGGCCGGCCCCGCTGATCTCGATCGTCTCGCCGCCCGCCAGCACGGCGCGCACCCGCTTGGGCGAGGCGGCGGTGACCACGGCCGGCAGCAGGCCGCCGACCGGGCCGCGCTTCTGCAGCGCCTCGGCCACCGCCTCCTCGCGCTCGTCCGCCCCCTTGGGCAGGGCGATGCGCGCTTCCGGCCCGCGGTAGCCGTGGCGGCGGTCGTAGGCCAGCACGCTGCGGCGCAGCGACTGGTAGGCGGCTTCCTGTTCGGCCGCGACGATGGTGGTTACGACGTTGATGCCGCGCTCGTAGGAGGCTTCGCCGAAGCGCGCGAACACCGCCTGGCGCGCGAGTTCCGCCACGTACTCGGAACCCGCGCCCGGGCCGGCGCCGTCGCGGCGCACGCGCAGCGGCTCGTCGAGGGCGCGGCGGTACTGGGCCTGGCTGATCTTGCCGGTCTCGAACATGCGCTTGAGGACCACGCGCTGGCGCTGCTGCGCACGCTGCGGGTTGGCGACCGGGTTGTGGCGGCCCGGGTTCTGCGGCAGCCCGGCCAGCATCGCGGTTTCGGCCAGGCTCAGTTGCTCGAGCGGCTTGCCGAAATAGGTGCGGGCGGCGGCCGCGAAGCCGTAGGCGCGCTGGCCCAGGTAGATCTGGTTCATGTAGACCTCGAGGATCTGGTCCTTGCTGAGGGCCTGCTCGATCTTGTAGGCCAGCGCCACCTCGGTCAGCTTGCGCGGCAGGGTCTTGTCGCGCGACAGGAAGAAGTTGCGCGCCACCTGCATGGTGATGGTGGACGCGCCCTGGCCGTAGCCGCCGCCAAGATTGCTCAGGTTGGCCTTGGCCGCGCCCAGGGCGCGGATCCAGTCGATGCCGTTGTGCTCGTAAAAGCGGGTGTCCTCGATCGCCAGCACGGCCGCCTTCATCTGGGCCGGGATCTTCGCGATCGGCACGAACTCGCGGCGCTCGGCGCCGAATTCGCCGATCAGGACCCCGTCCGCGCTGTAGACGCGCAGCGGGATCTTGGGCCGGTAGTCGGTGACGGCGGCGATGTCCGGCACCTCGGGCAGGATCGAGGCCGCCGCATTCTGGCTCGCCGGGGCGCCGACGAAGGCGAAGGCCAGCGCCAGGCGGCAGGCGCCGCGGCGCCAGCCGGGAAGCGGAAAGGACGAAGAAGTGGGAGTGTTCATGGGGCTGTGGTGGTTGGTTCGGCGATGCGCTCGCATCATACCGAGGGGCGCCGGCCCATGCACCCGGCTTGCGGCGGGTGGCGCCGGGCGAGCCGACAGGTGTCAGCCAGCGCTACCGCCCAGTCTAGATTGTTGCGCCGGCCCACGTCAGCTCCGTTGCAATTCGATACATCTGCGCGCCCGGCCTGTTAGAATGAACCGGTTTCAGGCTGGCCGGCGCCATCTTCGGCCCCTGCCATGCAGAACACGTGCGAAAGCGGCGATGCCCATCATTCTCCATGAAGACGCGTAGTTACCTGACCGCGATCATCCTGATCGTGCTGGCCCCCCTGCTGGCGCTGTCGGCCTGGGGCCTGCACCTGCTGCTGGAGGATGAAAGAGAGGCGCGCCTGGCCGGCGTCGCCGAAAAGGCGCGCTCGATCGCCTTGTCGATCGACCAGGAGCTGGCCGCGGCCGAAGGCGCCCTGCGCGTCATCGCCCAGACCGAACCGATGCGCCGCGAGGACTTCGCGCCGGTCTACGACCTGATGCGCAAGACCATCACCTCGGCCGACTCCTGGGGCGTGCTGTACGACGCCGACGGACGCATGCTGATGCACACCCACCATCCCTATGGCACGCAATTCAACGAAGGTCCGAATCCCTGGGTGCTGGACGCCATCGCGCGCCACCGCGCGAGCGTGTCCGACCTGCGCGATGGACGGGCGGGCAAATCCAAGGTGGTGTCGGTCCAGATGCCGGTGACCACCGCCGAGGGCCGCCAGTTCCTGATCACCCACACCTTCCACGTCAGCCACATCACCAAGCTCCTGCTGCGCAAGGATCTGCCGCACAGCTGGGTGATCGGCGTGTTCGGCACCGACGGCGTCACCCTCGCGCGCAACCTGCGCGAGAACGAGTTCATCGGCAAGCCGGTCAAGCCCAAGCTGTACGAAGCGGCGCGCCGCAACGCCTCCGGCAGGATCCCCAACGTCACCCGCGAAGGGATCGAGGCCTATACCAGCTTCACCCATACCTCACGCGCCGCCTGGACCGTCGCCATCGCCTCGCCGATGGACGAGATCAACAGCCCGGCGCGCACCGCCACCGCCCTCGCGGCCCTGGTGCTGGTGGCCGCCCTCGCCTTCGCGGCGGCCGGCATCATCCTGTTCGCGCGCCGCATCACCGGGTCCACCCGGCTGACGCTGGCGGCCGCCAAGACGCTGGAGGTGGGCGGCATCCCCGAGGTCAGGCCCTCGGGCGTGGTCGAAGCCGACCTGCTGCAGCGCGCCCTGAACGAGGCCGGCGCCAAGCTGGCGCGCGAGAACGAAGCCCGGCGCGCCCTCGAGCGCGAGCGCGAAACCCTGCTGGCGAGCGAGCGCGACGCCCGGCGCGAGGCCGAGAACCAGAACCGCACCAAGGACGAGTTCCTGGCCATGCTGGCGCATGAACTGCGCAATCCGCTGGCGCCGATCGCGGCCGCCGCCCACACCCTGGCGCTGGGCGTGAAGAACGAGAACGTGGTGCGCCGCGCGAGCGAGGTCATCGTGCGCCAGGTCGACCACCTCAAGTCCCTGATCAACGACCTGCTGGACGTCTCGCGCGTCACGCGCGGCCTGGTGGAGATCGAGAAGGAGCCGGTGGAGGTCGCCGCGGTCGTGGCCAGCGCGGTCGAACAGGCCCAGCCCCTGATGCTGGCCCACCGCCACACGCTATCCGTGCGGGCGGACGCGCCCCAGGCGCGCGTGCTGGGCGACCGCACGCGCCTGATCCAGGTGCTGTCGAACCTGCTCAACAACGCCGCCAAGTACACGCCGGACGGCGGCGCCATCGCCCTCGAGGTC
The DNA here is from genome assembly GCF_002007115.1 of Massilia sp. KIM. Taxonomy (NCBI): domain Bacteria; kingdom Pseudomonadati; phylum Pseudomonadota; class Betaproteobacteria; order Burkholderiales; family Oxalobacteraceae; genus Massilia; species Massilia sp. KIM. The sequence goes on along the minus strand of NZ_MVAD01000001.1, from coordinate 221,693 downwards.
GAGCTGCGCGAAGGCGAGGCGGTGATCTCGGTGCGCGACAACGGCATCGGCATCGACAGCGAACTGATGCCGCACGTGTTCGACCTGTTCCGGCAGGCCAAGCGCACCTCGGAGCGGGCCCAGGGCGGGCTCGGACTGGGACTGGCGCTGGTGCGCAGCATCGTCTCGCTGCATGGCGGACGGGTCGAGGGCCACAGCGAGGGACCCGGCAAGGGCTCCTGCTTCGTCCTCCACCTGCCGCTGCTGGCCGGCGAGGCCCAGCAGCCGGCCGCCGTCCCGGCCCTGGCCCACGGCCTCGTGCCGCCAGTGCGGCTGATGATCGTCGACGACAACCTGGACGCCGCGCGCGCCCTGGCCAGCCTGCTGGAAGCCAAGGGCCACCGGGTCAGCGTGCTGCCCGACGCCCCGAGCGCGCTGGAGCGCAGCGCGCAGGAAGCCTACGCCTTGTACATCCTCGACATCGGCCTGCCCGGCATGGACGGCTACGAGCTGGCGCGCCGGCTGCGCGCCATGCCCGGCGCCGGGGAAGCGGTGCTGGTAGCGCTGACCGGCTATGGACAGACGCACGACATCGACAAGGCCTTCGCGGCCGGCTTCGACCACCACTTCGTCAAGCCGATCGACGTCGAGGCGCTGGACCGGATCCTGGCGAAGGCGGCCAGCCGGGCCATCCTGGTCGCGGCCGCGCCGATCTGACGACGCCCGAGGGCGCCGCGGCGCGCCGGCCTATCCCCGCAGCGCCTTTTCCAGATCCTGCAATTCGGCCGGCTTGACCAGGTGGGCGTCGAAGCCCGCCTCCTGCGCGCGGCGGCGATCCTCGGGCGATCCATAGCCGGTGTGCGCCACCAGGCGGATGCGCGACAGCGCCGGATTGCGCTTGATGCGGCGCGCCACCTCGTAGCCATCCACGCCCGGCAGGCCGATGTCGAGCACGATCACGTGCGGCTTGTGGCGCAGCGCCAGCGTCTCGATCTGGCTGGCGTCGGCGGTGGTGGTGGCCTCGTAGCCCATCTCGCCCAGCAGGAAGCCCATCATCTCCATGGCGTCGATGTTGTCGTCCACCAGCAGCACGCGCATGCCGGCGCCGTCCTCACGTACCGCCGCGTCCTCGTCCTGGGCGCCGCTGTGCTGGGTCACGCGCAGCACCGGCAGTTCGACCGTGAAGGTGCTGCCCATGCCGATCCCCGCGCTGTCGGCCGACAGGCGTCCGCCGTGCAGCTCGATCAGGTGCGACACCAGCGACAGGCCGATGCCCAGGCCCTCCGGCGCGCGGTCCGGCGGCACCGCCACCTGGGCGAACATGCCGAAGATGCGCGGCAGGTTGTCCTCGGCGATGCCGATGCCGTTGTCGCGCACCGAGATGCGCACCCGCTCCTCCCCCGCCAGGGAAACCGAGAGCAGAATCTCGCCGTGCTTGGGGGTGAACTTGGCGGCGTTGTGCAGCAGGTTGCCGATCGACTGCGCCAGGCGCACCGAGTCGCCCCGGACCCACACCTGCTGGTCCGGCTTGACCACCTCCAGCCGGTGGCCGCGCGCGGAGATCAGGGGACCGGCGGTCTCGATCGCCTGGCTGATGACCGCGCCGAGGTCAACCTCTTCCTCGCGCAGCACGATCTTGCCTTCCGAAATGCGCGCCACGTCGAGCAGGTCGTCCACCAGGTGGGCCAGGTGGTCGACCTGGCGCGTGATGACTTCGCGCGCCCGCGCCTGGTGCTCGGCCGCGCCCTCGCCCGTCGCGCCCAGCAGGGCGGCGGCGTTGCGGATCGGGCTGAGCGGGTTGCGCAGTTCGTGCGCGAGGGTCGCCAGGAACTGGTTCTTGTTGCTGTCGGCCACGCGCAGCAGGGCTTCCATCTCCTTGCGCGCGGTGATGTCGCTGGTCACCCGCGCCACCCGGTACACCTCGCCGCGCGTGGCGCGCACCGGGAACAGGCGGTCGCGCACCCAGCGCGTCTGGCCGGCCGCGTCGAGGATGCGGAACTCGGCGTCGTAATGGTGTTCCTCGGCCAGGGCTTCCCAGCGCCGCGTCATCATCACGCGGTCGTCCGGATGCACGGCGTCCAGCCAGCCGCCCGGCTGCTGGCGCAGCGACTCGGCGCTGCGGCCCCAGACCGCCGCATAGGCCGGGCTGACGTAGACCAGCTCGCGGCCCGGCACCGAGAACATCCAGAACACGTCGTCGATGTTGTCGGTGAGCTGGCGGAAGCGCTCCTCGCTGTCGCGCAGGTCGACCTGGGTCTGGCGCATGCGCAGCAGGGCGTTGACGTTGGCGATCAGCTCGTCGGCCTCGATCGGCGCCGCCAGGTAGTTGTCGGCGCCGCCCTCCAGGCCGCGGATCTTGTCGGCGCGCCCGGTCAGCGCGGCCGAGGTCTGCAGCACCAGCACGCTGCTGGTCTCGGGGTCGGCCTTGATGCGGCGGCACACCTCGATGCCGTTGATGTCCGGGAGCTTCACGTCCAGCAGCACCAGCGCCGGCACCATGCGCTTGACCAGGTCGAGCGCGTCGGTGCCGTTGGCGGCCTCGGTCACCTGGAATCCCGCGCTTTGCAGGATGCGCGTCTTGGCGTAGCGCGCGCCGTCATTGTCGTCAACGTTCAGGATCTGGGTCGTATGGGCGATCATGGTTCGGTTCCGTCGTTCTCCGCCGGCGGCTGCGGCGCGCGGCGCGGCAGTGTCAGGGTGAATGTCGAACCGACACCCACCGTGCTGGACACGTCGACCCGCCCGCCGAGCAGCCCGGCAAGCTTGCGGCATAAAGGGAGCCCAAGGCCGGTACCCTTGCTGCGCCGCTGCAGCGGGTGCTCGATCTGGCTGAACTCCTCGAAAATCAGTTGCAGGTTATCCGGACCGATGCCGATCCCGGTGTCGGCTACCGAGAACGAGATGGTGTCGTCCTCGAGGTCCAGGCTGGCGAACACGATCACCGAGCCCTGCTCGGTGAACTTGAGCGCGTTCGAGATGAAGTTGCGCAGGATCTGCTGGATCTTGCCTTCGTCCGAATGGAAGGGTTCCTCGATGCCGGAGGGCTCGAACACCAGCTCCACCCTGCCCTCGTCCACCAGCGGCCGCATCATGCCCTTGAGCGTGCGGAACAGGTTCTCGACCACCACCGGCTCGATCGCCACCTGCACCCGCCCGGCCTCGATCTTGGCCAGGTCGAGCAGGTCGTTAACGAGCTCCGACAGGTCGCTCGCGGCCTTTTCGATGAACTTCACCTGGCGCTCCTGCTCCACGGTCAGCTCGCCGTCCATGCGGTCCAGCAGCAGCTGGGCCAGGGCGCGGATCGAGGACAGCGGGGTGCGCAGCTCGTGGCTGGTGTTGGACAGGAAGCGCGACTTCATCTCGTCGGCGCGGCGCAGGCGCTCGGCCTTGTCCTCGATCTCGGCGTACAGGGCGACGATGCCGCGGTTGGTGTCTTCCAGCTCGCGGGTGAGCGAGAGCAGGTCTTCCTGGCGCTCGCGCAGCTCGGCCAGGGCCGACAGCAGCTCCTGGTTCTGCACCTGCAGCTCGTGCAGGGTGTTCGCGACCGGGCTGTCGGCCAGACGCGCGCCCAGTTCGGCCAGACGCGCCGGACCGATGCGCTCCTGGAGCGGCAGGGCCTTGCGCACGGTGACCGTGGTCGCGCCTTCCGGGCCCGGGTCGACCTCGCAGGCGTCCATCAGCCGGTGCGCGGTGACGATCGCCAGCTGGTGCAGCGACTGGGCCTCGTCGTCGAATTCCGGCAGGCCGGCCGCGCGCGGGCCGTTGCCGGCGCCGATCAAGACCTCCAGGTGCTGGCGCCCGCCCATCTCGCGCAGCTGGAACTGGGCGCGACCGCCGGAGCCCTGGTGGCAGGCGCCGCGCGCCACCTCGGACACCGCGGTGGCGATGCGCACCTGGTCCTGCTGCGAGAAGCCGAGCAGGCTCGACACCTGGCGCGCGCGCTGGCGCACCAGCACCACGTCCTGGTCCTTGTCCAGGCCCACGCTCAGGATGCGCTGGACGCTCATCGGCGCGTCCCCGCGCGCCTGACCACCAGCACCATCGCGTCGTCGCGGCGGCGGATGTAGTCGCGCATCAGGACCGCCGCGATGAGCAGCGGGCTGCGCCCCTCCAGGCCCGGGTAGCGGCCCAGGTCCCACTGGGTCTGGATGCCGTCCGAATGCAGGATGCACAGCGCCCCATGCCGGAAGGGCAGCGCGAACTCCTGCACCTTGCGCATGTTGTGGCCGACGATGCCGTTGTGCGAGACCAGGGCGCGGCGCCCGGCGTCGAAGACATAGCCGGCGATGTTGCCGACCCCGGCGAAGCGCAGCTCGTCGCGGTCGTAGTCGAGGCGGGCCGCGGCCAGGGCCGCGCCGCGCGTGATGCGCAGGGCCTCGTTGGCGGCGTGCATCAGCTCGCCGGCCGGGATGCCGGGGCGCTGGGCCAGCGCCTCGATGGCGAGGTTGGCGGCGCGCGCCGCCTCGGGGCCGTGTCCCAGCCCGTCGGCCGCCAGCAGGGTGGCGCCGTCGCGCTCGCAGCTCACCGCCCAGCCGTCGCCGCAGGCTTCCTCGCCGGCCATCGGGGCCCACAGCGCGCCCACGTCCAGGCCGCAATGGTCGGGAGCGGGCAGGTCGCGCCACAGGCGCATGAAGAAGGCGGAGCCCTTGCCCGGCTCGGTGTAGACGTCGAACTCGTCGGACAGGCGGCGCAGCGCTCCCAGGCCGGTGCCCGCCGTGCCGGCGGTCGACATGCCGTCGACCAGGCTGGCGGCCAGGTCGTGGATGCCGGGACCCTTGTCCATGGCCAGCACGTCGATCCCGACGCCGGAGGCCGACTGGGCCGGCCCGACGTGGATCTCGCCCTCGCCCGCGTGCTTGAGGATGTTGGTCGCGGCCTCGGTGATGATCAGGGCGAGCTGGCCGGCGCGCGTCTCGTTGTAGCCGAGGGCGTCGGCCAGGCGCTGGCCGACCCGGCGCGCGGCCGCCACGTCGCTGGCGTGGGTGATCGCGAACACGTGTTGCGGACTGCGCGAACTGATCAGCGTTTCCATTTGACCACCGAGACGGCTGTGCCCTCGCCCGGACGGCTGTCGATATCGAACTCGTCGACCAGGCGGCGCGAACCGCCCAGGCCCAGCCCGAGGCCGCCGCCGGTGGTGAAGCCGTCGCGCAGGGCGCTGTCGATGTCGGGGATGCCCGGCCCGCCGTCGACGAAGATCAGCCCCACGCCCTGGCGCATGCCGTCCGAGAGCGCGTCGAGGCAGACTTCGCCGCCGCCGCCGTACTTGAGGGTGTTGCGCGCAAGTTCGCTGGCGGCGGTGACCAGCTTGGTCTGGTCCACCAGCGAGAGCGCGATCGCCACCGCGCGTTCGCGCACCTGCTTGCGCAAGCCCACGACGTCTTCGTCCGAGCGCAGCGGCAGGATTACCCGCCCCGTGCGCTGCTGGCGGCGGCGCTCCAGCAGCTCGGTCTCGAACAGGACATTGGTCTGCGCGTCACCCATCACTTATAGCTCTTTCCGAGCAGGGCCATGCCCTTCTCGACGTTCAATGCGGTCTTCACGCCGTGCAGGGTGAGGCCCAGTTCGACCAGGGTGATCGCCACCGCCGGCTGCATGCCCACCACCACGGTCTGGGCGTCGAGCACGCGCGCCATGGCGGCGGTGTTGCTGATCATGCGGCCGATGAAGGAGTCGACCAGGTCGAGCGCCGAGATGTCGATCAGGACGCCCTTGGCGTTGTCGCGCACGATGCGCTCGGTCAGGTCGTCCTGCAGGGTCATGGCCAGGCGGTCGTGCATGTCGACCTGGATCGTCACGAGCAGCAGGTCGCCCATGCGCAGGATAGGGATGCGTTCCATGTGCGCGGTCTCAGGCGTGCTTGCTGATGACCGAGGTGCCGGTGCGCTCGAGCGCCACCAGGAAGGCGTCGGCCAGGGTGGCCTTGGTGACCACGTCCTCGAGGTTCACGCCCAGGTGCACGATGGTCTGCGCGATCTGCGGGCGGATGCCGCTGATGATGCAGTCCGCGCCCATCAGGCGCGCGGCGGCGATGGTTTTCATCAGGTGCTGGGCCACCAGGGTGTCCACGGTCGGCACGCCGGTGATGTCGATGATGGCGATCACGGCGCCGGTGTCGACGATCTTCTGCAGGATGTTCTCCATCACCACCTGGGTGCGGGCCGAGTCCAGGGTGCCGATCAGGGGCAGCGCCAGGATGCCGTTCCACAGCTTGACCACCGGGGTCGAGAGTTCCAGCAGTTCCTGCTGCTGGCGCACGATGATCTGGTCCTTGGTCTTCTGGAACACCTCGATGGTGTACAGGCCGAGCTTGTCCAGCAGGGTGTTGATGGTCCAGGAAGCCGAGGCCAGCGCCTCGGCGTCGCCGGCGAAGCTGTCGCGCAGGCGGGCGAACAGCGGCTGCTTGAGCGAGAACACGAAGGTCGCGGTTTCGGCCGGGGTCGAGCCGGCCTTGGCGCGGGTCGAGGAGATCTCGGCCAGCAGGTCGCGCACCTCGTCCCAGGAGCGGTGCTCGATGTTGTTGAGCTCACCGCCGCGGGTGGCGGCGGTGAAGGCGGCCAGGAATTGCTGGCAGTGGGTACGCAACTGTTCACGCGCCGCGCTGGTGCCGCGCACCAGCAGCGCTTCGAGCTGCGCCAGCCATTCGGCGCCGACGGCCGATTCCTGGTCCTGCAGCATCTGGCTGATACGGGTTGCGTAATCCATGGTGGTCATCGATCGGTCCTTTTGTTCGAATAGTCGGCGGAGTCACGCACCGGGCCATTCCCCTGGTGCGTGCAGATACACGAGAGAGCTAAACAGCCAACTATACCATTTCCGCCATAGCGGACAGGGCACGGTTGGGTTGTCTGTTGGATATTTTCACTGCAAAAATGGAAATGCTCGCGCACTGCTGGCACCGGCCACGAAATTTGACATTCTACGCTTCCAAATTAACATTTGCGACGGCCGCGCGGGCACGCTCCGCCCGGCCATGCGCCATCTCGTAGATGACCGGCAACAGGATCAGGGTCAGCAGGGTCGAGGACAGGATGCCGCCGATCACCACCGTGGCCAGCGGCCGCTGCACCTCGGCCCCGGTGCCGGTGGCCAGGGCCATCGGCAGGAAGCCGAGCGAAGCCACCAGGGCCGTCATCAGGACCGGCCGCAGGCGCGCCAGCGCCCCCGCGCGCACCGCCTCGCCCAGCGGCGCCCCGCCCTCGCGCAACTGGCGGATGAAGGAGATCATCACCAGCCCGTTGAGGACCGCCACCCCGGACAGGGCGATGAAGCCGACCGCCGCCGAGATCGAGAACGGAATCCCGCGCAGCCACAGGGCGCACACGCCGCCGGTCAGGGCGAAGGGAATCCCGGTGAACACCAGCAGGCCGTCGCGCAGGTTGTTGAAGACCAGGTAGAGCAGCGCGAACACCAGGGCCAGCGAGGCCGGCACCACCAGCTGCAGGCGGCCGGCGGCGGCCTGCAGGTGCTCGAACTGGCCGCCCCAGCCGGTCCAGTAGCCGGGGGGCACCGGAACTTGGGCCGCGATCCGCTGTTGCGCATCCGCCACGAAGGAGGCGATGTCGCGCCCGCGCACGTTGGCGCTCACCACCACCCGCCGCTTGCCCTGCTCGCGGCTGAACTGGTTGGGACTGGGCGTGGTCTCGAAGCTGGCGATCTCGCCCAGGCCGATGAAGCTGTGCGGCGCCCCGGCCGCCGTCGGCAGCGCCACCGGCAGCCGGCGCAGGGCGTCGACGTCGGCGCGCACCGCCTCGGGCAGGCGCACCACGATGTCGAAGCGGCGGTCGCCCTCGAACACCACGCCGGCCGCGCGGCCCGCGGTGGCGGTGGCGATGGTCTCCTGCACGTCGCCGATGTTCAGGCCCATGCGCGCGGCGCGCTCGCGGTCGACCCGCACCTGCAGCATCGGCAGCCCGGTGGTCTGCTCCACCTGCACCTCGCTCGCTCCCGGCACCTGGCGCAGCACGGCGGCGATGCGGCGCGCGGTGGCGTCCAGCACCGCCAGGTCGTCGCCGAACACCTTCACCGCCACGTCGCTGCGCACGCCCGAGATCAGTTCGTTGACGCGCAGCTGGATCGGCTGGCTGAACTCGTAGCTGTTGCCGGGCAGGCCGTCCAGGGTGCGCCGCATCGCCTCCAGCAACTGCGCGCGGGTCTTGCGCGGCCGCGGCCAGTCGCGCTCCGGCTTGAGCATGATGAGGCCGTCCGCGACGCTGGGCGGCATCGGGTCGGACGCCACCTCGGCGGTGCCGATGCGCGCGAACACCCGCTCGATCTCGGGGTGGGCCGCCAGCAGGGCCAGCTCGATCTGCTGCTGCATCCTGACCGACTGCGTCAGGCTGGTGCCGGGCACGCGCGTGACCAGCACCGCCAGGTCGCCTTCGTCGAGCGTGGGCGCGAACTCGGCGCCCAGGCGGGTCGCCATGAGGCCGGAGACCGCCAGCGCCAGCACGGCGAAGCCGAGGGCCACCGGCCGGTTGGCCAGGGCGTAGCCCAGGCAGGCTTCATACCAGCGGCGCGCCGCGCCCAGCGCCCGGCTTTCGCGCTCCACCACGCTGCGGCCGATGAACAGCGCGACCGCGGCCGGCACGAAGGTGAGCGAGAGGATCATCGCGCCCAGCAGCGCGATCACCACCGTGAAGGCCATCGGGTGGAACATCTTGCCCTCGATGCCGGTGAGGGCGAAGATCGGCAGGTAGACGATCATGATGATCAGCTGGCCGTAGACCAGCGGCCGGCGCGCCTCGCGCGCCGCCGCCAGCACTTCGCGAAAGCGCTCCTCGCGCGTGAGCTCGCGCCCCAGGCGGGCCTGGGCCGCGGCCAGGTGGCGCACGCAGTTCTCGACGATCACTACCGCGCCATCGACGATGATGCCGAAGTCGAGCGCGCCGAGGCTGAGCAGGTTGGCGCTGATGCGGTTGCCCACCATGCCGGAAAAGGTGAACAGCATCGCCAGCGGGATCACCATGGCGGTGAGCAGGGCGGCGCGGATATTGCCGAGGAAGAGGAAGAGCACGGCCACCACCAGCACCGCGCCCTCCAGCAGGTTGTCGCGCACGGTGGCGATGGCGCGTTCGACCAGCTTGGTGCGGTCGTAGACCGTGACCGCCTTCACCCCGGGCGGCAGCGAGCGGTTGATCTCGGCCATGCGCGCGTCCACCGCCTTCGACACCGCGCGGCTGTTCTCGCCGAGCAGCATGAACACCGTGCCCAGCACGACTTCCTGGCCGTTCTCGGTGGCGGCGCCGGTGCGCAGCTCGCGCCCGACCGAGACGTCGGCCACGTCGCGCACCCGCACCGGGATGCCGCGCACGGTGGACACCACCACGTTGCCGATGTCCTCCTTCGAGGCCGCCTGGCCGGGGGCGCGCACCAGGTATTGCTCGCCCTCGCGCTCGATGTAGCCGGCGCCGACGTTGCTGTTGTTCTTCTCCAGCGCCCCGACGATGTCGGCCAGCTCCAGGCCATAGGACGAGAGCGTGGCCATGTCCGGGGCCACCAGGTATTCCTTGTCGAAGCCGCCGATCGAATTGATCTCGGTGACGCCGGGCACGGTGCGCAGCTGGGGCTTGATGATCCAGTCCTGGATCTCGCGCAGGTCGGCCGGGGTGTAGGGCGTGCCATCGGGCTTCTTCGCCCCCGGCACGGTTTCCACGGTCCACAGGTAGATCTCGGACAGGCCGGTGGCGATCGGGCCCATGGCCGGCACCACCCCCGCGGGAAGCTGCTCGCGCGCGTCCTGCAGGCGCTGGCTGACCAGCTGGCGCGCGAAATGGATGTCGGTGCCGTCCTTGAACACCACCGTCACCTGCGACAGGCCGTAGCGCGACAGCGAGCGCACCTGTTCCAGGCCCGGCAGGCCGGACAGCACCGACTCCACCGGATAGGTGATGCGCTGCTCGGTCTCGAGCGGGGAATAGCCCGGCGCCGAGGTGTTGATCTGGACCTGCACGTTGGTGAGGTCGGGCACGGCGTCGATCGGCAGGCGGCCGTAGTTGACCGCGCCCAGGATGGCCATGGCCAGCACCGCCAGCATCACCAGCCAGCGGTGGGCGATGGACGCCTCGATGAGTCGGTTGAACATGTTCGAGGTCCCTTCAGTGCCCATGCCCGCCCTCGCCCTTGCCCTGCTCCGCCTTGATGGCGAAGCTGCCCGAGGTGGCCACCAGCTCGCCGGCGCGCAGGCCGGCCGTGATCTCGACCAGGCGGCCGTCGGAGAGGCCCACCGCCACCGGCCTGGCCAGGAAGCCCTGGGGCGTGCGCGCGTACACCACCAGCCTGCCCTCGACGGTGCGCACCGCCTCGCGCGGCAGCGCCACCGGCACGGCGCTCGATCCGGTCACGATGTCGACGTTGACGGCCAGGCCGGGGCGCCAGGCCAGCTTCGGGTTGTCCAGCACCACGCGCGCCTGGGCCGAGCGCGATTCCTCGCCCACCAGGGAGCTGACGTAGCTCACCTTGCCGGGCGCGGTGGCCTCGGAGGCGATCGAGCGCACCACGGCCGGCGTGCCATCGCGCACGATGTCGAGGTCGCGCGCCGGCACCACCACGTTGGCCCAGACCGTGGCCAGGTCGGCGATGGTGAACACGCGGGTGTCGGCGCCGACCACTTCCCCCAGGCTGATGTGCTTCTCGACCACCACGCCGTCGAAGGGGGCGCGGATCTGGAGCCGGTTGGAGCCGCCGTCCCCAAGGCCGCCAAGCGCCTGCAGTTGCTGGCGCGCCGCCTGCAGCGCGATCCCGGCCTCCTGCAGTTCGGCCTCGGCCTTGAGCAGGTCCTGGCGCGCCGTCACCTGCGCTTCCCACAGCGACCGTTCGCTCGCGTGCAGCTCGCGCGCCAGGCGCATGCGGCGTTCGGCGCTGGCCAGCGCGGCGCGCTGGGCGGCGACGTCGGCGCTGGCGATCACGGCCAGCACCTCGCCCTTGCGCACCCGGTCGCCGAGGTTGGCGCGCACCGCCTCCACGGCGCCGGCCGCGCGCGGGGTCACGTGGGCGGTGCGGTCTTCGTTCAGGGAGATCTGGCCGGGGGCGCGGATGAAGCTGTCCATCCGCGCCGGGCCGGCCGCCTGCACCACGATGCCGGCGGCGCGCACCTGGGCCTCGGTCATGGGCACCAGCTCGAGGTCTTCGCGCCCCGCGCCGGCGCGCTGCGCCTGGTCGGCCTGCTCACCGTGATCCTCGTCCGCGTGGGCGCTGTCTTCGCTGCCGCCGCGCGCCAGCACCAGGGCGGCGATGGCGATGGCCACCGCCAGCATGACGGCGATGACTTTCATTTGCTGCTTGTTCATGGGTTCTCCTGGAATGCCGAGGCGCCGGTGAGGCGGGCGATCTCGGCGGCCGCGCGCTGGATCTCGGCGTCGGCCTGCAAGGCCTGAAGCTGGGACTGGAACAGGGTGCGCTGGGCCTCCAGCACCTCGAGGAAGCCGAATTTGCCGGCCTCGAAGCCGCGGCTCGCGGCCTGCCAGGCGCTGCGTGCGCCGGGCAGGATCTCGCCGCGCACCAGCGCCGCCTCGTCGCGCGCGGCGAGCAGGCGCGCATGGGCCTGGGCCAGGTCCGCACGCAGGCGCGCGCCCTCGCCCGCCTGCTGCTCGCGCGCCTGGTCGACCCGGCTCAGGGCCTGGCGCAGGGCGCCCTCGTTGCGGTTGAAGAGCGGCAGCGGCACCGACAGGCCGACCACGGCCTGGTTGCCCGCGTCCTGGCCTTCGCGGCGCGTGCCCAGCACCAGGGTCAGGTCCGGCGTGCGCTGGGTCCGCGCCAGGCGCGCCTCGGCTTCGCGCTGGGCGACCCGGGCCAGCGCGCGGCGCATGGCGGGCGCTGCGTCGAGCCGGGCGGCCAGTTGCGCCAAAGGCAGCACCGGCGGCGGCGCCTCCGGCGCAGCCGGCTCCAGCGCGGCCGGTTCGCCCCCCCACAGCGCGGCCAGCCGCACGCGCGCCTCCTGCAGCGCGCGGCCGGCCTGCAGCAGCTCGATGCGGGCGTTGGCCTCAGCGATGCGGGCGCGGGTTTCATCGACCGGCGAGACCTTGCCGGCCTGGACCCGGCGCGCCGCCGCATCGAGGGCGCGCGCGGCCAGCGCCGCCATCTCCCCGGCCAGGCGCTGGCGCTCGGCGGCCAGCACCAGCTCGTGGAAGGCGGCGGCGGTGTCGGCCCTCAGCTCGGCGCGCAGGGCGGACAGTTCGCGCCGGGCCAGCTCGCCCTCGCTGCGCGCCAGCGCCACCCGGGCCGCGCGCTTGCCGCCCAGCTCGAAAGGAATGTTGAGCTGGGCCGTGGTGGTGCGGGTATCGCGCCGCTGGCCTTCGCGCAGGAGTTCGAGCTCCGGATTGGGCAGCGCCCCGGCCTGGGCCAGCGCGCCGTCCTGGGCCGCGACCTCGTGCGCGGCCGCGCGCAGGGCCGGACTGGCGCGCTCGGCCAGTTCGATGGCCGCCGCCAGGGTCAAGGGGGCGGCCACGGGCACGGCCGGAGCCGTGGCCAGGATGGCCGCAAGGATGGCCACGTGCTTGCGCGGCCTGGTAAAGAACGACATGGTGTGCTCCGAACAGGTGGGTCGTTCGGCGGGCGCGATGCGTGCGGCCGCAGGGCTGCGGCCAGTGTCGATGCAGGGTGTCCCGCCGGCTCAGAGACGCAGTTGCCGGTCCGGAGGCGGGATCAGATCGGGGATGTGGGAGACGTAGCGCCGCAATTCGCCGCGCAGGTGCGGGGCGCCCTTGGGCAGGGGCAGGTCGGGATTGGCGGAGGGGAGCGCGCTGGCCGAGAGATGGTGGCAGACGTCGCAGCCGTCGCAGTTGTCGCAGGGCTTGGCCTTGCCGTCCTCGCCATCGCCGGCCGGCTGCTGCTTGCCGGCCTGGTCGGCGTCGTGCTGGGCGCTGCTCTGGGCCGGCTCCGGACAGCAGGCGCATGCGGCTGCCCAGACGGCCTGGAGCGGCATCGTGACGAGCAGCAGGATCAGTAACAGGCGTTTCATGAAAGTCCGGGGTTGGCGCGGCGCGAGCCTACCGGCGTAGTGTGCCCGAATTTTCCGGCGCTGGCTATAGGCCGCGCGAGGGATGCGCAAGGACAGGGAGGGGAAGCGGGTCAGGTGATGGTCACGGGCGGGACGATGTCCACCGCCCTCACCTTCCCGCCCTGGTCGAGGAAGAAGATCAGCAGGTAGCCCCGCCCATACTGGCTGACCACGGTGGTCGGTCCGACGAAGTAGCACAGGCTGTCGTCGCGGCCGATGGAACCGGTGGGCTCGCCCAGCAGATCGCGGATCTCGGCGCGGGTGAGCTGGGTGACGGGAAACTGGCTGAGGAAGGAGCCGACCATGCGCCCGCGCCCGACCTGGTCGGCGCCGGCCCAGCCCTTGACCGTGAAATGGTCGTGGCCCAGGGTGTTGATCTGCACCTCGACCGAATAGCCCAAGCATCCTTGCAGGATGCCGAAGGCGAGCAGCCATGCCCAGAACAATCTCATCAGCGGTCCCCGTGACGCACCCGAAGGAGTGGCGATCTTCGTTATTCTCGGCGAAAGTTCGCCGAACATCTTTAATCGCGCTCAAACCGGGGGGTCCTGGCTAGCGCTGCGCGTCGACCGGCGGCGCCAACTGGACGCTGACGACCCTCCCGGTCCGCCGGTCCGTGCCGAATACCAGCAGATGGCCGGGTCCGTCGTCGCCGAGCAAGGCCGCGATCCCCATAAAAAAACCGCCAGGCTCACGCTCTGGCGGTTTCTTGGACAGACCTAGCGGGAGGCTTACTGCGCCGCCGCTTCCACCGGATCGGCTGCCTTCATCGACAGCTTCAGGCGGCCGCGCTCGTCGGTCTCGAGGACCTTCACGCGCACTTGCTGGCCTTCCTTCAGGTAGTCGGCCACGGCGTTGACGCGCTCGTTGGCGATCTGCGAGATGTGCAGCAGGCCATCCTTGCCCGGCATGACCTGGACGATCGCGCCGAAGTCCAGCAGCTTGAGCACGGTGCCGTCGTAGGTCTTGCCCACTTCGACCGAGGCGGTCAGCTCTTCGATGCGGCGCTTGGCTTCCTGGCCGGCGGCGGCGTCGACCGAGGCGATGGTGACCACGCCGTCGTCGGTGATGTCGATCTGGGTGCCGGTCTCCTCGGTCAGCGCGCGGATCACGGCGCCGCCCTTGCCGATCACGTCACGGATCTTTTCCGGGTTGATGCGGATGGTGATCAGGCGCGGCGCGAAGTCCGACAGCTCGGTCTTCACGGTCGGCATGGCCTTCTGCATCTCGGCCAGGATGTGGTGGCGGCCTTCCTTGGCCTGGGCCAGCGCAACCTGCATGATCTCCTTGGTGATGCCCTGGATCTTGATGTCCATCTGCAGCGCGGTGATGCCGTTGGCGGTGCCGGCCACCTTGAAGTCCATGTCGCCCAGGTGGTCTTCGTCACCCAGGATGTCGGTCAGGACCGCGAACTTGCCGCCTTCCTTGATCAGGCCCATGGCGATGCCGGCCACGTGGGCCTTCATCGGCACGCCGGCGTCCATCAGCGCGAGGCAGCCGCCGCACACCGATGCCATCGACGAGGAGCCGTTCGATTCGGTGATCTCCGAGACCAGGCGCACCGAGTAGCTGAACTCTTCCGGCGCCGGCAGCGCAGCGACCAGCGCGCGCTTGGCCAGGCGGCCGTGGCCCACTTCGCGGCGCTTCGGGGTGCCCACGCGACCGGTTTCGCCGGTGGCGAACGGAGGCATGTTGTAGTGCATCATGAAGTCGTCGGTGTACTCGCCCATCAGCGCGTCGATCTTCTGGCTGTCGCGCGCGGTGCCCAGGGTGGCGATCACCAGGGCCTGGGTTTCGCCGCGGGTGAACAGGGCCGAGCCGTGGGTGCGCGGCAGCACGCTGGTGCGGATCGAGATCGGACGCACGGTGCGGGTGTCGCGGCCGTCGATGCGCGGTTCGCCTTCCAGGATCTGCGAGCGGACCACGCGCGCTTCCAGGTCGAACAGGATGTTGCCGACTTCGACGGCGTCCACTTCTTCCTGGCCGTCCGCGTTCAGCGCGGCCAGCACCTGGGCCGAGGCGTCGCGCAGCTTCTCGGTGCGCGCCTGCTTGTCCTTCACCTGGTAGGCGGCGCGGATCAGGCCTTCGGCATGCTGGGTGACGCGCGCGATCAGGGCTTCGTTCTTCGGCGCCGGCGACCATTCGACTTCCGGCTTGCCGCCTTCGGCGACCAGGTCGTGGATCGCGTCGATCACGACCTTCATCTGCTCGTGGCCGTAGACGACCGCGCCCAGCATGATTTCTTCCGACAGTTGCTGCGCTTCCGATTCCACCATCAGCACGGCGGTCTCGGTGCCGGCCACCACCAGGTCCATCTGCGAGGTCTTCATCTGGGTGGTGGTCGGGTTCAGGATGTACTGGCCGTTGGCGTAGCCGACGCGGGCCGCGCCGATCGGGCCGTTGAACGGGATGCCGGCCACGCACAGGGCGGCCGAGGCGCCGATCATCGACGGGATGTCAGGATCGACTTCCGGGTTCACCGACAGCACGTGGATGATGACCTGGACTTCGTTCAGGTAGCCTTCCGGGAACAGCGGGCGGATCGGACGGTCGATCAGGCGCGAGGTCAGGGTCTCCTTTTCGGAAGGACGGCCTTCGCGCTTGAAGAAACCGCCCGGGATCTTACCGGCAGCGTAACTTTTCTCGATGTAGTCCACGGTCAGCGGGAAGAAGTCCTGGCCAGGCTTGGCGTCCTTCTTGGCGACCACAGTGGCCAGCACGACCGTGTCTTCGACCGACACCACGACGGCGCCCGATGCCTGGCGCGCGATCTCACCCGTCTCCAGGGTGACAGTGTGTTGGCCGTACTGGAAGGTTTTCGTAACTTTGTTAAACATGGGTAATCCCTTTCTATTTGCCGACAGATTTTCAGGGGCTGTCGTTCCACCTCACCACGGATCGCCGCCATTCACTCGCGGCGATCTTTACTACAACAACAAAACAGCTAAAACAAAAAATGCCCGCGTCAGACTCTCTGGCGCAGGCATTTCGTGACTAAACCGTCTGGCGCAACGATTACTTACGCAGGCCGAGCTTGGCGATCAGATCGCGGTAACGGTTGGCGTCCTTGCGCTTCAGGTAAGCCAGCAGGCTCTTACGACGGTTGACCATCATGATCAGGCCACGGCGGGAGTGGTGATCCTTCTGGTGCGCCTTGAAGTGGCCGTTCAGCTCGTTGATGCGGGCGGTCAGCAGTGCGACCTGGACTTCCGGCGAACCGGTGTCGTTCTGGCCACGTGCGTTGTCCGCGATGATCGCGGCTTTGTTGATGTTTTCTACGGTCATGATGTTACCTTTCACATGCGGTGCAAGAGTCGGAACCCAGCGCACCGTGATTGTCAAAATACCTGCCCAAAACGGACAGACCCGCCAGTATAGGGTAAAACGCGGCGCGGAGCCAGTGTTTGCGTGGCCAGGATCGGGCATCATAGGGTTTTCCGGACAAACCACGGACGATCCCATGCTCAAACTAGCCAATTTGACAACTCTTGCCGCCACCCTGGCGCTGGCCGGCTGCGCGGGACTGGCGCGCGAGGCGCCCAGGCCGGGCGAGCCGATCGAAGCGGTGCAGGCCAAGCTCGGCCGGCCGACGGCGGTCTACCCCTCCCCCGACGGCCAGGTGCTGGAATACGCCACCGGCCCCATGGGCCAGTTCACCTGGATGGCGCGCCTGGGGCCGGACGGCCGCCTGGCTTCCTACGAACAGGTGCTGACCGGCGAGAAGTTCGCGACCATCAAGATCGACGCCGCCAACAAGGAACAGGTACTGCGCACCATCGGCCGCCCGGCCGAGCGCTCCTTCGTGGCCTTCAACAACTACGAAGTCTGGTCCTACCGCTACAAGGAGGCCGGGGTCTGGAACTCGCTGATGCACGTGCACTTCGACCGCAACGGCATCGTGCGCCAGATGCTCAACGGCCCCGACCCGATGTACGAGCCACGCGACCGCTTCGGCTGGTGAGCCTCACACGCCCTGCGGGTTGACGCGCTCGTTCTTCGAGTGCAGCTTGTTGAGCCCCGACAGGTAGGCCTTGGCCGAGGCCACCACGATGTCGGGGTCGGCGCCCACGCCGTTGACGATGCGCCCGGCGTGCGCCAGGCGGATGGTCACCTCGCCCTGCGAGGCCGGGCCGTTGCTGATCGCGTTGATCGAGAACAGCACCTGCTCGGCGCCGCTTTGCACCACGCTCTCGATGGCCTTGATGGTGGCGTCCACCGGGCCGTCGCCGCTGCCCTCGGCCGCCACTTCCCTGCCCTCCATCGAGAACACGATGCGCGCATGCGGCAGCTCGCCGGTCTCGGAGCGCTGGGCCAGCGAGACGAAGCGGTAGGTCTCCGCTCCTTGCGCGTGGTCTTCGTCGGACACCAGGGCCATGATGTCCTCGTCGAAGATGTCGGCCTTGCGGTCGGCCAGTTCCTTGAAGCGGGCGAAGGCGGCGTTGATCTCGGCTTCGGATTCGAGCTCGATGCCCAGCTCGTGCAGGCGCGCCTTGAAGGCGTTGCGGCCGGAGAGCTTGCCCAGCACGATCTTGTTGGCGGTCCAGCCGACGTCCTCGGCGCGCATGATCTCGTAGGTCTCGCGCGCCTTCAGGATGCCATCCTGGTGGATGCCCGAAGCGTGGGCGAAGGCGTTGGCGCCCACCACCGCCTTGTTCGGCTGGACGGCGAAGCCGGTGATCTGCGAGACCATCTTGGAGGCCGGGACGATCTGGGTGGTGTCCACCCCGACCGTCAGGTTGAAGTAATCGTGGCGGGTGCGCAGCGCCATCACCACCTCTTCCAGCGAGGTGTTGCCGGCGCGCTCGCCGAGGCCGTTGATGGTGCATTCGATCTGGCGCGCGCCGCCGATCGCCACCCCGGCCAGGGAATTGGCCACGGCCAGCCCGAGGTCGTTGTGGCAGTGGACCGACCACACGGCCTTGTCGGAATTCGGCACCCGCTCGCGCAGGCGGCGGATGCGCTGGCCGAACTGCTCGGGCACGGCGTAGCCCACGGTGTCGGGGAAGTTGATGGTGGTGGCGCCCTCGTCGATCACGGCTTCCAGCACGCGGCACAGGAAGTCCTCGTCGGAACGGCTGCCGTCCTCGGGCGAGAACTCGATGTCGTCCGTATGCTGGCGCGCGTAGCGGATCGCAAGGCGCGCCTGCTCCAGCACCTGCTCGGGCTCCATGCGCAGCTTCATCTGCATGTGCAGGGGCGAGGTGGCGATGAAGGTGTGGATGCGCTTCCTTGCGGCGGGCGCCAGGGCTTCGGCGGCGCGCGCGATGTCGCGCTCGTTGGCGCGCGAGAGCGAGCAGATGGTGGATTCGCGCACCGCGCCGGCGATGGCGCGGATGGCCTCGAAGTCGCCCGGCGAGGCGGCCGCGAAGCCGGCCTCGATCACGTCCACCCGCAGGCGTTCGAGCTGGCGCGCGATGCGCACCTTCTCGTCCCTGGTCATCGAGGCCCCGGGCGACTGCTCGCCGTCGCGCAGGGTGGTGTCGAAGATGATGAGTCGGTTCGGGTCGTGCATGGGGCCTCCGGTCGCTGTCTGGGGGAAGAAGTCGCGGCGCCCCTGGGTCTCAGCGGCGCACGGCCTCGTCGTCGTCGTGCTCGTCGTCGTCGGTCGGGATGATGCTGACCGGCTTGCCGCGCGCCCGGCGGACCAGGAACACCACGTAGCCGGACAGGCCGTAGATCACGAAGATCGGCCACAGGACCTTGGGCGGATCGATCGCCAGCAGGGCCAGCGCGAGCGCGATCAGGAACACGACGATGAAGGGCACCGACTTGCGGAAGTTGACGTCCTTGAAGCTGTAGAATGGGACGTTCGAGACCATGGTGATGCCGGCGAAGACGGCGATGCCCCAGGAGACCCAGTCGACCTGGCGCGCGCTCACGCTGATGTCGGGGTCGGTCATCATCATGATGAAGCCCACCACCAGGGCCGCCGCGGCCGGGCTGGGCAAGCCCTGGAAGAAGCGCTTGTCGACCACCTGGATGTTGGTGTTGAAGCGGGCCAGGCGCAGGGCCGCGCCGGCGCAGTAGATGAAGGCCGCGATCCAGCCCAGCTTGCCGAGGCCGCGCAGCGACCACTCGTAGATCACCAGGGCCGGGGCGGCGCCGAAGGACACCATGTCGGACAGGGAATCGTACTGGGCGCCGAACTCGGACTGGGTGTTGGTCAGGCGCGCGATGCGGCCGTCGAGGGCGTCGAGGATCATGGCGATGAAGACGGCCCAGCAGGCGTGCTCGAAGCGCTGGTTCATCGCCATCACGATGGCGTAGAAGCCGCAGAACAGCGCCCCGGTGGTGAAGGCGTTCGGCAGCAGGTAGATGCCGCGCCCGCGCTCGCCCGGCAGGCGGTCCTCGGCGCGCCGGCCGAAGCGCTTCAGGCGCGAATTCAGGCGGGAGAAGCGGGGTGCTTTGGGCACTGCCCCTGGTGTTCTTCTTCTTGGAAAGGTTGGCATAAAGAATTTAATTCATTGTGCGCCATGCGGCGCGTCCCCGCCATTATAGAGGCGGGGACAGCGTTAGCGAAACGCCACACTTTCCACATCGCTTATTTGAACTTGACTTTCCCGACCAGGCGCATCTGCAGGGTGGTTTCGCCCGGCTCGAAGCTCGGTTCCGAGACGCTGTCGGCCATCTCGCGCTTGGCGCTCATGCGCGCCATCATCGGCGCGGCGGCCGCGGCGTCGCCCCCGCCGTTCACGTAGTTGCCCGAGCCTTCGAAGTCGACCGTGTCGATGACCGCCTCGGCCGGCTTGCGGCCCATCGCGTTGGCGATCGAGACGATGCGTTCGTTCAGGTTCTTGTAGGTCTCGGCGATACGCTGGTCGTCGAGGCGTTTTTCGGTGGCGGGGGCCAGGCCGAACTGGATGTTATTGATCGTCAGCACCTTCTGCGCGCTGGCGGCGGTCTTCGGCAGCTCGGCCAGGCTGGTGGTTTTCATTTCCAGGTATTGGCCGACGCGCCATGCGACCGGCACCGGCGGCTTGACCACGCCATCGACCGGACGCGGCGGCTGCACGTTTTCCGGATAGATCGGGTAGGTGTAATAGCCCATGGTCTTGTACTCGGCGCGCGGGTCGAGCTTGCGCAGGATCTCGGTGCCTTCCTTCATCTTGCGGTTCACGCGCTCGGCGGCCTTGGCCTTGTCCTTGTCGTGCTCTTCGACGGCGAAGGTGACGATCGCCTGGTCGTTGGCATGCTTGACCTCGCCGAAAGCCGGCACGATGACCAGGGTGCCCGCGGTCGCCGGCGCGGGGGACTGGGCATAGGCCTGGGCAGCGAACAACAGGGCGATCAGCAGGGACGGTTTGGCAAGGGACATGGTTCTTCTCCTGAAAACGGGACAGCGACATGCTGTTTTCGACGCAACAATAGCGCTTTTCGCCCGCGCACACTGTTTCTGTAATGGAAAGTTGCAAATGATTGCAAATGGTGACGGTTTTTCGCCCGCCGGCAAGGCGGCGACACCCAGGCGAGCGCTCGCTACACTAGGCCGCGCCAGCCAGCTGTTTATCCATTACCCGGAAAGGAGTCGAGCATGTCCGAGCAAAACAAACGTGTCCTGCAAGATGCCAATGCGGCCGTCAGCGCCGGCGACAACGAAGGCTTCCTGCGCCATTGCACCGAGGACATTGTCTGGACCACGGTGGGCGGCGAGACCCTGCACGGCAAGGAAGCCGTGCGCCGCTGGATGAGCGAGTCCTACCGCGAGCCGCCGCGCTTCACGGTGCAGCATCTGGTGGCCGAGGGCGACTTCGTGGTCGCACTCGGCAGCATCGAGATCGAGGACGAACAGGGCCGGGCCGGGAACGCCGCCTATTCGGACGTCTGGCGCCTGCGCAACGGCAAGCTTGCCGAGCTGCGCGCCTTCGTCATCCCGGACAGCGGTTGAACCGCCCTCCCCCGGCTGAACGCAGGACTGGACTGTGGCAAAAATGGGAATTCGGTGAGCAGAATTGATGCGACAAGAATGATTTTCATTTGTGCGCGCGTTGCATTATTGTACATAGTAATATTGCAACGTTCTCCACCAACCAAGGTCATCTTCCATGAAAAGCTTGTCTCTGCGTCTCGCCGCTGCCTCCCTCCTGCTGTGCGCATCGGTGTCGGCTTCCGCCGGCCCGACGGTCACCAAACCTCTCGTGATTTCCGGTGTGATCCAGGAAATCGTCGGACCTGCCGAGCGCTGCGCCTCGAAGTTCGGCGGCACCCTACTCGGCCACGGCGACAGCGCGCTGATCGGCAAGGTCGCCTTCATTGGCAGGGACTGCATCACCCAGGACGGTCCGCTGTTCAACTTCGGCAATGGCCGCCTGATCATCATGACGGTGACCGGCGAGCAGATCTTCGTCAACTATTCCGGCCAGTTCGTTCCCACCGGCGAAGGCACCAAGTTCGTATTCAACAATGCGGGCTTCCAGATCACCGGCGGCACCGGCCGTTACGACAAGGCGAGCGGCGGCGGTGACCTGACCGGCACCGAAGACATGGCCACCGGCGCCGGCACTGCCACCCTCAGCGGCACGATCACCTACAAGCTGAAGTGAAGGCGGCGCCACGCGCGCTCGAACTTCTCACCGGGCCCGGCCTGCCACGCGCAGGCCGGGCCCGGCTGCTTTCCGGCCGGACGGCAGGCTGGCTGTCGCCGGAGAACTCGGCCGTGCTAGAGTGGCCCTTCCGACAACAGCGCGCGCGGCCTGGCCGGCAGCGCATATCGTCCACAGGAGACATCCATGAAGCGGGTTACCGGCATCGGCGGCATCTTTTTCTACGCGAAGGACCCGGTCGCATTGCGCGCCTGGTATCAGCGCCACCTCGGCGTGAACGTGCTGGACTGGGGCGGCGCGGCCTTCACCTGGACCGGCGAGGACGGCAAGCCGAGCGGCGGCACGACGATCTGGTCGATCGGCCCGGAAGACAGCGGCCATTACGCGCCCGGCAAGGCGAACTTCATGATCAACTACCGCGTCGCCGACCTGCCCGCCCTGCTCCAGGCCCTGCGCGACGAAGGCTGCCAGGTGCTCGAGCAGCGCGAGGATTCCGAGTTCGGCAAGTTCGGCTGGGTCATCGACCCCGAGGGCAACAAGGTCGAGCTGTGGGAACCGCCGCCCGGGCAGTAAGCGGCAAACGCTAAAAAAGGCGCTGTCACCGTTAGCTATGGATGAGTACTGAACTGCTGAGCGTCTTGGTGGTCCAAGCCCTGTCATCTCTCGACAGGAGCGATCATGAAGGCGTCAGGGTTCCAGAAATGGTTCGACAAGCTGCCCTCGCTGAACCAGCCGCAGCGCCTGCGCGTGCTCGATGCGCTGCGTCCGGCGGCCGGGCTGGCCCAGATCGTTGCGCTGCTCACGGTAATCCGCGCCGCGGACCGGCGCTGTCCGCGCTGCGCCAGCCCATCGTGGCACCGCCATGGTCACGCCAATGACCTGCAACGTTACCGTTGCCGCCAGTGTGGGCGCACATACAACGACCTGAGCGGCACGCCGCTGGCGCGCCTGCGGCTGCGCGGTAAATGGCTCGATTATCTGCAGGCGCTGCTGGCGTCGCGGCCCGTGCGGGCGGCGGCAAGCGAAGTCGGCGTGCACCGCAACACCGCCTTTCGCTGGCGCCACCGCTTCCTGGACCAGGTTAAGCACGACCGTCCGGCGCGCTTGAGTGGCATCGTCGAGGCCGATGAAATGTTCCTGCTCGAATCGCAAAAAGGAGCGCGAGAGCTCGGCCGACCTGCGCGCAAGCGCGGCGGTTCGGCCAGCAGGCGGGGAATCTCGCGCGAGCTCGACTGCATTCTGGTGGCGCGCGATCGCGGCGGGCAGACCATCGACGCCGTCACAGGTCGCGGCGCGGTCAGCGCACGGCAGCTGACGCGCTATCTGCTGCCAAAACTCGACCCGCAGGCACTGTTGGTCACCGATTCGAATGCCGCGTATCGCGCCTTCTGTCGCCAGCATGGTATCGCGCATCAGGCGGTGAACCTGCGCGCTGGCGTGCGGGTGCGGGCCGGCGCTTCAGGCGCCATCCACGTTCAAAACGTGAATGCCTATCACCACCGATTCCGGGACTGGCTGGCGCGCTTTCACGGCGTGGCCTCGCGCTACCTGCCGAACTATCTGGGCTGGCGCTGGGCGCTCGATGGCGGACGGGTCAATACTGTCGAGCAATTGCTGCGCATCGCACTCGGGGTGATCAACACTGCACGGTGACAGCGCCAAGAAAAAACGGGCGGCAACCCGGCTCGCCGCCCGGTTGCCGCCCGCCCTGCGGGTGCGCGAAAAACTCAGTTCTTCGACTGGTCCACCAGCTTGTTCTTGGCGATCCAGGGCATCATCGCGCGCAGCTTGGCGCCGACTTCCTCGATCTGGTGCTCGGCGGTCAGGCGACGGCGCGAGATCAGGGTCGGGGCGCCGGCCTTGTTCTCGAGGATGAAGCTCTTGGCGTATTCGCCGGTCTGGATGTCCTTCAGGCACTGGCGCATCGCTTCCTTGGTCTGGGCGGTGACGACCTTCGGACCGGTCACGTACTCGCCGTACTCGGCATTGTTCGAGATCGAGTAGTTCATGTTGGCGATGCCGCCTTCGTAGATCAGGTCGACGATCAGCTTGAGCTCGTGCAGGCACTCGAAGTAGGCCATCTCCGGCGCGTAGCCGGCTTCGACCAGGGTCTCGAAGCCCGCCTTGATCAGCTCGACGGTGCCGCCGCACAGCACGGCCTGCTCGCCGAACAGGTCGGTCTCGGTCTCTTCACGGAAATTGGTCTCGATGATGCCGGCGCGGCCGCCGCCATTGGCCATGGCATAGGACAGCGCGATGTCGCGCGCCGCACCCGACTTGTCCTGGTAGACCGCGACCAGGTGGGGCACGCCGCCGCCCTGGCGGTAGGTGTTGCGCACGGTGTGGCCCGGCGCCTTGGGAGCGACCATGATCACGTCGAGGTCGGCGCGCGGCACGACCTGGCCGTAGTGGACGTTGAAGCCGTGGGCGAAGGCCAGCACCGCGCCCTGCTTGGCGTTCGGTTCGACGTTCTCTTTATAGACCTGGGCGATGTTCTCGTCCGGCAGCAGGATCATGATGACGTCGGCGTTCTTGACCGCCTCGTCGACCTCGGCCACCTTCAGGCCGGCCTGCTCGACCTTGT
Source organism: Massilia sp. KIM (assembly GCF_002007115.1). Lineage (NCBI taxonomy): Bacteria > Pseudomonadati > Pseudomonadota > Betaproteobacteria > Burkholderiales > Oxalobacteraceae > Massilia > Massilia sp. KIM. Next base: position 197,593 of record NZ_MVAD01000001.1, on the reverse strand, counting down.
TCCACGATGCGCCGCCGCGGCGCAGGCCGACCGTCACGTTGACGCCCGATTCGCTCAGGTTCTGGGCGTGCGCATGGCCTTGCGAGCCATAGCCGATGATGGCGACGTTCTTGCCTTTGATGAGGGAGAGGTCGCAGTCTTTGTCGTAGAAAACTTTCATGTTCAGGTCCTGTATTTTTTAAATGTTCAATGTTGGGCGTGCACGCGGGCGGACCGGCCGCCGCGCGTGACGGTCATACTTTCAGGATGCGTTCGCCGCGGCCGATGCCGGAGCCGCCGGTACGCACGGTTTCGAGAATCGAGGCACGGTCGATGGCGTCGATGAAGGCGTCCAGCTTGCTCTTGGCGCCGGTCAGCTCGATCGTGTAGGTCTTCTCGGTCACGTCGATGATGCGGCCGCGGAAGATGTCGGCGGTGCGCTTCATCTCTTCGCGTTCCTTGCCGACGGCGCGCACCTTGATCAGCATGAGCTCGCGCTCGATGTGCTGGCCTTCGGTCAGGTCGACCACCTTCACCACCTCGATCAGGCGGTTGAGGTGCTTGGTGATCTGCTCGATGATGTCGTCCGAGCCCGAGGTGACGATGGTCATGCGCGACAGGGTCGCGTCCTCGGTCGGGGCCACGGTCAAGGTCTCGATGTTGTAGCCGCGCGCGGAAAACAGCCCGACCACGCGCGACAGGGCGCCGGCTTCGTTCTCGAGGAGGACGGAAATGATGTGTCGCATTACAGATCCTCCGAGCCGAGCAGCATTTCATTCAGGCCCTTGCCTGCCTTGACCATCGGCCAGACGTTCTCGCTCTGGTCGGTGATGAAGTTCATGAACACCAGGCGGTCCTTCATGGCGAAGGCTTCGCGCAGCGAGCCTTCGACGTCGCCCGGCTTCTCGATGCGCATGCCGACGTGGCCATAGGCCTCGGCCAGCTTCTCGAAGTCCGGCAGCGAATCCATGTAGGACTCGGAATAGCGCGAGCCGTAGTCGATCTGCTGCCACTGGCGCACCATGCCCAGGAAGCGGTTGTTGAGCAGGATGATCTTGGGGCTCAGGTGGTATTGCTTGCAGGTCGCGAGCTCCTGGATGCACATCTGGATCGAGCCCTCGCCGGTCACGCAGGCGACGGTGGCGCCGGGGTTGGCCATCTGCACGCCCATGGCGTAAGGCAGGCCCACGCCCATCGTGCCCAGGCCGCCCGAATTGATCCAGCGGCGCGGCTTGTCGAAGCCGTAGTACTGGGCCGCCCACATCTGGTGCTGGCCGACGTCCGAGGTGATGAAGGCGTCGCCGTCGGTCACCTTGTAGAGCTGCTCGATCACCGACTGCGGCTTGATCAGCTCGTCCGATTTGGTATAGGCCAGGCAGTCGCGGCCGCGCCATTCGGCGATCTGCTTCCACCAGGCCTGGAGGGCGTTGGTGTTGGTGTTGGCGCCGCCCGCGTCGAGCTGGGACAGCAGCTCGACCAGCACGTCCTTGACGTTGCCGACGATCGGGATGTCGACCTTGACCCGCTTAGAGATCGAGGAAGGGTCGATGTCGATGTGGATGATCTTGCGCGGATTGGTGGCGAAGTGCTTGGGGTTGCCGATCACGCGGTCGTCGAAACGGGCGCCGATGGCGATCAGGACGTCGCAGTTCTGCATCGCCATGTTCGCTTCATAGGTGCCGTGCATGCCCGGCATGCCGACGAAATGGGGACTGGAGGAGCGCGAGGCGCCCAGGCCCATCAGGGTGTTGGTGACCGGGAAGCCGAGCTTGTCGACCAGGCGGTTCAGCTCGTTCGAGGCATTGGCCAGGATCACGCCGCCGCCGGCATAGATCATCGGGCGCTCGGCGCCCTGCAGCAGCTGGACCGCCTTGCGGATCTGGCCCGCATGGCCCTTGTCGACCGGGCGGTAGGAGCGCATTTCGATCTCGCGCGGATACTCGAACACGCACTTGTGCATGCTGATGTCCTTCGGAATATCGACCAGCACGGGGCCGGGACGGCCGGTGCGGGCGATATAGAAGGCTTTCTTCATGGTCGCGGCCAGCTCGCGCACGTCCTTGACCAGGAAGTTGTGCTTGACCACAGGGCGGGTGATGCCGACCGTGTCGCATTCCTGGAAGGCGTCCTGGCCGATCGCGTGACTGGGCACCTGGCCCGAGATCACGACCATGGGGATCGAATCCATGTAGGCGGTGGACAGGCCGGTGACGGCATTGGTCACGCCCGGACCCGAGGTCACGAGGGCGACGCCGACGGTGTTGGAGCTGCGCGAATAGGCGTCGGCGGCGTGCACCGCGGCCTGTTCGTGGCGGACCAGGATGTGCTGGAACTTGTCCTGATTGAAGATGGCGTCGTAGATATAGAGGACTGCCCCGCCGGGATAGCCGAAGACGTGCTTGACGCCCTCTTCCGCGAGACAACGCACCACTATCTCAGCGCCCGTGATGGGGACGGCTGAATCGTTACTCATGTTCATTCCTTTCAAAACCCAGAGGGAGATTGATCGGATGCCCGTTCCTAACGAAACGCGTCTTGCGCGACAGTGCTCATGCTTCCCTTCTTTCTGCGTGCACGTCGATGTTTCAGGCCACCGTAGGGTCCTTACGCACCGGCGCTGGGCGCAACTCGTTCAGCGTGAGTGTCTGTAGCGGTCGATCGCATCTCTCGCGCTTGTGGCGCGGGTTGGAGCAAACTGCCTACAAATGAAAGCGCGTCAATGATCCGGACGAGGCCTTGTGTGCCGATTCCGGTTGACTTGAAGCTTCGGGGGTGCAAAGCGTATTGAGCACATTACCGCGCTGCACCATTTTGGTCAAGGAGATAATTGGAAAATCTTGGGCGCCCCAAAACGGGGCGCCGCGCTCAGCGCTGCATGCCCCAGCGCCGGACCGTGCAACGTTCCAGGGTCTGGAAGATGGCGGCCTCGACGGCGAGACCGATGAGGATGACGGCGGCCAGGCCGGCGAACACCTTGTCGGTGAAGAGTTCGTTGCGGCTCTGGAAGATGAACCAGCCCAGCCCGCCCTGCCCCGAGGTGCTGCCAAAAACCAACTCAGCCGCGATCAGGGTGCGCCAGGCGAAGGCCCAGCCGATCTTCAGGCCCGACAGGATCGAGGGCAAGGCGGCCGGGATCAGGATCTGCAGGACCATGCGCAAGCCGCCCAGGCCGTAGTTGCGTCCGGCCATGCGCAGGGTCTCGGGCACCGCGCGAAAGCCCGCCGTCGCGTTCAGGGTGAGCGGCCACAGCACCGAGTGCATCAGCACCATCAGCAGGCTGCCCTTGCCCAGGCCGAACCACAGCAGGGCCAGGGGCAGCAAGGCGATCGCCGGCAAGGGATTGAACATGGCGGTCAGGGTGTCGATCAGTTCGCGTCCCCAGCGGCTCGACACGGCCAGCCAGGTCAGCAGGAAGGCGCCGCCCACGCCCAGCAGGAAGCCCTGGACCAGCACGGCCAGCGACACGCGCACGTACCCGAACAGCTCGCCGCTCAGCACGCCGTCGGCGAAGGCCTTGGCGGTCTGGAGCGCGCCGGGCAGCAGCAGGTCGTTGTCGAACCAGCGCGCCAGTCCTTCCCACACCAGGGCGAGCGCCAGCAGGATGCCGAGCTTGCGCAGCCAGGCCAGGTCGCGCAGCGGAAAAGGAGACGCCCGGGCCACGGGGGCCTGGGCGGCAAAGCTCGGAGACACCACCATGCGGGGTTCGAGGATGAATTCCGGGCGCACCGGCGGTTCACGAAAGGCGTTCATCGTACTGTGGCGAAGGTATCGGGTGGGGCCGGCTGGCCGGATTCGGGGCCGAACAACAGGCCGTGGATGCGCTGGGTGGCGGCCTGGAACTCCTGGCTGCCGGCGCTGGACAGGCTGAACTGGTGGCTATTGAGCTCGGCGCGCACGCGGCCCGGATGGGGCGAGAGCAGCAGGATGCGGTTGCCCACCACCAGCGCTTCCTCGATCGAGTGGGTCACGAACAGCATGGTGAAGCCGATCTCTTCCCACAGCGCCTGCAGCTCTTCCTGCATGCTGCGGCGGGTCAGCGCGTCCAGCGCGGCGAAGGGTTCGTCCATCAGCAGCACGGCCGGCTGCATGGCCAGGGCGCGGGCGATCGCCACCCGCGCCTTCATGCCGCCCGAGAGCGTATGCGGATAGGCCTCTGCGAAACGCGCCAGGCCGACCTTGCCCAGCCAGTGGCGGGCGCGAGCGTCGGCCTCGGCCTTCCTGAGGCCGCTCGCCAGCATCGGGAACATCACGTTCTGCCGCACCGTCTTCCAGGGCGGCAGCTGGTCGAATTCCTGGAATACCACGATGCGGTCCAGGCCCGGCCCCGTGACCGGCTTGCCGGCCAGGCTCAGGCTGCCCGCCTGCGGCTGGATGAAGCCGCCGACGGCCTTGAGCAGGGTCGACTTGCCGCAGCCCGAGGGCCCCAGCAGCACGAAGCGATCGCCGCGGTGGACCTCGAAGCTGACGTCGTCCAAAGCGCGCACGACGCCGTGCTCGCCCGGATAGTCGAGGGTCAGGTGCTCGGCGCGCAGCAGCGGCTCGGACGGCACCAGCGAAGGGACGAAGCTGGTCGAGCCCATTCAGCTACCCGTGTCCACGGCCGGATGGGCGAAGAAGTAATCGCGCCAGCTGGCCGGCTTGTTCTTGATCGCGCCGACCTCGTGCAGGAATTGCGCCAGGCCCAGGGTGTTCTGGGGCGCGACCTTGAACTGCACCTTGGGATCCTTGATGACCTTCACCAGCAGCGCGCGGTCGATATTGCCTTTGTTGACGCGCAGATAGGCGTCGGCGGCGGCTTCCGGATTGCTGCTGGCCAGTTGGGCCGCCTCGACCAGGGCGTCGATGAAGGCGCGGGTGGTCTTCGGGTTCTCCTTCACGAATTTCTCGGTCGCGTAGAGCACGGTGGCCGAGCTGGGGCCGCCCAGCACCTGGTAGGAATCGAGCACCACGTGGGCCTTGGGGTTGCCGGCCAGTTCCTGGTCCTGGAAAGGCGGGTTGCCGAAGTGCGCGTTGAGCTCGGTCTTGCCGGCGATGATGGCGGCCGCCGCGTCCGGATGCGGCACGGTCTGGGTGATCGGGTCGAGCTTCTTGTACTGTTCCTTGCCCCATTGCTTGGCGGCGGCCAGTTGCAGGATGCGCGCCTGCACCGAGACCGTGACGGCCGGCAGGGCGATGCGGTCCTTGTCGCTGAAGTCGGCGATGGTCTTGACCGCCGGGTTGGTGCTCACCAAGTAGTACGGGAAATTGCCGAGCGAAGCGACGGCGCGCACGTTCTGGCGGCCCCGGGTGCGGTCCCAGATGGTGAACAGCGGACCCAGGCCGGCGCCCACCACGTCCACCGAGCCCGACAGCAGCGCGTCGTTGGTGGCCGCGCCGCCCGAGAGCTTGACCCAGTCGACATCGATCTCGATGCCCTGCTTGCGGCCGTGTTTTTCGATGAGCTTCTGGTCTTGCGCCACGTTCAGCAGCAAATAGACCACGCCGAACTGCTCGGCGATGCGGATCTTGCCTTCAGCCTGGGCCAGCGCGGGCAGGCCGAGGGCCAGCGCCAGCGCGCCGGCGGCGATCTTCTTATACATGGACATGCTTTCCTCGATCAGAACGGGACGTCGCCCGCGATGGTGGTGCGGTAGAGCTTGCGGCGCAGGTGCTCGGGGCAGCCGGCCGCCAGGTGCAGGAGCGAGCGGTTGTCCCAGAACACCATGTCATGGGGCTTCCACTGGTGGCGGTAAATAAACTCCTCGCGGGTGCTGTGGGCGAACAGGGCATCCAGCAGCTCGCGGCTGCGCGCCTCCGGCACGCCCAGCAGGCGGGTGGTGAAGTGCTCGCTGACGAACAGGGCGCGGCGTCCGGTTTCCGGATGGGTGCGCACCACCGGGTGGACCACCGGTTTGACCTCGTCGATCTGTTCCTGGGTCAGCCTGGGGCGCCAGGGGTTGCGCGCGCGCAGGTCTTCATAGCGCGCCAGGTACCAGTGCTCGGCCTGCAAGCCCTCGACCTCGCGCTTGAGCCAGGCCGGCAGGCTGTCCCAGGCCAGGTGCTGGTTGGCGAACAGGGTGTCGCCGCCCTCTTCCGGCAATTCCTGGGCGTGCAGCATCGAGCCCAGGCTCGGGGTCTCCTTGTAGGACAGGTCGGAGTGCCAGAAGTGGCCGGCGTCGCCCAGGCCGATCGGCTCGCCGTTCTCGCGGATGTTGGAAATGACCAGGACCTCGGGGTGCTCGGGCAGCTGGAACTGGCGCAGCACGTGGATCTGCAGCTCGCCGAAGCGGCGGCTGAAGGCCACCTGCTCGGCGGGGGTGATGTGCTGGTCGCGGAACACCAGCACGTGATGGTCGAGGTGGGCGCGGTGCAGGCGCTGGAAGTCCTCCTCGCTGACCGGGCGGGACAGGTCGAGGCCCAGCACTTCGGCCCCGAGGGCGGCGCCGGCGAAGGGGCGGATGTCGAATTCCTGGCGGTGCGAATCGAGTGGCATGAGAGTCTGTGCTGATGGATCGTTTTTCCAGAATAGCCAGACACTATTGGCCCAACAACGAATCATTTCGAGGATGCTCATGCGGTTTTTGCTGCCGCCCGGGCCGCTCCTTTCCGCCAGCCCATGCCCCGACCGGGTGCCCAACTGTGCGATTCCGGTGCATGCCGGAAGGATTTTTGCTAGGATTCGTCAGTTTTCCCTAAGGCATGAGCAAGAACGCTTCCCTGAACCCGCATGGCCACAGACAAAGAACTCAACGACTTCCTCGAGAATGTCGAACGGCGCGCGTTCAAGCAGGCGGTGTATGCGGTGCGCAAGGACGAGGCGGCCCTGGACATCGTCCAGGACGCCATGATCAAGCTGGCCGAGAAATACGGCGACAAACCGGTGGCCGAGCTGCCCGCCCTGTTCCAGCGCATCCTCCAGACGACCATCCTCGACTACTTCCGGCGCGAGAAGGTGCGCAACACCTGGGTCAGTCTGTTCTCGGGCTTCGGCGGCCGGGAGGGAGACGATGACGAATTTGATATACTTTCCTCGTATGAAGCCGAGGAAGGATCGGCGACGGAATCCGGCGCGGACCAGCTAGAACGCGCACAAACCTTGCGCCTGATCGAAGAAGAAGTGCAAAAGCTCCCCGCGCGTCAACGGGAAGCCTTCCTCATGCGTTACTGGCAGGATATGGACGTGGCCGAGACGGCCGAAGCGATGGGCTGCTCGGAGGGTAGCGTAAAGACACATTGTTCCCGCGCCACCCACGCCCTCGCCGATGCGCTCAAGGCCAAGGGAATCACATTATGAACACCGACGACATCAACCTGGCGTACAAGATACGCCACGCGCTGAACGAACAGCTCGACGCACTGCCGGCTTCGACCACCGACCGGCTGGCGCAGGCGCGCGCCCGCGCCATGGCCCGCAAGAAGCCGGATGCGTCCAGGCAGCAGGCGCCGCGCCGCGGCTGGTTCGACTTCGAGACCCTGCTCAGCGGGCCGAGCCTGGCGCGCCTGGGCGTCGCCGTGCCGCTGCTGGCCCTGGTGATCGGCATGGGTGGGGTCTACCAGTACGAACAGCAACAGCGCCTCGCCGACCTGGCCGACATCGACGCCGCCGTGCTGGCCGATGAATTGCCGCTGACCGCTTATCTCGACAAAGGCTTCCCCGTCTACCTGGAGTCGCAGCAGCGCCAGCAATGACGAAACCCGCTTCGAAGCCTCGCGTCGCCCTGCTGGGAACGGCGGCTGCGGTCCTGGTGGCCGGCGCCGTCGCCTGGTTCATCGTCGACCGCAGCAGCACGCCTTCCTCGGCGCCGGCTTCGGCGACCGCGGCCTCGGCGGCCGGCGCCCGCCCCGCGCCGAAAACCCTGGACAAGCCCCTGTGGCGCGATCTCACCCCTGCCCAGCAGCGCGCGCTCGCGCCCTTGCAGGCCGAGTGGGACCAGCTCGGCGGCCTGCGCAAGCGCCGCTGGCTCGAACTGTCGCAGCGCTTCAGCTCGATGAGCCCGACCGAACAGCAGCGCGTGCACGAGCGCATGCGCGAATGGATGAAGCTTACCCCGGAGCAGCGTAACCTGGCGCGCGAGAATTTCAGCAAGGCACGCAGCCTGTCGCCGGGCGACAAGGCCGCCACCTGGGAAAGCTACAAGCAACTGTCTGAAGAACAAAAGCGCAAGCTGGCGAAATCCGCCCGCAAGCCGGCCCCGGTGGCCCTGCCGGAGTCGCCGACCCTGATCGCGCCGACCAGCTGCCCGCCCAATACCACGCGCCGCGGCGCTTCCTGCATCACCCTGCCGGGCGCCGAGCCGGCGCCGGCGACGGCGGCCAGCCCGGGCGCAAGCCCAGCCCTACCGGGCGCGCCGGCCCCGAATGCCCCGGCGTCCAGCGCACCGGCCTCTGGCGTCCCGGCTTCCGGCGCGCACAGCGCGCCGGCCATGCCGTCGGCTCCCCCTTCCATTCCCCCATCGCCGCAGAATGCAAGCAACTAGCCCCGCCGAAGCTGCGGTCGCGCCGACCGCAGCCGCCGTTCCGACCGTCAAGCGCCGCGTGCTGGCGATGGTGTACGAGGGCTTCCTGCTGTTCGCAGTCGAGATGCTGGCGGTGCTGGTCTACCTCCTGCTCACCGGCAACCGCCAGGAGCCGGCCTACCAGGTCGGCCTGAAGGTCTTCCTGTTCCTGGTCACGGGCGCCTATTTCATCTGGTGCTGGGTCGACAGCGGCCACACGCTGGCGATGAAGACCTGGCGCATGAAGGTGGTCCGCCCCGGCCAGGCGCGCCTGTCCTGGCGCACCGCCGCCCTGCGCTACCTGCTGGCCTGGGGCTGGTTCGCGCCGGCCCTGCTGGTGTGCGCCGTGTTCGGCCTGCACGCCAAAGGCGAGATCGCCATCGCCCTCGGTATCGGCGTGCTGGCCTGGGCCCTCACCGCCTTCCTCGACAAGGACCGGCAGTTCCTGCACGACAGGCTGGCTGGCACCCGCCTGGTCCTGTTCTCCAAGCCTGTACGCGCCTGAAGGCGTGTTACACTCTTGCCTGGGTGTCAAGGCCGTGGTGGCCTGACAGGTTCAGCGCCGGTCGGGCCGCCGCGCGGCCCTCGCGCGACCTGAACCCATGACCGCTACCGCTTCGATCCAGAAACAGCTTTCCCTCGCCTTCGAACTCTTCTTCCGTTCCAAGAAGAGCGGCGCCTTCGTCCTCATCCTCTGCACCTTCGCCTCGCTGGTCTTGGCGAACTCGGCCTACGCGCCCGCCTACCTCGGCTTCTGGCACACGGTGGTCGCCGGCCTGAGCGTGGAGCTGTGGGTGAACGATGCCCTGATGGCCATCTTCTTTCTCCTGATCGGCCTCGAGCTCAAGCGCGAGCTGGTCAATGGCGAGCTGTCCGACTTGCGCCATGCCCTGCTGCCCATCGTGGCGGCCGCGGGCGGCATCTGCGTGCCGGCCCTGATCCATTTCGCGCTGAACGCCGGCACACCCTTCCAGGCCGGGGTCGGCATTCCGATGGCGACCGACATCGCCTTCGCCCTTGGCGTGCTGGCCCTGCTGGGCAGCCGCGTCCCGGCTTCGCTGAAGATCTTTCTCACCGCCCTGGCCGTGATGGACGACCTGGGCGCGATCGTGGTGATCGCCCTGTTCTACACGGCCGATCTGGCCTTCGCCTACCTGGTGGGCGCGCTCGTCCTGTTCGCCCTGCTGCTGGGCATGAACCGGGTGCTGAAAATCACGCTGCTGTGGCCCTACCTGCTGGGCGGCGCGGTGATGTGGTTCCTGATGCTCAAGTCGGGCGTGCACGCGACCATCGCCGGCGTGCTGCTGGCCTTCGCCATCCCCTATTCCGAGCAGCAGGACGATACGGATTCACCCTCGCACCGGCTGGAGCACGCCCTGCACCTGCCGGTGACCTTCCTGATCCTGCCGATCTTCGCGCTGGCCAACACCGGGATCACCATCGGCGCCGATGCGATGGACGAGCTGGGCGCCTCGAACAGCCTGGGCATCCTGGCCGGCCTGGTCATCGGCAAGCCGGTCGGCATCACCCTGTTCAGCCTGGGCGCCGTGCTGCTGGGCCTGTGCCGCCTGCCGCTCGACCTGTCCTGGCGCCACATCCTCGGCGCCGGCCTGCTGGGCGGCATCGGCTTCACGATGTCGATCTTCATCACCAACCTGGCCTTCGCCGGCCAGGCGGATGTGATCAACGCCTCGAAGATGGCGATCCTGCTGGCCTCGCTGTGCGCCGGCATCCTGGGCTTTGCCTGGCTGAGCCTGTTCGGCAAGCCCCTGCCCACGGACACCGACACGGCGACCATGGACCTCGCCGTCGAGCCGCCGCGCTGAGAACGCTCAATACTGCAGATTGATCTGCAGGATCGCGGTCGTGCCGCTGACCTCGTTGCCGATGACGAGCAGCGGCTTGCCGTTCGGCGACTTGTCGCCCGGGATCAGGGCCAGGCCCTCGGGACCGAGGTCGCCGGTGGCGTTGTTGCGGGTGTTCAGGTAAGTGACGAAGCTGGCGCTGGCCGGCTTGCTGACGTCATAGACCATCACGCCGCCGATGCGCTCCAGGCCGACGAAGGCATAGGTCTTCTTGCCGAACTTGCCGACCACCACGCCTTCCGGCTCCGGACCCTTGGAGGCGCTGCGGCTGTCGAGGCTGTCGTTGTCGTTGCTGGCGTTGAAGCGGCCGTTGGACAAAGCCTGGGTGTTCTTCTCGAACTCGTCGCCCGAGTCGTAGACACGGTTCAGGTTGGCGTCCCAGACCGAGAACGAGCGCGCGCCGAAGGCGTACAGCTCGTTGCACTGGCCGGCGGCGTTTTTGCCGGCGCTGCCGCCGTTCGGCGTTGCCGTGATGCGAAGGCGCCGAGGTTGGAATCGAGGATCAGGTTGGCAACGTCCGCGAACACGGCCGGGTCGAGGCCCGCGGTGCAATGCGCGCGCACCCGGGTTTCCTCGTTGAAGCCCGGCCAGTCGGCGCGCGCATCGCCTTCGTTGGCGGTGATCAGGTACTGGTTGCCGTCGACGCTGAAAGAGGCGATCGCATCGGGCAGGTACATGCCCTTGACCGGCCACTGGCCGATTTTCACCGCCGGCTTGCCGTCATTGGTGTTGGCCACGCCGTCCTCGTCCGAGGGGTCGAGGCCCATGCCGGCCAGGTTGTGGTTCTTGGTGCCGAGCGGCTTGATGGCGCTGACGCGCGCGGTGGCGACGTCGACCACCGCGACCGCATTGTTTTCCTGCAGGGTCACGTAGGCGGTGCGGCCATCGGCGGAGACGGCGATGTACTCGGGCTCGATATCCTGGGCGGCATTGGCGCCCGGACCGTAGAGGCGCACGCCCTGGGCGCGCAGCGCCGCTTCCTGGCCGATGTAGGCCTTGAAGTCGGCGCTCGCGACCGTGGGCGTGGCGCCGCGGTTGACGGTAACGATGCTGACCGAGCCTTCCGGGTCGACCGAGTCGGCCTGGCCGTAGCTGTTCGGTTCGCCTTCGTTGGCGACCAGCACCTTGAGGCCGTCCGGCGTAAAGGTCAGCATGTCGGGCAGCGCGCCGACCTTGACGCTGTTCAGGAGCTTGAGGTCGGCGGCGTTGTAGAAGGCGACGGTGCCCGGGCTGGTCTTGGGTTTGGCTTCGATGGCCAGCGCCACCAGGCCGTCGTGGACGGCGACGCTGTTGACCGCCGCGCCCATGCTGGCCACGCTGATCGTGCCCACGCGCGCCGGCGCGGCCGGGTTCGACAGGTCGAGCACGTCGACCGTGCCGTTGGCGCCGTTGACCACGAACAGGCGCTTGCTGGCCGCGTCATAGGCCGTGATCTCGGCCGCGCCGACGGCGCCGCCGTTATAGCTTCCAATCTTTTCCAGCGCCAGCGTGCGTGGGGTCGGATCTTCATCGCTGTCGCCGCCGCAGGCGCTCAGGGCGCCGGCGGCCAGCAGGGTCAGGAGGAACATGCGGAGGGGCTTCGAAGGGGTCGGCAGATCACGGAAAGACATTATCACAATCCCAAGTTGAAAACCCGACAGCTTAGGATGTGAAGATGACAAGATCGTGACCTGGCCGCCCCTTCCTCAAATCCACTTGCCGACGTCGAGGATGGCCTGGGCGAAGTCGCGCGGCGCCTCCTGCGGCAGGTTGTGGCCGATGCCGCGCCCGTTCAGGTCGCGGTGCTCGTACTTGCCGGTGAAGCGCTTGGCGTAGGCCTTGGGGTCCGGGTGGGGCGCGCCGTTGGCGTCGGCTTCGAGCGTGATCGACGGCACCTTGATCTCCGGGAAGGCTGCGAGCGCCTTCTCCAGTTGCTCGTAGCGTTTCTCGCTGGGCGCCAGGCCCAGGCGCCAGCGGTAGTTGCTGATCGTGATGGCCACGTGATCGGGGTTGTCGAGCGACCTGGCCGAGCGGGCGAAGGTGGCGTCGTCGAACTTCCACTGCGGCGAAGCCAGCTCCCAGATCAGGCGCGCGAACTCGTGGGTGTTCTCCCGGTAGCCCTGCTCGCCGCGCGGGGTGGCGAAATAGTACTGGTACCACCACTCCAGTTCCTTCTTCGGCGGCAGGGGCTTGCGGTTGGCCTCCTGGCTGCCGATCAGGTAGCCGCTCACCGAGACCATCGCCGGGAAGCGCTGCGGCCAGAGCGCGGCCAGGGTATTGGCGATGCGGCCACCCCAGTCGAAGCCGCCCACGATGGCCTGGAAGATCTTGAGCTCATCCATGAAGGCGATCATGTCGGCGGTGAAGGTGGATTGCTGGCCGTTGCGCGGCGTGTCCTTCGACAGGAAGGTGGTGCTGCCGTAGCCGCGCAGGTGGGGGATGATCACGCGGTAGCCCGCCGCCGTCAGGATCGGGGCGACGTCGATGAAGGCATGGATGTCGTAGGGCCAGCCGTGCAGCAGCAGCACCGGGTAGCCTTCGCGCGGGCCGATGTCGACATAGCCCACGTTCAGCACGCCGGCGCGGATCTGCTTGATCTCGCTGAAGGTGTTGGTGGCGGGCGAGATGCCGTTGCCGGTGGCGGTGCCGGTTGAGGCGGCGGCGGCGAGGGCGTCGCCGGTGAGGCCCAGCTGGGTGGCCGCGGCCACCAGGCTCAGCGAGGCAGTGCTCAGGAAATTGCGGCGCTTCGGATTCATGGCGTCAATCATGTTCTTCTCCAGGATAGGTGGACATTCAAGGCGATTGTCAGACTCGTTCCGCGCGCTGTGTTGCTCGCCGCCGGATGTGTCTATTACACCGCCGCAACTTATCCTGGATATTTCATGATCGGGCCGCTATTGCACCCGCTTGTGTTTCACGCCCTGCCCCGACACATTCGGAAACAAATGCCCGGCGGGCTCAGAAGCGTTCGGCCTCGTGAACATAGCGCCAGTGCCCGACCGCCAGGCTGGCCAGTGGAATGCGGCCGACGCGCAGGCGGCGGATGGCGCGCACGCGCAGGTCGGCCTCCAGGCAGGCGCGCTCGATCTGCGCCGGCTGGATATTTTTGCCGGCGACGCGCAGGCGCGACTCGTTCTGCCAGCTGGCCTTGAAGTGCCGGTTGAGACCGGCCAGGCCTTCGCCGGCCATCTGCCCGTCGACTTCGACCACGTACTCGTGCTCGATGCGCGCCGCCTCCTCGACCAGCTTGCGCAGCACGCGCCAGTCCTGGCTGAACACCACCAGGCCTTCGGCGGCCGTGTCGAGCGGCGTGGCGAGGGTCAGCTTGTTCAGGTGGCGGCGCAGGAAACGCTGGCCGCCCCGCCCTTCCTGCACCAGGGTTTCCGGGCGCAGGCAGGCCAGCGCGGCGTCGAGGTCCGCGCCGGCAGGCTTGTTGAGCAGGATCGTGACCGGCAGCGGCTCCACCGCCTGGGCGCCGGGCAGCAGCGCCACCGTCTGCGACGGGGTGACGCGCGAGGCCGGGTCCTCGGCGGGTTCGCCGTCCACCGTCACCCAGCCGCCGGCGATGTAGCGTTCGGCATCGGCGCGCGAACAGCCCTTCAGTTCGGCCACGCGCTTGGCCAGGCGGATGCCGTCGTCGCCCATCACGCGCGCCACTCGGCGAAGAAGGCCTTGAACGCGGCCACCGTGCGCGCCACGTCGGCGGCACTCACGTCGAGGTGGGTCACCAGGCGAGTTTTGGGGCCGATCGAAGCCTTGATGCCGGCGCGCGCCAGGTGCTCGCGCAGGGGCCCGCAGGCGGCCGCCGGCACGTCCATCCAGAAGATGTTGGTCTGCGGCGTGCCGACCGCGAGCTGCTCGATGCCGGCCAGGCCGCGCGCGAGCAGGGCCGCGTTGTCATGGTCCTCGGCCAGGCGCTTGACGTTGTGCTCGAGCGCGTACTGGGCTGCCGCGGCCAGCACGCCGGCCTGGCGCATGCCGCCGCCCAGCATCTTGCGCCAGCGCTTGCCCTGTTCGATGAAATCCTTCGGCCCCAGCAGCACCGAGCCGACCGGCGCGCCCAGGCCCTTGGACAGGCAGACCGACACGGTATCGAAACCGGCCACCGCCGCGCGCAGTCCGATGCCCTGCTTGACCGCCGCGTTGCAGATGCGCGCGCCGTCGAGGTGGGTCGCCAGGCCCTTGCCATGCGCGAGCGAGGTCGCCGCCGCCATATAGTCCTGTCCCAGCACGCGGCCGCCGATGGTGTTTTCCAGCGCCAGCAGGCGGGTGCGGGCGAAGTGCATGTCGTCCGGCTTGATGTAGGCCTCGATGTCCGCCAGCAGGATCGAGCCGTCCGGCTGGTTGGCGATCGGCTGCGGCTGGATGCTGCCCAGCACGGCGGCGCCGCCGCCTTCGTACTTGTAGGTATGGGCTTCCTGGCCGACCAGGTATTCGTCGCCGCGGCCGCAATGGGTCATCAGCGCGATCAGGTTGGTCTGGGTGCCGCTCGGCGCGAACAGGCCCGCCTCGAAGCCGAACAGCTCGGCCGCATAGTCCTGCAGGCGCTTGACCGAAGGGTCGTCCGCATACACGTCGTCGCCCACCTCGGCGGCTGCCATCGCGGCGCGCATGGCGTCCGAGGGCTGGGTCACGGTGTCGCTGCGCAGGTCGATCCACTTGTCCATGTGCTGTTCCAGGTTTATTCGCCGGCGGCGCCGGCCGCCTGCGGGGTGTAGAAGCGTGCTTTCATTTCCTGCAGGCCCAGCTCCGACATCACCTCGTCGAGGCGCTCGGCCGGACGGCGGCGCGGCAGGTTCTTGTAGGTGGCGACGATCAGCTCGTTCTTCATCGAGTGTTCCCAGCCCACCAGTTCGGTCACGGTCACCTGGTAGCCATGGGCTTCGAGCTGCAGGCAGCGCAGCACGTTGGTGAGCTGGCTGCCGAATTCGCGGGTGTGGATCGGGTGGCGCCAGATCTCGGTGAGCGCGCTGCGGCCCAGGTCCTTGCCCTTGTTCTTGCGCAGCACCGAGGCCACTTCGGCCTGGCAGCAGGGCACCAGCACCATGTGCTTGGCCTGCTTCTTGAGGGCGAAGTCGATGGCGTCGTCGGTGGCGGTGTTACAGGCATGCAGGGCGGTGACGATGTCGATCCGTTCCGGCAGGCTGCTCGAGGTGGTCGATTCGGCCACCGACAGCGGCAGGAAGGACATGCCGCCAAAGCCCAGGCGCGCGGCCAGCTCGGTCGACTTCTGCACCAGCTCTTCACGGGTCTCGATGCCGTAGATGTGGCCGCCCTGCTCCTGTCCCTTGAAGAACAGGTCGTAGAGGATGAAGCCGAGGTAGGACTTGCCGGCGCCGTGGTCGACCAGCGACACCCCGCCGCCCTTCTGTTCCTGGACGTCCTTGAGCAGGGGCTCGATGAAGTTGTACAGGTGGTAGACCTGCTTGAGCTTGCGGCGGCTGTCCTGGTTCAGCTTGCCGTCGCGGGTCAGGATGTGCAGCTCCTTGAGCAGCTCGATCGACTGGCCCGGCCGGACTTCCGGCGGCAGCTCGGGGGCGGACGGGGCCGCGGCCCTGGTGGCCTGCTTAGCGTGCTTCATCGATCCATGCCGCCTGTATCGCTTCCAGCACGCGCTCGCCGCCGCGCGCGCGGTCGTCGTCGAACCCGTCCAGGCCCACCACCCAGTTGTGCAGGTCGGTGAAGCGGATCGTGGCCGGATCGACGTCCGGGTATTTCTCGTAGAGGGCCTCGGCGATGGCCTGCACGTCAGTCCATTTCATGGCTGCTCAGTGGTTCTTCTCTGCTGCGTGGTTGATGGTGTACTTCGGGATCTCGACCACCAGGTCTTCCTCGGCGACGATGGCCTGGCAGGACAAGCGCGAGTTCGGCTCCAGGCCCCAGGCCTTGTCGAGCATGTCCTCTTCCTTTTCCTCGAGCTCGTTGAGCGAGTCGAAGCCTTCGCGCACGATCACGTGGCAGGTGGTGCAGGCGCACACGCGGTCGCAGGCGTGTTCGATCTCGATGTCGTTCTCGAGCAGGACGTCGCAGACCGACTTGCCCTGCGGGGCTTCCAGGACGGCGCCTTCGGGGCAGAACACCGGGTGGGGCAGGATGACGATTTGTGGCACTTGGGTTACCTCGTTAATTAATCGTTCGGCGACAAGCACCGTTGTTCTATGCGTCGTACTGGATACGTCACTCCGGCGACGGCCTGGGCGGCCCAGCCGGAATCCACGTTTGCCTGAGCCCCCACTTGGTTGGAACGCCAGTGGTGTGCGAACAAACTTGGATCCCGGCCTTCGCCGGGATGACGTTCTGACGCTATGGGTCAAAACGGTAGCGGGCCGGTGTGCGGACGCCTGGCCCCTACTGCATTACACCTCGTCCAGCGACTTGCCGGCCAAGACCTTGCGCACGCTCTTGTCCATGCGGCGGGCCGCGAAGTCTTCGGTGCCCTTGGCCAGCGCCTGCACCGCATCGTGGAGCTGGCTCTGGCGCTTGCCGGAATCGAGCGCCGCATCCTGCGACACCGCGATGGCTTCGCGCACGCCCTGCTCCAGCTTCTCCAGTTCCGCGCGCTCTGCCTCGCTGAGCAGCTCGCTGTCGGCGTCCAGCGCCGACTGGGTCGCCAGCAGGATGCGCTCGGCCTCGACCTGTTCTTCGCGCAGCGCGCGCAGCTGCATGTCGACCTGGGCCGACGAGTAGGAATCCTGCAGCATGCGCGCCACCTCGTCGTCGCCCAAGCCGTAGGACGGCTTGACCGTGATCGAGGCTTCCACGCCCGAACGCATCTCGCGCGCCGACACCGACAGCAGGCCGTCCGCGTCCACCTGGTAGGTCACGCGGATGCGCGCCGCGCCGGCCGCCATCGGCGGGATGCCGCGCAGCTCGAAGCGCGCCAGCGAGCGGCAATCCGACACCAGCTCGCGCTCGCCCTGCACCACGTGCACCGCCAGCGCGGTCTGGCCGTCCTTGAAGGTCGTGAATTCCTGGGCGCGCGCCACCGGAATGGTCGAGTTGCGCGGAATGATCTTTTCCACCAGCCCGCCCATGGTCTCGATGCCCAGCGACAGCGGGGTCACGTCCAGCAGCAGCCAGTCGTCGCCCTCGGCGCGGTTACCGGCCAGCAGGTTGGCCTGGATGGCGGCGCCCAGCGCCACCACCTTGTCCGGGTCGATGTTGGCGTGCGGGATGGTGTGGAAGAAGTCGCCCACCGCGCGCCGCACGTGCGGCATGCGTGTCGCGCCGCCCACCATCACCACGCCGTCCACGTCCTCGACCGCCACGTTGGCGTCGCGCATGGCCTTGCGGATGGCGTTCATGGTCTTGGTCACCAGGTGCTTGGTGATCTCGGCGAAGGTGTGGGCGCTGATGGTCACGTGCACCAGTTCGCCCGACTTCAGGATCGCATCGATGATGGTCTCGTCGTTGGTCGACAGGAGTTCCTTGGCCTGGCGCGCCTTGACCATCAGGGTCGCGGTGTCCTCTTCCGACAGCGGGGCCAGCTTGGCCTGCTCGACGATCCAGCAGAACAGGCGGTGGTCGAAGTCGTCGCCGCCCAAGGCCGAGTCGCCGCCGGTGGAGAGCACCTCGAACACGCCCTTGGACAGCTTGAGGATCGAGATGTCGAAGGTGCCGCCGCCCAGGTCGTAGACCGCGTAGATGCCTTCCTTGCCGTGGTCCAGGCCGTAGGCGATGGCGGCCGCCGTCGGTTCCGACAGCAGGCGCAGCACGTTCAGGCCCGCGAGCTGGGCCGCGTCCTTGGTGGCCTGGCGCTGGGCGTCGTCGAAATAGGCCGGCACGGTGATCACGGCGCCCACCAGCTCGTCGCCCAGCGAATCCTCGGCGCGCTGGCGCAGGGTGGCCAGGATCTGGGCCGAGATCTCGACCGGGCTCTTGCGGCCGGCGACGGTGTTGATCTGCACCATGCCGTGACCGCCCTCGCCGCCCCCATCGACGAAGTCGTAGGGCATGTTCTCGGCGTGGGCGATGTCCTTCAGGCCGCGGCCCATGAAGCGCTTGACCGAGACGATGGTGTTGCGCGGGTCGGTGGTGCGGTGGGCCTGGGCCTTGAAGCCGATGTTGGCGTGGCCGTTGGGCAGGTAGCGCACGACCGATGGCAGCAGCGCGCGGCCGTCCTCGTCGCTCAGCACTTCGGGGCTGCCGCTCCTCACGGTGGCCACGAGGGAATTGGTGGTGCCCAGGTCGATGCCCACGGCCAGGCGGTGCTGGTGGGGCGCGGTGGACATGCCGGGTTCGGCGATTTGGAGGAGTGCCATGATGGTGTTACCTGGTTGTTCTTATGGAGCGCGGAAGCGGCCTGGCCGCCCGCGCGGCGCTGCGCTATGCCTCGAGGGCCTCGAACGCGTACTGTACCTCGTCCCCGAATTTATCGAGGAACATCAGGGCCCGCACGTTCTGGGCCGCGGCCTGGTAATCGCCGCCGTCGAGCTGCTGGCCGACCTGCGCCAGCAGTTGCTTGCGCTCGCGCTTGACCTGGGCGTCGAGCGCGTCGAGCGCGTCCACATCCTTGCCGGCGCGCGCATCGTCCAGGGCCTCGCGCCATTCCATCTGCTGCATCAGGAAGGCCATCGGCATGGCCGTGTTGGACTCGGTCTGCAGGTCGACGCCGTTCAGCTCGATCAGGTACTGGGCGCGCTTTTGCGGGTTGCGCAAGGTCTGGTAGGCCTCGTTGGCGCGCGTGGCCCACTGCATCGCCACCCGCTTCTCGGCGTCGGTGGCGTTGACGAAGCGGTCCGGATGAACCCGCCCCTGCACTTCGCGGTAGGCGGCGTCCAGGGCGTTCAGGTCGACGTCGAAGCGGGCCGGGATCTGGAACAGGTCGAAGTGGTTCTGCATGCTCAGATGCGGAAGCTTTCGCCGCAGCCGCAGTTGTCCTTGACGTTCGGGTTGTTGAAGCGGAAGCCCTCGTTCAGGCCCTCGCGCGCGAAGTCCAGCTCGGTGCCGTCGATGTAGGGAAGGCTCTTGGGGTCGACGAAGACCTTGACGCCGTGCGACTCGAAGATGTTGTCTTCCGGCGCCACTTCGTCGACGTACTCGAGCTTGTAGGCCAGACCGGAGCAACCCGTGGTGCGCACGCCGAAGCGCAAGCCGATGCCCTTGCCCCGGCGCTCGAGGTAACGGTTGACGTGCTTGGCTGCTTTTTCGGTCAGGGTGATTGCCATGTGTTTCTCCAGCTGCTTAGCGACGGTGGTTACGCGACTTTGTCGGCGTGCTTGGCCTTGTAGTCGGCGACGGCGGCCTTGATCGCGTCTTCTGCCAGGATCGAGCAGTGGATCTTGACCGGCGGCAGAGCCAGTTCTTCGGCGATCTGGGTGTTCTTGATGGCCAGCGCTTCGTCGAGCGACTTGCCCTTGACCCATTCGGTCACGAGCGAGCTCGAAGCGATCGCCGAGCCGCAGCCGTAGGTCTTGAACTTCGCGTCTTCGATCAGGCCCTGATCGTTGACCTTGATCTGCAGCTTCATCACGTCGCCGCAGGCGGGTGCGCCCACCATGCCGGTGCCGACCGCGTCGTCGCCCTTGTCGAAGGCGCCGACGTTGCGCGGGTTTTCATAATGGTCGAGGACTTTGTCCGAGTAAGCCATGGTATTGCTCCTTCAATGCGTTGTTTAGTGGGCTGCCCATTGGATCGAGTTCAGGTCGATCCCTTCCTTGAACATGTCCCACAGCGGCGACAGTTCGCGCAGTTTGCCGACCTTCGATTTCAGCAGGTCGACGGCGAAGTCGATTTCTTCCTCGGTCGTGAAGCGGCCGATGGTGAAGCGGATCGAGCTGTGCGCCAGTTCGTCGCTGCGGCCCAGGGCGCGCAGCACGTAGGACGGTTCCAGCGAGGCCGAGGTGCAGGCCGAGCCGGACGAGACGGCGATGTCCTTGATCGCCATGATCAGCGACTCGCCCTCGACGTAGTTGAACGAGACGTTCAGGTTGTGCGGCACACGGTGGTCCATGTCACCGTTGATGTAGACCTCTTCGATCTCCAGCAGGCCCTTGGCCAGGCGATCGCGCAGCGCCTTCACGCGCGCCAGTTCGCTGTGCATCTCTTCCTTGGCGAGGCGGAAGGCTTCGCCCATGCCCACGATCTGGTGGGTCGGCAGGGTGCCCGAGCGCAGGCCGCGCTCGTGGCCGCCGCCGTGCATCTGGGCTTCCAGGCGCACGCGAGGCTTGCGGCGCACGTACAGGGCGCCGATGCCCTTGGGACCGTAGACCTTGTGGGCGGTGAAGGTCATCAGGTCGACCTTCAGGGTTTCGAGGTCGATGTCGACCTTGCCGACGGCCTGGGCCGCGTCGCTGTGGAAGATGATGCCCTTCGAGCGGCACAGCGCGCCGATCTCGGCGATCGGCTGGACCACGCCGATCTCGTTATTGACCAGCATGACCGAGACCAGGATGGTGTCCGGACGGATCGCCGCCTCGAGCTGCTCGAGGGTGATCAGGCCGTTGGCCTGGGGTTCGAGGTAGGTCGCCTCGAAGCCCTGGCGCTCCAGTTCGCGCACGGTGTCCAGCACGGCCTTGTGCTCGGTCTTGACGGTGATGATGTGCTTGCCCTTGGTCTTGTAGAAGTGGGCCGCGCCCTTCAGCGCCAGGTTGTTGCTCTCGGTCGCGCCCGAGGTCCAGATGATCTCGCGCGGGTCGGCGCCGACCATGGCGGCCACGTGGCCGCGCGCCTCTTCGACCGCCGCTTCCGCCGTCCAGCCGTACATGTGGCTGCGCGAGGCCGGGTTGCCGAACTGCTCGCGCAGGTAGGGGATCATCTTGTCCGCCACACGCGGATCGATCGGCGTGGTGGCCGAGTAATCCATGTAGATCGGGAAGTGGGGGGCAGTCGCGAAGCTCTGCTCGGTTTTCTTGTCCAAAGGCGCGTTCATCAGTTAGCTCCAATATGCTTCAATTTTGTCCGACGGCGGCGTGGCTGCGGTGCACCACCACGACGTTCTGTTCCTTCTGCTTCTGCTGGTCGACCAGGTCTTGCAGCGAGACCGAATCGAGATAGTCGACCATTTTCGCATTCAGCGTGGTCCACAGCTCGTGGGTCATACATCGTGTGCCACTGGCGGCGTCGGCGCCGTGACAGTTTTCCTTGCCGCCGCACTGGGTGGCGTCGAGCGGCTCGTCGACGGCGATGATGATGTCGGCGACAGTCACCTTCTCCGCCGGGCGGGCCAGGCTGTAGCCGCCGCCCGGGCCGCGGATCGATTCGACGATCTCGTGGCGGCGCAGCTTGCCGAACAGCTGCTCCAGGTAGGACAGCGAAATGGCCTGGCGCTGGCTGATGCCCGACAGCGTGACCGGACCATTGCCTTGACGCATGGCAAGATCGATCATCGCGGTAACAGCAAAACGGCCTTTGGTGGTCAGACGCATCTCAACCCCGGTTAGTGTTAAAATATTTCCCTTGTTCAAATCACATCGGCTGCCGCAACATCTCCTCGTTGCAGACTGCTAAAAACCCGATTAGTTGAACGATTTAGTCAAGTATAGCAAAACGCCGGCGTCTTGTCTTGGCGCCCCCCAAAACGGCCCGGCGCCCTTCCCCGTCTTCCCTCTGATTGATCAGCGTGCCCGCAGCAACTGCATGGGGCCAAAGAATTCCTGCATGCCCTTGTGTCCGATGAAGGACAGGTTATAGGGGTGTTCGGCGACGATCTGCGGCAGCCCGGCCGTTTCCGGCAGCTTTCGCAATTGCTCGGCGATCTTGCCCCACAGGACCAATGTGGGGCGTTGCGGCTGCTTGCCAAGGGCTGCCAGCACGGTTTGCAGGAAAGGCAGCCAGGCGCGGGCGTCGATGGCCGGGGCCACGTGGCTGCGGAACACCAGCGATGCGTTCAGGAGCAGGAAGCCGTGGTGGTGCAGATTGTCCTGCAGCTCGGCCAGGGTCTGGATGGCGCCGCCGCCCGCCTGGCGCGCGGCCTGGGCGACCGGGGCCAGGGCTGCGCCGCCGGTATCGTCCGGCTGGAGCTGGCCGGAGGCGACCAGCAGCATCTTCATGAAGTTGCGCAGCGAGGTGGCGCGGTTGACCGGCTTGGACAGGCCGGCCTCGGACCACAGCTCGCCCACGGCGCCATCCATGAAGCAGACGCCGGTGGCGCTGGCGGCGCGCGGATAAGGGCCTTCGCCGACCAGCACGTAGCGGACCTGTTCCAGCGGCTGGGCGAAGGCGGCGAACAGGCGGTCTTCGGTGGGCAGGTAGTCGTCCACCGCCAGGGCCGGCAGGTAGCCGGGGTTGGCGGCGGCCATCGCGTGCAGGCCCTGTTCCAGGATCGGGCGCCAGGAGGGGTCGGCGCGGTCGAGGGCGGGGAGCAGTTGAGTGGGGATGGTGGTCATGGTGCGGGTTCGGCGTTTTGGCGTGGCGGGATTGTAGCGTATGCGCTGTTTCGGGCGAGAGCGGGCGCCTGCGTTCTGCGGGCAAACTTGGGTTCCGGCCTGCGCCGGAACGACGTGCTTACGTACGTGTCCGAAGCTGACCCTGCAGACCGTCCCCAGTCCCCTAACAGCGTCGTTCCGGCGAAGGCCGGAACCCAAGTTTTCGTACACACCACTACCTCATCCATGCCCCCTAGAGAGAGCATTCCACCTTTCAATCTAGCGTCCGCCTTTGAGCTTTCGGCGCATGATCCCCTCGTCCCCCACCGGGGCTTCGACCAACGAACAGGAGGCAAGCATGCAAACCATCCAGGACATCATGACACCGGACGTGCAGACGATTTCACCGCAGGAGAGCGTGCGCCGGGCGGCGCAGTTGATGGATGAGCTGAACGTGGGCGCGATTCCGGTCTGCGACGGCGACAAGCTGGTCGGCATGATCACCGACCGCGACATCACGGTGCGCTCGACCGCAGCCGGCCAGGCGCCGGACGCCACCTGCGTGGCGGACGTGATGAGCATCGACGTGCGCACCTGCTTCAGCACCCAGACCGTCGATGAGGTGCTGGGCCAGATGGGCGACGTCCAGATCCGCCGCGTTCCGGTGCTGGACGAGGAATCGCACCAGCTGATCGGCATCGTCTCGCTCGGCGACATGGCGACCAAGCACTCGGCCCAGGTCGACCGCGCCCTCGACGAAATCTCCACGCCGTCCGAGCCGGACCGGCCGGAGTCGCGACACTAAGGGCAAGGCCGCGCGGCGCCAAGCGTTCGTTACACGCCCGTAAGCAGGCTGGTCGCCGCGCCGACGAACGCCATTGTCAGCGCAACGAAGATGGCGTACAAGAGCACGGCTGGCGTGCGTTGCGCGATGGTGTAGGCCACAAGGGCTTCCTTCGGCGTCCCCCGCAAGCCCAGAGACAGAAGGAGCAAGGCGATCATCGCCGCGCACCCGCCAGCGCCAACGCAGACGGCGAAGCCGCGCCAGTCATCCCTGGCGAACCATCCCAATTGGTACACGGCGATTCCGGCCAGGCCGCCACAAAACAGAAGCACGTTCGCGGACCAGATCGCCACGCGATAGTGGTGCAGAAGCATGGCCGCATCTTTTTTATCGCAGGCGTCTTTCAACCAGCGTCGCAGGTAAACGCACAATACGTTTGCGATGGCGCCACCGATCGCGCCGCTCAGCAGCGCCCTGTCGATCTCAGACACCATATCGGCTCGCGCTCGCTGCGCACTCCCAGCCCCAGGATCGGCAGTCCATGACGTCCTGAACAGCAAGGGCGCGCGCCCTTCTCAGTCCGCGTCCGGCTGCTGCGAGGGATGGGCCGCCTTGAAGGCCGGCAGCTCCACGCACAGCGCGTTGATGCGCGCGATGTTCGGATAGGCCGAGATATCGATGTCGAAGCGCTGGGCGTTGAACACCTGCGGCACCAGGTAGCAGTCGGCGATGGTCGGACGGTCGCCGTGGCAGAACGGCCCCGCGCCCGGATCGCGCGCCAGGTGCGCCTCGAGCGAACGAAGGCCCTCGATGACCCAGTGGCGGTACCAGTCGCGCTTGGCCTGCTCCGGCAGCCCGAGCTGGTTGACCAGGTAGCTGGTCACGCGCAGGTTGTTGATCGGGTGGATGTCGCAGCCGATGATCTGCGCCAGCTCGCGCACCCGCGCGCGCCCCGGCGCATCCTGCGGCAGCAGCGGCACCTCGGGGTAGCTCTCCTCGAGGTATTCGATGATCGCCATCGACTGGGTCAGGGTGATCCAGTCGTCCTGGAAGGCCGGCACCAGGCCGCTCGGGTTGATCTTGCGGTACTCGTCCTGGTGATGCTCGCCGCCGCCGCGCAGCAGGTGCACCGGCACCGCCTCGTAGGGCAAGTCCTTCAGGTTCAGCGCGATCCGCACCCGGTACGCGGCCGAGCTGCGGAAGTAGGTATAGAGCTTCATCGATGCCTCCAGTGATAAGGCGCTACTTCTTGGTCGATGGCGCCGAAGATGCTGGCGCCGCTGGTATCCAACATTTCGATGCGCACGGTGTCGCCGTAGCGCAGGAAGGGCGTCCGGGGCGCGCCCTGCTCGATGGTTTCGTACATGCGGACCTCGGCCAGGCAGCAGTAGCCGACCCCGCCGTTCTCGATGCTCGAGCCGTGCAGGTTGCCCTGCTTGTTCGACACCGTGCCCGAGCCGATGATGCTGCCCGCGCCCAGCTCGCGGGTCTTGGCGGCGTGGGCGACCAGTTGGGCGAAGCTGAAGGTCATGTCCTCGCCCGCGTTGGGGCGGCCGAAAGGCGTGTCGTTGAGGGTCACCAGCAGCGGCAGGCACAGCTTGCTGTCGCGCCAGGCGTCGCCCAGCTCGTCCGGGGTCACCGCCACCGGCGAGAAGGCGCTGGCCGGCTTGGACTGGAAGAAGCCGAAGCCCTTGGCCAGCTCGTTCGGGATCAGGTTGCGCAGCGAGACGTCGTTGACCAGCATGACCAGGCGGATGGCGGCCGCGGCCTGCTCGACCGTGGCGCCCATGGGCAGGTCGCCGGTGACCACCGCCACCTCGGCTTCCAGGTCCACGCCCCAGTCCTCGGACTGGACCATGATCGGGTCGTTCGGGCCGACGAAGGAGTCGGAGCCGCCCTGGTACATCAGCGGATCGGTGTAGAACGAGGCCGGCACCTCGGCGTTGCGCGCCTTGCGCACCAGCTCCACGTGGTTGATGTAGGCCGAGCCGTCCGCCCACTGGTAGGCGCGCGGCAGCGGCGAATGGCACTCTTCTTCGAGGAAGGACTCGGCCTTGCCGGCGCTGCCCGCATTGAGCTGCTCATATACGGCCTGCAGGCGCGGCGCGACCCGGTCCCAGTCGTCCAGGGCGGCCTGCAGGGTGCGGGCGATCTCGGGGACGGCCTGGCAGGTCACGAGGTCGCGGCTCACGACCACCAGGGTGCCATCGCGGCCGCCGGTCTTGAGGCTGGCGAGTTTCATGATATTTCCTTCACTAAATCTTGTTCCTCGCCATTACAAAACAAAACGTACTATCATACAACCAGTATTTTCCGCTCGATTTATCGGATTATCTTATGAATCCCACTCTGCGCCAGATGCGTGCTTTCGTGGCGGTCGCCAAGACTGGTCACTTTACTCTTGCAGCAGAGCAGTTGCACATAACTCAATCCGCTTTGTCCGGTTTGATCAAGGAATTGGAGCAAACCCTGGGTGCGCGGGTCCTCGACCGCAGTACCCGCCGGATCGGCCTGACCGACATCGGGCGCGAACTCTATCCCTTATTTAGCCAGATGATCGATGACCTCGACGGTGCGCTGGCTAACGTGGCCGATCACACCCGCCTGAAAAAGGGCGTGGTGCGCATCGCCGCGCCACAGCTGCTGTCCTGCACCGTGATGCCCGAAGCGATCGCGGCCTACCGCGCGCGCCATCCCGACATCGAGGTGCGCCTGGCCGACACCGCGGTCGAAGGCGTGATCGCGCGCGTGCTCTCGGGCGAGGCGGACGTGGGGGTCGGCCCGGAGCGCGAACCCGCCCCGCCGCTGCATGCCCAGCCGCTGTTCGAGCTGCCCTTCGCGCTGGTCTTCCCCAAGGGCCACGCGCTGGAGCGGCAGGCGCGCGTGACCTGGCAGGATCTGGGGCGCCACCCCTTCATCTCGCTGCAGGGCCAGTTCACCGAGCGCCTGCTGGACGACATGCACGCCTCGCTGCGCGAGACCCCGGTCAAGCCCGCCAACGAGGTGACCTTCATGACCACCGCGCTGGCGATGGTCGCCGCCGGCCTCGGGGTGACGGTCTGCCTGCCCTATGCCGAGCCGCTGGCCAGGCTGTACGGACTGGTCATGCGCCCGCTCGGCGAGCCGGAGCTGACGCGCCGCTTCTTCATCTACACGCGCCCGGGGCGCTCGCTGTCGCCGGCGGCCGAGAGCTTCATCGCCTTCCTGGCCGAGTACGTCGCCCGCCCGCGCGCCTGAGCGCTGTACCGGGCGGCGCGCCGCGCTACAATGCGGCGTCTCCCCAGCAGCAGGAATCCGCATGTCCCTCAACACCATCGCGATCAATCAGCGCATGGACAAGTTCGACAGCCACGACAGCGTGTGGCTGTTCGGTTATGGCTCGCTGATCTTCAAGGCCGACTTCCCCTTCCTCGACCGGCGCCCGGCCAGCATCGGGGGCTGGTCCCGGCGCTTCTGGCAGGGCTCGCACGACCACCGCGGCACCGAAACCCATCCGGGCCGGGTCGTGACCCTGGCGCCGGAGGCAGGCGCCATCTGCCACGGCATGGCCTACCTGGTCACGCCCGAGGAATTCGCCCACCTCGACCACCGCGAAAAGAACGGCTACCTGCGCCTGGCGACCGAGATGCACTTCGAGGATGGCGGCAGTGCCGAGGGCATCGTCTACATCGCCACCCACGAGAACGCGGCCTACCTGGGGCCGGCCTCGGAACGCGACATCGCGCGCCAGATCGCCTCGGCGCGCGGGCCGAGCGGCCCGAACAGCGAATACCTGCTGGCGCTGGCCCAGGCCCTGCGCGAAATGGGCAAGCCGGACGAGCACGTGTTCGAGATCGAGCGGCACCTGGCCGCGCTCGGCGTCAGGCAGCCCGATGCCTGAGGCTCAGGCCTCGAGCCCGGCCAGCACCCGCTGCACGCGCGCAGCGCGGGCTTCGACGTCCCCGGTCAGCACGGTGTAGGGGATGCGGCGCGTGTCGAGGTCCTTCAGCACCAGTTGCTGGATGCGGGTGCGCCAGGCGGCGTTCTCGCGCACGCCCGGCTCTTCCTCATACGGAATGTCGTCGGCGCACACGAAATGGTGGAGGTAGCGGGTGCGGCATTCGTCCGCATAGCCCAGCAGCGCCGGCGGCACCGGATCCGGCACCTGGCCGAAGCAGCGGCCCAGCAGCAGGGTCGTGAGCGCATTGGTGTCGACGAACACGTAGGGGCCGGCGCAGGCGGCCAGCGCCGCGTCCTCGGCCTCGCGGTGGCGCTCGGCGATCTCGACGTAGTCGTCCGCGTCCAGCCTGCCCTGCTTTTCTTCCCAGATGAAGCGGCCGATTTCGGGCACGAAGCCGGCGCCGAGCGTGCGCGCCAGATGCTGCGCCAGGGTCGACTTGCCGGTCGACTCCGCGCCCACGAACACCACCATCCTGACCTTCCGCTGCATGCCTGCTCTCCTCCATCCGGGGCCGCCATCCTAGCCGGAAGCGGCCACGAGCTCAAGCCGGCATGGCGGCGAGAGCGGAGTCAGCGCTTGCGGGTGTGGCTCGCCCGCACCGGCTGGACGCCCGGTTCGGCGTTGGGCTTGGGGTGGAAGAAGCGCTCGGGCCGCATCAGCAGCATGAGGCTGGCGATGACGGCAAACAGCGCCATCGCGTCCTCATCGGCAAAGATACCCTCGACGATGAGAAAGCCGACTGCCGCAGCGGCGATCGCCGCCGACAGCCCTATCCTTTGTATCCACCGCATTCGTTCACCTGCCACTTGTTCAGCACGTCGCGTCACCCTGATCCGGCCGACATGTGATCGTCCGCCGGTACTCGAAGGCGCGTATTCTGGCATTAAAAAGACAACAAAAATCCTCGGATCATCACATTCCGCCTCAAACATGCATATATCTGGTCCGACTTACCCGGGATGCGTAAATCCGGTAGCGGCAAGCGGCGAAAACGCCGGCGTTGTTGCGATTCGGTCAACGTGCTACGCTGCCTGTGCGCCCTCCTTCAGGAGCGGCGCCGGATCCTCCTCGTCCTGCCGCTGAAGACGGGAGGCGGCACAAGAACAGTCCTGAGGAGCCCCTATGTTGAAACGAATCCTGTTGTGCGGCCTGCTGGCCGCGTCTTGCGGCCAGGCGCTCGCCCAAAGCGAGGCCGCGCCCCCGCCGGGCTACGACGCCGCGCTTGCAGCCTCGCTCGGCGGCGACGACAACGGTATGCGCCAGTACGTGCTGGTCATTCTCAAGACCGGCCCGACCAGGGTGCCGGAGGGGCCCGATCGCACCAAGATGTTCCAGGGGCACTTCGCCAACATCAACAAGCTGGCCGCCGAGAAGAAGCTGGCCTTTGCCGGCCCGCTGGACGGCGTGGATGGCCGGCGCGGCATCTTCGTGCTCACCACCAAGGACCTCGAGGAAGCGAAAAAGCTGGTGGCGGCCGACCCGGTGATCGTCAAGGGCGAGATGGTCGCCGACTACCACAAGCTCTACGGCTCGGCGGCGCTGATGATGGTGAACGAGGTGCACAACAAGATCAGCAAGAAGTAAGCGCCCGCCCAGGTGGGTCGTGTCGGCGACGCCGGGTAACGGGGAGCCCGGCGAACCGTGTTCGGCAGGTGCCGCCATCCTCGTACACTGGCGTAGGCACCGGACAAGGAGGACGCCATGAGGACTGCGGTATTCAGCGCGCGGCGCTACGACAGGACGATGCTGGCCAAGGCCAACGAGGCCGCCGGCCATGAGCTGCGTTTTGTGGAGGACCGCCTGAGCCTGGAAACCGCCGCGCTGGCGGAAGGCTGCGAAGCGGTGTGCGTGTTCGTCAACGACAATGCCGACGCGCAAGTGCTGGCCCTGCTGGCGGCCCAGGGCACGCGCCTGCTGGCGACCCGCTCGACCGGCTACAACCACATCGACACCGGCGCGGCCGCCCGCCTTGGCATCGCCGTGGTACGCGTCACCGACTATTCGCCGTATTCGGTGGCCGAGTTCGCCGTCGGCCTGCTGCTGGCCGTGAACCGCAAAATCGCGCGCGCCAGCGCCCGTACCCGCGACGGCAATTTCGACCTCGACGGCCTGATGGGCATCGACCTGCACGGCAAGACCGTTGGCCTGATCGGTACCGGCAAGATCGGGGCGATCTTCGCGCGCATCATGGCCGGGTTCGGCTGCACCATCCTCGGCCACGATCCCTTCCGCAATCCCGCGTTCGAGGATGCCGGCGGCCGCTACGTGACGGTGGACGAACTGCTCTCGTGCAGCGACGTGGTGTCGCTGCACTGCCCGCTGACCGAGCAGACCCGGCACATCGTGAACGCGGCCACGCTCGCCAAGGCCAAGCGCGGCAGCATCCTGGTCAACACCAGCCGTGGCGGCCTGGTGGATACCGAGGCCGCCATCGAGGCGCTCAAGACCGGCCAGCTCGGCGGCCTGGCCATCGACGTCTACGAGCAGGAGGCCAATCTGTTCTTCCAGGACCTGTCCTCGACCATCATCTGCGACGACGTGATCCAGCGCCTGGTCTCTTTCCCGAACGTGATCGTAACCGGCCACCAGGCCTTCTTCACTGTCGAGGCCATCGGGCAGATCATGCAGACCACCATCGCCAGCATCACGGCCTTCGAGCGCGGTGAGCCGCTGGCCAACCGCGTGCCGGAGGCCTAGCGACGCGGGTGCTGGACAGCACCGTTGGGGTCAGCGCTGGTGGCGGGGCAGCGCCGATAAGATCCGCGCTGGTGCGGGGGCAGCACCGATGCGCAGCGCCGCCGGCGCCCGCCTGCTCCGACTAGAACAAGTCCAGCTGCCCGGTCGCGTTGCCGCACTGCTTGCCCGCCGAAGGCGGCACCACGACCGGCCGCCGGAACTGGGAACTGTCGAGCCGTCCGAAACGTCCGCGCAGCTCGGTCATGCGCAGGCGTTCCACTGTCTTGTGGAAGCGCTGGCGGATCAGGTCGGCCCAGACGCCCTCCCCGTGCATCCGGCGCGAAAAATCGCTGTCGTAGTCCTTGCCGCCACGCATCTCGCGGATGCGGTTCATGACCCGCTGGGCCCGGTCGGGGAAATGGGCCTGCAGCCATTCCTGGAACAGCGGATTGACCTCGTGGGGCAGCCGCAGCACCACGTAGTGGGCCCCGCTGGCGCCCGCCTCGAAAGCCGCCTCCAGAATGCGTTCGATTTCCGGCTCGGTGACGAAGGGAATGATGGGCGCGACGCTCACGCTCACGGGAATGCCGGCCTCGGCCAGGGTGCGGATGGTGCGCAGGCGCCGCGCCGGCGCCGCCGCGCGCGGCTCCAGCGTGCGCGCGATCTGCGGGTCGAGCGTGGTGATGGTGACCGCCGCGCAGGCCAGGTCTTGCGCGGCCATGGGCGCCAGCAGGTCGATGTCGCGTTCGATCAGCGCGGACTTGCTGATCAGCCCGACCGGATGCCGGCATTCGGACAGCACTTCCAGCACCTGGCGGGTGAGTTTCTTGTCGCGTTCGCAGGGCTGGTAGGCGTCGGTGTTGACGCCGATGGCGATGTGCTCGGGCACATAGCCTGGCCTGGCCAGCTCGCGCCGCAGCAGGTCGGCCGCGTTGACCTTGGCGAACAGGCGGCTTTCAAAGTCCAGCCCCGGGGACAGGCCGAGGTAGCTGTGCGTGGGCCGCGCAAAGCAATAGATGCAGCCGTGCTCGCAACCCCGGTAGGGATTCAGCGAGACATTGAAGGGAATGTCCGGCGAGGTGTTGCGCGTGAGGATGCTCTTGGCGTATTCGTCGGTGACGACGGTGCGGAAGGCCGGAAGCTCGTCGTCCTCGTGCTCCCAGCCATCGTCGAAGCGCTCGCGGCCATTCAGCTCGTAGCGGCCCTGGATGTTGGACACCGCTCCCCTGCCCTTGCGGGCGACCGGGGGCAGCGGACCGAGCAGGGGCTGCTCGTCCACGGGCTCGCGGCGGATCGGAGGTTTCGGTTCAAGCACGGCTGGCCTCATACTGTATATTTATACAGTATGGTACGCCGCCTTCACTGAACATTCAAGTGCCGCTCAGGCGCGGATCGTAGGCGGCTTGTTGTTCCACAAACCCGTCGAAGGCGGCGAACAGGGGCTGGAAGCGCGCCGCGTCCCCTTCCAGCTGCCCCAGCGCCAGGGCGGCCGCCTCCAGGCTCGACAGCTGATCCGGGGCGTGGGCCTTGCGGATCCGGTAAGCGGATGGCGCGACCTCACGCAAGGCCAGGCGCGGCAGGCGCTGCAGCGCCGGGTTCAGGTGCAGCATCTTGCGGCTCTTGCGCCAGGTCGCGTCCAGCACCACCAGGCGCAGGCCGGCGGCCGGCCCCTCCTCCCAGGCCGGCGGCGCCGGCAGCCGGGAGTCGCCCGAGGTGTCGGGATACAGCAACACGGGCCTGCGCCCGTTTGCGTACAGCAGCGCATCGAGCTCCTCCAGCGCGAAGCTTTCGCCCACCGCCAGCACACTGCCCGTCACGCTCAGGTGCAGCAGGCGCGCGCTGTTCTTGGCGTTGCGCGTCTCCAGCGGATGCTGGAGCACCAGCAGCGCGGCGCGGGCCTCGACCGGCGCGATCCAGTGGCAGATGCAGGCCGCGGCGGCGCGCAGGCAGGTGGCACAGAGGGGACGTTTGGAAGCGGACGGGTTCATGCGGCGGGGTTCTGGCAAGGCCGGCGGATTGTAGCAGCCCGCCGGCGCGGCCGCTCAGGGCGCGGGCGCCCAGCCCCCGCCCAGCGCGCGGTACAGGTCGACGTGGGCCGCCAGCAGGCTGGCGCGCAGTTGCAGCACATTGGTCTCGGCGCTGAAGGCGTTGCGCTGGGCGTCCAGCTCTTCCAGATAGGAGGCGTAGCCGTTGGCGTAGCGCCTGTGGGCCACCCGCAGCACTTCGGCCGCCGCGACCCGCCGCGCCTCGGCCTCCTGCAATTGCTGGTCGAGCCAGCGCATGGCGGCCAGCGCGTTCTCGGTCTCGGCGAAGGCCGTGCGCACCACGTTCTCGTAGGTGAACACGGCGCGGTCGCGGGCAGTGGCCGCGATCTCGGCCTGGGCGCGCAGGCGGCCGGCGTCGAACAGCGGCGCCAGCACGCTGCCGCCGATGCTCCACAATTCCACCGGAGAGCGCAGCAGGCGCGCCAGGCTGGAACCCTCCGCTCCCACCGAGGCGCTGAGGCGGACCGCCGGCAGCAGCTGGTCGCGCGCGGCGGCCAGGCCAGCGTCCGCCGCCGCCACCAGGCGCTCGGCCTGGGCGATGTCGGGCCGGCGGCGCAGGAGTTCCGAGGGCAGCCCCGGCTCCGGCGCCGGCAGGCGCAGCGCGGCGAGGCCGGCCCCGCGCGCGATCGGGCCGGGACTCGCCCCCAGCAGCAGGCTCAGGGCCTGCTCCTGCTGGGCGATGGCGCGCTCCAGTTGGGGCACGGCGCCGGCGGTGGCATGCAGCTCGGCCTCGGCCTGCGACATCTCCAGGCGCGAGCTGTAGCCGACCTCGAACTGGTGGCGCGCCAGCGCATAGGAGCGCTGGCGCGAGGCCAGGGTCTCGCGCGCCAGCGCCAGCTGCGCGTCCAGGCCGAGCAGGTTCAGGTAGCCGGAAGCCGTGCTGGCGGCCACCGCCAGCGCCGCGGCGTCCAGGGCCGCCTCCTGCGACTCGGCCTCGAAGCGCGCCGCGCGCGCCGTCTCGGCCACGCGCCCGAACAGGTCGAGCTCATAGCTGGCCTGGACGCTGCCGACCAGCGAGGTCACTTCCACCGGCTGGCCCAGCGGGCCGATGGCGCGCGCGCGGGTCGGCGCGAAGGACAGGTTCAGTGCCGGCAGGAGGGCGCTCTCGGCCACCCGCACGCGCGCCGCGTATTCCTCTAGGCGCGCGCGCGCGATCCTGAGGTCGCCGTTGTTGTCGAGCGCGCGCCGCACCAGGGTGTCGAGGGCCGGGTCGCCGAAGGCCCGCCACCAGTCGCGGTCCACCGCCTGCGAGGGCGCGCTGGCCGGCGTGCGCCAGCCGTGGGGCAGCTCCAGCGAGGAAGGCGGCGCCGGCTGCGGCGCCATGCCGCAAGCGGCCAGCAGCAGCGCCGCGCAGGGCGCGAATAGCATGCGCCGCCTCATCGGGCCTCCCCGCGCGCTGAGGCGGTGTCGATGGTCGCCACCACCGACATGCCGGGCCGCAGGCGCGCCGCCAGCGGCTGGCCCGGGTCGATGCTGATCCGCACCGGGATGCGCTGGGCGATCTTGACGAAATTACCGGTCGCGTTGTCGGGCGCGATCACCGCGAACTCCGAGCCGGTGGCCGGCGCGATGCGTTCGACGTGGCCGCGGAGTATCGCGTTGTCGAGCGCATCCACCGTGAAGCGCACCGGCTGGCCCAGGCGCACGTCGGCCATCTGGGTTTCCTTCATGTTGGCGATCACCCACAACTGCTTCGGCACCAGGGCGGTGAGCTGGGCGCCGGCGTTCACGTAGGCGCCCTGGCGCACCGTCACCTGGCCCAGCTGGCCGTCGCGCGGCGCGTGGATGCGGGTGTTCGACAGGTCGACCTCGGCCAGCCTGAGCGCCGCTTCCGCGCCGGCCACCGCCGCTTCGAGCGAAGCGCGATTGACGTCCACCGAGCCCAGGTTCTGGCGCGCGATCTCGAGCGCGGCCCTGGCCTGGTCGCGCGCCGCCACCGCCTGGGCGCGCGCGGCGCGCGCGGCGTCGCGCTCGCGTGCCGACAGCGAGCCGTCGGCCGCCAGTTCCTCGACCCGGCGCAGGTCGGCCTCGGCGCGCCGCGCCTGGGCCTCGTTCGAGGCCAGCGTGGCCTGCCCCTGCGCGATGCTGGCCTGGGCGCTGCGCTGGCTCTGCGCGAAGTTCTCGAGCGCGGCGCGGCGGTTGGCCAGTTCGGCGCGCGCCTGGGCCACGCGCTGGGTCGGGATGCGGTCGTCGATGCGCATCAGGAGCTCGCCCTGGCGCACCTGCTGGAAGTCCTGCACCAGCACCTCGACCACGTAGCCCGACAGCTGGGGGCTGATGATGGTCACCTGGCCGCGCACCAGCGCGTTCTCGGTGCTCTGCAGGGTGCTGCGGAAAGGCGGCAGCTTCCAGGCGTAGAGCACGATCAGGATGCCGGTCAGGGCGACGGCCCCGAAGGCGAGCGCGCTGAGCAGGATCTTGCGTGGGCGATTGGGCGTGGTGGTCGGTTCTGGCATGTCAGTCGGTCACGGGTTCGGGTGGTGGCGGCCCGACGGGCGGCTGGGGCGGCTGGGCCGGCGCGGGCGCGGGTGGGGTCTGGTAACGCAGCCACAGGGCGTGCAGGAAGATCCATGCGGCGCTCGCTGCGGCCAGGATGGCGATCACGAAGAAGACGTCGTTGTAGGCCAGGATGTTGGCTTCGCGCGTGGCACTGGCCTGGAGCGCGGCCAGCCCCTGGCGCGTGCGCGCCTCGGGGTCGGCCAGCAGGCGCGCGCTGGCGGCCGCGCCCTGCTGGATGCGGCTGGCCACCAGCGGGTCGAGCACGCTCAGGTGCTCGACGATGACCGAGGAGTGGAACTTCTCGCGCAGCACCTGGAAGGTGCCGACCATGGCCGAGCCGAGCAGGCCGCCCAGGTTCTGGCTCAGGCCGAGCAGCACCGAGAAGCTGATCAGGTTGCCCGGATTGGCGATCACGGTGCCGATCAGGGAGATCACGGCCGGTCCGATGAACAGGGTGCCGCCGAAGGCCATCAGGCTCTGGCTCAGGTACATCTGCTGCGGGCGGGTCTGGCTGGTGGCGTGGGCGTCGAGCCAGGCGCCGAGTGCCATCAGCAGGAGCGCGATCACCTGCGGCGCCATCAGGTGCTGGATCGAGACGGTCAGCCCCGACACCACGATGCCGGCGACGGTGGCCGCCAGCACGATCGCATACAGGGTCTGGAGCTGGTCGTTGTCCAGCCCCACCGCGCGCAGGAAGCCGACCGCGCCCACGCTCTGCTCCGACAGCACGATGCGCACCAGGACCAGGGCCATCAAGAGCCGCAGGATGTTGGCATTGGTCAGCCAGCGCACGTTGAGCAGGGGGTTGACGCGGTTGTGCTCGACGCAGATGGCGGCCGCCAGCAGCGCGATGGAACAGGCCAGCGCCACCCCGATCCAGGGCTGCTCGAACCACCACAGCACGCGCCCGAAGGTCAGCACCACGCACAGCAGGGCCACGCCCGGCGCGAACAGCGCGAAGGTGAGGAAGTCCAGCGGCCGGAAGGCCTTGAAGCGGTCGCCCGGCGGAAGCTTGAGCAAGAGCACCGCGCCCAGCGAGACCAGCGCCAGGCCCAGTTCGAAGATGTAGAGCCCGCGCCACTCGGCGATCTGCAGCAGGTCGTTGGAAAAGATGTAAGCCAGCGGCAGCGCCAGCTGGGCCGCGCCGAGCGAAATCGCCACGCCCTTCAGGCGCCATTCCTTCTTGAAGGCTTGCAGCGTGTAGAACAGGCCGAGCGGCGTCATGGCCGCCCCCAGCATCCCGTGGGCGGCGCGCACCGCGATCGCCGAGCCGAGGTCGTTCACGAACAGGTGGGCGAAGGTCACCAGCGCGTACAGCACCAGGAAGAACTCTGTGAACAGGCGCAGCCCGAACTGCTGGCGGAATTTCACCAGCAGCAGGTTCATCGAAGCGTTGGTCATGACGTAGGCCACCGGCAGCCAGTTGGTCTCGGTGGCGTAGGCGCCCAGCACGCCCTGCAGGTTGACCAGGTTGACCACCACCAGCGCGTTGCCCAGGCCGCCCGTGACGGTGACCAGGATGCCGACGAACAGATAGGCAAGGCGCAGCGGCGTCGGATGAGCCGGGGTGGACGGAGAGCCCGGAAACATCGGCTTTTCCTCGGGTGTCCACTGGCGCGGCGCGTACTTGCTCATCCCTTGTTTTTCCTGACACGTTGTCACTTCCACATGATACCCGTTGGTGGAAAACGACGGTGTTTGCCTGGAGGTATCTGATGGGATAGACAGTTTTGCCACACGCAAAAATTTAGCACCCGGAATTGCTAGATTGAGTATTGCTCTGCGTCTAGGGCCTGCCTAGAATCAATTTATTCCGTGCGGAAATTATTCCGTGAAGTAGCCCCACCGCAGTGACCCGAGCAGCCATGTTGAACGTCCGTTTTTCCGTCCGTACTCTCGCTTCCGCCGTCCTCGCCGTATCGGTCTTGTTTCCCGCCGCCGCCATGGCGCAGGAGCCGCCGCTCGATTACCGCATGAACGAACGCATCGTCCAGGTCCCTGCCGGCACGGAAGGCCAGGCCAGGCTCGAAACCACGGTGTTCCGCCCCGACGGCGCCGGCCCCTTCCCGCTCATCATCATCAACCACGGCAAGGACCCGGGCCGCCCCAGCCTGCAGCCACGCGACCGCTTCTACCACATGGCCAGCGCCTTCGTGAAGCGCGGCTACGCGGTGATGGTGCCGATGCGCCAGGGCTTCTCGAATTCCACCGGCCGCTACGCCGACCACGGCTGCGACATGACCGCCAACGGCTACAGCCAGGCCGGCGACATCCGCGCCACGCTCGAGTACGCGCGCCAGCAGCCCTGGGTCGACAAAGACCACGTGGTGGTCGCCGGCCAGTCCTATGGCGGCCTGGCGACCGTGGCCCTGGGCGCCGAGCGCCTGCCCGGCGTGCGCGGCCTGATCAACGTCGCCGGCGGCCTGCGCGACGACAGCGACCGCTGCGCCTGGCGTTCGCAACTGGTGTCGGCCTTCGCCGAATACGGCCGCAAGAACACCGTGCCCACGCTCTGGCTCTACGGCCAGAACGATTCGCTGTTCGGCCCGGAACTGGCGCAGCGCATGTTCAGCGCCTTCGAAGGCGCCGGCGGGCGCGGCCGGCTGGTCGAGTTCGCGCCCTTCAAGCGCGACGCCCACGGCATGCTGGCCAGCCGCGACGGCGAAAAGGTCTGGCTGGACGACACCATGCGCTTCCTGAAGGAAGTCGGGATGCCGACCCAGGTGGTGCGCGAAGTGGCGCCGCCGCCGAGCCCGGCCAAGACCGACTATGCGCGCGTGGACGACGTCGAGGCCGTGCCCTTCCTGTCGGAACACGGCAAGCGCGCCTACGCCGACTATCTCACCAAGATGACCCCGCGCGCCTTCGCGGTGTCGCCGAGCGGCGCCTGGACCTGGGCCGAGGAAGGCGAAGACCCGGGCGCGCGCGCCCTGGCCACCTGCAGCGCCAAGAGCACCCAGCCCTGCCGCCTGTATTCGATGGACGACTACGTGGTCTGGAACGGCGAGCGCATCGACGCCGCCGAGAAAGCCGCCGCCACCGCCGCGCTCAGTCCGCGTCCGGCCGCTCCGGCCACCTCCGCTCCCACCACCTCGGTCGGCGGCACGCGCTGATCGCCGCGCGCCGGCGCCGGCCGGCCGCCTTTTGCCGGCAAGCCAGGCTGTCAAGCCCGTCGCGCACGCTTTCCGTGCGCCGGGCCGGGCAAGCGCGTCGTGGTCAGACGCAGCGCAAACCGCTTCAGCCCGCCTCCTCCGACAATGTGCCTGACACGTTCATCGGAGAAGCAGGATGTTGCGGTTTTTTCAATCCTGGGCGCTGGCCCTGCTGCTGGCGGCGGCCGGCTGCGCGCCGGCGCTGGGCGCCAACAATTATCCCGTCATCATGGTGCATGGCTTCCTCGGCTTCGGCCCGGACGAATTCCAGCACAGCGGTTTCAACTACTGGGGCGGCTACGGCGACATCGCCCGCCACATGCAGGTCTACCGCGGCCCGCGCAACGTGTTCGCGGCGGCCGTGGGGCCGATCAGCTCCAACTGGGACCGCGCCGCCGACCTCTACGCCCAGATCAAGGGCGGCTGCGTCGACTACGGCGCTGCCCACGTGCGGCGCCACGGCACGCCCGGCCAGGTTCAGAAACCGCCCGGCAAGTGCTGGGCGGCCGATCCGGCCGACAATCCCCAGGGCTATCCGCTCGCCCTCTACCCCGCCTGGGACGCCGCCCACCCTATCCACTTGATCGGCCACAGCCAGGGAGGCACCACCATCCGCGCCCTGATCGAACTGCTGGAGCACGGCTCGCCCGAGGACGAAGGCGGCGGCGAGCTGTTCAGGGGCGGCAAGGTCGGCTGGGTGCGCAGCGCGACCACGATCTCGGCCCCGCACAACGGCACCACCCTGAGCGACGCGGTGTTCGACATCATTCCTACCCTGCGCACCCCGCTGCGCGAACTGCTCAGCAACCGCGCCGCGCAATGGGAGCTGGCGCCGGACGGGGCGCGCGAATTCAACCGCTGGGCGCGCACCTCGCCGCACGTGGTGTACTACTCGGTGGGGACGCTGGCGACCGAGGCCGGGAGCTGGTGCTGCAACGGCACCGACCGCGTGATCGCGCCGGTCCAGACCACCGCCTTCCAGTACGCGCGCGCCGACATGATCCCTTACTTCAAGCTGTTCGCCGGTGAGTGGATCGTACCCTCGCCCCTGCAGCGCGGGATGGGCAGCTATACCCAGGACGCGCCGGGACGCCAGCGCATCGACAGCGACTGGTTCGCCAGCGACGGCGTGGTCAACACGGTGAGCATGCGCGCGCCCAACGGGCACCCGGCGCGCGACTTCGACGGCAGGTCGGTGCCGGGCTGCTGGAACTACCTCGGCACCTGGCGC
Source organism: Massilia sp. KIM (assembly GCF_002007115.1). NCBI lineage: Bacteria > Pseudomonadati > Pseudomonadota > Betaproteobacteria > Burkholderiales > Oxalobacteraceae > Massilia > Massilia sp. KIM. Next base: position 158,664 of record NZ_MVAD01000001.1, on the reverse strand, counting down.
GGCTACGATCACTTCGACATCCTGAACTGGCCGAACGGCGGGCCGTCGGCCAATCCGCTGTACGAGAAGATCAGCGACCTGGTCTTCGCGCTCTGACGCGCGGGAAGGCATGGATGGCGGCAGCGATGCCAGCACTGCTCCCTGCAACAGCGGCAGGTCCAGAACGCGCCCTGCGATAGCGTCCATCGGGTTCAAGGGTCCGCGCTGATACGCAATTCTCATTTCTTGGTTCGAGGAAAAAACATGAATGCAAATCATTCTCATTATCATGTACAATCCAGGTCCAGTTCATATGCCCCACGGGCGCCGCCCTCACCTCGATACCGAATCGCACCATGTCGTCCCGCTCCGCTCAGAAAAAAAATGATCTCGGCAGTCATGCCGTCATGAGGTTCTCGCTCACGCCACTTGCTCTGTGCATCTCCCAGCTGGCATTCGCCCACCCTGCCGCTGACGACGCAAGCAGCGCCAACGCGGACGGCGTCGCAACCGAGGTGCAGGTGGTGCGGGTCAACGCCACTGTGGAAAAAGACACCGGTTTCGCGCCGACCCAGGCGCAGACCGCCGGCAAGGCTCCAATGCGCCTGCTCGAAACGCCACAGTCCATCAGCGTCGTGACCCGCGAACTGATGGAATCCCGCCAGATCACCAACCTGCAGCAGGCCCTGCAAACCGTGGCCGGCGTCAGCCCGGTCAACTTCGGCCGGCGCGGCGTGGACGACATCAATATCCGTGGATTCCGTTCAACCGAATCGCTGCTGATCGACGGCCTGGTGCAAAGCCCGGGCATGTGGACGCGCATGACGCCTTATGGCTACGAGCGCTTCGAAGTCTTGAAGGGCACCGCCTCGATCCTGTATGGCCAGGTACAGCCGGGCGGGATCGTCAACGCGATCAGCAAGCGTCCCAAGACCCAGACCTTCAACGAGGCGTCGATTGAAGTCGGCAGCTTCGGCCTGCGCACCCTGTCGGGCGATTTCAACCGTCCGATGTCGGGAGACGGCAAGTCGGCCGTCCGGGTCAATGCGCAGGTGTCGGAGGTGAAGGACCCCACCGATTTTGTCTATCGCAAGGACCGCTGGGCGGCGCCATCGGTCTCGTTCGACCTCGGCGCCAAGACCGACCTCGTCCTGTTCGCAACGTACAGCCAGAGCGAGTGGCTGCGCCAGCAAGGCGTGACGCCGTACGGCACCTTGCTGCCGAATCCGAACGGTCCGGTTTCGCTGACACGCTTCACTGGCGAGCCGGGCTTCGGCGCCTACGACATCGAACAGATCACGGTCGGTTATACGCTGGAGCACCAGTTCACGCCCGATCTGATCCTGCGCCAGAACGTGCGCCACGAAACCGAAAAAGGCGTGGGTAATTTCGTCGCCAACGGCGTGCTGCAAGCGAACCGGCGCCTGCAGAACCGTACCGCTACGCGCCAGTACATGGACTACGACCTGCTGGCGACCGATACCTCGCTGTTGTCGCGCTTTTCCGCGCTCGGCGTGCGACACCAACTGGTGGCCGGACTCGATGCGCGTTCCGGCACCAGCCACCTGGGGGCACGGTCCTGCAGCCTGGCGCCACTCGACCTGTACCAGCCTGTGTACGGAGCGGCCGCGGCATGCCCGGCCAACCTGACCAGTGACGCGCCGTCCAAGCTGACGGTCACCGGATTGTATGCACAGGACCAGATCAAGTTCGGCAATGGCTGGACGGCGCTGATCGGAGCGCGTCATGACCGCTCGAAGAACGACACCGACAACCGCCGCACCGGTCAGCGCACGATCGAGAAGGACGATGCCACTACCTTCTCCGGCGGCCTGGTGTATGCGATCACGCCGAACTGGTCGGTCTACGCCAGCCGCGGCGAGTCCTTCCTTCCGGTGGGGGGCGTGACCTTCGCCGGCGAACAGTTCGAGCCGGAGACTGGCCAGCAGTGGGAAACCGGCTTGAAATACGAAGGCTTCGGCGGCAGGGTGACCGGCTCGCTGGCCTTGTTCGACCTGCGCCGCCAGAACGTCACCACGGCTGATCCGTCCCACCCCGGTTTCAGCATCCAGGCCGGGGAGCAACGCGCGCGCGGCGTCGAATTCGAGGCCGGCGCCGACCTGCGCAACGGCTGGAAGCTCACCTCCAGCTACGCCTTTACCGACACCGAGGTCACGCGAGACAGCAACCCGGAAATCCTCGGCAAGCCGCTCAATCTCACGCCGCGCCATACCGTGGCGCTATGGGCATCCTATCGCGTACCCGTCTTCCAGCGCGTCAGCGTGGGCCTGGGCGCGCGCTATGTCAGCGAGCAGAAAGGCGCACTGCCCTTCACGCTCCCATCGTACACGGTTGCCGATGCCTCGCTGACCTACGCCGGCAAATCATTCCGCGTTACCGCCGGCGTGAAGAACCTGTTCGACCGCCAGTACTATGACGGCGCAATCAATGCCAATGTGGTGTCGCCGTCCATGCCGCGTAACTACGCGGTCAACGCCACCTTCTTCTTCTGAGCAGGCGCACGATGACCCGGCAGCGCACCTTGAACATGCTGTTCACGATTCATTCGTGGGCCGGAATCGTCACGGGGCTCTTGATGTTCATCGTGTGCTTTTCAGGTGCGGTGGTGGTGTTCAAGCATGAGATCGACCTGTGGGCCAATCCGGTGCTCGCCGAGGGTACACGCACCGCCAGGATGGCGCCGCTGGACGACATCGTACGCAAGGTGCACGAAGCTTATCCCACCAGCACGCTGGAATCGGTTTGGTTCCCGGATGACGTCAATCCGAATGTCTTCGTGTTGATCCGCGAACACGACCAGCCCGCGAACCAGCGCACCAAGCTGGCGCTGCGCTCCGACAATGGTGAGGTGATGGGACCGGTCGACAGCCAGCTCGGCCAGTTCCTGCGCATGCTGCACGTATTCCTGTTCGTGGGTCCGCGCTGGATCGTGGGCTTCCTCGGCGTGACGATGCTGGTGCTTATCGGCACCGGCGTCGTGATCCACCGTAAGATCATCGCCGAACTGTTCACGCAACGCTGGGGCCGCAGCCTGCGCGTGGTGATGTCCGACCTGCACAAGGCCGCCGGCGTGTGGGGACTGGCATTCCATATCATGATCGCCTTCACTGGTGCCTGGCTCGGCCTGGCGCCGGTGTTCGAGCGCGGCTTCGACTACGCCACCCAATCGAACAAGGTCCAGCCTGCAAAACGACCCGAGCCGGCGCCCGCGGTCATGCAGTCGCTCGACGCCATGCACGCAAAGGCGGCACAGGTAGTACCGGGCTTCAAGGCCAGGTTCGTGTCGCTTCGTAACTGGGGCATGGCCGATGCGCATGTCGCCTTCGCGGGCCGGCTGGAAGATCATCTGGCCAGCACGGCACGGGTAGAGTTCAACGGCGCGTCCGGTGCGATCAAGTCGCTGCACGATCCGCGCCACAAGGGCTTCTGGAGTCAGTTCAACGGACTGATGGAGCCACTGCATTTCGGCGACTTCGGTGGCCTGGTGCTCAAATGGCTGTACTTCCTGCTCGGCCTGACACCTGCCTTCCTGTCGCTTTCCGGAACGCTGATCTGGCTTGACGGCCGCGAGCAGCGGCGCCGCCCAGCCACCGCATCTTCGCACGCAGGACGGGCAGCATGATCGAGCGCTTCTTCCTTGGCCTGCATGCGACCGTTCCGGCCACCCTGGTCATTGTCACCCTGGTGCAGTTGTTCCCGCCGGAGCGGCTGACGTCGCCGGCGTTGCGGCCGGCATGGGTCGTCTGGCTGACCGTCGGCATCTGGCTGGCATCGTCGCTGCTGCTGGCGCTGTCGCGACGCCGTATCGTGCTCTGGAAAATCGCGCTGCACTCCACCGGCGCCCTGCTGCTGGCCGCAGCGTGCGCCGGGATGGCAACCGGTGCCCCGATCGCGACCAGCATGCTGATATCGCTCGCCATCATCGGCACGCTGTGCGTGGCCGCCGCAGCGGCAATCGGAGAGCACCGCGTCAAGCGGCACCAGCAGGCGGCCCGGTCGACAGGGCTTGAGCGCCGCCAGGCTGGTCCCGGTTCCCGGCTGTCGCAAGTCATGCGCGGCCTGCCGTTCGGGATCGCAGGCGCCCTGCTGGTCGAGGCCTTCCGCCTGGCCCACCTCGGACAGGACGCGCTACGGGGGGCCGGGATGGTCGGCATGGTGATCGCATTCTTCCTGCTCCTGCCCGGCGCCACGCTGGCCACGTGGCTGCCACGCACGGCCGCGCTGCTGTTCGGCGCGGCATCGCTGCTGTGGGCCCTGGTGGCCCTCAAGGCCCAGCTGCCGCAGTGGTGGCTCGCGGCGCTGCTCTGCGGCGCGCTCGCGGTCGGTGTCGGCCTCCGCCGGAGGCGGGCATGAACACGGTCATCATGATGTTTGCCTGCCTCGCCACGCTGGGCGGGCTGGCTGCCTGGTGCCGGGCGGTGCCGACACGCGCCCTGGGCGATACGCCGGCGCCGGCCAGGCTGCGCACCGCGGCGCCTCTCATCGGCGGCACGATCGGCGTCCAACTCCTGGCATGCAGCCTGGCGGCCGGGATGGCGGCCGCCGTAGTGACCGTCTGGTGCGCCTGGCTGGCTGGCGGCTTGCTTTTCGTGGCGGTTCTGAACGGGCACCCCGCGGCCCTGCCATGGAGCGAACGCATCGGACGGGCCGCCCTGCTGGTCACCGGCTTGCTGTTAGCCCGGCACTTCTCCCAGCATTGACAGCTCAGTTGACCCGCTTGCGAAAACGAGCGCGGTATCTGATGCGGCCTGTGCCTCACAACCCGGACGTGGCGCGGATCGGCCCGCAGTTCGACGTGACTAGTGGCGTCTGGACGCAAGTGAGCGAAGTGACCCGAGCCCCACAGTGGAATTCGGCAGCGCCAAGCCAGGGCGGTCAGCGAAGGCCGCTGGCATGCCGTCGGCAGCGCGCTGGTAAAGAGCGCGCACACCAGGCATGGACCGCGCCGTCGTGATCGCTCAGGCGCGACCTTGCAACCGGAGCCAAGGCATCCGGTTCACACCGACGCGGCGATCGTCTCCCGCAACCACTGATGGGCCGGATCCCGATGGGAACGCTCATGCCAGAGCATCAGCATGTCGTAGCCGGGCAGCTCCACGGGCGGCTCGATAATCTGCAGCGTTTGGGTATCTTGAATGAGTCGCGAGGGCACCATCGCGACAAGGTCGGTGCGGGCCAGGACGGTCATCATCAACAGGAAATGGGGAACCGACAGGGCCACCTTGCGCCGCAATCCGACTTTGGCAAGCGCGTCATCGGTTACCCCATGAAATCCGCCCCGGTCCGGCGACACCATGACATGCTCCAGTTCGCAGAACTGCTCGAGACTCAGTTGCGGATGCAGATGCGGATGCCCCACCCTGCCGGCCAATACATAACGCTCGGCGAACAGCGTGCGACGGCGCAGTCCGGGATGAGAGCCTTCACCGGTATGGAAGGCAAGGTCGACTTCGCCTTGTTCCGCTTGCCTGGCGAGGAGCGAAGGGACCATATCGAGCACGGCAAGCCGGGTTGCCGGCGCCGCCGCACGGATGGTCGGCATCGCTGGCACGAGTATCGTCGATGCACTGGAATCCGAAGCGGCGACGCGCCAGGTCCGGTCGGACTGTGCAGGGTCGAACCGGCGCGCCGGCGTCACCGCCATATCCAGCGACTCCAGCGCCTGGCGCAGGGGCTGCATCAATTCCTCCGCTCTTGCGGTGGGCTGCATACCGTGTGGCCCCGGGAGCAACAGTGGGTCGCCAAATATATCCCTGAGCTTGGCGAGATGAACGCTGACGGACGGCTGTGAATAGTTGAGGCGCCGTGCTGCCCGCGTCACGCTCCGCTCGTCCAGCAGCACGTCGAGCGTCACTAGCAGGTTCAGGTCCAGTCTTCGCAGATTAAGCATCTTAATAGGGCGAATGTTAAGTATTCATTTCCAATATAACAGAGCAGGTCCTATCCTGCCTCATCGCCTTCCCTATGAAAGATCAGTCATGAACATACTTCTCGTCTACGCACATCCGGAGCCGACTTCCCTGAACGGCGCGCTGAAGGATTTCACGGTCGACAGGCTCGAACAGGCTGGACACGCCGTCGCCGTGTCGGACCTGTATGCGATGCAGTGGAAAGCCCAGGCCGATGCGCGCGATACCACCCGCCGCGTCTCCACTTCCCGGTTCAATGTCGCTCTCGAATCCAAACACGCCTTCGAGAACGGTTTCCAGGCTGAAGACATCGCAAGCGAGCAGAAAAAGCTGCAATGGGCGGACGCCGTCATCCTGCAATTCCCGCTGTGGTGGTACTCCATGCCGGCCATTCTCAAAGGGTGGGTGGAACGGGTATATGCCTACGGTTTCGCCTACGGTGTCGGCGAGCATTCCGATACGCATTGGGGAGATCGTTTTGGTGAGGGAAAACTGGCCGGAAAACGCGCGATGCTGATGGTGACGGCCGGAGGCTGGGAATCACATTACGGTCCGCGCGGGATCAACGGTCCCATCGATGACCTGCTATACCCGATCCAGCACGGCATCCTGTACTACCCGGGCTTCGATGTCATGCCGCCCTTCGTGGTGTACCGCGCGGACAGCACGGATGGGGCCAGGCTCGCCCGCATCCACGATGAACTGGGACGACGCCTCGACACCCTCTTCACCGCGGATCCCATCGCGTTTCGACCTCAGAACGCGGGAGAATACGACATACCCGCGCTGACGCTGCGCGCCGATATCCTGCCCGGACAAACCGGCATGTCGGTGCATGTCTCGGACCGCGAGCCAAAGAACACGGATGCGTCACATCGTGCGAACAAACTCCTGGTCGACGCCTTTCTCGGTCACTTCGAAACGTCCGGCGTCAAGCAGCTGCTCGACATGATGAGTGATGACGCGACCTGGTGGGTGAACGGCAAACCGCATCTTTTTCCGTTTGCCGGCCTGAAGACCAAAGCAGAGATGGAGTCCGTGCTTGGCGGGCTTTTCGCTCTCTTCGATGGCGGTCTGAAAATGGAATTGAACAGCGTGGTCGCCGACGGTGATATCGTGGCTGCGCAAGCCCGCTCGCTGGGACTCACGAAGACCGGCAAATCGTATGAGAACGAGTACCACCTGCTCTTTCGACTGCGAGACGGGAAGATCGCCGAGATACGGGAATACACCGACCCCATGCACGCTGTCGAGGTCCTGGCGGATGCTTCGAGTTGAGCCCGATGGAGACGTGCTCTCGACAGCTTCCGGCCGCGTGTCGAGACCGTGAGCAAGCACGGGGCCTCTCCGGCGGGACGGTCTCAGTCAGCACTCATTTCGGCAGCCAGGGTGTCGACCAGGCTGGCGGCCGGCATCTCGCGCGCCAGCGCGAAGCCTTGGCCGGCCAGGTTGACCGAGTAATCCTGCACGCCCCGGGCGGCGGCTGACGCATGCAGGGACATGGTGGCGTCGTAGGCAATCGGATAGTCCGGGACGGGAGGATGGCCGGGCGCGCCGATGTCGTCGAAAACGCGGTTCACCAGCCCGCGCGCCGGCCGCCCGGAGATCTCCGCCGTGACCGCCGTGCGCAAGCCCTCGGGCTGGCGCAGCAACTGGCGGTGGTGGGCGGTGGCCGAGGATTCCGGGCACAAAATGAATGCAGTGCCGAGCTGGGCGCCGGCCGCGCCCAGGCGCAGCACGGCGGCGATGCCCTGGCCGTCCATGACGCCGCCGGCCGCCACCACCGGAGTCCGCAGGCGCGATGCCAGCAGGCGCGTCAGGGCCAGGGTGCCGATCGCCGGCTCCACCTCGGGGTCGAAGATGCCGCGGTGCCCGCCCGCCTCGTAGCCCTGGGCCACCACCACGTCGATGCCGGCGGCCTCGATCGCCAGCGCCTCGGGCAGCGAGGTGGCGGTGGCCATCAGCACGCAGCCCGCCGCGTGCAGGGCCGCGATCCAGGACGGCTCGGGCAGGCCGAAATGCAGGCTCACCACCGGCGGCGCTTCGGCGACCAGCAACGCGAGCATCTCGGGGTCGGCCAGGAAGCTGGTGAAGACTTCGCGCAGCGCGGCCGGCGGGGCGGCGCCGAGCCCCTCGAAGTGAGGCCGCAGGTGCTCCAGCCAGCGCGCTTCGCGCGCGGGGTCGGCCCGGGCTGGACGGTGGGCGAACAGGTTGACGTTGAAGGGCTTGCCGGTCAGCTTGCGCACTTCCTGGATCGCGGCGCGCGCCTGCGCGGCCTTGCCGGCGCCCAGGGCGATCGAACCGAGCGCGCCGGCCTCGGACACGGCGGCGGCCAGCTTGGGCGTGGACACGCCCGCCATGGGCGCCTGGATGATGGGATGGCGGATGCCGAGCAGGTCGGTCAGTTGCGTCATGGTGGTCGTCTTTCGGGCTGTCCTTGTCGATGCAGTGTTCGCGCCAGCCCCGGCTGCCCCGATGCGTTGCAAATCGGGGCAGCCGCGCAGCCGGACGAGCCGCCGCTTAAACGGTCGGCACGGTGCCGCCGTCGATCACGTGCTCGGAGCCCGCCACCGATGCGGCGCGCGGCGACACGAGGAAGGTGATCAGGTCCGCGACCTCTCGCGGCTTGGCGGGACGCCCCACCGGGATGCCGCCGAGCCAGTCCATGATGAGCTTCTTTCCGCCCTCGTAGTCCGTGCCGTTTTCGCGTCCCATGCGCTCGGCGAAATCCACCGAGGCTTCGGTTTCGATCCAGCCCGGCGCGACGCTCAGGACGCGCACGCCCTTCGGCGTCACTTCCTTCGACAGCGACTTGCTGTAGGTCGACAAAGCGCCCTTCGCCGCCGCATACGCGGTGGTCGATTCCGGAAGCGGAAGCACGCGCTGGATGGAGCTCACGTGCAGGATGACGCCCGCGCCCTTTGCCAGCATGCCCGGCAGCAGTGCGCGATCCAGGCGCACGGCGGCCATGAAATTGAGGTTCAGTTCATCGAACCATACCGCGTCGGTGAGCGCCGCGAACCCGCCCACCGGCGCGGTGGAGCCGCCGACGGAATTGACCAGGATGTCGAGGCCGCCCCACCGCTGCTCGACCGCGCGGGCCAGTTCGGCCACGCCCTCCGGCGTCGCCAGGTCGGCCGTCACGTAGGTGACGCCCGGCAGCGGCTCCTGCGGCGCGGAGCGCGCCGACGTCATCACTTCCACTCCCGCCTCCAGCAGGCTCTTGACGAGGGCGGCGCCCAGGCCCTTGGTACCACCGGTGACCAGGGCGCGCTTTCCGTTCAGTTGAAGGTCGAAGCTCATACCGAAATCTCCAGCGATCCGATCAGGCCACGCTCGAGGCCAAAGCGGTAGGACAGGTTGACCGGGCTCCCCGGGAAGTTGCCGCTCACCGCAGCGCGGACGACCTGAATACCACCGTCCTCGTTCAGGGCGAAGGGCACGGTCGTCGCGTTGTACTTGGCCGAGGCCGCGGCCATGAAGGCCTTGATGGCGTCGACGCCGATGTAGGTGTGGCCGTCGTCCTTCAGGACGGCGTCCGGCACGAAGCAGTTTGCCAGGGCTTCAGGATCGTGTTCGGCCGCGAAGTAGTCGGCGATTGGCGCGGGAAGCGTCAGGGTGCTCATGTTGTTGGCTCCATGTGGGGTGACAGAGAGCCCATGATGCGCCGAATCGAAAGATGAGGGAATGCTCCATAAATCGCACGGGTTGTGAAGAAAAGCGTACACAATCCGCCGACCGGGTCCACCCCGGCTATGTCTGGGCGAACGGCCCCCGATCCAGCAGGCAGTCGATGAAGGCGCCGAGCGCCGCCGGCCGGTGCTGCCGGTTCGGGTAGTAGAGGAAGAGCCCGGGCCGCACGATCGACCAGTCCGCGAGGACCTGCACCAGCCTTCCCTGCGCCAGCAGTTCGCCCACGCCGTCCTGCTCGAAGTGGTAGGCGATGCCGAGTCCATTCACTGCGGCGGCGACGCCGATGTCGGCATGATTGGTGACGACCGGGCCATTCACCGCGATTTCGACACGCTGCTGGCGCTTCTTGAATTCCCACCGGTGGTAGCGGCCATCGATCTGGAGCCGCCAGTTGATGCAGGCATGCGCGTGCAGGTCGGCGGGCGACATGGGTACGCCCCGGCGCGCGAGGTAGTCCGGCGAGGCCACCGCGACCATCTTCAGGTCCGGCGTCAGGCGGATGGCGACCATGTCCTTCTCGAGCTGCCCACCGACGCGGATGCCGGCGTCGAAGCGCCCGGCCACGATGTCGGCCAGCGCGTCGTCGACCACGATGTCGAGTTCCACCTCGGGGTGGACCTCGTGGAAGCGCGCGAGCCGCGGACCGATGATCGTCCTGGCTGCGATCCCGAGGGTGTTGATGCGCAGCGTGCCGCTCATCCGCCCCGTGGCTTCGCTGGCTTCGGTGACCGCGACCGCCATTTCGCGGAACAGCGGGGCCAGGCGCTGGTACAGCTGCTCACCGCTCGCCGACGGCGCGACGCTGCGGGTGGTCCGATTCAGAAGCCGGGTGCCGATGCGGCGCTCCAGCTGGCGGATGGTCTGGCTGAGCGCCGAGGGCGAGAGACCGAGGTGCTCGGCCGCCCGCGCGAAGCTCTGGCGTTCGACCACCGCGACGAAGGCTTTCAACTCGGCGAATTCGGAACCGCGCATTATGTGCTCTTTCCTACATAGCAAATCCCAATTCTAGGCCATTCTCTACATCGGCACCATCGTGCATCCTGTGGACTCTCTTTCCAAGGAGTTCGCCATGCCAGCCCTGACCCTCCCCGAGCCGGTTGCCGCCTACCTGGCGGCCGACACGCACGGCCCCGACGAGGTCGCCCGCTGTTTCACGCCCCAGGGCGTGGTGAGAGACATGGGCCTGACCTACGTCGGCCGCGAGGCGATCCGGGCATGGAAGGCGGCGTCGACCTCGTATGCCTATGTGGTGGTGCCCTTCTCGGTCGAGCTCATCGACGGCGTCCACCTGGTCTCCTGCCATGTGGCCGGCAGTTTCCCGGGCAGCCACGTCGATCTCACGATGCGCTTTCGCCTCGAACGCGGCCTGATCGCCAGCCTGGAGTTCACTGTATAAGCCTCGGCCCTTGCAGGCGCCGCCGCGACGATGAAGGAAAGCGCATGGTACTTCGTGAAGATCTATTGCTGCCCTACGAGCGACTCGCCTTGATCGAAGCGCTGCGGCGCGACCTGAAGATCCAGCAGGAGCTCGCCAAAGTGGACGGGCCTTGGCTGAGCTGGCACCAGTACAACGTCCGCATGGTGAAGCGCTTGCTGGATGCGATCAACCCGAAACGTCATCATCCCGCTGAGGAAGGTATGCGATGGCATGAACCCTTCCAGCCCGCCGGCTGCGTGACGGATGCGGACAACCCGCTGGATACCATGCCGATGACGATATCAGCCATCCCCCACGAGCAAGAGCCGGGCGAGAAGCCGGGCGAATTCGCAGCGGCCTGATGCACGCGGCGCAGGCAGCGCGCCAGGCCCCGGCAGCCGTGAGAGCTTGCCGTCCATGTACATACTGACCTGAAACATGGACCGGAATACCGCAAACGGCGACGATACCGCCACGCAAGGCGCGTCCGCCGACGCGCCGCGCAAGGCGCATAGGACTTGCACGAATAGCACAGTGTGAAAAAACTCGGCCGCTTTCACGTTACAATAGTGCACTGTTTGTCCAAGCGTCTTACTTTAGAGCACCATGACCCAGGCTTCCCCCGAGCAACTCGACCTGTCCGCCTGCGACAGGGAACCGATACGCACGCCCGGCAGCATCCAGCCGCACGGCTTCATGCTGACCCTGTCGCCTGCCCTCGAGGTGCTGCAGGCCAGCGCCAACCTGGCCCAGTGGGCCGGCATGGATGCCGGCGAGGCCTTGGGCCGCCCGCTGCGCGAGGTGATCGGCGAGCCCGCCCACGCGCGCCTGGCGCTGGAACTCGGCAGCGGCACCCTGGGCGCCCGGCCGCTCTACCTGGGCACGGTGACGATGGAAAACGGCCGCCACTTCGACGTGCTGGGCCACGCCTGGGACAAGCTGGTGATCGCCGAGTTCGAGGCGGTCGACCGTCCGCGCCCGGCCGACTTCCGCCACCTCTATCCCCTGATCAGCGATTTCCTGGCCAGGGTCAACGAGCACGCCTCGATCCCGGCCCTGACCGACCTGGCCGCGCGCCACGTGCGCTCGGTGACCGGCTTCGGTCGCGTGATGGTCTACCAGTTCGACCCGGCCGGCCACGGGCGCGTGGTGGCCGAATCGAAGGACGCCGACTACGAGTCCTACCTCGGCCAGTCCTTCCCCGCCAGCGACATTCCGGCCCAGGCGCGCGAGCTGTACACGCTGTCACCGATCCGCCTGATCCAGGACGCCAACTACGTCCCGGCGCCCCTGCTGCCGCCGCACAATCCGGTGACCGGCAAGGCCAACGACCTGTCCTTCGCCGCCCTGCGCAGCGTCTCGCCGGTGCACCTGCAATACATGCGCAACATGGGCACCCTGGCTTCGATGTCGGTCTCGCTGCTGGTCAAGGGCAAGCTGTGGGGCCTGATCTCCTGCCACAACACCTCGCCGCGCCCGGTCTCGGTCGAGCAGCGCACCGCCTGCGAGCAACTGGGCCAGATCCTGTCGCTGTGCATCGAGTCGCGCGAGGACGCCAGCGAGCTGCAGTTCCGGCTCGAGGTGCGCCGCATCATGGTCGAACTGCTGGGCCACCTGACCAAGGGCAGCGACTTCCTCGAGAACATGAGCGGCGTCTTCCCCGAGCTGCTGCGCTTCGCGCGCGCGGGCGGGGTGGCGATCGTGGCCGACGACCGCATCCTGACCTATGGCGACACCCCGGACGAGGCGGCCATCCGCGCGCTCTCGACCTGGCTGGCGGTGCAAGGCCACGTCGAGGTCTTCCACACCAGCCACCTGGCGGCGGTCTACCCGCCGGCCGGGGCCTTCACGCGCAGCGCCAGCGGCCTGATGGCGCTGCCGATCTCGCGCATCCACAAGCACTACCTGCTGTGGTTCCGCCCCGAGCTGGTGCAGACCGTGGAATGGGCCGGCAACCCCTACGAGAACAAGATCGCCGCGCCGAACGCGCCCACCCAGCTGTCGCCGCGCACCAGCTTCGCCGCCTGGCGCGAGACCATCCACGGCCACAGCCTGCCCTGGCACAGCGCCGAGATCGAGCTGACCACCGAGTTCCGCAGCGCCCTGCTCGGCATCGCGCTCGAACGCGCCGAGCAGATGGCCGAACTGGCCGAGGAACTCGGGCGCGCCAACAAGGAACTGGAAGCCTTCTCCTACTCGGTCTCGCACGACCTGCGCGCGCCGCTGCGCCACATCGTCGGCTTTTCCGACCTGCTGCTGGAATCGGCCGGCACCGAAGACGCCGACCGGCGCCAGCGTTTTCTGAAGAACATCAAGGAATCGGCGCGCCTGGCAGGCAAGCTGGTCGACGACCTGCTGTCCTTCTCGCAGATGGGCCGCGCGGCCCTGCGCCCGACCGCGGTCGACATGAACGACCTGGTCTCGGCCTGCATCGACAAGCTCGGGATCGACATCGGCCAGCGCAACGTCGACTGGCACATCGACCATCTGCCCACGGTCCAGGCCGACCCAAGCTTCCTGCACCTGGCGGTGTACAACCTGCTGTCCAACGCGGTCAAGTTCACCGCCCAGCGCGACCCGGCGGTGATCCGCATCTGGGCCGAGGACGGCCCCGAGGAAGCCGTGTTCCACGTCGCCGACAACGGCGCCGGCTTCAACATGGACTACGTGCACAAGCTGTTCGGCGTGTTCCAGCGCCTGCACCGCATGGAAGACTTCCAGGGCACCGGCATCGGCCTGGCCAACGTGCGCCGCATCGTCGAGCGCCACAACGGCCGGGTATGGGCCGAGTCCCGGCAGGGAGAAGGCGCGACCTTCTCGTTCAGCATCCCCAAATCCTCACCTACCCCCTAAGGCCGTACCATGCTCAAGCCCATCCTTCTGGTGGAAGATAACCCCAACGACCTCGAGCTCACGCTGATCGCGCTGTCCAAGAGCCAGCTCGCGAACGAGGTGGTGGTCGTGCGCGACGGCGCCGAGGCGCTCGACTACCTCAAGCGCCAAGGCGAGTTTGCCAGCCGCGCGGTCGGCAACCCGGCGGTGATCCTGCTCGACCTCAAGCTGCCGAAGGTCGACGGGCTGGAAGTGCTGAAGGAGATCCGCCAGACCGAGAACCTGAAGCCGGTTCCGGTGGTGATGCTCACCTCGTCCAAGGAAGAACAGGACCTGGTGCGCAGCTACGAACTGGGCGTCAACGCCTACGTGGTCAAGCCGGTGGACTTCACGGAGTTCGTGCGCGCGATCGCCGACCTCGGCATCTTCTGGGCCGTGCTCAACGAACCGCCGCCGGGCTCGCGCCGCTACGTCAAGCCCAAGTAGCCTGCTGGCGCCCGGCCGCGCGCCGCCCGCGCCGCAGCAGGTGGCGGATGCGCGCGCTCAGCGCGTCGGGATGATAGGGTTTCTGCAGCAGGTGCACCGAGGCGTCCAGCTTGCCCTCGTGGGTCAGCACGCCCTCGGCATAGCCCGAGGTGTACAGGATCTGGGCCTCGGGCAGGCGCTGGCGCACGATCTCGCCCAGCTGCAGGCTGCTCACCGGCCCCGGCATGATCACGTCGGTGAACACCAGGTCGACGAGCTGGCCGCTCTCGATGATCGCCACCGCCGCCTGCGCGTCGGCCGCTTCCAGCACCTGGTAGCCCAGGGCCGACAGGATGCCGCAGGTCGAGGAGCGCACGTCGTCCTCGTCTTCCACCACCAGGATGGTTTCCAGTCCGCCGGTCAGCGGTATCGCCGGCACCTGCTCGGCCACGCTGGGCGCGGCGTCGCTGCGCGGCAGGTAGATGCCCACCGTGGTGCCGCGTCCCACTTCGCTACGCAGCACGATCTCGCCGCCCGACTGCTTGACGAAGCCATAGGCCATCGACAGGCCCAGGCCGGTGCCCTGCCCGGTCGGCTTGGTGGTGAAGAAGGGTTCGAAGGCGCGCTGCAGGACCTCCGGCGCCATGCCCTTGCCGGTGTCGCTCACCTCGATCGCCACGTAGTCGCCGCGCGGCAGTTCGGGGGGCAGGCCGTCGGCCTGTGCCGACACGTTATAGGCGCGGATGGTCAGGGTGCCGCTGCCGGCCATGGCGTCGCGCGCGTTGATGGCCAGGTTCAGCAGCACGTTGTTGAGCTGGTTGGGATCGACCATGGTGCTGCCCAGGCCAGGCTCGATCTCGGTGACCACGCGCGCGCTCGGGCCCAGCACGCGGCGCATCATGTCGTCCATGTCGCGCACCAGGTGGCCGGGATCGATCACCACCGATTGCAGCGGCTGGCGGCGCGCGAAGGCCAGCAGGTGCGAGGCCAGCTTGGCGCCGCGGTCGACGCCGGCCAGCGCCATCTCGACCCGGGTGCGGGCCGCCTCGTTCAGGCTGCCGACCAGCTTGAGCAGCTGGAGGTTGCCGCCAATGATCTGCAGCACGTTGTTGAAGTCGTGGGCCACGCCGCCGGTGAGCTGGCCGATGGCTTCCATCTTCTGCGCCTGATGCAGCGCCGACTGGCTGGCGGCCAGCTGTTCCTGGCTCACGCGCAGCGAGACGAAGGCCTGGTCGCGCTGGCGCCGCGCGATGCAGGCGCCGCTGTGGTAGCGCACCCGCGCCACCAGTTCGCGCGGGTCGGGCCACTTGACCAGGTAGTCGTTGGCGCCGACTGCGAAGGCCTTGGCCTTGATGTCGGGATCGTCTTCGGAGGAGAGCAGGACGACGGGCACGTCCTCGGTGTCGGGATTGGCGCGCAGGCGGGCGGTAACCTCGAAGCCGTCGAGGTCGGGCATGCGCAGGTCGACCAGCACCACGGTCGCCTTGACCTCGCGCGCCACCTCGACCGCGCGCCCCGGATCGGATTCGTAGCACAGCGTGTGACGCGCGCAACCCTGCAGGCCGTGGGCGATGATGTCCTGGGCGAAGGGCTCGTCGTCGATCAGCAGCACGGAACAGGCGGAAGTGTCGTCGTCGATCATTTGCAACTGCTGGCTTTCAGGGCTGGTCGAAGCAAAAATATTGCAAAATGTTAAGCTTAAATTCTACACCATGAACTTGTAACATGGGCTGATCCCTTTCTGCGGTGCGCGGTATTGACGGGCGCTACCTTGCACTGCCCGCGAACGGCGCCATATGCGAGTGAGATGAGCCAACCAGCCGGAGCAAGCATGAGCGATCCGCTCGCTTCCCAGCCCTGCCCCTTGTGCGGCCGGCCGCTGGGGACCGTCAACATCGACCGTCACCACCTGATTCCCAAGACCTTCAAAGGCAAGGAACAGTTTCCCATTCACAAAATTTGCCATAGGAAGATCCACTCGGCATTTACTGAACGGGAATTATTGAATACATACCATACTTGGGAAGCCTTGCGCGCACACGAGGACATCCGCGCCTTCATCGCCTGGGTGGCCAGGAAACCGCCGGATTTTTATACCCGCACCTACACCGCCAACAGCAAGAAGGCGCGTCGGTGAGGCAGGATCGCGGCCTTCGTTCGTACGTCATTCTATAATTTGATATATTATCGTTCGATATAATGACACGGGCATGCAATGAACTCCGCTCCTCCCGATCTAAGCCTCCTGCAGGCGGCTGCCGGCCAGGCCAGTGAACTACTCAAGGCGCTGGCGAATCGCGACCGCCTGCTGCTCCTGTGCCAGCTCAGCCAGGGCGAAGCCGCCGTTCGCGCCCTCGAGTCGCTTACCGGCATCCGCCAGCCGACCCTGTCGCAGCAGCTGACCGTGCTGCGCGGGGGCGGCCTGGTATCCACCCGCCGCGAAGGCAAGCAGGTGTTCTACCGGATCGCCAGCCCCGAAGCGCTCGCGGTGCTGCAAGTGCTCTATCAACTCTATTGTCCCCGACCGGAGGGTGCATGAACCTCGACTGGCAACACTTCACGCCCTGGACCTCCCTGCTCGGCGGCGTCCTGATCGGTCTGGCGGCCGCCGCTTTCCTGCTGCTGGCCGGGCGCGTGGCCGGCGTCAGCGGCATCCTCGGCGGACTGCTGCGTCCCCGGCGGGGCGACCTGGCCTGGCGCCTGGCCTTCCTCGGCGGCCTGGCGGCCGCGCCCCTGCTGTATGCGCTGGCCGCGCCGCTGCCTCCGGCCACCGTCGAAGCGGGACCGGCCCTCCTGGTCGCGGCCGGGCTGCTGGTCGGCCTCGGCACCCGCTACGGCGCGGGCTGCACGAGCGGACACGGCATCTGCGGCATCGCGCGCCGCTCGCCACGGTCCTATGTGGCCACCGCGGTGTTCGTGGGCGCCGGCTTTCTCACCGTCTTCCTGCTGCGCCACCTGTCCTGAAGGGATTTCCCATGCAAATCCTGATCGCATTGCTCGCCGGCCTGGTGTTCGGCATCGGCCTGGTCCTGTCGGGCATGACCGACCCGGCCAAGGTATTGGCCTTCCTCGACCTGGCGGGCGACTGGGACCCTTCGCTTGCCTTCGTGATGGGCGGCGCGCTGCTGGCCGCCACGCCCGCCTACGCCTGGGCCAGGCGGCGCGGTCGCACGCTGGACGGCGCGCCGCTGGCGCTGCCGACCGCCACCCGCATCGACCGCCGCCTGGTGCTCGGCAGCCTGGCCTTCGGCGCCGGCTGGGGCCTGGCCGGCTACTGCCCCGGCCCGGCCGTCGCCTCGCTCGCCACCGGGGGCGCCAAGGCCCTGCTGTTCCTCGGGGCGATGGTCGCGGGCATGGCCATCTTCGAGCTGCTCGAACGCAGGAAGGCCTGAACCGGCTCGGCAGTTTTTTCTTGACAGGAAGCTCGACAAACCGTTTCATCGTGGGCAACTCATTGAGACCTTGCCCATGCACTACGCCGACTACCTGCGCCACGACGCCACCTCCCTCGCCCAGCTGGTCGCCGATGGGGCGGTCACGCCGCTCGACCTGCTGGAGACCGCGCTCGCGCGCCATGCCGAGGTCCACGGCCGCGTCAACGCGATCTGCCGCCTGATGGAGGAGCAGGCGCGCGCCCAGCTCGAAAGGCCGCTGAGCGGCCCCTTCGCCGGCGTGCCCTTCCTGATCAAGGACTGCGCCCAGGACTACGCCGGCCTGCCGACCACCAACGGCAGCCGCTCGATGCGCGGCCACGTCGCGACCGAGCACGCGGCGGTGGTCCAGCGCTACCTCGGCGCCGGCCTGCTCATCTTCGGCAAGACCAACCTGCCGGAATTCGCGCTCAAGGGCGTCACCGACCCGGTGCTGTTCGGGCGCACCAGCAATCCCTGGAACCTGGCGCACACCCCGGGCGGCTCGAGCGGCGGCGCGGCGGCCGCGGTGGCGGCCGGCATCGTGCCCATGGCCGCCGGCAACGACGGCGGCGGTTCGATCCGCATCCCGGCCGCCTGCTGCGGCCTGGTCGGGCTGCGTCCCTCGCGCGGCCGGGTCAGCGCCGGGCCGGCCACCAACGAGGTCTGGTTCGGGGCCTCGAGCGAAGGCGTGCTCTCACGCAGCGTGCGCGACACCGCGCGCGCCCTCGACCTGCTGCAGGGCGCGCAAGCCGGCGACCCCTTCGTGATCGCGCCGCCCGAGGCGCCCTATGCGGAGCTGATGCGGCGCGACCCCGGCCGCCTGCGCATCGGCTTCACGGCCGCTTCGCCGATCGGCGCCGAGGTCCATCCGGAAGCCGTGGCCGCGGTGCGGCACGCGGCGGCGCTGCTCGCCTCCCTCGGCCACCAGGTCGAGGAAGCCGCCCCCGAGATCGACGGCGCGGCGCTGGCGCGCAGCTACCTGCACATCTACTTCGGCCAGGTGCCGGCGCTGGTGGCGCGCAACCGCAAGCTGCGCGCCGAAGGCGGCGAGGTCGAGCTGATGACGCGCTTGCTGGTCACGCTGGGACGCAGCATCGGCGCGCCCGCGCTGACCGAGCAGCTGCTGCAATGGAATGGCTTCGCGCGGGCGCTGGGACGCTTCCACCAGCGCTACGACCTGCTGCTCACGCCCACGCTGGCCCATCCGCCCGTCCGTCACGGCACGGGAGACCTGCCGCCGGCCCAGCAGGCCATGCTCGGCTTCCTGGAGCGCAGCGGCCTGCTCGGCCTGCTGGCCCGCCTGGGACTGCTCGACAAGACCGTCGACGGCATCGCGCGCGACAACCTGCGCTACGTGCCCTTCACCCAGCTGTCCAACCTGACCGGCACGCCCTCGGTCTCGCTGCCGCTGTACTGGACCGCGGACGGCTTGCCGCTGGGCGTACAGTTCGTCGCCCCCTTCGGACGCGAGGACCGGCTGCTGCAGCTCGCGGCCCAGCTGGAGCAGGCCCAACCCTGGTTCGAGCGGCTGCCGGCGATGACGCGGCCAAGCTGAAAAAATGCATTCCTCCGCTTGACCTCAATTTAACTTGAGGTTTTAGACTGCGAGCCAGGCTAACCAACAAGTGGAGGAACAATGAAGGAAGAACTGCGTATCGCCATCGTCTACGGCAGCAGCCGCGAGAACCGCCAGTGCGAGCGCGTGGTCGCCTGGGTGCGCACCCAGGCGGCGCGCCACGAGGGCCTGGTGCTGGACCTGCTCGACCCGCGCGTGCACGCCCCCGGCCAGCCTGGCGCCGCCGAACTGGCGGCGCGCATCGCCCGCGCCGACGCCTTCATCGTGGTCACGCCCGAGTACAACCACGGCTACCCCGCCCCGCTCAAAGCCCTGATCGACGGCGCCTACCGCGAATGGAACGCCAAGGCGGCCGGCTTCGTCTCCTACGGCGGCAGCTCGGGCGGCGTGCGCGCCGTGGAGCAGCTGCGCCAGGTGTTCGCCGAACTGCACGTGGTCACCATGCGCGACGCGGTCGGCTTCGCCCACGTGGGCGACCGGATCGGCGCCGACGGCCAGCTCGAGGCCACCCGCCACGAGGAATCGGCGTTTCGCAAGATGCTGCTGCAACTGCGCTGGTGGGCCGGGGCGCTGCGCGCCGCCCGCGGCGCGGCGCCCTACCAGGAGGCCGTGCAATGACCGACCTCTCGCCCTACTTCGACCTGATCGGCTACCGCCACGGCGGCGCGCCCACTCTGGAAGCGCTGCGCGAGCTGCAACTGCGCCACACCCACACCATCCCCTTCGAGAACCTGACGCCGCTGGCCGGCCTGCCGGTGCGGCTCGACCTGCCCTCGCTGCTGAACAAGTTCAGCGCGCGCCGCGGCGGTTACTGCTTCGAGCACAACATCGTGTTCCGCCACGCGCTGGACAGCTTCGGCTTCAGCACGCGCGCCCTGCTGGCGCGGGTGCGCTACAACCAGCCGCCGGAGCTGATCACGCCCCAGACCCACATGCTCTTGATGATCGAACTCGATGGCGAGCGCTGGATCGCCGACACCGGCTTCGGACGCGCGGTGCCGACCGCGCCGCTGCGCCTGCAGCCGGGCGCGGTGCAGGAGACGCCCAACGGCCCGTACCGGGTGATGGAAGACGAGGCAGGCTACCGGCTGGAGGCCGAGCTGGCCGGACGCTGGGAGCCGCTCTACGTGTTCGACCTGACCCCGCGCTACCAGAGCGACTTCGAGATGAGCAACTGGTATGTGTCGACCCACGGCAATTCGCACTTCGTGCACGACCTGGTGGTGGTGCGCAGCAGCCCCGCCGGACGCCGCGTGATCTACAACACGCGCCACAGCTTCTACGGCATCGGGGCCGAGCCGGTGCACATGCAGCTCACCAGCGTGGACGCCATCTTCGCGCTGCTGCGCAGCGAGTTCGGAATCGAGGCCGAGCCGCTGCCCGGGCTCCGAACCCGCATCGGCCGCATCCTCAAGCGCGATGGCGCGGCGAAGGCCCCCCGCCCTGCCGCCCGCGTCCGGGCCTGAGCGTGGCCAGGTGCGCGACCGCGTCGACGATCTCCTCGTTGCGCAAGGCCGCGTAGCCCAGCAGCCAGCCCTCGCCCTCCCCCAGCATGTGCAGGCTGGAGAGCGAGGGCGTGGCGATCCCCAGCGCGGCGGCCTGGCGCGTGAGCGTGGCCTCGCTCCCAGGCGGCAGGGTCGCCGCCAGTTGCAGCCCGCCGCTGCCGGCGAGCGGCGTGAGCCAGCTGATGCCTTCCACGCGCAGGCGTTCGAGCAGCAGGGCGCGCCGGCTGGCGTACAGCAGGCGCATCTGGCGCAGGTGCCGCGCGAAGTGGCCGTGGGCGATGAACTCCGCCGTCACCGCCTGCGCCAGCTGGGCGCTGTGGCCGTCCATCACGGTGCGCGTGCGCACCAGCGGCTCCACCAGCGCCGGCGGCAGCACCGCATAGGCCAGGCGCAGCGAGGGGAACAGCACCTTCGAGAAGGTCCCCAGGTAGATCACGCGGCCATGCCGGTCCAGGCCCTGCATGGCGGGCAGCGGACGCGCGTCGTAGCGGAACTCGCTGTCGTAGTCGTCCTCGACGATCCAGCCGCCTTGCTGCTCCGCCGCGTCCAGCAGCGCCAGGCGGCGCGCGAGGCTGAGCGTGACGCCGAGCGGGTACTGGTGCGAGGGCGTCAGGTAGGTCAGGCGCGCGGCGCCCGCCGGCAGCGTCGCCCCTTCGGCGTCGACCGGCAGCGGCACGATGCGCGCGCCGGCGCTGGCAAAGGCATTGCGCGCGCCCAGGTAGCCCGGCTCTTCGAGGTGCACGCTGTCGCCCGGGTCGAGCAGCAAGGTGGCCAGCAGTTGCAGGGCCTGCTGCGAGCTGGTGAGGATCACCACCTGGTCGCTGTCGCAGCGCACTCCGCGCGACTGCGCGAGATAGGCCGCGACCGCTGCGCGCAGCGGGGCATAGCCCTGCGGATCGCCATAGCCCATCAGCTGCGCGCCGTGGCGGCGCAACTGGCGCGCAGTGATCTGGCGCCAGGTCTCGACCGGAAAGGCGCGCAGGTCCGGGCTGCCGGCGCAGAACGCGCGCGGCTCGCGCGGATCGACGCAGCCGCCGGTGGCCACGATGGCCGCGCCGCGCCGCGACAGCCGGGCCTGCGCGAGCTCGCCCCGCGCCGGCGCCGGGGCGGGAGCCGCGGGCGCCGCGATCGAGACCACGGTGCCGTGGCCGACCCGGCGCGTCAGGTAGCCTTCGCTTTCGAGCTGGGCGTAGGCCGCCTCCGCCGTCACCCGGGAAATCGCCAGGTCCGCCGCCAGCATGCGCGTGGACGGCAGGCGCGCACCCTGACCGAGTTCGCCGCGCCGGATCGCGCCGCGCAGGGCCGCGCACAGGCGTTCGCGCAGGGGCACGGCCTGGTCTTCGCGCTGGAACAGGTTCAGCCAGAGGGTGGGCGGATTCGGCATTGGTCTTATCGAAGCATGGAAATTGGTCTCCATGATAATGCCAAGCGCGCCGTAGAATGGGGCTTCTTTCGACACAGGAGCCATCCCATGACCACTCCCTCGCTGGTGCTGCAGTTTCCCGCCCCCGCCCCCGAGGACAGCGCCGCCTTCATGCAGGCCAAGCTGGCCTATCACACCGACTCCGCCGACCTGGCCGAAGACCTCGCCAACGGCGTCGCGGAGATCGTGGTGATCGACACGCGCAGCCCGGCGCATTACGCGGCCGGCCACATCCCGGGCGCCATCAGCTTCCCGCACCGGACCATGGACGAGGGCAGCACCGCCATGCTCGATCGCACCAAGACCTATGTCGTCTACTGCGATGGCATCGGCTGCAACGGCTCGACCAAGGGCGCCTGGAAGCTGGCGCGGCTGGGGTTCAGGGTGAAGGAACTGCTGGGCGGGCTGGATTTCTGGAAGCGCGACGGCCACCCCGTGGCCACCGGCATGGAGGCGGGGCGCCTTGCCGCCGCCGCCGAATGCGGCTGCTGAAGGGGCCGGAGACTCCTAGCGTGCAGGCGCCGCGCGCCGCCCGAGCAGGAACAGCAGCGGATGCTCGAGCCGCTCGGCCCAGGCGTTCTCGCTATGGTCCGCCCCGTCGAACACGCGGCTGAGGAAGTTGGCGTCGGTGTAGCCGCGCTCGCGCACGATCAGGTCGACGAAGCTCTGGTGCGGGCCG
Organism: Massilia sp. KIM; assembly: GCF_002007115.1. Lineage (NCBI taxonomy): Bacteria > Pseudomonadati > Pseudomonadota > Betaproteobacteria > Burkholderiales > Oxalobacteraceae > Massilia > Massilia sp. KIM. The sequence goes on along the minus strand of NZ_MVAD01000001.1, from coordinate 135,752 downwards.
TACAGCGCGTCGAGCGTGGCGGTGCCGCGGTCGAGATACAGGCGCCGTCCGGAGGGCGGCGGCAGCGCCGCGCCCAGGTAGTTGAACATCGCGAGCGGAATAGCGGCGTTGGCCTCGAAGCTGCCGACCCAGTGCGTGGACAGGCCGGCCGCGCCGCCGAAGACCTGGGGATACTCGGCGAAGGCATACACCGAGATCAGCCCGCCCATGCTGGAGCCCATGATGAAGGTGCCGGCAGGGTCGCTGCGTGTGGCGAAACGGCGGTCGATCTCCGGCTTGAGTTCCTCGACCAGGAAGCGCAGGTAAGCGTCGGCCCTGGGCCCGCCTTCCAAGCGCGCCGCTGCGAAAGCCGCGCGGCCGCGTTCCGGCAGGTAGGCCAGCGCTTTCTGGGGGAAGTATTCGGCAGCGCGCAGCTTCCCATTGTTCCAGACGCCGACCACGATGGTGGGCTCGACCTTCCCCTCGCGCATCAGGCGGTCGAGCACGGCGTCCACGCGCCAGGCCTGGCGGTTCCAGGTGGTCGTCGGGTCGAACAGCATCTGGCCATCGTGCATGTAGAGGACCTGGTAGCGCTGGCCGGCGCGAGCGCGCTCTGTGTAGCCCTCGGGCAGCCAGACGTCGACCGGACGCTGGTCGACGTGGGCCGAGGGCAGCGTGAGCCGCACCAGGCTGCCGGTCGAGGGGCGCGGCTGGGCCGCTTGCTGCGTTTGGGCGGCGGCCAGGCCGGCCCAGGACGCGAAGGTAAACAGGAAGGCTGCGGCGAAGAAGCGGGGCATGGCGTCCAGGAGCAATCGAGAAAGCGGGCGCCCATTATCGCCCCGACCGTGCTTTCCCGGGCAGGCCGTAAATGGCCATCTTCACCTTTTTTCTGACCCACAGGCTGCTAGAATCCAGCTATGCGGGTTGAACGAGAGACGATATCCCATCCAGCCAGGTCCTTCCGGCTGCTGCGCCTGACGCAGCAGGCGTTCACTAACGCGCGCCATCGCCACGCCCATCTGGAACTGACCTGGATCGAGGCCGGCGAGGGCTTGCGCTTCGTCGGCAACCACGTCGCGCCCTTCGAGGCGGGCGACCTGGTGCTGATCGGGCCACAGTTGCCGCACACCTGGGTCAGCACCCCGGCGCACGCGGGACGGCGGCACGCGGCGACCGTGCTGCAGATCGCGCCCGAGCTGCTGTTTCACAGCGCTCTGCCGGAGCTGGCGGCGCTTGGCGGCCTGGTGGCGCGCGCCGGCCGCGGGCTGCGCATCACGGGCGCGGCCCACGTCGCCGTCACCGCGGCGCTGCGCGAACTCGATGCCGCCGGGTCGGATCTGGCGCGGCTTGCGCTCGTGATCCACCTGCTCGGGCTGCTGGCCGAGCACGAGGACGACATGGCCGCGCTGGGGACGCTGGATGAACGGGAAGCCGGCATGGGCGAGCGCCGCATCGACCGGGTGCTGGCCTGGATCGACAGCCGCTACAGCGAAGCGCTCTGTGTCGAGGAAGCGGCGCGCCTGGTGCACGTGAGCCCGGCCGCCTTCAGCCGCTACTTCCGGCGCGAAGTGGGCAAGCGCTTTTCCGAGTACGTGAACGACGTGCGCTGCAGCGAAGCCTGCCTGCTGCTGGCCCGGGGCGAGCGCAGCGTCGCCGCGGTCGCGCAGGCCTGCGGTTTCGAGACCCTGTCCAATTTCAGCCGGCAGTTCCAGCGCCGCCACGGCATGACGCCGGGCGCCTTCCGCAAGGCGCGAAGGCTGGGCTGAGGAAGCCGCAAAACAAAAAGGGCCGCATCGAGATGCGGCCCTTCGTATTCTGGCTCCCCGACCTGGACTCGAACCAGGGACCTGCGGATTAACAGTCCGTCGCTCTACCGACTGAGCTATCAGGGAAAGGAGGCCGCATTATAGCGGCTCGGTTCCGGTTTGACCAGTGCCGGATGCAAAATGGCCGGCGCCTGCAGGCGGCGCTACCCTTCGCTATACTCGCACCTCCCTGGGCCCGCCAGCCCGCCAACCATCCAGCGATAAAGACCATGACCACTTCCCCCACCCTCGGCACCCCGCTCTCTCCTTCCGCCACCAAAGTGATGCTGCTCGGCTCCGGCGAACTCGGCAAGGAGGTCATCATCGCCCTGCAGCGCCTGGGCGTGGAAGTGATCGCGGTCGACCGCTACCCGAACGCGCCCGGCCACCAGGTGGCGCACCGCGCCCACGTGATCGACATGACCGACGGCGCGGCCCTGGCGGCCCTGATCGCGCAGGAGCGCCCGCACCTGGTGGTGCCGGAGATCGAAGCGATCGCCACCGACAAGCTGGCCGAGCTCGAAGCGGCCGGCGCGATCACCTGCATCCCGACCGCGCGCGCGGCCCAGCTGACCATGAATCGCGAAGGCATCCGCCGCCTCGCCGCCGAGGAACTCGGCCTGCCGACTTCGCCCTATCGCTTCGCCAGCAGCCTGCAGGAACTCGAAGCGGCCTGCGCCGAGGTGGGCTTTCCCTGCGTCGTGAAACCGGTGATGTCCTCGTCCGGCAAGGGCCAGTCGAAGCTGGACGGCGCGGCCGACGTCAAGGCCGCCTGGGACTATGCCGCCAGCGGCGGCCGGGTCGACGCCGGCCGCGTGATCGCCGAAGGCTTCATCGACTTCGACTACGAGATCACCCTGCTCACCGTGCGCTCGCTCGGCGACGACGGCGTGGTCCGGACCGACTTCTGCGAGCCGATCGGCCACAAGCAGGTGCACGGCGACTATGTCGAATCCTGGCAGCCGCACCCGATGCAGCCGCTCGCCCTGGAACGCGCGCGCGACATCGCGGCCAAGGTCACGGCCAACCTGGGGGGCCTGGGCGTGTTCGGGGTCGAACTCTTCGTCAAGGGCGACATGGTGTGGTTCTCGGAAGTCAGCCCGCGTCCGCACGACACCGGCATGGTGACCATGGCCAGCCAGGTGCAGAGCGAATTCGAGCTGCACGCCAAGGCGGTGCTGGGCCTGCCCGTGAACACGGCCCTGCGCGCGCCCGGCGCCTCGGCCGTCATCTACGGCCAGCTCGAGGAAGCCGGCATCGCCTTCGAGGGCGTGGCCGAAGCGCTGCGCGTGCCGGGCGCCGACCTGCGCCTGTTCGGCAAGCCGGAATCCTTCGCGCGCCGCCGCATGGGCGTGGCGCTGGCGACGGCGATCGATGTCGACACCGCCCGCGCCCGCGCGCTCGAGGCTGCCGGCAAGGTCAAACCAGTATCCGGCAAGAAGTAAATCCATGTAAAACCGCCGCGTCGCCACGACGCGGCGGCGCTGTCAGCTTGACATCCTTGTTATCGCAATTGATAATCATTCTCATTATCATTTGCGTTAACAAGAAGAAATCATGCCTACGCCCGTCCTGCCTCCACGCAGCCTTGTCGCGCTGCTCGTCCTGTCCACCCTCGTTCCAGCCCAGGCCGCCGACCCCGCCCCGGCCGACACCGCCCAGGTGATCGTGAGCGCCACCGGCTACCGCACCACCGGCACCAAGTCGGACCTCAAGCCCATGGAAGCCCCGATGAGCTACGAGATCTACGACAGCGAACTGCTGGGCGCGCGCCAGGCCGACAGCGTCAACGAGGCGCTGCGCTACGTGCCGGGCGTGACGCCCGAGAGCCGCTCGACCGTCACCATCTTCGACCAGTACACGATCCGCGGTTTCGAGAGCTACCGCAACTACTACGACGGCCTGCCGCTCCAGTACGACACCCTGTGGAACCTGGTGCCGCAGGTGGACGCCTTCGCCACCGAGAGTATCGAAGTGCTCAAGGGTCCGGTGTCGGTGCTCTACGGTTCCGCGCCGCCGGGCGGCATGGTCAACCAGACCGCCAAGCAGCCGCGCTCGAAACAGGAGACCCTGGTGCGCGCCCGCGTCGGCACCAATGCGCTGCGCGAACTGGCCCTGGACAGCACCGGACCGCTGTCGAAGGACGTCGACTACCGCGTGGTCGCGCTGGCGCGCGAGCGCGACGGCCAGCAGGTGACGACGACGGAAGAACGCCGCCTGTTCGCGCCTTCGCTCACCTGGCGCATCAGCCCGTCCACGCGCCTGAACCTGAATCTCTACTACCAGGACGACCCGGCCCTGATTCCGTCCACCCCGCTGCCGGCCATCGGCGCCCTGCGCGACGCGCCCTACGGCCGCCTGCCCTCGGACGCCTTCGCGGGCGACGCCAACTGGTCGGGCATGCAGCGCGAAACCACCCTGGCGGGCTGGAAGTTCGAGCACGACTTCAACGACAGCGTGAGCTTCCTGCAGAACTTCCGCTACACCAAGGCCGACGGTTTCCAGCGCAACAGCTACAACCTCGGCCTGCTGCCGGACAATCGCAGCCTGAGCCGCTCCGCCTACTTCACCGACGAATCCATGCGCGGCTACGTGGTGGACAACCAGCTGGCTTTCCGCTTCCATACCGGCGCCTGGACCCACCGCGTGCTGGCCGGCGTCGACTACCAGAAGCTGCGCACCAGCGTGAGCTATGGCGACACCCTCGGCGCCGACACGCCCGCGATCGACCTGGGCGCGCCGAATCACGCACTGTTCAATGTCGCCACCCTGCCCTTCGACACCTACACCGAGCGCCACGGCATCCGTCAGTCGCAGCTCGGCTTCTACCTGCAGGACGAAGCCAGGCTGGGCGCCCTGACCCTGCTGGGCGGCGTGCGGCGCGACCGCTACCGCAGCGAGGACGTGGAGCGCATGAGCTACATGGGCTCCCCTTCCGACAGCACCACCCGCATCGCCCAGCGCCGCACCAGCGGCCGCCTGGCCGCGATCTACCAGCTCGGCAACGGCTTGGCGCCCTACCTCAATTACTCGACCTCCTTCGAGCCGGCTTCCGGCGTGGACACCCGCACGGGCCAGGCTTTCAAACCCACCACGGCCAAGCAGATCGAGGCGGGCCTCAAGTACCGCTCGCAGGACGGCCGCACCCAGCTGACCGCTGCCGCCTTCGACATCAGGAAGCAGAACGTGGTGGTCAACACGCCGGACTTCGGCGAGTACACCCAGAACGGCGAGGTGCGCTCGAAGGGCGCCGAGCTGTCATGGAACCAGGAACTCACCGGGCAGCTCGACTTCACGCTCGGCCTGACCCGCCTCGACATGGAAGTGACGAAGAACGATTCGGACCGCTCGCTGATCGGCAAGACCCCGGTGTGGGTGGCGGACAGGCAGGCCACGCTCTGGCTCAGCTACAAGCCGCAGGACGCGCTCGACCTGAGCGCCGGCGTGCGCTACGTGGGCGAGAGCCAGCTCGATGCGCGCAACACGGGCACCGTGCCCTCGTACACAGTGTTCGACGCGGCCGCGATGTACCGCATCGACAAGACCTGGCGCGTGGGCCTCACCGCCAGCAACCTGGGCGACAAGCGTTATGTGGGCGCCTGCTACGACGCCAACAACTGCTGGATGGGCGCCGAGCGCAGCGTCGAGCTGAGCCTGCACGCCAATTTCTGAGACGGAGACGAGCATGAGCTTTCGCGCCTGGTACACCGTGCACAAATGGACGAGCCTCATCGCGACCCTGTTCCTGCTGATGCTCTGTCTCACCGGCCTGCCGCTGATCTTCTCGCACGAGATCAGCCACGCGCTCGGCACCAGCGCCGATCCGCCCCAGCTCGCGCCCGGCCATACGGGGCGCGCCAGCATCGACGCCATCGTGGCCGACGCCCAGGCGCGCCGGCCGCAGGACGTGCTGCAGTTCCTGGTGGCGGAGGCGGACGAGCCGGACCTGATCTACGTGCGCATGGCCGATCGCATCGATTCGCCGGGGCTCACCGCCTTCTACACCTATGATGCGCGTACCGGCCAATTCCTTTCCGAGTATCCGCTCGGCCAGGGCTTCATGGACGTGATGCTGCGCCTGCACGTCGACATGTACATGGGGCTCGGCGGCACCCTCTTCCTCGGGCTGATGGGCCTGCTGCTGGCGGCCTCGATCGTCTCCGGCATCTACGTGTACGGGCCCACCATGAAGAAGCTGCGCTTCGGCAGCATCCGGCGCGACCGCGCCTCGCGCCTGAAGTGGCTGGACCAGCACAACCTGCTGGGCATGGTGACCCTGGTGTGGCTGCTGGTGGTGGGCGTGACGGGGACCATCAATGCGCTCAACCAGCCGATCTTCGCGGCCTGGCAGGCCAGCGAACTGAAGGCGCTCGCGGAACCCTTCCGTGGCCAGCCGCCTGTGACCGGGCCGGTGTCGACCGAGGCGGCGCTGAAGGCGGCCCTGGCGGCGGCGCCGGGCAAGTCGCTCAGCTTCATGGCGTATCCGGGCAATGACTTCGCGACGCCCCAGCACTTCATGGCTTTCATGCAGGGCGATACGCCGCTGACCTCCAAGCTGCTGTCGATCGTGATGATCGACGCGCGCAGCGGGCAGGTGGTGACGACCGGGGAAATGCCGTGGTACGTGTCGACGCTGATGCTGTCTCAGCCCCTGCATTTCGGGGACTACGGCGGGATGGCGCTCAAGGTCTTGTGGCTGGTGCTGGACCTGCTCAGCATCTGGGTGCTGTGGAGCGGGCTGGTGCTGTGGTGGAAGCGGCGGCATGTGACTGCGGAGCAGAGGCAGAAGGCATTGCAGGGCATGCCTGAGCAGGTTACGGGCTGAGCCGGAGTCCGCTCACCTCTCCTACCCTGCGCCTCCCAACGTCATCCCGGCGAAGGCCGGGAAAAGGCGTGCCCAAGCAGGTCATATGCGGCCCCGGATTCCGCTCATCTGTCCTACCCTGCCGCCTCCCAACGTCATCCCGGCGAAGGCCGGGATCCAAGTTTCCGTGAGTAGCCACGACAATCGCTTGTCGCCTGCATACAGAACTTGGATCCCGGCCTTCGCCGGGATGACGTTGTTTTTAGGCGCGGGAGGATCAGACTCGGCGGACTTCGACTACTCGACTACTCGACTACTCGACCACTCGGCCATTCGCCATTCGCCATTCGCCATTCGCCCATTGAACAATCAGCAATTCAAAAACAAAAAGGGCTGCACTTGCGTGCAGCCCTTCGTATTCTGGCTCCCCGACCTGGACTCGAACCAGGGACCTGCGGATTAACAGTCCGTCGCTCTACCGACTGAGCTATCAGGGAATGGAGGCCGCATTATACCCGCTGCCGCCGATTTGGCAAGTACGGCCGTGACAAAAAGAAACTCAAGTGCGCGAGTAGGACTTGGCCCGTTCCACCAGTTTCGCCAGCGCGTCCAGGACCACCTGCGGCTCGGACATCTGCGGGAAGTGCGCGCTGCGCCGCGCCACCACCCGCTCGCCCAGCGGCGACAAGGCCGCCAGCAGTTTCTGGTTGCGCTCGCGCTCCTGCACCACCGCCTCCGGCACCGCCCAGCGCGGCAGGCGCTTGCCGCCCGACAGCACGGTCACGGGAACCGGCGGAAAGGCCGGGGCCTCGGCGATGTCGCGCACCGTTTCCAGTTCGTGGCGGATCTCGTCGTTCTGGTCGCGCGGCGCCACCTTGTCGAGCAGGCCGATGAACTTGCGCTGCCACCAGGGCTGCTTCGCCTTCAGCCCAGTCACGTCCTCGGGCGCGGTGGCCTCCAGGAACAACACCCCGGCCACATCGTCCGCGAACTCGCGCGCGAACAGATTCGCATGCAGGCCGCCGAAGGAATGCCCGACCAGCACGAAGGGCGGCTGCACGCCGGCCGCCATCAGCAACTGGCGCAACTGGGCGACCACGGTCTCGCCATACTGGGGCTCGCGCGGCTTGCCGCTGCCGCCCACGCCCGGCCGGTCGTAGGCGAACACCGTGCCCAGTTGCTCGATCTCGGGAAAGAGCTTGTACCAGGCGTCCAGCGGACCGCCTGCGCCATTGATCAGCACGATGGACGGGCTGCCCTGCCCCGACTTGGAAAAACGGAATACCTGCCCTTCAAGGGCAGTCGCATGACTCTTTGGCAATTGCTTCACGCTAAGATCCTCATGAGGGGTGCGCACAGCCAGGCGCACAAAGCAAAAAGGCCGCATCCGAAGATGCGGCCTTTCCAAATTCTGGCTCCCCGACCTGGACTCGAACCAGGGACCTGCGGATTAACAGTCCGTCGCTCTACCGACTGAGCTATCAGGGAATAGGTAAGCATTATAGTGTTGCCGGACTGCGCCTGTCAAACTCGCGCTTGTTTCAACAACCACTTCTGCTGCTCTCCGGCACTAACAGCAGTTCCGGAGAGCCGAGATTTTAGAGAACTTTGGCGACCGCGTCAACGACACGATCGATGTTCTTCGAGTTCAGCGCGGCCACGCAGATACGGCCGGTGTCCACCGCGTAGATCGACTGCTCGCGCAGTTTCCCGACCTGCTCCTTGGTCAGGCCGGAATACGAGAACATGCCCACCTGCTGGCGCACGAACTCGAAGTCGTGGCCCGGGGCCTTGGCCTTGAGCTTCTCGACCATCGCGCCGCGCATCTCGCGGATGCGCACGCGCATCGCGGCCAGTTCCTCTTCCCACAGCTGGCGCAGTTCCGGGGTCGACAGCACGGTGGCCACCACCTTGCCGCCGTGGGTCGGCGGGTTGGAGTAGTTGGTGCGCACCACGCGTTTCACTTGCGACATCACGCGCGCCGCTTCCTCGGCGCTGGTGGCGACGATCGACAGCGCGCCCACGCGCTCGCCGTACAGCGAGAAGGACTTCGAGAACGAGTTCGAGACCAGCAGCGGCATGCCGGTGTCGGCGAAGCGGCGCACCACGGCGCCGTCTTCGGCGATGCCATTGGCGAAGCCCTGGTAGGCCATGTCCAGGAAAGGCACCAGGCCGTTCGCGCGCACCACTTCGATCACCTGGGTCCACTCATCCTGGCTGAGGTCGGCGCCGGTCGGGTTGTGGCAGCAGGCGTGCAGCACCACCACCGAACCCTGCGGCATGTCCTTCAGGGCCGCCAGCATGCCGGCGAAATTCACGCCGCGGGTGCTCGGGTCGTAGTAGGTGTAGTTGTTGACGGTAAAGCCAGCGCCCTCGAACAGCGCGCGGTGGTTTTCCCAGCTCGGGTCGCTGATGTACACTTGCGCGCCCGGCAGGAAACGCTTGAGGAAATCGGCGCCGATCTTGAGCGCGCCGGTGCCGCCCAGGGCCTGCACGGTGATCGCACGCTTCTCTTGAATTACCGCGCTGTCGGCCCCAAATACGAGCTCTTGTACAGCCTTGTCGTAGCTTGCCAGACCGTCGATCGGGAGGTAGGTGCGCGGGGCTGGCTGCTCCATCAGCTTCGCTTCCGCCTTCTGCACGCATTGCAGCAGAGGAACCTTGCCATTGTCATCGTAGTAGACGCCCACGCCCAGGTTGATTTTCTCCGGGTTGGTGTCGGCGTTGAATGCTTCGGTGATGCCCAGGATCGGGTCGCGCGGGGCCATCTCAATGGCGCCGAAAAGGCTGGCAGAGGCAGTGGAAGTCATCGTGATAAACTGAATTGTCGGCTGGTTCGCAGCGGTTGTATAGACAGCGGCACAGGTGCTGCAGTGCCGCAAGCGGGCCACCATTCTAGCAAAGGTCTGAAAGTATGGCTGATTTATCCGTCGCAACATCCCCCGAACCGACCGTCATTACTTTCCCGAATTCCCCCTTCAAGCTGCACCAGCCCTTCCCGCCGGCGGGCGACCAGCCGACCGCGATCGAAGGCCTGATCGAGGGCATCGACGATGGCCTCATGTACCAGACCCTGCTGGGCGTGACGGGCTCGGGCAAGACCTACACGATGGCCAACGTGATCGCCCGCGCGGGCCGTCCGGCGATCGTGTTCGCCCCCAACAAGACGCTGGCGGCCCAGCTGTACGCGGAGTTCCGCGAGTTCTTCCCGCAGAACGCGGTCGAGTACTTCGTCTCCTACTACGACTACTACCAGCCAGAAGCCTACGTGCCGCAGCGCGACCTGTTCATCGAAAAGGACTCGTCGATCAACGAGCACATCGAGCAGATGCGCCTGTCGTGCACCAAGTCGCTGATGGAGCGGCGCGACGTGGTCATCGTGGCCACGGTGTCGGCGATCTACGGTATCGGTAATCCCAACGAATACCACAAGATGATTCTCACGCTGCGCCACAAGGACAAGGTGGCCCAGCGCGACATCATCGCGCGCCTGATCCAGATGCAGTACACGCGCAACGAGATGGACTTCGCGCGCGGCTCCTTCCGCGTGCGCGGCGACACCATCGACATCTTCCCGGCCGAACACGCCGAACTGGCGGTGCGGGTCGAGATGTTCGACGACGAGATCGAGTCGCTGCAGCTGTTCGACCCGCTCACGGGCCGGGTGCGCCAGAAGATCCCGCGCTTCACCGTCTACCCGGGTTCGCACTACGTGACCCCGCGCTCGACCGTGCTGCGCGCGGTGGAGTCGATCAAGGCCGAGCTGCGCGACCGCCTCGAGTTCTTCCGCAAGGAGAACAAGTTGATCGAGGAACAGCGCCTCGAGCAGCGCACCCGCTTCGACCTCGAGATGCTGGCCGAAGTCGGCTTCACCAAGGGCATCGAGAACTACTCGCGCCACCTGTCCGGATCGATGCCGGGCGAACCGCCGCCGACCCTGATCGACTACCTGCCCAAGGACGCGATCATGTTCATGGACGAGTCGCACGTGATGATCGGCCAGCTCAACGCGATGTACAACGGCGACCGTTCGCGCAAGGTCAACCTGGTCGACTACGGCTTTCGCCTGCCGTCGGCGCTGGACAACCGCCCGCTCAAGTTCCAGGAGTTCGAGGGCAAGATGCGCCAGACCATCTTCGTCTCCGCCACGCCCGCCGAGTACGAGAAGGAGCGCGCCGACAACGTGGTCGAGCAGGTGGTGCGCCCCACCGGCCTGGTCGACCCGCAAGTGATCGTGCGCCCCGCCCGCTCGCAGGTGGACGACCTGATGGGCGAGATCAACGACCGCATCGCCAAGGACGAGCGGGTGCTGGTCACCACGCTGACCAAGCGCATGGCCGAGCAGCTGACCGAATACCTGGGCGACCACGGCATCAAGGTGCGCTACCTGCACAGCGACATCGACACGGTGGAGCGGGTCGAGATCCTGCGCGACCTGCGCCTGGGCACCTTCGACGTCCTGGTGGGCATCAACCTGCTGCGCGAAGGCCTGGACTTGCCGGAGGTGTCGCTGGTGGCGGTGCTGGACGCCGACAAGGAAGGCTTCCTGCGTTCCGAGCGTTCGCTGATCCAGACCATCGGCCGCGCGGCGCGTAACCTGAACGGCGTGGCGATCCTGTACGCGGACCAGATCACCGATTCGATGAAGCGCGCGATCGACGAGACCGAGCGCCGGCGCGCCAAGCAGATCGCCTTCAACGAGGCGAACGGCATCACGCCGAAGGGTGTGCAGAAGAAGATCAAGGAAATGATCGACGGCGTGTACAGCGCCAATGCCCAGCGCGAGATGCTGCAGGAGGCGAAGGAAACCGCGAAGGTCGAGTCGATGAGCGAGAAGCAGATCGGCAAGGAGATCAAGCGGCTCGAGAAGCTCATGGTCGATCACGCCAAGAACCTCGAGTTCGAAAAAGCGGCCCAGGTGCGCGACCAGCTGCACGTGCTCAAGCAGCAGGCCTTCGGCGCGCCGGGGGCGGACAACGTGGTCTCGATCCTGGGCAAGTGATCGCCCGGGCCGGCCGTCAGCGCGACGGCCGGTCGAACATCCGCGGATCGAAGCTGAAGGACCTGAGGATGCTGAACTTCACCTGTTCATAGGCCGGATGCTCCGGATTGATGACCAGGTTGACGCCCTCGCGCACGATTACCGAAGGCACGCGCATGTAGAGATGCTTGCAGTCCTTGAGGAAGTTGGTCCCGAAGCTCGCCGCGCTCCCGGCGTCCTCGAGGTCGTCCCAGCCATTGGGCAGGCAATGCGCCGGCATGTCCACGCCCAGCCCCGGGTCGTCGGGCAGGTCGATCGCCACCAGCACCAGCGAAGGATCGTCGCCCTCCGTGTGCACGAAGGTCTCCAGCACCGCCAGTTCCACCGTCGTCGCGGCGTACAAGGCCGCGCAGCCCTCCTGGTGCCAGTGCCCTCCGCTCTTCCTGGCGCCCTCGCAGCTGCGGTCGAGCGCCGCGTCCTCGATTGCAATTCTCCAGCTTCTCATATGACCGGTTCCCGGGGTTCGTCGTCGGAACCAGCATACACCGCGCGCCCCGCCGGGCCGCGCACGCGTCAAAGTCTCAGCGCCGGCGCGCCTTCACCTCTTCCAGCAGCGCAAGCAGTCGACTCAGGTCGGCCGGCTTGACCATGTGGTGGTCGAAGCCCGCGTCCTGCGCGCGCCGCAGGTCGTCCGGCTGACCGTAGCCGGTGAGCGCCACCAGCACGGTCTTGGCCGCCTCCGGCATCGCCTTCATCCGGCGCGCCAGCTCGTGGCCGTCGATGTCGGGCAGGCCGATGTCGAGCAGGGTCACGTCGGGACGCTCGGCCGCCGCCCGCGCCAGCGCGCCCTGGCCGTCGTACTCGACGCTCACCCGGTGGCCGCTCAGCTCCAGCAGGGTCGCCAGCATCTGGGCTGCGTCGGCGTTGTCGTCCACGAGCAGCACGCGCACGCCGGCGCCTTCCGAGGGCGCCGCAGCCTCGGCCGCGGGCGCGGCGGGCTGCGGCTGCGCCAGCAGGGGCAGGCGGATCACGAACTCGCTGCCCTTGCCCGGCCCTTCGCTGTGCGCCTCGACGCTGCCGCCGAGCAGCACGACCAGGCTCTTGACCAGGGCCAGTCCGATGCCCAGCCCGCCCTGCGAACGGTCGGGCGTGCGCTCGGCCTGGGTGAACAGGTCGAAGATGTAGGGCAGCACCTGGCGGTCGATGCCCTGTCCGTTGTCGCGCACCTTGATCACCACGCACTCGTCCTCGACCCCCGCCTGCAGCAGGATCCGCCCACCGGGCGCCGTGTACTTGGCCGCGTTGTTGAGGATGTTCGACAGCACCTGGATCAGGCGCGTGCGGTCGCCCGCCACATGCAGCGGCTCCGACGGCAGTTCGGTGCGTAGCTGGTGCTGGCGCGCGTCGATCAGCGGCCGCACCTGCTCCACCGCCTCCCGCACGATGGCCTTCACTTCGAGCTCCTCGCGCGCGATCTCGACCAGGCCGCGCGTGACGCGCGAGACGTCCAGCAGGTCGTTCACCAGGTCGGTCATGTGCTCGGCCTGGCGCGCGATGATGTCGCTGGCGCGGCGCACCGCCGCCTCGTCCAGGCTGCCGCGCTGCAGCAGCTGGGCCGCGGTGGTGATCGGGGCCAGCGGGTTGCGCAATTCGTGGGCCAGCATCGCCAGGAACTGGTCCTTCTGGCGGTTGGCGGCGCGCAGCTCGTCCTCCACGCGCTTGCGCGCGGTGACGTCGCTGCCCTCGACGAAGATGCCGGCCACCTCGCCCTTGTCGTCGCGGAAGGGCTGGTAGACGAAGTCGATGTAGCGCTCTTCCAGCGGCGCGCCCGGCTCGCGCTGGATGCGCAAGGGGACGTCGTGGCCGACGAAAGGCTCGCCCGAGCGGTAGACCTGGTCGAGCAGCTCGAAGAAGCCCTGCCCCGTCACCTCGGGCAGCGCCTCGCGCGCGCTTTTGCCCACCAGTTCGCGCCGGCCGATCAGCTCGATGTAAGAGCGGTTGGTGAGCTCGAACACGTGGTCGGGGCCGCGCAGCACGGCGATGATGCCGGGGGCCTGCTCGAACAAGGCCATCAGGCGCCCGTTCTCCTCCTCGCGATAGCGTTCGGCCAGCACCTCGGCGGTGGTCTCCACGCAGGCGCAGAACATGCCGGCCACGGTGCCGCCCTCGTCGCGCACCGGCGAGTACGAGAAGGTGAACCAGGTGTCTTCGTCATAGCCGTGGCGGCGCATGCGCAAGGGCAGCCGGTCCATGTAGGTGGCCTCGCCCTTGAGCGCGCGCACGATCAGGGGATGGATGTCGTCCCAGATCTCGGCCCAGATGTCGTGGAAGCGCCGGCCGAGCGCGGCGGGGTGTTTTTCGCCCAGGATGAGCGCGTAGGAATCGTTGTACAGGAAGCCGAGCTCCGGCCCCCAGGCCACGAACATCGGAAACTTGGAGTTGAGCATCAGGCCGACCACGGTGCGCAAGGCCTGTGGCCAGGCGCGCGGATGCCCGAGCGGCGACTGCGACCAGTCGTGGGCGCGCATCATGGCGCCCATCATGCCGCCGCCGCTGAGGAAGGGCAGCCATTCTGAAGGGATCGCGTGTTCCTGTTTCATTCTTTTAATGTTCAGGTGGACGACGCGTGACCGCGCCAGCCGCAGTGTGCCAGATTTCCCGGCAACCCTTCCGCACGGCTGGCGGCGTCAATACGGCGGCTACAGGGTCTTGACGAACTCGCGGATGCCGCCAAGCAGCATTTCGATCGACATCGCGGTCAGGATCAGGCCCATCAGGCGCTCGAAGGCGGTCATGACCTGGGGGCCGAGCTTGGCCTGCAGGCGCTCGGCGCTCAGGAACACGACCAGCCAGACCACGCCCACCGCCGCCAGCGCGGCCACGTGCACCATGGTGTCCGACAGGCTCGTCGAGCTGAACAGCAGCACGGTGGCCAGGGCCGAGGGTCCCGCCAGGGCCGGGATCGCCAGCGGCACGATGAAGGGCTCGCCATGCTCGCTGCGTCCCAGCACGCCGTCCGGGTGGGGGAAGATCATGCGGATCGCAATCATCAGGAGGATCACGGCGCCGCCGATGCGCAGGGCGATCGGCGACAGGTGCAGCGCTTCGAGGAAGTGCTGGCCGAAGAACATGAAGACCAGCAGCAGCAGGAAGGCGATCGCGCATTCGCGCACCACGATGCGCGGGCGGCGCTGGACCGGCACGTCCTTGAGGGCAGCGGCGAACAGGGGAACGTTGCCGAAGGGGTCGGTTACGAGGATGAGCAGGATGAAGGTCTGGAAGAAGCTTTGGGTCATGGATTCTTATTGTTGGTTTACCCGGCGGATGGGTGCCTGCATCTTACCAGAGGGCCGAGAAATTTCGCCCCAGAAATAAAAACGGGAGCGGACCTGCGCCCGCTCCCGTTTCGTGCCGGATGCACCCGGGGATTACTTCTCGAACTTCTTCATCCACGCCGCCAGCTGGTGCGGGCGCAGGCCGTCGTAGTCTTCGAAGGGCTGGTGGATCCACGGATTGTGCGGCAGGTCTTCCAGGTGATAGTCCGGCTTGAACGCCGAGGTGCCCTTGACCCAGATGACGGCCGATTTGACCTCGGTGACGTCCGGGTAGTTGGCCTGCAGGTGCTCGCGCACCTTTTGCAGGGTCACGCCGGAATCGGCCAGGTCGTCGACCAGCAGGATGCGGCCGGCCAGCGGGCCCTTGGTCATCGTCATGTACTTGGCGATGTCCAGGTTGCCCTGCTTGGTGCCGGCTTCTTCGCGGTAGGAGCTGGTCGACAGGATCGCCAGCGGCACGTCGAAGATGCGCGAGATCACGTCGCCCGGGCGCACGCCGCCGCGCGCCAGGCACAGCACCATGTCGAATTTCCAGTTCGACTCATAGACCTTCAGGGCCAGGCGCTCGACCAGGCGGTTGTAGTCGTCCCACGATACCCAGAGGTCCTTGTCGGTCGATGCAGGGGTGTTCATTTCAGGCTATTCCTATTCTTATGGATGCTTAGGCCGCGAACGGGTGGCGCAGCACGATGGTTTCTTCGCGGTCCGGGCCGGTCGACACCATGTCGATCGGGATGCCGACCAGTTCTTCGATGCGCTTGATGTAGGCGCGCGCGTTGGCCGGCAGCTCGTCCATCGACTTGGCGCCGACGGTGCTTTCCTTCCAGCCCGGCATTTCTTCGTAGACCGGCTGGCACAGCGCGGCTTCCTCGGCGCCGACCGGGAAGATGTCGACGTCGCGGCCGTCGATCTTGTAGCCGGTGCAGAGCTTGAGCGACTCCAGGCCGTCCAGCACGTCCAGCTTGGTCAGGCACATGCCCGACACGCCGTTGATCTGGACCGAGCGGCGCAGCAGCGCGGCGTCGAACCAGCCGCAGCGGCGCGCACGGCCGGTGACGGTGCCGAACTCGTGGCCCACGCGCGAGAGGTGCTCGCCGACGCCCTGGTCGGTCGGCAGCTCGGCCGGGAACGGGCCCGAGCCGACGCGGGTGGTGTAGGCCTTGGTGATGCCCATGATGTAGTGCAGCATGCCCGGACCCACGCCGGCGCCGGCGGCGGCATTGCCGGCCACGCAGTTGGACGAGGTCACGAAGGGATAGGTGCCGTGGTCGACGTCCAGCAGCGAGCCCTGGGCGCCTTCGAACAGCAGATTGCCGCCGGCCTTGTGGGCGGCGTACAGGGCCGAGGACACGTCGCCGACCATCGGGCGCAGGCGCGGCACCAGGGCCATCGCGTCGTCGAAGGTCTGCTGGAAGTCGATCGCTTCGCCGCCCAGGTAGTTGACCAGCACGAAGTTGTGGTACTCGAGGTTTTCCTTCAGCTTCTCGGCGAAGCGGGTCTCGTTGAGCATGTCGGCGATGCGGATCGCGCGGCGCGCCACCTTGTCTTCGTAGGCCGGGCCGATGCCCTTGCCGGTGGTGCCGATCTTGTTCTCGCCGCGCTTGGCTTCGCGCGCCTTGTCGATGGCGACGTGGTAAGGCAGGATGACCGGGCAGGCTTCCGAGATCATCAGGCGCGACACGACTTCGACGCCGGCGGCGGCCAGCTTGTCGATCTCGCGCAGGACGTCGGGGACCGAGACCACCACGCCGTTGCCGATGTAGCAGGCCACGCCTTCGCGCATGATGCCCGAGGGGATCAGCTGCAGCGCGGTCTTCTGGCCCTTGATCACCAGGGTATGGCCCGCGTTATGGCCGCCCTGGAAGCGCACCACGCCGGCGGCGTGGTCGGTCAGCCAGTCGACGATCTTACCCTTGCCCTCGTCGCCCCACTGGGTGCCGATGACGACGACGTTCTTTGCCACGTTAGTATTTGACATCACTTAACCTAAGTTTTTGAGAATCCAATTTCCGTTTTCGAGGACGAGCACGCGGTCGCACTCGAACTCGTCCTGAACATTGTCGTGACCCGGCATGCTCTGGATCACGACTTCGCCTGCCTTGCGCAGGTCAGCGATTTTTTCGCGCAGTTCCGGGGCATTGCCCCAGGGCGCGCGGATGGAGTGCTTGCGCTCCGCGGTCGGCAGGAGGCGCGCCAGCTCGCGCAGGTCGAGCGAGAAGCCGGTCGCCGGGCGCGCGCGGCCGAAGGCCTCGCCCACGTGGTCGTAGCGGCCGCCGCGCGCCACCGCGTTCGGCAGGCCCGGCACGTAGAGGGCGAACATGGCGCCGCTCTCGTACTGGTAGCCGCGCAGGTCGGCCAGGTCGATGGCGACGTCGGCACGGCCGAGGGCGGAACCGGCCAGCGCGGCCAGCTCGGCCAGCGCGCGGGTGATGCCCGGCATCTGGGGCAGCACGTCCTTGGCCTTGGCCAGCACCTCGATGTCGCCGTAGAGCTGGGGCAGCGCCAGCAGGGCCTTGCGGGTCTGCGGGTAGTAGTTGACCGAGATCTCGTCGATGCCGGCGGTGTCCTTGGCGCGCAGCAGCGTATAGAGCTGGGCTTCGTCGCGGCGCGCTGCGGCGTCCTCGGCCAGCAGGGTGCGCAGCACGCCGGCGTGGGACAGGTCCAGGCGCACCTCGGTGAAGCCGGCCAGGGCCAGCGAGCCGAGGGCCAGTTCCTGGATCTCGGCATCGGCCTCGAGGCCGGCATGGCCGTAGATCTCGGCGCCGATCTGGACCGGCTCGCGGGTCGCGTGCAGGCCCGAGGGACGGGTATGCAGGACCGAGCCGGCGTAGCACAGGCGGGTGACGCTGTCGCGGTTGAGCAGGTGGGCGTCGATGCGCGCCACCTGGGTGGTCATGTCGGCGCGCAGACCGAGCAGGCGGCCGGAGAGCGGGTCGACGACCTTGAAGGTCCGGACTTCGGTATCCTGCCCTGCCCCGGCCAGCAGCGACTCGACGTACTCGAGCAGGGGCGGCATGACCAGCTCGTAGCCATACAGCCGGAAGTTGTCGAGCATCAATCGGCGCAATTCCTCGATCTTGCGCGCTTCGGACGGCAAGACGTCGGCTATGTTCTCAGGCAAAAGCCAGTTCGGCATGGGCAACGGCGTAGTGGGAGTGTTGTTCTTCATGGCGGCAGCAGGCGTGCCGACGCACGGCGCAAGCGCCGAATCGACAATTTTACCTGAAAATGGGTGGGAGCAGGCGAGGAATGCTGGCTTGACAGCTGTCTGGTTGGCAATTTGCCACGATAGACAAGTTGGTGGTTTGCTTACTTTGGGGTGCGGGGACGGGTCAACATTGCGGGACGAACTTGGGTCCCCGCCTGCGCGGGGACGACGGTCTTAAGGCTTGCGTCACCAATCGCAATATCTGATGCGACGCGGCGCAGGCTATCACCCGCAACCCCAAAACGTCGTCCCCGCGCAGGCGGGGACCCAAGTTTGCTTGAAGACCCGCTGCGCCCGCCCCACCCTCAGGACCGGCGCAGCGCCTCACTTACTTCCCGCCGCCACCCGGCTGCTTGAAGTACTTGAAGAACTCCGAATTCGGATCCACCACGAGCACATCGTTGCGATCCTTGAAGCTGGCGCGGTAAGCCTCCAGCGAACGGTAGAACTTGGCGAACTCCGGGTTCTTCCCGAAGGCATCGGCATAGATCACCGAGGCCTTGGCGTCGCCGTCACCCTTGATCTTCTCGGCCTCGCGGAAGGCTTCGGCGATGATCACGGTGCGCTGGCGGTCGGCGTCGGCGCGGATCTGCTCGGACTCGGCGGCGCCGGTCGAACGCAACTCGTTGGCCACCCGCACGCGCTCGGCGCGCATGCGCTCGTACACCGAGTTGTTGATCTGCTCGATGTAGTCGACGCGCTTGAGGCGCACATCGACGATGCCCACGCCGATCTCCTTGGCTTCGGCCACCACCTTCTGCTGCACCGCCGCCATCACGGCGCCGCGCTCGCCCGAGATCACTTCGCGCACGGTGCGCTTGGTGATCTCGTCGTTCAGGGCCGCCTTGACGATCTGCGACATGCGGTCGCGTGCGCGGCCTTCGTCGCCGCTGAAGCTGATGTAGTACAGGCGCGGGTCGATGATGCGCCACTTGACGAAGGCATCCACCAGGATGTTCTTCTTCTCGGCCGTGATGAAGCGGTCGGCGTCCGGCGTGTCGAGGGTCAGGATGCGCTTGTCCAGGTAGATCACGTTCTGGAACGGCGGCGGCAGCTTGAAGTGCAGGCCCGGCTCGACGATCACGTCGCGCACCTGGCCCAGGGCGAACACGATGGCGAAGCGGCGCTGGTCGACCACGAACACGGTCGAGGACAGCAGCATCAGGGCGATGAAGCCCGCCACGAAAAGAGTTACGAGGCGGTTCATTTAACGGCTCTCCCGGTCACGTGAAGAATCGCGGCTGCGCTCGTCGCGCTGGCGCACGCTGTCCATGGCTTGGGTCACTTCGGGCGAAGGCTGGGACGACAGGCTCTGTCCGCCCTGCACCTGCACCGGACCCGACTTGCCGCCCACCGCGGCGTCGTTGGCCGCGGCCTGGGCGATCAGCTTGTCCAGCGGCAGGTAGATCATGCCGTTGTTGTTGCGCGTGTCGAGCATGACCTTGGTGGTGCTGGTGAAGATCTGCTGCATGGTGTCGATGTACATGCGGTCGCGGGTGACGGCCGGCGCCTTGGCGTAGGCCCCCACCACCTGGTTGAAGCGGGAGGCGTTACCGGTGGCGTTCTCGACCACCATGGAGCGGTAGGCTTCGGCGTCCTGCAGCAGGCGGAAGGCCTGGCCGCGCGCCTGCGGGATCACCTGGTTCGCGTAGGCCTCGCCCTCGTTGCGGGCGCGGGCGCGGTCCTGGCCGGCGCGCACGGCGTCGTCGAAGGCGCTCTGCACCTGCTCCGGCGGCTGCACCGCCTGCATGGTCACGTTGGTGATCAAGGCGCCGAGCGCGTAGCGGTCGACGATCTTCTGCATCATCGCGTGCACGTCGACCGCGACCTTCTCGCGGCCCTCGTACAGCACGAAGTCCATCTTGCTCTTGCCGACCACTTCGCGGATCGCGGTCTCGGCGACCTGGCGCACGGTCTCGTCCTGGTCACGGTTGTTGTACAGCCAGGAAACCGGGTCCTTCAGGGTGTACTGCACCGCGAACTGGATGTCGATGATGTTCTCGTCGTCGGTGAGCATCAGCGATTCTTGCGGCTGCTTGTTGCGCACGTTGGCGCGGTAGCCGATCTCGGCGGTGCGGATGCCCGAGACGTTGACCGTCTCGTGCGCCTGGAAGGGATAGGGCCAGCGCCAGTTGAAGCCGGCGCTAGTGGTGTGGCTCAGCCTGCCGAAGGTGGTGACCACCCCGACCTGGCCTTCCTGGACGATGAAGGCGCCGCTGGCCAGCCAGATCAGCCCGACGATGAAGGCGACCACGCCGGCGGTGACGCCGGCGCCGCGCATGTCGCCGCGGCCGGGCGCGCCGCCACCGCCGTCACCGCCATTGCCGCGGTTGCCGAACATGCGGTTCAGGCGGGCGTTGAAGTCGCGCCAGAGTTGATCGAGGTCGGGCGGCCCCTCCCCCGGACGACGGCCCTCCTGGGCCTTGCGGTCGTCGTCGGGGTTGCGGCCCCAACGCGGATCGTTCAGCGACATTTTGATGCCGAGACGTTTTAGTAAAGAAACAAGCATAGGCTAGTGTGGCCCGTGATGGGTGGAAGTTGGCATATTATCGGCAGGACCGCCCAGGACGCCGCCCACCGACGGCTCTCCCTGTGCGAAATTCAGGACGGAGTCCTGCGCTTCATTGGTATCGCCCGGACCAGGTCCGGCCAGGGCCGCTTCGACCACCGCGTCACGCAGCAAGTCGAGTCCGGCGCCTGTATGGGCACTGATGAAAACGCGGCTGATCTTATCATATTCATCACGCTCGACCCCGGGCTCCAGCCCGGCCGCGTCGATCTTGTTCCAGACCAGGATCTGGGGCACGTGATCGGCGCCGATCTCGCGCAGCACTTCGTTGACCTGCTCGATCTGCTCCATGCGCACCGGCGAATTGCCGTCGACCACGTGCAGCAGCAGGTCGGCGTGGATGGTTTCCTCGAGCGTGGCGCGGAAGGCCGCCACCAGCTGGTGCGGCAGTTCGCGCACGAAGCCGACGGTGTCGGAGATGACCACGCTGCCCACCTCGTCGCCCAGGTAGAGGCGGCGGCTGGTGGTGTCCAGGGTCGCGAACAGCTGGTTCGCAACATACACCCCGGCCTTGGTCAGCGTATTGAACAGGGTCGACTTGCCGGCATTGGTATAGCCGACCAGCGACACCGAGAAAGTCTGGTTGCGTCCGCGCGCGCGGCGCTGGGTCTCGTGCTGCTTGCGCAGCTTGGTCAGGCGGGTGCGCAGCATCTTGACCCGTTCGCCGATCAGGCGGCGGTCGGTCTCGAGCTGGGTTTCGCCGGGGCCGCGCAGGCCGATACCGCCCTTTTGGCGTTCAAGGTGGGTCCAGCCGCGGATCAGGCGCGTGGCCAGGTGCTGCAACTGGGCCAGCTCGACCTGCAGCTTGCCCTCGTGGCTCTTGGCGCGCTGGGCGAAGATGTCGAGGATCAGGCTGGTGCGGTCGACCACCCGGATGCCGAGGCGGCGCTCCAGGTTGCGCTGCTGGGCGGGAGAAAGCGCGTGGTTGAAGATGACGATGTCGATGCGTTCGGCCTTGGCGGCCGTCGCGATCTCGTCGGCCTTGCCGCTGCCGACGAAATGCGCGGGATCGGGGCTGGCGCGCTTCGCCGTGATCGTGGTGATCGGTTCGGCGCCGGCGGAACGCGCAAGCAGCGACAGCTCTTCCAGGCTGGCGGTGAAGTCGCCAGCGCCAAAATCGATGCCGACCAGCGCTGCGCGCATGGTGGTAGTGCCGGGGGCGTCAGCCATCGGCCTTACTCGGCTTCGTTGTCGAGGTTAAGATTGACGGCGCGAGCCGGCACGACGGTGGAAATGGCATGCTTGTAGACCATCTGGGTCACGGTATTACGAAGCAGGACGACATACTGGTCGAAAGACTCGATGTGGCCCTGCAGCTTGATGCCGTTGACCAGGTAAATGGAGACGGGGACGTGCTCCTTGCGCAAGGCGTTGAGGAATGGGTCTTGTAACAGTTGCCCTTTGTTGCTCATGACAGCTCCGTAATGTTGTTGTAGTTAAAAGTTTGAGGCACTTTGCCAGATTTCAAGTGTTAAGGCGACATTCCGCTATGGCGAATGAAAGCCCTGAGCTACTGTAACCTGTTTTGCCACTTTTTGTCGTACTGCTACGGCTATTTCTGTTCCTTGGCGAACGGGTTCTTCCCGCTCTTGAGTTCGATGCGCAGCGGCGTTCCCACCAGGTTGAAGGTATCGCGGAAATGCTTCTCGAGGTAGCGCTTGTAGGGCTCGGTGACGCCGTCCAGCGCATTGCCGTGGATGACGATGATGGGCGGGTTCTGGCCGCCCTGGTGGGCGTAGCGCATCTTGGGACGGGTACTGCCCTTGCGCTTCGGCTCCTGCTTTTCGATCGCCTCCTGCAGCGCGCGGGTAAGGCGCGGGGTGGACAGGTTGGCGGTGGCGGCGGCATAGGCGGAGTCGACCGACTTCATCAGTTGGGTGATGCCGGTGCCTTTCAGTGCCGAGATGAAATGGGTCTTGGCAAAGGACAAGAAGTCGAGCTTGCGGTCCAGATCGATCTTGACCTGGTCGCGCTGGTCCGACTGCAGGCCGTCCCACTTGTTGACGGCGACCACGAGCGCCCTGCCCGCTTCCAGGATGAAACCGGCGATGTGGGCATCCTGCTCCGAAATATCTTGCTGCGCATCCAGCAGAAGGATGACCACGTTGGCGTCCGAGATCGACTGCATGGTCTTGACCACGGAGAACTTCTCGATGGCCTCGAAGACCTTGCCGCGGCGGCGGATGCCGGCGGTGTCGATCAGGGTATAGGCCTTGCCATCGCGCTCGAAGGGCACCTCGATCGAGTCGCGGGTGGTGCCCGGCATGTCGAAGGCGATCACGCGCTGCTCGCCGACCAGGGTGTTGATCAGGGTCGACTTGCCGACGTTGGGACGGCCGACGATGGCGATCTTGACGCCGCGGTCGGCCTTTTCCAGCTCCTCGGCGTCTTCCGGACGCTGCTCGAAGGCGATGTCCAGGGCTTCGCGCACCAGGTCGTGCACGCCGTCGCCGTGGGCGGCGGAGATCACGTAGGGGTCGCCCAGGCCGAGCTCGTAGAAGTCGGCCGTGACCGAGGTGTACTTCATGCCCTCGGATTTGTTGACCACCAGCATGACCTTGCGGCCGGTCTTGCGCAGGTAATCGGTGATGGTCTTGTCGTGCGGAGTCAGGCCCTGGCGGCCGTCCACGATGAACACGACCACGTCGGCCTCGGCCACGGCCTGGCGCGTCTGGAGCGCCATTTCGTGCATGATGCCTTCCTTGGCGACCGGTTCGAAACCGCCCGTGTCGATGACCAGGAAGGGACGTTCCCCAATCCGCCCTTCGCCGTAGTGGCGGTCGCGGGTCAGGCCAGGGAGGTCGGCCACGAGCGCGTCGCGCGAACGGGTCAGGCGATTGAACAGGGTCGACTTCCCGACGTTGGGACGACCTACGAGTGCGATTACCGGCTTCATGTAGTTATTCTATTCGACCGCGATGGCGGCCACAGTTCCATTTTGTGTTTGAAAAATCAGGTTCGTGCCTGCCACCAGCGGCGTGCCCACGATGGGGCTGCCGTCGGTGGCGGCGCGCGCCAGGAATGCGCCGTCCTCGCGCGACAGGAAGTGCACGATGCCTTCGTAGTCGCCGACCGCCACGGCGCGGCCGTAGGACAGCGGGGTTGAGAGACGGCGGAAGGACAGCTTGTCGTTCTTCCAGACCGAGGCGCCGGTGTCGCGCGCGAAGGCGTGCAGCGCACCCTTGTCGTCGGGCGCGAACACGAAGCGCTGGTCGACCGCCACGCCCACTTCGGACGAGAGGTCGCGGGTCCAGCGCGGGGCGCCGGTGGTGATGTCGAAGCAGCCCACGCGGCCCTGGTAGGACACGGCGCAGACGTCGTTCTCGAACAGCACCGGAGCGCCGCCGATGTCGGTCACGCGCTCCAGTTCGGTGGCGCCACGGGCCACGCCCACCTCGACGTCCCAGCGCGGCGCGCCGGTGGCGAGGATGAGCGAGGACAGCTTGCCGCCCGGCTGGGCCACGATGACGTCGCTGCCGGCCACGATGATGCCCGGCGCGTTGCGCAGGGTCAGCGGCGGCGCGACCTTCTGCACGGTCCACTTCTTGTCGCCGGTCTTGGCGTCGACGCCGACGATGCGGTTGTCGAGCGAGCGCGCGACCACCACGCCCTGGGCCACCGCCGGCGGCGACAGCAGTTCGCTCGACAGCTGGGTCTTCCACAGCGCCTTGCCATCCATGTCGAAGGCCAGCAGCATGCCGTCCTGGCCGCCGACCACGATCAGGTTGCCGTCGGTGCCGACGCCGGCGGTCAGGTCCATGCCGGCCTTGATGCGCCAGACGACGCGGCCGCTGGCCGCCTCGACGCGCGCGATGTCGCCGTTGCCGCCCGCCACCACCACGGTGTTGCCGGTCAGCGCGGGCGAGAACTGGTTGCCCTGGGACTTGCCGATGTCGAGCTTCCAGGCGGTGCGCACCGCCATCGTGCCCTTCAGTTCCACCAGCTTGGCCGGCTGGTCGCCCTTCGGCTTGGAGGCGAAGGGATTGAGCGAGCTAAGGGTCGAGCAGCCGGTCATCAGGGCCAGCACACCTACACCAACGAGCTTCCTGCTAATACGCATATTCTTTTACCTTGTTCCTGGACTATAAGGACGCAAGGCCCGCGCACGCCGGGCGGCGTGCGCGGGCCATCTCAACGTGAGGCTTTATGCAGCGGCTGCGGGCGCTGCGGCTTTCGCTTCTTCCGGGGCGGTGCCGCCGATGGCTTCCAGCTTGATCTGCACCAGCTGGCGGCCCGGATTGTCCTTGCTCATCGCGGCCAGCGCGGCGACATAGGCCTGACGCGCCTCGGCGATCTTGTTCTGGGCGACCAGCACGTCGCCCTTGCGGTCGTTGACCTCGGCGGCGAACTCCGGCAGGAACTCGCCACCCAGCAGCTTGAGCGCCTCGTCGTAAGCTTTCTCGTCCAGCAGCACGCCCGCCAGGCGCAGCTTGGCGATCGACTTGTACTCGTCGTTGCCCTTGTCGGCCACCCACTGCAGCTGCGCCTTGGCGCTCTTGAGGTCGTTGGCCTCGAAGGCGGCCTTGGCGGCGCCCAGCGCGGCCATCTGGGCGTAGACGGTGCCCTCGTATTCCTTGCGCATGTCGGCGACGATGCGCTGGACCTTGGCGTTGTCGTTGGCGCCCAGGGCTTCCTGCAGCTGGTCGTAGAGGGCCGAGGCTTCGGCGCCCTGCTTGCGCTGGTGATTGGTCCAGAAGTTATAGGCGGCGTAGGAGCCGAGCGCCAGGATCAGCACCCAGGTGATGATGTTGCCGTATTTGGACCAGAATGCCTTGAAGGTCGCTATCTGTTCCTGTTCTTCGAGATCGTATGCCATTGTGTCGTTCGTTGTTCTGGTGGATGGATCGGGTGCCGCCTGCTGCCTTGCCTGCTGTCTTACGGGTGGTAATGCACGTGGTCGTGATCGTGGTCGTGGCCGCCGACGATCTGGTCGACCAGGTGGTCGACCACGTTTTCGAGGGCCACGGTTTCCTGCTGCTGTTCGCCGGCCTCGCCGCGCAGCGACTTGACGGCCGCCACGCCCTGCGCGACCTCGTCCTCGCCGATGATGACCGCGAACGCGGCGCCGCTGGCGTCGGCCTTCTTCATCTGGCTCTTGAAGCTGCCCACGCCGCTCGGCGTTGCGCAATGTAACACAACATCCAGGCCGGCATCCCGGATCCGCTCAGCCAGGGTGAAGGCCAGCATCTGCGCTTCCTCGCCCTGGTGGACCATGTAGACGTCGCACTGGCCAGGCGCGGCCGGCTCGCCCATCGCCTTCATCAGCTCGATGATGCGTTCCATGCCCATCGCGAAGCCGACCGCCGGGGTCGCCTTGCCGCCGAGCTGCTCGATCAGCGGGTCGTAGCGGCCGCCGGCGCAGATGGTGCCCTGCGCGCCCAGTTCGTCGGTGACCCACTCGAACACGGTGCGGTTGTAGTAGTCCAGGCCGCGCACCAGGCGCGGGTTGACCGTGTACTGGATCGCGTTGCGGTCGAGGATCTTCTTGAGGCCCTCGAAGTGGGCCAGGGACTCCTCGCCCAGGTAGTCGAGCAGGCGCGGGGCGCCGCCGACCATCTCCTGCATCGCCGGGTTCTTGGTGTCCAGGATGCGCAGCGGGTTGGCGTGCAGGCGGCGCTTGGCTTCGGCGTCCAGCAGGTCCTCATGGCGCTCGAAGTAGGCGATCAGGTCGGCGCGGTGGCGGTTGCGCTCCTCGGCGTTGCCGATCGAGTTCAGTTCCAGGCGCACGTTCTCGATGCCCAGGTCGTCCCACAGGCGGCGGCACAGCATGATCAGTTCGGCATCGATGTCCGGGCCCGAGAAGCCGAAGGCTTCGGCGCCGAACTGGAAGAACTGGCGGTAGCGGCCGCGCTGCGGACGCTCGTGGCGGAACATCGGGCCCTTGTACCAGAGGCGCTTGGGACCATCGTAGGCCAGGTTATGCTCGAGCACCGCGCGCACCGCGCCGGCCGTGCCTTCCGGGCGCAGGGTCAGCTGGTCGCCGTTCATCGAATCGGTGAAGGAATACATCTCCTTCTCGACGATGTCGGTGACGGCGCCGATGGCGCGCGCGAACAGCTTGGTTTCCTCGACGATCGGGGTGACGATCTTCTGGTAGCCGTAGCTCTTGAGGATGGTCTCGGTGGTGTTCTCGAACAGTTCCCACAGCGGAGCATCGCCGGGGAGGATGTCGTTCATGCCTTTGATGGCGACGATTTTTTCTGGTTTGGACATAGTGTTAGCCTCTGTACCGTCGTCCCCGCGCAGGCGGGGACCCAAGTTTTCCAGCGCAGTCGGACTGCTTGCAGACCGGCTGCGCGGGCGAACTTGGGTCCCGGCCTGCGCCGGGACGACGTGCGGGTGGCGCGGGCCATGTTCGGCATGACCGCTGCGCATCCGCGTTATCTATCGCATTATTTTATGGTGCCACTGCCTCGCGGCCGTAATTCTTCTTCACGTAATCCAGCACGATGGTCTTGAACTCCTCGACGATGCGCTCGCCGCGCAGAGTCGCGAACTTCTGGCCGTCGACGAACACCGGCGCGGCCGGCGATTCGCCGGTGCCGGGCAGGCTGATGCCGATGTTGGCGTGCTTCGATTCGCCCGGCCCGTTGACGATGCAGCCCATCACGGCCACGTTCATCGCCTCCACGCCCGGGTAGGTCTTCTTCCACTCCGGCATCTGCTCGCGCAGGAAGGTCTGGATGTCGTCGGCCAGTTCCTGGAACACGGTCGAGGTGGTGCGGCCGCAGCCCGGGCAGGCGATCACCATCGGGGTGAACTTGCGCAAGCCCATGGTCTGCAGGATCTCCTGGCCGACCACCACTTCCTTGCTGCGGTCGCCGCCCGGTTCCGGGGTCAGCGAGATGCGGATGGTGTCGCCGATGCCTTCCTGGAGCAGCACCGAGAGCGCGGCGGTCGAGGCCACGATGCCCTTGCTGCCCATGCCGGCTTCGGTCAGGCCCAGGTGCAGCGGGTAGTCGCAGCGGCGCGCCAGCTCGCGGTAGACCGCGATCAGATCCTGCACGCCCGACACCTTGCACGACAGGATGATCTTGTCGCGCGCCAGGCCCACCTCTTCGGCGCGCACGGCGTTCTCGATGGCCGAGGTGATCAGGGCTTCGTACATCACGGCCTGGGCGCTCCAGGGCTGGGCGCGCGAAGCGTTTTCGTCCATGATGCGGGCCAGCAGCGACTGGTCCAGGCTGCCCCAGTTGACGCCGATGCGCACCGGCTTGTCGTACTTCGCCGCGATCTCGATCATCTGGGCGAACTGGGTGTCGCGCTTGGCGCCCTGCCCCACGTTGCCCGGGTTGATGCGGTACTTCGACAGCGCCTGCGCGCACTCGGGATAGTCGCGCAGCAGCAGGTGGCCGTTGTAGTGGAAGTCGCCCACCAGCGGCACGTCGACCTCCATGCGGTCGAGCTGCTCGCGGATGGCCGGCACGGCGGCCGCGGCTTCCGGCGTGTTCACGGTGATGCGCACGATCTCGGAACCGGCGCGCGCCAGTTCCTTGACCTGGATCGCGGTGCCGATCACGTCGGCGGTGTCGGTGTTGGTCATCGATTGCACCACCACCGGCGCGTCGCCGCCGACCCAGACCTGGCGCTGGCCGTGGGCGACCAGCACCTTGCGGCTGGCGCGGCGCGCGAGCGGACCGGAAGGGATCGGTTCGGGGATGCAGGCTTCGTTCATCGAATTCATGGGCTCAGTCCGGATTATTTCAGGGCCACGCGCGAGATGGTCTTGCCCGGCACCTGGGGCAGCGCCACGCTGGCGCCGCGCAGGGTCGCGCTCACGCCGTTGGGTGCGCCGACCACCAGGTTGACCGGCTCGTTGACCTCGACGGTCTCGGTGCTGCCGGCCTTGACCAGGCGCGAGAGCAGCGGGCGGCCGCCCTTGGCGGGACGCACTTCGATCCAGGAATCCTCGCGCACGTTCAGCACCAGGCTGTTGGCGCCGGCGGCAGCCGGCGCTGCGGCGGCCGGAGCCGCGGTAGCCGGGGCGGCGCCGGCCGGTGCTGCGGCGGCCAGCGTCCCTGCTGCCGGCGCCACGCCGGCCGGAGCGGTGGCGGCCACCGGCGACACGCCGGGGGTCGCGGGCGCCACGGCGGCGCCCGGCGTGCCGGTGACCGGCGCCGGGGTGCCCGTCGCCGGCGCGGCCGGGGCGGCGGCGCCAGGTGCTGCCGGGGCAGCCTCGCCTGCCGGCGCCGGCACCGAGATCAGCGGCACCGCAGGGTTGTGCACCGGCTCCTGGGTCGTGCCCGGGGTGGCCGGGCCGGCCGGATTCTCGAGCACGGTCACGCCGTCGGCCGGATTCGCATCCTCGGCCTGGCGGTTACCCGGGAACACGCCCAGCTGCCAGGCGGCGGCCGCGGCGCCGGCGACCACCACCACGGCGGCGATCCAGCCCAACGGCAGGCGGTTGCGCTTGCCGCCGATCGGGAAGCGGGTCTCGTTGAAGGCGGCCGGGCGCTGTTCGCGGCGCGCCATCGGGGCGCCGGCCTGGGCTTGCGGCGGCATGTTCAGTTCGATCATCGACACCAGCGGGGCGGCATCGATCTTGAGCAGCTTGGCGTAGGCGCGCACGAAGCCGCGGGTCACGGCCGGGCTCGGGAGCGACGCGTAGTCGCCGGCTTCGATCGCCACCACCTGGCGCGGCGCCAGCTTGAGCTGGTCGGCCACCTGCTCCACGGTCCAGCCCATCGCTTCGCGCTGGGCCTGCAGGGTCTTGCCCGGGACTCCCGACTGGTTCTCCGGGCTGCCCGGCTGGTCTGCGTGCTCGTTCATTGTCCTTGTCTCACTCATCGAATGCCCCGCGCTCGAACGCGGCGTACTCAGGCGAACCGGGGAAACGTCGCCGCAGCTGCGCGGCGAAGCTCGCTTCATGCGTCCGGTCGCCCAGCTTGCGCTGCACCCGCATGGCCAGCCACAGCACGTCGGCCGGCAGCGTGTCGAGTTGCGCCGTATCGGTCAGGCGGTTAATGAAAAAATTGGCGCGGCCGTAGTCGCGCCGCTCGAAGTAGACCCGTGCCAGGCCCGCATTGGTGGCCTGCAGGTCGGGATTCAGCCGCAGGGCGTCGAGCAGGTAGCGCTCGGCCGCGTCCAGGTTGCGGTTCTTGATGCTGCACACCCCCGCGTTCACGAGGGCGCTCACCGGCGTGCCGTAGGCCGGATTGCGAATGGCCGCGTCCAGGTAGGGCATGGCCTGGGCCGGCTTGTTCAGCGACTGGCACAGGAAGGCGCCGTAGTTGTTCGACAGGTCCGGGTTGCCGGGCGCGATGCGCAGGGCCTGCCGGTAGTTCTCGTCGGCCAGGGGTAGCTGGCCCATGGACGTGTAGATCAGGGCGCGCAGGCCGTAGGCCTCGGCGTAGTCCGGGTGGATCGCGATCGCCTGCTTGACCTCGTCGAGGGCGATGTCGTACTTGCCGTCCTGGTAGTAGCCGACCGCCAGCTGCACGCGGATGGCCGCGCGCTTTTCCGCCGCGGTCTGGTCCGAGGCGGTCTTGAGTTCGCCGCCGGACTGGCCGCCAGGCGCGGCGCAGGCGGCCAGCAGCACGGCGGCCAGTGCGGCGACGACCGGGCGGGCGGCGCGCCGCATCAGGATGGAATCTCCACGATGCGGCCGAAATCGGCGCCGAACTTCTTCTGGTACTCGGCCATCTTTTCCATGCGCTGGGCGACGCGGGTGCGGTCCTGCACCTCGCCGGCCAACTGGCCGCAGGCGGCGTCGATGTCGTCGCCGCGGGTCTTGCGCACGGTGGTCACGATGCCGGCGTCCATCAGGACCTGGGCGAAGGCCTTGATGCGCGGGTTCTTCGAGCGGGTCAGGCCCGATTCCGGGAAGGGATTGAAGGGAATCAGGTTGAACTTGCAGTTCACGCCCACCACGGGGTCGTTGACCAGGGCGATCAGCTCGCGCGCATGCTCGTCGCTGTCGTTGTAGCCGTCGAGCATGCAGTATTCAAAGGTGATGAAGTCGCGCGGGGCGAACTCGAGGTAGCGCTTGCACGCGGCCATCAGCTCGCGCAGCGGGTACTTCTTGTTGAGCGGCACCAGCACGTCGCGCAGCGCGTCGTTGGAGGCGTGCAGCGACACGGCCAGGGCCACCGGCACGTCCTGGGCCAGCTTGTCGATGTTGGGCACGACGCCCGAGGTCGACAAGGTCACGCGGCGGCGCGACAGGCCGTAGGCGTTGTCGTCCAGCATCATCTTGAGCGCGGTGACGGTCGGTTCGTAGTTCAGCAGGGGCTCGCCCATGCCCATCATCACCACGTTGGTGATCTGGCGCTCGCCCTTGGGGCCGGGCTCGATGCCCTTGGTCTTGCGCAGCTCGAACTCGGCCATCCACAGCTGGCCGATGATCTCGGCCACGGTCAGGTTGCGGTTGAAGCCCTGCTTGCCGGTGGAGCAGAAGCGGCAGTTGACGGCGCAGCCGGCCTGGGTCGAGATGCACAGGGTGCCGCGGTTCTCTTCCGGGATGAACACGGTCTCGACGGCGTTGCCGTTGCCCACGTCGACCAGCCACTTGCGGGTGCCGTCGGCGGAGGTGTGGTCGCTGATGATGCCGGGTGCGCGGATCTCGGCGCGGGTCTTGAGTTTCTCGCGCAGCGACTTGGCCAGGTCGGTCATGGCGTCGAAATCGCCCGCCCCGAACTGGTGGATCCAGCGCTGCAGTTGCTTGGCACGGAACGGCTTCTCACCCAGCTCGGCGCAATACGCGACGAGTTGCGCGGGATCGAAGTCCAGCAGGTTGGTGAGGGTCGTTGTCATGTCAAAATATCCTTTGTTTCAATTTCCCGCCAGCCGAGGGGGCCGGCGGGTTACTCGTCGGTGCCGGGGAACGTTGCCCCGCGCCGATTAACGCGAGTAGACGTTCAGTGCCGGGAAGAAATAAGCGATTTCGACGGCGGCGGTCTCGGCGGCGTCCGAACCGTGCACGGCGTTGGCGTCGATCGAGTCAGCGAAGTCGGCGCGGATGGTGCCGGCGTCGGCCTTCTTCGGGTCGGTGGCGCCCATCAGTTCGCGGTTCTTGGCAATCGCGCCTTCGCCTTCCAGCACCTGGATCATGACCGGGCCCGAGACCATGAAGTCGACCAGATCCTTGAAGAACGGGCGGGCAGCGTGCACCGCGTAGAAACCTTCTGCTTCGGCGCGCGACAGCTGGGCCATGCGGGCGGCAACGATCTTCAGGCCAGCGCCTTCGAAACGGCTATAGATTTGGCCGATCACGTTTTTTGCAACTGCGTCCGGTTTGATGATCGACAGGGTGCGTTCGATTGCCATTGTAAAAACTCCAGTTAAATGTAAGGTTAGAATCGAGAAACTCGTTAGAACGTTGCTAAGATCTTCGGAACTCAATCAACCTTTAATTTTAGCATACATCCCCCATATAGAGGCTATTGCGGCACTGGCAAGGCCGGTGTTACAGTGACGCCGAGAAACCGTCCTGTATCCGGCTTCATCCCGGCTTAAGCCAGCCGGAGTATCCTGACAGTGACGCATCCTTTAATCCACCGGAGGCACTATGTTCCCTAGTACGCAACAGCAACGTACCGTCGACCTGAGCAAGGGCGGCCAGGTAACGCGCAATGCGGTTCTGCGCAATACCTACTGGCTGCTTGCACTGTCCATGATCCCGACCGTTCTCGGCGCCTACATCGGCGTGTCGCTCCAGCTGCCGATCTTCAGCGGCTTCATGGGCGCCATCCTGTTCCTGGCGATCGCTTTCGGCTTCATGTTCGCGATCGAGAAGAACAAGGACTCCGGCCTGGGCGTGGCGCTGCTGCTCGGCTTCACCTTCTTCATGGGCCTGATGCTGACGCCTATCCTGACCCGCACCCTGGGTTACGCGAACGGCGGCAGCCTGATCATGACCGCCTTCGGCGGCACCGCGGCCGTGTTCGCCGTGATGGCCAGCATCGCCACCACCACCAAGCGCGATTTCTCGGGCATGGGCAGCTGGCTGATGGCGGGCGTGATCGTGCTGATCCTGGCGGGCCTGGCCAACATCTTCCTGCAGATGCCGATCATCTCGATCGTGATCTCGGTGCTGGCGATCGGTATCTTCTCGGCCTTCATCCTGTTCGACGTGCAGCGCATCATCAACGGCGGCGAGACCAACTACATCAGCGCCACGCTGGCGATCTACCTGGATGTGTACAACATCTTCACCAGCCTGCTGCACCTGCTGGGCATCACCAGCGGCGACGACTGATTGGTCGATCGCTTGTGAAGAAAACCGGCCTGAGGGCCGGTTTTTTTTTGCTTGCCGTACTTGGGGCGGTTGGTGCAAGGAGGGGCGATCATTACGCTGCGAACTTGGGTTCCCGCCTTCGCGGGAACGACGTTCGAAAGTTGCCGACTATCGGATAGTTTGGCCTGCTGCCTCAACGTTTGCGGCCTGCTGCCAAAACCCGTCGTTCCCGCGAAGGCGGGAACCCAAGTTCGAAGAGCAGCCAGTAAAGCGCGATTAAGACTGCTCACCCTGCCCTTCGACCACCACCGCCGCCGCATCGAATTCGGCATGCGCCGCCGGCTTCTCGCCCAGCTCGAACACCCCGATCGACTCCACGTGCGAGGTATGCGGGAACATGTTCACCACCCCCGCCTTCTTCATCACATAGCCCGCCTTGTGCACCAGGATCCCGGCGTCGCGCGCCAGCGTCGATGGGCTGCAGGACACGTACACGATCCGCTGCGGCATCAGCTCCTCGTGGGTCTGGCGCAGTTCGGCCAGCGCCAGCGCCAGCGCCATCGCGCCGTCGCGCGGCGGGTCCACCAGCATGCGGTCGAACTTGCCGAGCGCGACCAGGTCGTCCTTGGTGACCTCGAACAGGTTGCGAGTGTAGAAAGTGGTCTTCTCCGCCAGGCCGTTGGCCCTGGCGTTGTCCAGCGCGCGCGTGGTCAGCGCGGTGCTGCCTTCGATGCCCACCACCTCGCGCGCCTGGGTCGCGAGCGGCAGGGTGAAGTTGCCCAGGCCGCAGAACAGGTCGGCCACGCGCTCGTCCGGCTGCACCTCCAGCAGGCGCAGCGCCTTCGATACCAGCACCCGGTTGATCTGGTGGTTCACCTGGGTGAAATCGGTCGGCTTGAAGGGCATCTTGATGCCGAACTCCGGCAAGGTGTAGTACAGCTCCTTGTCCAGCGGGTAATACGGATAGGCGGTGTCCGGGCCCTTGGGCTGCAGCCACCAGTGGATGCCCCACTGGTCCGCGAAGGCCTTGACCAGGGTCTCGTCGGCCGGGGTCAGCGGCGCCATGATGCGCAGCACCAGCACGGTCGACTCCTCGCCGATCGCCACTTCGATCTGGGGCATCTGGTTGTAGATCGACAGCGCGCCGATCAGCTCGCGCAGCGGCACCAGCAGGCGCGCGACGTGGTCGGGCAGGATCTCGCAGGTGGTGATGTCGGCCACGTAGGACGAGCTGCGCTCGTGGAAGCCGACCAGCACCCCGCCCTTCTTGGCCACGTGGCGCACCGACAGGCGGGCGCGGTAGCGGTAGTCCCAGGTCGGGCCGTACATCGGGCGCATGATCATCTCGGCCTTCACCTTGCCCAGGTGCCAGAGGTTGTCCTCGAGGATCCGGCCCTTCATCGCCACCTGGGCCGAGGGCTCCAGGTGCTGCATCGAGCAGCCGCCGCAGTAGCCGAAGTGCTGGCACTTGGGCTCGACGCGCATCGAGGATGCGCGCTGCAGGGTGACCATGCGGCCCGACTCCCAGTTCTTCTTCTTGCGCAGGGTTTCAAAGCTGACGCGCTCGCCAGGCAGCGCGCCTTCGACGAAGATCACCTTGCCGGGGCTGCCGTCTTCGTTCTCGAGGTGGCCGACGCCGCGCGCGTCCGCATCCAGGGCTTTGATGTCGATGAAAATTTCTTGCATGGTGGTAGAGAAAGGGAGTGGGCACAGGGCTGGCTGTGCAGGGAGTTCGCAAATAAAAAATGGGCGCTGTCGGCCCGGCGGGCATGATAGCAAGGAAATGGGGTGGACGCCACCGGCGCGGGGCCGCCCCGTCGCCGCTACAGGAGCGAATCGCGCACCACGCCGCGCGCCGCCATCGCCCGCTTGAGTTTGACCAGCGCCTCCTGCTGGATCTGGCGCACCCGCTCGCGCGTCACGCCCATCTCCTCGGCCAGGGTCTCGAGCGTGGCCGGATCGTCGTTGTCGAGCCCGAATCGCCGGGTCACCACCAGGCGCTGCTTGTCCGGCAGGCGCGCCAGCCAGTCGCGCACCAGCACCGTCATCTCGTGCTGCTCGGCGCGCGCATCGGGACTCGATTCGCCGTCGTCCGGCAGCATGTCCATCAGGCTCGACTGCGGATCGTTGTCGAGGGGCGCGTCCAGCGAGGTGGCGTGTTCGGACAGGGTGAGGATGTCCTGCACCTCCTCCACCGGCCGTCCCACCAGGCTGGCGATGTCCTCGACCGAGGCTTCCTTGCCGTCGTGCTTTTGCGCTTCGAGGTGGTACTTGGCGCGCAGCACCTGGTTCAGCTCGCGCACCATGTGCACCGGCAGGCGCACCGTGCGCGCCTGGTTCATGATGGCGCGCTCGATGCTCTGGCGTATCCACCAGGTGGCGTAGGTCGAGAAACGGAAACCGCGCTCGGGCTCGAACTTGTCGATCGCCCGCATCAGGCCGATGTTGCCCTCCTCGATCAGGTCGAGCAGGACCACGCCGCGGTTGATGTAGTGCTTGGCGATCGAGACCACCAGCCGCAGGTTGTGCTCGATCATTTTCTGGCGCGCGGAGAATTCGCCGGCCTTGGCCAGGGTGGCGTAATGCGCCTCCTCGCTCGCGCTGAGCAGGGGGCGCGAGCCGATCTGGTTCAGGTAGTGCTGGGTGGTGTCGGTGGCCAGTTCGGCCTGCAGGACCTTGCGCAGCTCGTCGACCGTGTCGACGGCGGCGCTTGCCGTTTCGATGTCGGCGCTGCCGGGCAGCATGCCGCTCTCGTCCGCGCCGTCAGCCGCAAGCACGCCCTCGTTGTCCGGTTCGTCCGGAAACTCGTCATTGGAGTCCTGGTCCAGCGAGTGCGGCGGCTGCGTCATACCCTTCCTATCGGCCGGGCAAGAACCTCGAAGGATCGACTGGCTTGCCCTGTTGGCGGATCTCGAAATGCAACTTGACCAGATCGGCATCCGAATCGCCCATTTCGGCGATCAGCTGGCCCTTGGCCACGTTGTCGCCCTCCTTCACCACGATCTTGCGGTTGTGGGCATAGGCGGACAACAGGCTGTTGCTGTGCTTGACGATCACGAGGTTACCATAACCCCGGATACCGCTGCCAGCATACATTACCTTGCCGGCGCCGGCGGCCACCACCGCCTGGCCCGGACGGCCGGCGATGTCGATTCCCTTGTTCCTGCCCTCGTCGAAGGTGGCGATGATGCGGCCTTCCGACGGCCACATCCAGCTCAGCTTCTCTTCGTCGCCGGCGGCGACGCTGGGCGCGGCGACCACGGCCGGGGCCGGCTGGACCGGCTGGACGGCGGGCGCCTGGTCCTTCTGCACTTCGGCGACGTTGGCCTCACTGTAAGGCTTCTTGTCGGCGCGCGGCGCAGTCTTGCGCGGGACCTGGGTGGCCGGCGGCGGCATCGGCACCGGCTGGGTGACCACGCCGGCGGTCTTCTTCTCTTCCGGCGCGCTCACGCGCAGCACCTGGCCGACCTTGATGTCGTCGGGGTCGCGCAGGTTGTTCCAGGCGACCAGGTCGCGGTAGTTCTGGCCATGGTCGAGGGCGATGCGCAGCAGGGTGTCGCCGCGGCGCACGGTGTACATGCCTTTTTCATCCTTCGGCTCTTCGACCTTGGCCGGAACCGGCTTGGTCTGGACCGGCGGCGTGCGCTCGACGATGGGCGCTTGGCGCGTGGTGGAAGTACAGCCGGCCGCGAGGCCGAGGACGATCGTCAGAATAGCTAAACGAGATGCTTGTTTCATTGTCACTCTTGGTTCTGGTCGACAGATGGCGGGCGCCGCTCAGACGGTGCCCGGGCGCAAAGGCACGAAATGGCAGGCTTCCAGCGTTTCGCTGGCCCACTCTGTTTTACCGATGCGGGTGATGCGATGCAGGTGCTGGACCTGGCCGCCGACGGGGGCGACCAGGCGCGCCCCGATGGCCAACTGCTCGAGCAGCGCCTGGGGCACTTCGAGTCCGGCCGCCGCAAGGATGATGCCGTCGAAGGGCGCCACTTGCGGCATGCCAAGCATACCATCACCGTACTGCAGACGGAGGTTGGAAATACGCAAGGGCCGCAAATTGGTCTTCGCGAGCTCGTGCAGGGGCTTGATGCGCTCGATGGAATACACCTCCTTCGCGACGAAGGACAGGACCGCGGCCTGGTAGCCGCAGCCGGTGCCGATCTCGAGCACGCGTCCCAGCGTCCCGCCGGCGCGCATCGCCTCGATCATGCGCGCCACGATGTAGGGCTGGGAAATCGTCTGGTTATGGCCGATCGGGAGCGAGGCGTCGACATAGGCCTGGCCCGACATAGCCGGTTCGATGAACAGGTGGCGCGGCACGGTCTCCATGGCGGCCAGCACCTTGGGGTCCTGCACGCCCTGGCGCGCCACGCGCCCCACCATGGCGCGCCGCACCGCTTCGGTCGCCGCCAGGTCGGAACGCGCCGCCGCCGGCGCGCTCTGGGTGGTCTGGACATAGGACGGCGCGCGCGGCGACGGGGCCGGCGAGGGCGCACGCGGCGCGGCCGATACCTGGGCCGCGGTGCGCGCGTTCTGGGTCGCGGTCTGCGGGGTGGCCACCGGCGCGGGCGTGCCCGGCTTGCGCGTGGCGCCGCCGGTCACAGAGGACAGCGGGAGCGGAAAGGTCTTGCGCTGCTCGGTCATGCGATGCCTTGTGCCAGCAGCTCCAGCTGGGTCTTGTGGGTCAGGTCCACCTGCAGCGGCGTGATCGAGACGCGGCCCTGCTGGGTGGCGTGGAAGTCGGTGCCCTCGCCCGCGTCGCGGCAGGCGCCGGGCGCGCCGATCCAGTAGATGTCGCGTCCGCGCGGGTCCTGGGCCCGGATCACGGGCTCGGCCTGGTGGCGCCGTCCGAGCCGGGTCGGAGTCAGCGGGCCCATCTCTTCGTAAGGCAGGTTGGGGATGTTCACGTTCAGCAGGTAGGGCGAAGGCAGCATCTCGAAGCGGCGCTCGACGATCTCGCGCGCCACCCGGGCGGCGGCGTCGACGTGGGCCCAGCCGTGATGGACCTGGGAGAAGGCGATCGCGGGAATGCCGAACAGATAGGCCTCGGTCGCGGCCGCCACCGTGCCGGAGTACAGGGTGTCGTCGCCCATGTTCTGGCCGTTGTTGATGCCGGAGACGACCAGGTCGGGCGGCGCGTCCAGCATCGCGGTCAGGGCGATGTGCACGCAGTCGGTGGGCGTACCGTTGACGAAATAAAAACCATTACCAGCACGCTGGACCGACAGCGGACGGTCCAGGGTCAGGGAATTCGACGCCCCCGAACGGTTGCTGTCGGGAGCGACGACGACGATCTCGGCGATCGGCGCGAGCGCCTCGGCGAGCGCCATGATGCCCGGTGCGAGGTAACCGTCGTCGTTACTGATAAGAATTTTCATGTCGGCGATTTTACCTGAAGCAACGGTCTCATCGCTCGTCGAGTGCGAGAATTTCACATTTTGGCGCCCGTTTCAGACACGATTCTACGCCGTCTGGTCAAGCTGACATCGGGTTTCGTAATCGGTTTGACAAAGGGTATTAAAACGCTGCCAATACTACCGTGTTCGCGGCGTTTATTCATCATCCCAATAGCCCACCGCGCCGTGTTCGCGCCCGATGAAGAGGAAGTCGCGCGGCGCTCCGCCGGGCGCGGATTCGACCAGCACCGCGAACTTGTGCGAATCCGGGTATTCGACCACTTCCGGCGAGAACCTGGTGCTGACCGCCAGGTAACGCATGGGAAGCGCGCCGCTGTTGACGATCTGGTGGGCCGATTCAGTCCCGCCGGCGGGACAGGCGATGAAGTCGCCGGCACGGATCGCGTAGCTGCGCCCGCCGATGCGCAGCTCGCCGCTGCCTGCAAGGATGAAGAACATCTCTTCGTTCACACGGTGGTTGTGATACGGGAATGCGCGTTTGCCCGGCGCCAGCTCGATGATGCTGTAGCCGAGCTGCCGCGCACCGATGCGTTCGCCGATGGGCAGCCTGTGCGCGCCGTAGCGCAGCGCCGCAGGGCCTACCGGCCTCAGGTAGTCGGGCCAGGGCGCGAGCTGCGCCTCCGAGATGTTCAGGATGGGCTTGTGCATGTCACTCCCCTGCGCCGGCGAGTGCGGCGGGCTTGATCGGATCCGCCGTGATGCCGGACACCTCGGTATCGACCGGATCCGCCGTGATGCCGGGTACCTCGGTATCGACCGGATCCGCCGTGATGTCGGGCACCTCGGCAACCAGGTAATCGATGAAGGCGCGCACCGAGGGCAGCATGCCCTTGCGGCTCATGAACACGGCGTGCAGGATGAACTCCCTGCTCCACCACTCCGGCAGCACATGCAGCAGTTGGCCCGACTGCAGGGCCGGCCAACAAAAGCGCTTGGGCAACATAGCCAGCCCCAAGCCCGCCACCGTGGACGCGAGCGCGACGTCGAGGTCGCTGCAGAACAGGCGCGGCTGGTGCAGGAAACGGTGCGTCTCCTGGTTCGGCCCCTCGAGTTCCCAGCAGTCGCCGTTGGGACTTTCCGCGGTCGACACGGTCGGGAAATCGGCCAGGCGCTCGAGCGTGCGCGGCGGCTCGCCACCGCCCAGCAGCCGCGGACTCATGACCAGCACCAGTCGGGTCCTGCCGAAGGGCCGCACGATCAGGGTGCCGTCGGTATCGATGCGGGTCCTGCCGCGCAGGGCGATGTCGACGCGGTCCTCGATCAGGTCGGCCGGGCGGTGGAACACCTGCAGCTGGATGCGGACCTTGGGATAGCGCTGCAGGAAGCCGGGCAGGAGCGCCACCATCATGTACTGGATCATGCCCGGTGGGCAGCTCACCCGCACCACGCCCTGGGGCTCGGTGCGCGACTGCGCGGCCACGGCCACCGCCGCCTCGGCGCCGGCCAGCATGACGTGGCAATGCTCGTAGAACTCGCGGCCGACGTCGGTCGTGCGCAGGCTTCGGGTAGTGCGTTCCAGCAGGCGGACCTGGAGCCGGTGTTCGAGCTGGGCCACGCGCTTGCTCAAGGTCGACTTGGGCACCCCGATATGACGCGCGCCCGCGGCGAAACCGTTACACGAGACCACCGTGTGGAAGTAGTAGAGGTCGTTGAGGTCCTGCACGGTTTGCCCTCCCAGGGAAGAGCAGCACGTCGATTGTCTCCAGCCGTAGACGGCGCGTCCATGTTTTCCAGTCTAGTTCATCGATCAGGCCAGCGCTACAGTGAATTCAACGATGAACACCATATGGAGCGCATCGTGAAGCAGCTGGCAGACCGAGGTCTTGCCGGCATCACCACCTCACTGTCCAAACGAAAGAGAGTCCATCATGTCCAAGATCCAGAAAGTCCTTCTCACCGGCAAAACCCGCACCACGTCGAGCGATGCGCGCGTCATTTCGGGCGACCACGAAGGCAACATCAATATCCACCTGTCCGCGCCGGGCAACAGCGCCGCGCCCTCCTACGAGTTCGGCACCGTGGCGCCGCATCCGACCGCCGAGCAGCTGTTCGCCGGCGCCTGGTCGGCCTGCTATATCGCCGCGGTCGGGCTCACGGCCAAGGAAATGAAGCTGAGCCTGCCCGCGAGCACGGCGGTGGAGATCGAAGTCGACCTCGGGCTGTCCGGCGCGGCCTACCTGCTCCAGGCCCGCATGACCCTGCGCGTGCCCGGTCTCGACCACGAGGCGGCAACCGCCCTCGCCCACGGCGCCGACGCCATCTGCCCGTACTCGAAGGCGACCCGCGGCAATATCGACGTGACGCTGAAGGTCGTCACCGACTAGGAAGTGCGAGGCGCTCCGGCAAGGAGGGCCTCGGCTGCGCAACGATACGGTCGGCGGGCGCCAGGCTCGCCGGCCAGCTTGCGCCAAGCCAGCCGAGTACTTGGCGCAACGCATGCTGACCGGCTGAGGCAATGCACGCCGGCCGGTTGGCGCAATGCGTAGTGACCGGCACGCGCAATGCGTGCCTACCCTCCGGCGCAAAGCATGCCGGCCAGCTTGTGCAAAGCGTGCCAACCGGCCGGCGCAAATCGTACCGACACGGTGGCTCAAAGCGTGCCGACCGGATTGCGCAATGCGCGCCGACGGGCTGGCGCAATGCATGCCGACCGGCTGGTGCGCTACAGGCCGAGCGGCTGGTGCAGTGCATGCCGAGCGGCTGATGCGATCCATGCCAACCGGCTGGTGCGATGCATGCCAACCAGCCAGCGCAATGCATGGCGACCGGCTGGCGCAAAGCGTGCCGGCTGGCTGGCGCAAAGCGTGCCGGCTGGCTGGCGCAAAGCGTGCCGGCTGGCCGGCGCAAAGCATGTCGACCGCCTGGCCCCGTCCGGGCCGCACCGAGCCGCCAGGCATGCGGGCCTTCGCCACAAGGACGATTTGAGGCCGCAGCGGAGCGCCGCGGCGGCCCCCACCGGCTGCCCCGCATCGGGCCGCCCGAGCCGATGATCAGCGCAGCGACACCGGATTGTCGCGCGCCGCCTCGATCAGCGCTCCTTCCAGCGAAGAGACCTCCTCCTGCGTGAAGGACAGCAGCGCGTCCTTGTCCCCCTCCTGCAGGTAGACCTGCTTGATCATCGCCGCTCCCCTGCGACGCAGGGGGTGGGCCACGCTGGGCCGCAGGACGCTATGGCGCAGGCTGTCGGCCAGCGCCCTCGCCTCGCGCGGGCTGCGGTTGTCGATCAGGTGCTGCAACTGCGCCAGCTTATGCCCGAGGCTGTCGGATGCTTGCGCCCCCTCGGCGGCGTCGGTCCGAGCCTGCCGCGTTCTCCCCTCCCCGGCTTCGCATCCTTCGCTGTCTTCGGCCTCCTGCAGTTGCTCGCGCAGTTCGGCCACCTGTTCGCGCAAGCGTCGCGCCGCCTCGGTCTCGCCTTGCTGGCCGAGGGTGGAGGCGAGACGCATCTGCATGTCCAGCGTTTCGGGATGGCCGGCGCCGAGATGGCGCTCGCGGGTGCGCGCCAGCGATTCCTGGATGCTGCGCACGGCGGCCAGGTCGCCCTGGGCGGCGAGGATTTCGGCCAGGGCCTCGCGCGCCGCCAGGGTGCCGGTGGCGTCCAGGCCATCGTGGCGCTCGCGCGCCCGCAGCACCGCCTCGAGCAGGCGGCGGGCGTTGCCCAGCTCGCCCAGCTCTCCGAGCAGCTGGGCCAGGCGCTGGCCCGAACGCAGGGTGTCGTCATGTTCGGCCCCGAGGTAGCGGCGGCGCCCGTCCAGCACCCGTTCGTAGACCACGCGCGCACGACTGTACTCGTGCTAGTCGACCAGGGTGGTCGCCAGGTCTTCCAGGCTGCCGAGCGTGGCTGGATGGTCTTCGCCCAGGGCGCGCTCGCAGGCTGCCACCACCTGCTCGTGCAGCGCCAGCGCCCGCTCCGCCTCGCCCAGGCCGGCCAGCACCCGCGCCAGCCGCGAGCGCGCGGCGAGCGTCTCGGGATGATCGGCGCCCAGGCCCCGGGCG
This sequence comes from Massilia sp. KIM, assembly GCF_002007115.1. NCBI lineage: Bacteria > Pseudomonadati > Pseudomonadota > Betaproteobacteria > Burkholderiales > Oxalobacteraceae > Massilia > Massilia sp. KIM. The sequence goes on along the minus strand of NZ_MVAD01000001.1, from coordinate 93,486 downwards.
CAGGTGGCGCCCAGGAGCTCGTACTGGCGGCGCGCCTCGTGCAGCGCGCCGCTGTGGTGCAGCAGCGAGGCCAGCGCCGCGCGCGCCGCGCGCACCGCCGGGTGTTCGTCGTCGAGCATGCGCTCGCGCAGCGCGAGGCTCTCTTCGAGGCAGTCGCGGGCTTCGTCGGGACGGCCCTCGCGCCGGCACAGGGTTCCGAGCGCGGCCAGGGCGTCGGCCAGTTCGCGCGCGCTGGCGCCCGGCTCCAGGACGCGGGCGCGCGCCACCGCGGCGCGCAGGCGTATTTCGTCCAGCGACTGCCAGGGGAAATGGCCGGGCCCGACCCACTCCGCCAGCGCGGCCGCGAAGCGCGCCAGCGCGCGCCGGTCCGCGCCGGGACCGGCGGTGGAGACCGCGTCCGCGAGCGAAAGCTGGAGCTCGTCGAAATAACTGTCGAGGTTGACGCGCGGCCAGCCATAGCAGCTGCGCATCAGGATCTCGAGGCGCGGCTGGTAGCCCGGCATGCTGCTGCGCGCATCGCCGCGACGCCAGCGCGCGTAGGGATCGCTGCGCGCGCCGTCCGGCGCGCAGGCCAGCGGATAGGCCAGCAGCGGCCGCTGTTCGTCCTCGTGGGTGCAGCGGTAGTCGATGGCGCGCCGGACGACACCCTCGAAGCCCTCGAGACTGCCCGGCGCGGGCGTGAACAGCCCCACCAGCCGGTCGGCCAGCAGCGTGCTGCACACGCTCACCGCCGGCGAGCGGCCGCCGCGGCTGGCGACCAGCACATGGCCGAAGTGGCGCGCCATGCGCGCGCCGAAACGCCGGAACAGCGCCGGGCAGGCGTCGAACAGGGCTTCCCAGTCGAGCCGGCCGGCACGCTCGGCGTAGCCCTCGTCGAAGCGGCCGGCGCGCATCAGGTAGAGGGGACGGCGCTGGTCGGCCCGCTCGATACAGGCGCCCCAGTCGATGGCGTCGAGCACCCGCTCGGCGCGCGCCTCGTCGCCGGAAGCTGCGGCCGCGGCGCGCGGCGCGGGATCGGCCGACCAGCCGGCGGCGGGTGTAGCGACGCCTGGCGTGGCGACGCCCGGCCTGGCGACGCCCGGCGTGGCCGCGCCGTGGCCGGCGGCGCGCGCCAGCGCACCGGGGCGCAGCAGCTCCTGGCAGGTCTGGAAGAACTCGACCAGTCCGGGCCGCGCCGAAGCTGACTCGCCCGTGTCGTGCACGCCGTCATCGGGCGCCAGGTCGAAATGCCGGTGCAGGGCCGGCGCATCGGTGTCCCAGTCGATCACGAGGACGGGCGTGCTGCCGACGGCCGCTCCGGACGCCACGCAGGGCGCACCGTCTGCGCCGGCGCGCTGGCCCGCCAGGTGCAGGGCCAGCGCCGCCAGCATCGCGTTGCGCGCGGCGCCTCCCTCGTACGTGTAGAAGGTGGTCACCACGCCGGGCGTGGCCAGCGGCGGGAGCGGAATGTGCTTGTGTTCCATATGGCTCCTCATTATTTTGGAAAAGTCAGGTCTGGAAGATCGCGCCACTCAGGTGGGACATCGGGGAGCACGAATTGGTTGCAGTCGTGGCTGGGTGGCATATGCTTTTTTTGGTAGGCGTAATGCGTAGCGATCCGCTTGACCATCTTGTCAATGTCCGGGAGGAAGTCCGGGTTCGATTTGAGGTCGGACGTGGCCATGGTGAAATGGGAAAAGTCCACGTAGAAGCTGCTTTCGGCGATCTGGCGCGGCAGGCTTTCCGGGTGGCGCGTCATGATGACCGGGATGATGAGGTGGCTGGGCAGCTCGTACCAGGTGCTGCGTTCCTGCTCGAGCAGGCGCATGGCGGCGTATTCGCGCCGGGTGTAGGGATGGGCTTCGTACTTGGGCGTGTAGATGAGGATCATGCACACGCTCTCGCACATCGCGCGGGCGATTTTACGGTCGAGGTCGTCCCCGCCGCCCAACTGCTCGGTATCGATAAACAGCTCGTCTTCGTTGTCGAAGTAAGGTTCGAGATAACAGCGCAGGGCATCGGCCAGGCCCGACTTGAACTTGTTCATGAGTTCATGCCGGCCGTGCGCATAACTGAAGAAGCACCCGTAACGAATTGCCATTCCTCCCCCCGATTCATTGCGCTGAACTGGCGCGCCGCATCCTTCGACTCTAGCGCGCTCGACCTGGTTCACTTTGCGTGCGCACAAGCGGGCGATCCGTGTCCGGCGGGATGGCGGGCGGCCCGCGCGACGAAATTCCTTAGGGCATAATGCGGGCCGTTAACGAAGAACGAAGAGAGGAACAAGCCATGAAAGCCGTACGCTGCAAGGACTGGGGACCGCCGGACGCACTCGTGATCGAGGACCTGCCGGACCTCGTGCCCGGCCCGGGCGAGGTGGTGGTCGAGGTGAAGGCGGCGGGAGTGAATTTCCCGGACGTGCTGACGGTCCAGGGCAAGTACCAGTGGCGACCGGATTTGCCTTTCACGCCGGGCAATGAATTCGCGGGCGTGGTGCGCGCCGTCGGGCCGGAGGTCACGCGCTTCGCGCCCGGCCAGGGCGTGATCGGCTTCACCCGCACCGGCGCCTTCGCCGAGCAGGCCCTGGCCCCGGAGGCATCGCTGCTGGCGGTGCCGGACGGCATGGACTTCGACACCGCCGCCGCGATCACCCTCACCTACGGCACCTCCTATCACGCGGTGGCCGACCGCGGCGCCCTGCGGGCCGGCGAAACCATGCTGGTGCTGGGCGCGGCCGGCGGCGTGGGACTGGCCGCGATCGAGATCGGCAAGGCCCTGGGCGCGCGCGTGATCGCGGCGGCCTCGAGCGACGCCAAGCTGGCGGCCTGCCGCGAGCACGGCGCGGACGTGCTTATCAACTACGAACGCGAGGATCTGCGCGAAGCCTTGCGCGCCGCCACCGGCGGCAACGGCCCGGACGTGATCTACGATCCGGTCGGCGGGCGCTACAGCGAGCCGGCCCTGCGCTCGATCGCCTGGCGCGGCCGCCACCTGGTGGTGGGCTTCGCCGCCGGGGAGATTCCCAGGCTGCCGTGGAACCTGATGCTGCTGAAAGGCGCGTCGGTGGTGGGCGTGTTCTGGGGCGACTTCACGCGCAAGGAGCCGCAGGCCCACCAGGCGGCGATGCGCCGGCTGATGGAGTGGATGGCGGAGGGCAAGCTGCGGCCGCTGGTGTCGCGCCGCTACCGGCTGGAGGAGACCGCCCAGGCCCTGACCGACATGGCGAACCGCCAGGTGATCGGCAAGGTGGTCATCCAGCCCTGAGGGCTCAGGCGGCCTCGCCGCCTTCGAGGGCGGTATCGGAATGGTCCGGGTGGAAGAAGCCGATCACGTCGGCCTGCACCCGGGTGCGCCGGAATGGCGGCAGGCTCTGCCAGATGCGGCGGCCGTAGGGCTTGGTGATGATGCGCGGATCGCAGATCATCAGCACCCCGCGGTCGTCGACGTCGCGGATCAGGCGGCCCGCGCCCTGCTTGAGGGTGATGATCGCTTCCGGCAACTGATGGTGCACGAAGCCGTTCATCCCCTGCTTTTCCATCACCTCGATGCGCGCGGCCAGCACCGGATCGTCGGGCGGCGCGAAGGGCAGCTTGTCGATGATGACCAGCGACAGCGCATCGCCGCGCACGTCCACGCCTTCCCAGAAGCTCTGGCTGCCCACCAGCACCGCATTGCCGGCGTTGCGGAAGGAATCCAGCAGTTCGGTGCGGCCGCGCTCGCCTTGCACGAAGAGGGGGAAGTCCAGCCCGCGCTCGGCGAATTCGGCGCGCAGGCGCTCGGCCACGCGGTTGACGGCGCGGATGGTGGTGCACAGGAAGAAGGTGCGCCCGCCGGCCGCCTCGATCACCGGCAACGCGCAGTCGACCACGGCGTCGGTATAGCCCATCGAGTTCGGTTCCGGCAGGCCGGTCGGCACGTAGAGGAGGCCCTGCTCGCCGTAGTTGAAGGGGCTGGGCCAGGTCTTGGCCGGCTCGCCGGTCAGGCCGAGCTGGTCGGAGAAATGGCGGAAGTCGTTCTTCACCGCCAGGGTGGCCGACGTGAAGATCCAGCTGCGCGCCGTGCCCTCGCGCTGGCTGGAGAAGATCGGCGCGATCGACAGCGGGGTCTTGTGCAGCTGCAGCGAGGACGAGAAGGCTTCCACCCACAGCACGGCCTGCTCGGCGGCGGCGGCCTTGGCGTCCGGCTTCCAGGCATCGTAGGCGGCGGCCAGCTCGAGCGCGCGCACGCGGCAGGCCTCGATGGTTTCGGCGCGCGCGGCGTTTTCTTCCAGCACGGTGATCATGCCGGCAAGCTCTTTCTTGAGCGTTTCGAGGGCCGGGAAGAACTGCGAGGTCGGCAGGATCTGGGGCAGCGACAGGCGCATGCTGTCCTGGCCGAAGGCCAGGCGCAGGTCGCGCGCGGCCTTCTCGACCACGGTGACGACCTTGGCCCAGTCGGGGCCGCCGCGCGCATGGGCCAGGCCTTCGGCCAGCACGTCGCGGCACAGTTCCAGCACCTGCGAAGTCGAGACCGACTGGCCGAAGAACAGGGTCGCGGTATCGGGGAGCTGGTGGGCCTCGTCGAAGATCACGGTGTTGGCGGAGGGCAGCAGTTCGGCCACGCCGGTGTCCTTGAGCGCCACGTCGGCGAAGAACAGGTGGTGGTTGACCACCACCACGTCGGCCTGCTGGGCCTCGCGGCGCGCCTTCATGACGAAGCAGTCCTGGTAGTACTGGCACTCGGCGCCCATGCAGTTGTCGCGGGTCGAGGTGACGAGGTTCCAGATGGTGGCGTTTTCCGGCACCTTGGCCAGCTCGGCCTTGTCGCCGGAACTGGTCATCTTGATGAAGCGCGAGATCTCGCGCAGGTGGCCGACGTCGTCGCGCGAGGTCAGGCGGCCGTTCTGCAAGGTGCGTTCGAGATGGTAGTGGCAGACGTAGTTGGAGCGGCCCTTGAGCAGCGCCACCGAGACCGGGGCGCGCAGGGCGGCGCGCACGGTCGGGATGTCGCGCAGGAACAACTGGTCCTGCAGGTTCTTGGTCCCGGTGGAAATGATGGTCTTGCCGCCCCACAGCAGGGCCGGCACGAGGTAGGCGAAGGTCTTGCCGGTGCCGGTACCGGCCTCGGCCATCAGCACCTGCTGGTTGGCGATGGCGTCGGCGACGGCCTTGGCCATCTCGGTCTGGGACTGGCGCGGCTTGAAGGTGCCGACGGCGGGCGCGAGCGGGCCGCCCGCACCGAACAGGCGGTCGACGTCGGCGTCGTGGATGCCGGCGGGGGCGGCGGGCGCCGTGTCGGTCCCGGCCTGGGACGCCTGCGAAGCAGTCCCGACCGGCTCGACGGCGTCGCCGGGAACAGGAAGTTGATCAGTCAAAATGATGGGTTCTAGTGGCCGGAACCGTGGACGGTTCAGGCCGGGATATCGGGCACCAGCTGCATCTTCAGCAGCGTAATATGATCCTTGAGCTGCAGTTTGCGCTTTTTCAGGCGCCGCAGCTGCAACTGGTCGGTGTGACCATCGGCCGTCAGCATCGAGATGACAGCGTCGAGGTCGCGATGTTCCACGTCGAGTTCAATAATACGGCGCTGGATCTCCTGGACGTCGATCATGATGTCTGTTCCAAACAGTTCTGGTTCAATGCGTTCTGGGACGGGTAAGCGGAGCGCATACGCTCCGGCGGCACCGGCTGGGCTGCGGTGCGTGTCTTTTGGCCTTTACAGCTTGCAACACTTGGGCTTCTCAGTGCATAGTTTAATCTAGGCTGAGGTTGCCGCCAACAAAGATTGGCGTGAGCGCTACGGAAAACACGAATTCATGACTTCTTACAAGATCGAAGCGGGGACCGCGCAACACATCGGAAACCGCCCGCAGCAGAACGATCGCACCGCCCTGATGACCGGCGCCCGCGCGCCGGGCTATGTGCTGGCAGTGCTGTCGGACGGGATCGCCAGCTCGGCCGGCGCCGAGCAGGTGCTGCACACGGCGCGCCAGGTGTTCGACGAGTTCAAGCCGGGCGACCGCCCGAGCCTGGAGCGGCTGACCCAGGTGCTCCAGGACATGGTCAGCGAGGCCCATCTCGTGATCAAGATGAACGCGGTGGCCGCCAAGGCCGAGATCCATGCCAGCTTCGTGGGCCTGATCCTGACGCCGCATGGGGAAGCCGTGTGGGCGCACGTGGGGGATTCGCGGCTGTACCGCTTCGAGAACGGCCGCTGCGCGCTGCGCACCAGCGATGCCGCCTACGTCGACCACCTGCTCGCCGACCGCCTACCCCTCGATGCCGCCAAAAACCATCGCAAGTCCAAGCTGCTGCTCAATGTGCTGGGGAACGAACGCAAGGATCCCTACGTGACGGTGGGCAGCCATACGGGGCTGGCGGCGGGCGACTGTTTCCTGCTGTGCTCGGATGGCTTGTGGCACTTCTTCACCGATGCGGAACTGGCGGCGGTGACCAGCAAGGCCTCGCCGCGCCAGGCATCGGAGATGCTCATCAACAAGGCCGGGGAAAGGTCGCAGGGCAAGGGTGGGAACTGCACGATGGCGATCATCAAGCTGGTGAAGCCGGCGCAGGATGGGTCGTTTGCGGCGAACAAGGTGGTGTGAGCCAACAATGCGCGGGCAAACTTGGATTCCGGCCTTCGCCGGAATGACGGTTTTTAGGCAGCTGGGGAAATAAGCGTCGCGATCAGCGCGCCAACCGAAGTCACCGACGAGTTTTTAATCCCCGAACTTTACCAACGTCATCCCGGCGAAGGCCGGGATCCAAGTTTGCATGCACACCTGAGCCCCGACTGCCGCCACGAGTGCTCACTTCCCCGCGATACGGCCACCAGAGCTCACTGCTCCGCCATACGGCCCCAAAGCCTCACTTCCCCGCCGCCGCAGCCGCCCCCTCCTTCGCCTTGGCCTCTTGCTCCGCCCGCTTGGCCGACTTCGCCTCCCGCTCCGCCTTGCGCCTTTCCACTTCACGCTGGCGCTCCTCCGCCTTGCGCTCGTTCTCCTCGAAGGCGCGCACGTTCGCCGCCTCCTGCTCGGGCGTCAACTTGGACGGCGCCGAGCCGGCGCGCGCCTTCTGGCGCGCCGCGGCCGCATCGGCCGCGCGCGGACGCGGCGGCGGCAAGGGCGCCACTTCGCGCGGCGCCGGCGGCGGATTGGCGGCGAAGGCCGCCTCCTCCGCCTTGTACTCGGCCTCGGCCTGGGCGATCGCCTTGTCGCGCTCTTCCACCTTGTTCCGGCGCAGGAAACGCGAAGCCTCGATCTCGATCGCCCGCTGGGCCGACAGCGCCGCGCGCTGGCGTTCCTGGGCTTCTTCCAAGCAGTTATTAACGAAGAATTTCTCGTAGCAAACCGCTTCCCGCTCGGCATAGCGCGCCTGGATCGCGGCGCGCTCCTTCGCCACGGCGGCCAGGCGCTCCTCGGCCTGGGCGACCGAGGTGGTCGGCTCGGCCGGCGCCGTCACCGGGGCCGGGTCGGTGCTGGCGCAGGCGGACAGCAGGCCGGCCAGCATGGCGGCGCCGAGCAGGCGTACAGCGGTGGATGTCGTCATGGATGTCCTTTCGTTCAGGCGATGCTGTCGGCCGCGCCGCGGCGCTCGGCCAGCATGTATTCGCGCGACTGCATCTCGATGATACGCGATACCGTGCGGTGGAATTCGTTCGCCAGCTGGCCCTGGGTATAAAGCTCCTCGGGCTCGACCGCGGCCGACATGATCAGCTTGACCTTGTGGTCGTAGAACACGTCGATCAGCCAGGTGAAGCGGCGCGCCTCCGAGGCCTGGCCCGCGGACATGGCGGGAATCCCGGACAGGATCACCGTGTGGAACTGGCTGGCCAGCTCCAGGTAGTCGTTCTGCGAGCGCGGCCCGCCGCACAGGGTGGCGAAATCGAACCAGATCACGCCGCCGGCGCGGCGCAGCGCGCGGATCTCGCGGTTCTCGATGCGCACCACCGGATGCGGGTCCTCGGCCGTGTCGGCGATCTTGGAGAAGGCTTCGCGCAAGGCGTGGTCGGAGGCCGCGTTGAGCGGCGTGTAATAGGCCTCGACCTGTTCCAGCGCGCGCTTGCGGTAGTCGTTGCCGGCGTCCACGTTCAGCACGTCCATGCGCTCCTGCAGCAGCGCGATGGTCGGCAGCATGCGGTCGCGATGCAGTCCGTCCGGGTAGAGCGTGGACGGCTCGTAGTTCGAGGTCATCACGAAGCTCACGCCGTTGTCGAACAAGGCCTTGAGCAGGTTATACAGGATCATCGCGTCGGCGATGTCCGAGACGTGGAATTCGTCGAAGCAGATCAGGCGGTACTTCTTGGCCACGCGCTTGGCGACTTCGTCGAGCGGGTCGGCCATGCCCTTGAGCTGGTCGAGCTGGTGGTGGACCGAACGCATGAACTCGTGGAAGTGCAGGCGCGTCTTGCGCACCACCGGCACCACCGAATAGAAGGAGTCCATCAGGAAGGACTTGCCGCGCCCCACCCCGCCCCACATGTAGACGCCGCGCGGCACGTCCGGGCGGTTGATGAGGCGCTTGAAAGCGGACGACCGCTGGGCCTTGTACTCGACCCAGTCGTCGTACGCCTGCTGCAGGCGGTCGACCGCGCGCTGCTGCGCCGGGTCGGCCTTGAAGCCGCGCTCGGTCAGCGCGTGCTGGTAATACTCTTGGACGTTCATGGCTAGGCTGCAATGAAAAACAAGGGGTGGACGGTTCGCCCGTCCACCCCGTGGCGATGCGGCGGCCCGGGGGCCGCCACACGGTGACGCTTTAGAAGTTCAGCGAACGCTTGTCCACCGCCAGCGCGGCTTCCTTGGTCGATTCCGACAGCGAAGGGTGGGCGTGGCAGATGCGGGCGATGTCTTCCGACGAGGCCTTGAATTCCATCGCGACCACGGCTTCCGAGATCAGCTCCGAGACCATCGGGCCGACCATGTGGACACCCAGGATCTCGTCGGTGGTGGCGTCGGCCAGGAACTTGACCATGCCCGAGGTGTCGCCCAGCGCGCGCGCACGGCCGTTGGCCATGAACGGGAAGGTGCCGGCCTTGTAGGCCACGCCGTCCGCCTTGAGCTGCTGCTCGGTGCGGCCGACCCAGGCGATTTCCGGCGAGGTGTAGATGACCCAGGGGATGGTGTTGAAGTTGACGTGGCCGTGCTGGCCGGCGATGCGCTCGGCAACCGCGACGCCCTCTTCCTCGGCCTTGTGCGCCAGCATCGGGCCGCGCACCACGTCGCCGATCGCCCACACGCCCGGCAGGCTGGTGCGGCACTCATCGTCCACCACCACGAAGCCGCGCTCGTCGAGCTGCAGGCCGACGGTCTCGATGCCCAGGCCGGTGGTGTTCGGCACCCGGCCGATCGAGACGATCAGGCGGTCGAAGGTGGCGGTCTGGGCCGCGCCGGTGCTGTCGGCGTATTCCACGGTGACGTTATTGTCGCCCTTGGTGATCTTGCCGATCTTGCAGCCCAGGTTAATCTTCAGGCCCTGCTTGGTGAACAGCTTGTGCGCTTCCTTGGCGATCTGCTCGTCGACCGCGCCCAGGAAGGTCGGCAGGCCTTCCAGCACGGTGACGTCCGCGCCCAGGCGGCGCCACACGCTGCCCATTTCGAGGCCGATGACGCCGGCGCCGATCACGCCCAGCTTGGCCGGGACGTTCTCGATGGCGAGTGCGCCGGTGTTGGACAGGATCAGCTTCTCGTCGAACTCCGCGCCCGGCAGCTGGCGGGCGTTCGAGCCGGTGGCGACGATCACGTTCTTGGCGCTGATGCTGTCGGTGGTCGGGCCGCTGACGTTGATGGTGTAGCCACCGTCGGCCTTGCCGGCGAAGGTGCCGCGACCGTGGAAGAAGGTGACCTTGTTCTTCTTGAACAGGAACAGGATGCCGTCGTTGTTCTGCTTGACGACCGTGTCCTTACGCTTGAGCATCTGGCCAACGTCCATCTCCAGGCCCGAGACCTTGATGCCGTGCTCCGCGAAGCCGTGACCGGCGTGCTCGAAGTTTTCCGACGACTGCAGCAGAGCCTTCGAGGGGATGCAGCCGACGTTGGTGCAGGTGCCGCCCGGGGCCGGACCGCCCTTGGCGTTGACCCACTCGTCGATGCAGGCGGTCTTGAAGCCCAGCTGCGCTGCACGGATGGCAGCAATGTAGCCGCCGGGACCGCCGCCGATCACGACGACGTCAAATTGTTTATCGCTCATTGTTATTTCCTGGTTGGTTCGGTGCACGCTGCGCAAGCCACCCGCGCATCGCCGGTCACGCTGCACATGAACGTCATCCCGGCGAAGGCCGGGATCCAAGTTTGCGTGCTGAGCGCCAAAGCGTCACGCTAGTGGCGACTCGACGAACTTGGGTTCCGGCCTTCGCCGGAACGACGTGCTAGCGTAGCGGGCCTACTTGCGAGACCGAACGGTTTTATTCTTCGGGAACAAAAATCCACAACGCCAAGTAAATGAGGGCGCCGGCGCCGTAGGCCAAGGTGAACAGCACGAAGGCCAGGCGCCAGATCCAGGAATCGATCCCGGACACGATACCCAGCCCGCCGCACACGCCGCCCAGCCAGCGGTCGGCGCGCGAACGGCGCAGCTTGCTCATCTCGTCGGACAGCGCACCGCCGCCCTTGTCCAGGCTGACGGTCGATGCCGTCAGGATCCTGGCCTTGGCCTGCTCGAACTCGGCATCGCTCAAGGCGCCCGCCTGGTGCAGTTCATGCAGCCGTTTGATTTCATCAGACAGACTCATGGCTCCTCCAGGCGGGTCGGTTGGCGATTACAGGTCCAGCAGCAGACGCGCCGGATCTTCCAGCGCGTCCTTCATGGCCACCAGGCCCAGCACGGCTTCGCGGCCGTCGATGATGCGGTGGTCGTAGGACATCGCCAGGTAGTTCATCGGACGGATCACGATCTGGCCGTTCTCCACCACGGCGCGGTCCTTGGTCGCGTGCACGCCCAGGATCGCCGACTGCGGCGGGTTGATGATCGGGGTCGACAGCATCGAGCCGAACACGCCGCCGTTCGAGATCGAGAAGGTACCGCCCGACAGCTCTTCCAGGGTCAGCTTGCCGTCCTTGGCCTTCTGGCCGAATTCACCGATCTTCTTCTCGATCTCGGCGATCGACATCTGGTCGGCGTTGCGCAGGATCGGCACCACCAGGCCGCGCGGCGAACCGACCGCGATGCCGATGTCGAAGTAGCCGTGGTAGACGATGTCGTTGCCATCCACCGAGGCGTTCAGGATCGGGTACTTCTTCAGCGCGGCGACGGCGGCCTTGACGAAGAAGGACATGAAGCCCAGCTTGACGCCGTGCTCTTTCTCGAACTTGTCCTTGTACTTGTTGCGCAGTTCCATGACCGGCGCCATGTTCACCTCGTTGAAGGTGGTCAGGATGGCGTTGGTCTGCTGCGACTGCAGCAGGCGCTCGGCGATACGGGCGCGCAGGCGGCTCATCGGCACGCGCTCTTCCGGACGGTCCCCCAGGTTGGCGACCGGGGCGGCGACCTGCTGCAGCGGGGCCTTGGCCGGTGCGGCGGCGGCCGGTGCGGCGGCCGGCTTGCTGGCGACGGCGGCCAGGGCGTCGCCCTTGGTCACGCGGCCGTCGCGGCCCGAACCGTCGATGCCGGCGGCGCTCATGTTGTTGTCAGCCAGGATCTTGGCGGCGGCCGGCATGGCCACGCCCGCCTTCGACTGGTCGGCGGCCGGTGCGGCGGCCGGAGCGGCTTCGATCGGGGCGTTCGGGGCTGCCGACGGGATCGGCTTCACTTCCAGCGGGCTGGTCTGTGCCGACGCTTCGGTATCGATGATCGCGATGGTCTCGCCCGACACCACGGTCGCGCCGTCGGCCTTGATCAGCTGCACGATCACGCCAGCGCTCGGGGCCGGCAGTTCCAGGACCACCTTGTCGGTCTCGATGTCGATCATGTTCTCGTCGCGCGAGACGGGCTCGCCGACCTTCTTGTGCCAGGACAGCAGGGTCGCTTCAGCAACCGATTCCGACAGTTGGGGGACCTTGACTTCGATTTGTGCCATGTTGAGTAAACTCCGTTTAATTATTCTGTGCAAAGGGCCCGGGACGTCGGGGCCCGGGCCGGTGCTGCCTTACTTCGTCAGGATGAAACCCTTGAGCTTCGAGAACGCGGTTTCCAGCAGTTCCTTCTGCTGCGCCACGTGCTTGTCGGCATAGCCAACCGCCGGGGACGCCGAGGCGGCGCGGCCGGCGTAAGCCAGGCGCTGGCCTTCTTCCATGCTTTCGAAGATGTTGTGCTGGATCTGGAACCACGGACCCTGGTTCTGCGGCTCGTCCTGCGCCCACACCACTTCGGTCGCGTTGCTGAACTTCTTCAGCTCGGCGGCGAAGGACTTGTGCGGGAACGGGTACATCTGCTCGATGCGGACGATGGCCACGTCGCTGGCGTTGCGCGCCTTGCGGGTGTTCACCAGGTCGTAGTAGACCTTGCCCGAGCAGACGATCACGCGCTTGACCTTGGCGGCTTCGATCTTCTCGTCCACTTCGCCGATCACGGTCTGGAAACCGCCCTTGGCCAGGTCGGTCAGCGGCGAGCCGGCGTCCTTGTTACGCAGCAGCGATTTCGGGGTGAAGATCACCAGCGGCTTGCGGAACTGGCGCACCATCTGGCGGCGCAGCAGGTGGAAGATCTGGGCGGCCGTGGTCGGCTGCACCACTTGCATGTTGTTGTCGGCGCACAGTTGCAGGAAGCGTTCGATACGGGCCGACGAGTGTTCCGGACCCTGGCCTTCGTAGCCGTGCGGCAGCATCATGACGAGGCCCGAAGCGCGGCCCCACTTCACTTCGCCCGAGGCGATGAACTGGTCGATCACGACCTGGGCGCCGTTGACGAAGTCGCCGAACTGGGCTTCCCAGATGGTCAGGGTGTTCGGTTCGGCGGTCGAGTAGCCGTACTCGAAGCCGAGCACCGCTTCTTCCGACAGCACCGAGTCGATCACGGTGAAGTGCGCCTGGTTGTCCGAGACATTGGCCAGCGGCAGGTAGATGCCCTGGTCCCAGCGCTCGCGGTTCTGGTCGTGCAGCACGGCGTGGCGGTGCACGAAGGTGCCGCGGCCGGCGTCCTGGCCCGACAGGCGGACCGCGTAGCCCGAGGACAGCAGCGAGGCGTAGGCCAGGTGTTCACCCATGCCCCAGTCGAGGTTCAGCTCGCCGCGGCCCATGGCGGCGCGGTCGGCCAGCACCTTCTCGACCAGCGAGTGGAGCTTGAAGTTTTCCGGCACGGTGGTGATGCGCTGCGCCAGACGCTTCAGTTCGGTCAGCGGCACGGCGGTGTCGGCGGCGTCGGTCCACTTCTTGTTCAGGAAGGGAGCCCAGTCGACCGCGTACTTGTTCTTGAAGTTGGTCAGGACCGGATCGACGGTGTGCTTGCCCGCGTCCATGGCGGCGCGGTACTCGGCCACCAGCTGGTCGCCGGCGTCGGCGCCCACGGTGCCCTGCGCGGCCAGCTTCTCGGCGTACAGCTTGCGGGTGCCCGGATGCTTGGCGATCTTCTTGTACATCAGCGGCTGGGTCAGGGCCGGAGTGTCCTGCTCGTTGTGGCCCAGCTTGCGGTAGCAGACGATGTCGACCACGACGTCCTTGCCGAACTCGACGCGGTAGTCGAGGGCGATCTGGGTCGCCAGCACCACGGCTTCGGGATCGTCGGCGTTGACGTGCAGGACCGGCGCTTCGATCATCTTGACCACGTCGGTGCAGTACAGGGTCGAACGAGCGTCGCGCGGGTCGGAGGTGGTGAAGCCGATCTGGTTGTTGATGACCAGGTGGACGGTGCCGCCGGTGCCGTAGCCGCGGGTCTGGGCCAGGTTCAGGGTTTCCATGACCACGCCCTGGCCGGCGAAGGCGGCGTCGCCGTGCACCAGGATCGGCAGGACTTCCTTGCCCTTGCGGTCGCCGCGGCGTTCCATGCGCGCCTTGACCGAACCTTCGACCACCGGGTTGACGATTTCCAGGTGCGAAGGGTTGAAGGCCAGCGACAGGTGGACCGGGCCGCCCGGGGTCGAGATGTCGCTCGAGAAGCCCTGGTGGTATTTCACGTCGCCTGCCGGCAGGTCGTCGGCGTGCTTGCCTTCGAATTCCTCGAACAGGTCGGCCGGGCTCTTGCCCAGGGTGTTGACCAGGACGTTCAGGCGGCCGCGGTGGGCCATGCCGATCACGATTTCCTGCACGCCCTTTTCACCAGCGCGCTGGATCACTTCGTCCATCGAGGCGATGAAGGACTCGCCGCCTTCCAGCGAGAAGCGCTTGGCGCCGACGTACTTGGTGTGGAGGTAGCGTTCCAGGCCTTCGGCCGCGGTCAGGCGCTCGAGGATGTGCTTCTTCTTCTCGGCGCTGAAGGTCGGGGTCGAGCGGATCGACTCGAGGCGCTCCTGCAGCCAGCGCTTCTCGGTCGGGTCGCTGATGTACATGAACTCGGCGCCGATGGCGCGGCAGTACGTGTCGCGCAGCATGTTCAGGATCTCGCGCAGGGTCGCGGTTTCCTTGCCGAAGTAGGTGTTGCTGATGTTGAAAACGGTGTCCAGGTCCGCTTCGGTGAAGCCGTAGAAGCTCGGCTCGAGTTCCGGCAGGGGCGGACGTTCCTGGCGCTGCAGCGGGTCCAGGTTGGCCCAGCGCGAGCCCAGGTAGCGGTAAGCGGCGATCAGCTGGGTGACGGCGACGCGCTTGCGGCCGAGTTCGACGTCCGGGGTGGCGGTCACGGTACGGATCGGGCCTTGCTTGGCACGTTCCGCGAACGAGGCGACGACCGACGAGTGCACGACGTCGGGACGGCTGGAGCCGTCGACCGCAGGCACGTTTTGCATCTGGTCGAAATAGGCGCGCCAGTTCTCTGGCACGGAACCCGGATTGTCCAGGTAGGCCTCGTACAACTCTTCCACGTACGGGGCATTGCCGCCGAACAGGTAGGAGTTGGCGTTATTTTGTTGCATCATTCTTGCTCACCTTTCTTCGCGCTTCGCGAGGTTGGGGCGGGTTAGTCTAACCTTCCGCGACACGGCCTGACCGGTTAGCGGATCGCACTTACAAGACATCAAGTTGTGGGGGAAGGACTCTGCAGGGGCGCTTCCAAGCGCTCTCCTGACTTTTAGCGCACGGTATTGTAACCCATCATCAAGGCGCAAGCCGATGGGGGTCAGCGAAATTATTTATTTCAAAATGTAGAGTGGACAAGCATCGCCGATTGCCGAGTTGACCACGTAAATGATAATCGTTATCATTTACTTTATGCACCCAACCGGCCCCACTCCCTCTGCCCCTGCGCACGCCAACGCGAAAGCCGATCCGGGCGCGACCGCCCTGCCCGGCGCAGCCCGTGCCCTGTGGTTAAAGCAATTGCACCAATGGCATTGGATCAGCTCCGCCATCTGTCTGATGGCGATGTTGCTGTTCAGCTTTACCGGCATCACCCTGAATAATGCTTCCAAGATCGAGGCCAAGCCGGTGGTCACCCGCCTCAAGGCCGAGCTGCCCGAGCTGCTCCGCGCCCGGCTCGCCGCCTACGCCGCCGAGCACGCCGACGCCGAGGTGCCGCTGCCTGCCGAGCTGGCCGACTGGGCCAACGGCGCCTTCCCGGTCGACGTGCGCGGCAAGCGCGCCGAATGGAGCGAGGACGACGCCTACGTGGCCCTGCCCCGCCCCGGCGGCGACGCCTGGCTGCGCATCGCCGCCGACGGCAGCGCGGAATACGAGCGCACCGAGCGTGGCTGGATCAGCTGGCTCAACGACCTGCACAAGGGCCGCAATACCGGCCCGGTGTGGAGCTGGTTCATCGACCTGTTCGCCGTCGCCTGCCTGGTGTTCTGCATCACCGGTTTCCTGATCCTGAAATACCACGCGGCCAAGCGCCCCTCGACCTGGCCGGTGATCGGCTTCGGCATCGTGCTGCCGGCCGTGCTGGCCCTCCTTTTCGTCCACTGATTCCATCCACCGAGACCGCCCATGAAACTGTCCCACTCGCTCGCCCTGACCCTGCCGCTCGCTTCCAGCTGGGCCATGGCCGCCGACCTGTCCGTGAAGTTCGAACTGCCGCAGCTGAACGTGGCCGAATACCACAAGCCCTATGTGGCGATGTGGATCGAGCGCGCCGACCAGTCGGTTGCTTCGACCCTGTCCGTCCTGTACGACATCAAGAAGAAGGACAAGGCCGGCGAGAAGTGGGTCAAGGACCTGCGCACCTGGTGGCGCAAGGCCGGCCGCGACGCCAGCCTGCCGATCGACGGCGTGAGCGGCGCCACCCGCGCCGCCGGCACCCACACCCTGAGCTTCGGCCCGGCCCTGAACGGCATCGACAAGCTGCCGGCCGGCGAATACCGGCTGGTGGTCGAGGCGGCGCGCGAAGCGGGCGGGCGCGAGCTGGTGAAGGTTCCCTTTACCCTGCCGGCCAAGGGCAAGCTTGCCGCCAACGCCGCCGGCAAGGAAGAACTGGGCGCGGTGTCGCTCCAGATCCAATAATTCCAAGGAGACCACGATGTCCATCCGCATCCTCAAGCACACCGTCCTGGCCCTGTCGCTGGCCGGCCTCTCGCTGTCCGCCGCCGCCCACCGCGGCTGGATCCTGCCCAGCGCCACCCTGGTCGAGAAGCCGGAAGCCTGGGTCACCATCGACGGCGCCATCTCGGAAGGCCTGTTCGACTTCGACCACGTCCCGCTGCGCCTGGACGGCCTCCTGGTCACCGACCCGGACGGCGCCAGCGCCCCGGCCCAGGGGGCGGTGCTGGGCAAGCTGCGCTCCACCCTCGACCTGCGCATGCCCAAGGACGGCACCTACCGCCTGGCCCTGGTGAACAACAACGTCTTCGGCAGCTACAAGCTGAATGGCGAAGTCAAGCGCTTCCGCACGGTCGAAGCCAACCTGGCGAAAGAGATCCCGCAAGGCGCGCAGGAGCTCAAGACCACCATCACCGCGACCCGCCTGGAGACCTTTGTCTCGGCCAACAAGACCTCGGAAGGCGCGCTCAAGCCGACCGGCCAGGGCCTGGAGCTGGTGCCGGTTACCCACCCCAACGAACTGCACGCCGGCGAGACCGCGCGCTTTCGCTTCGTGCTGAACGGCCAGCCGCTCGCCAACTTCCCGTTCAGCCTGGTGCCGGGCGGGGTCAAGTACCGCGGCACCCTGGGCGAGCTGCGCTTTTCCACCGACGCCAAGGGCGAGGCCAGCTTCACCCTGCCGGCGCCGAACATGTACTGGCTGACCGCCAAGTACCCGGTCGAACAAGGCAAGGGCCCTTCGGAGGCCGCCGGCGACACCCGCCGCTACAGCTACTCGGCCACGCTGGAAGTCCTGCCCCAGTAATGCGCGCCGTCCTCGTCCCGCTCGACATCGACCTGGCCCTGCCGCCCGCCGGCAGCCAGCTGCGGCGCGCGGCCGGCGCCAGCATGGGCACCGACTGGTCGGTGCGCATGATGCTGCCGCCGGCGGTCGACGGCCAGCTCCTCGCGCGCGCCCTGCAATGCGAGCTGGACGAGATCGTGGCCCAGATGAGCCACTGGGAAGCGGATTCGCTGCTGTCCCGCTACAACCGCGCCGAGGCCGGCAGCTGGCATGCGCTGCCGCCGCAGTTCTTCGACGTGGCCGAGTATGCGCTGCGGGTGGCCGAGGACAGCGGCTGGGCCTATGACCCGGCGGCCGGCGCCCTGGTCGAGCTGTGGGGCTTCGGCCCCACCCGGCGCTACGACCAGGCCGGCTTCTATGCGCCGGCCGACGAGGCCATTGCCGCGCTGGTGCGCACGCGCGCGGCGCGGCGCCCGGTGCTGGACCGCTCTAGCCGGCGCCTGCTGCAGCCGGGCGGCGCGGTCCTCGACTTTTCCTCGGTCGCGAAGGGCTATGCGGTCGACTGCCTGGCGCGCTGCCTCGAGCGCCACGGCGTGCACCACTACGTGGCCGAGATCGGCGGCGAACTGCGCGGCGCCGGGGTCAAGCCGGATGGCGAACCCTGGTGGGTCGAGATCGAAGGCGTGCCCGATGCCGGCGCCGGCACGTCCACGCCGGTGGTCGCCCTGCACGGCCTGGCGGTCGCCACCTCGGGCGACTACCGGCGCTACTTCACGCATGCCCGCGGCGACCACGGACCGCGGCGCGCCTCGCACACGCTCGACCCGCGCAGCGGCTATCCGGTCGCCAACCAGCTCGCCTCGGTGAGCGTGCTGGCCACGAGCTGCATGGCGGCCGACGCCCTGTCCACGGCGCTCACCGTGCTCGGCCCCGAGGCCGGGCTGGCCTACGCCGACGCGCGCGGCATCGCCGCCCGCTTCCTGGTGCGCGGTCCGGGCGCGCTGCTCGAAACCACCAGCGCCGCCTGGCGCACCCTGCTCCAATGATCACCATCGACCCTGTCCGCTGGGGCGGCGCGCTGGCGCTGTCCGGCGTCTATCTCATGATGTGCCTGGCGATCTGGCGCGGCCGCATGGCGCGCGCCAGCGCCGCGACGGGTCCGGCCGACTGGCTGGTGGTGCACGCGAGCCAGACCGGCAGCGCCGACTGGCTGGCCCAGCGCAGCGTGGACACCCTGGTCACCGGCGGGCTGAAGGCGCGCGCGGTGTGCATGTCCAGGCTCGACCTCGACACCTTGCGCGGCGCCAGCCGCGTCCTGTTCATCGCCAGCACCTATGGCGAGGGCGACGCCCCCGACCCAGGCGCGCGCTTCGCCAGCGAAGCGATGGCCGCCGCTCCCGATCTCTCGCACCTGCACTACGCGGTGCTGGCCCTGGGCGACAGCAGTTACGCCAATTACTGCGGCTTCGGCCGCCAGCTCGACCGCTGGCTGGCGGCGCGCGGCGCCACGCCCCTGTTCGAGCGCATCGACGTCGACCGCGGCGCCCCGGCCGCGCTGGGCGAATGGCAGCACCAGCTCGGCCGCCTGGCCGGCACCATGGATGCGCCCGACTGGGAAGCCCCGGCCTACGGCGAGTGGCGCATCGCGGCGCGCACCCTGATGAACCCGGGCAGCGCCGGTGGCCCGCTCTACCGCCTGGCCCTGGTCCCGCTGGACGGCCCGTTGCCGGACTGGCGCGCCGGCGACCTGGCGCAGGTGAGCGCGCCGCGCGACCCCGCGCATCCGCGCGAATACTCGGTGGCCTCGGTGCCCGCCGAAGGCCGGCTGGAACTGATGGTGCGCCTGCAGCGGCGCGAGGACGGCACGCCTGGCGCGGCCTCGGGCTGGCTGTGCGAAGACGCGGGCGGCCAGGACGTGGTGCGCCTGCGCCTGCGCGCGCACGAACGCTTCCGCCTCGGGACCAATGCCCGCCGGCCCCTGATCGCGATCGGCAACGGCAGCGGCCTGGCCGGCCTGCGCGCCCTGCTCAAGGAACGCATCGACAACGGCGTGCGCGACCACTGGCTGCTGTTCGGCGAACGCAACGCGGCCCACGACAGCCTGTGCCGCGACGAACTGCAAGAGTGGCTGGCCGCGGGTGCGCTCACGCGCCTGGACCTCGCCTTCTCGCGCGACGGCGACAGGCCGCGCTACGTGCAGCACCTGCTGCGCGAGCACGCCGACGTGCTGCGCGCCTGGGTCGCGGACGACGCGGCGATCTACGTGTGCGGCAGCCTGCAGGGAATGGCCGGCGGCGTGCACGACGCGCTGGTCGAGATCCTCGGCGAGGAACTGGTCGACAGGCTGGTGAGCGAAGGCCGCTACCGGCGCGACGTCTACTGAAGCTGGAGAAAACGCGAAAACCGCCGGCGGGGCCGGCGGCTGTCGACTTCAGGCGCGCTTAGCGCTTGTCGTCGTTCTTGTGGCTTTGACGGCCCGCTTGCGCGTGCTGCTCGGACGAGCCGCCGCGTTGGCCGCTGCTGCCCTGGTTGCCGCTCTGCTGGTTGCCGCCACCACCCTGGTTGCCACTCTGCTGGTTGCCGTCGTTCTTGTGGCTCATCGAGCCAGCACGGCGTGCTTCTTCCGAAGTGAACTCATGCGCATTGCCCGAAGCGTGCGCCGCGCGGCCGCCTTCGCTGGCGATCTCGCGCTGCTTCTGCGGATCCATCGAAGCGAAACCGCGGTTGCTGGTGTCGCTCTGCTTGTTGCCGTTGTTGCCGCCTTGGTTGTTCGAAGCCATGATTGCCTCCTTATCTTCGTTGAAGAAATCAGTCGTCATCGACTGAACTCGAGGTCTATGCTAATCATCGAAAGCCAGCCTGAACACCAAAAATGGACCACAGTCCTGTAGGACTACTCCCCACTGGCCACCCCGGCTTGTCCGGCAGCCCCAAAGTAACCGGACAGTTCAAAATCTCGCATATGCACGTGGTTTTTAGGATGTCAATTATCAGAATTGCACCATGGGAGACTAACTGTACTACAATTAAGCATCGATATTTACTCCTGGCAAAGTGAAGATCTCCATCGGATTCCGCCTGTTCGCCTCGGTCCTGCTGGCCATCCTGCTGGTGGCGGCGAGCGGCGTCCTGGTGCTGCGGCAAAAGGTGCTGGGCAGCTTCGGCGACTACGCGGTGGCGATCGAACTGGACCGCCTGGGCGATCTCAGCGCCGAACTCACCCGCGCCTACGAGCGTCGCGGCAACTGGAGCGTCGTGCCGGATGGCCCGGCGCGCAGGACCTGGCTGGCCAATGAACTGGCCCGGCTGCAGGACATGCGCGCGCGCGGCGAAGCCGTCGCGCCCATCCCTGCGCCGACGACGCCGCGCATTCCCGCTCCCGCGCCCCCGGCCCCGCCGCAGCCACCCGCGCCGCCCGCCCCACCCGCCCCACCCGCGATGCCGCTGCCGCCGCTCGCGCCGCCGCAAGCGCCGCCGGCCGACGCGCAGGGCGTGGTGCAGGACCTGCACGAGCGCATCACCCTGCTCGACGCCGAGGGTCGCTACCTGGCGGGGCGCGAGCCCGGCCCGCTGCCGCTGGCCCGGCGCCCGATCGAGGTCGGCGCGCGCACCGTGGGCTATCTCGCCGTCGCGCGCAGCCACCAGCCGAGCGACGCCCTGGCCTATGCCTTCCTGGCCGAACTGCGCGCCAGCCTGTGGCTGATCGGCGCCGCCGCCGTGGTGCTCAGCGCCCTCGCCGCCAGCCTGCTGGCGCGCCACTTCCGGCGCCCGATCGACCGTCTTGCGCGCGGCGCCGGCGCGCTCGCCGCGGGCGACTACGCCGTGCGTCTGCCGCAGGACCGCAGCGACGAGCTGGGCGAACTGGCACGCCACTTCAACGCCCTGGCCGAGCGCCTGGCCCAGGCCGAGAATGCGCGCCGCGAATGGGTGGCCGACACCTCGCACGAACTGCGCACGCCGCTGGCGGTGCTGCGCGCCCAGCTCGAAGCGCTGCAGGACGGCGTGCGCCAAGCCACGCCGGAGACCGTGGACGCGATGCTGCGCCAGGTGCTGGCGCTGAACAAGCTGATCGACGAGCTCTACGCCCTGGCGCGCGCCGACCTTGGCGAACTGGCCTGCCGGCGCGAGCGCATCGACCTGTGGCAGCTGGCGGTCGACGAAGCGCGCCAGTTCGCGGGCCGCTTCGATGCGGCCGGGCTCACGCTGGAGATCGCGCCGCCGCCGTCGCGCGCCAACGTGCTGGCCGATCCCGACCGCATGCGCCAGGTGCTCGGCAACCTGTTCGAGAATGCCCTGCGCTACACCGCCGCAGGCGGACGGGTCGGCTTGCACGCCCGGCTCGAGGGCGCACGCCTGGCCCTGGTGCTGGACGACAGCGCGCCCGGCGTGCCGGAACCGGCCCTGGCCCGGCTCGGCGAACGCTTCTACCGCGTCGATGCCTCGCGCAGCCGCGCCCACGGCGGGGCCGGCCTGGGCCTCGCGCTGTGCCGCCGCCTGCTCGAAGCCCAGGGCGCGCAGCTGTCCTTCGCGCCTTCTCCGCTGGGTGGCCTGCGCGTGACGATCGCAATGGAGCTCGCATGACGCGCTTGATGATCGTCGAGGATGAACCCGAACTCGCGGCCCTGGTCGCCGACTATGCGCGCGCGGCCGGCTACAAGGCCGAAGTGGTCGGCGACGGCGCCCAGGCGCTGGAGGCGATCCGCCGCGCGCCGCCGGCCCTGCTCGTGCTCGACCTGATGCTGCCCGGCCTGGATGGCTTGGCCTTGTGCCGCGCCGTGCGCGAATTTTCCGACCTGCCGATCGTGATGGTGACCGCGCGCGTGGAAGAGATCGACCGTTTGCTGGGCCTGGAGAGCGGGGCCGACGACTACCTGTGCAAGCCCTTCAGCCCGCGCGAACTGATGGCGAGGGTCAAGGCCATCCTGCGCCGCACAGGAGTGGCGGCGCCCGCCCCTTCGCTGGCCGTCGACGAGCACGCGCGCCGCATCCGGGTGCATGGCAAGGCGCTCGACCTGACGCCCAGCGAGTACGCGATCCTGGCCGCGCTGGCGCGCCGCCCCGGCCAGGTGCTGACGCGCGCCCAGCTGCTCGACGCCGCGCGCGCCGACAACCTGGAGGCGACCGACCGCGCCATCGACAGCCACATCAAGAACCTGAGGCGCAAGATCGAGGCTGCGGCCCCGGGCCTGGAGGCGATCCGCTCGATCTACGGGCTGGGTTACCGCTGCGATTGTTAGGATCCATTTTTTCTCCACATTTGGCGCGCACCATGCGCTCATGGTCCGCAACACGAGGCGGGCCGCCAACACATGGAGAACAGCATGAAGAAGACCCTGGCCCTGATCGCCTTCACCCTGCTCGGCGGCGTTGCCGTCGCCCAGACCGGTTCCGAGACGGTGCGCGTCTGGATCGATTGCGACGCGGCGAAGAACGAATGCCCCAAGCCCCCGGCGCCGCCCGCCCCGCCAGCCCCACCCGCCCCGCCTGCGCCGCCTGCGCTGCCGCACCAGGCCGTGGCCACCGCTCCCGCCCTGCCGGCCCTGCCCAGCCTGCCCGCGATCCCGGCCCCGCCGGCACCGCCCACGCCGCCGGCGGTGGAACTGCCCGAGGTGCCCGAGGTCGTCCATGCCGCCTGCGCCGACAAGGCCGCCGGAAGTAGGCTGGGCTGGAAGCTCTCGCAGAACGAGACCATCAGCGGCGTCTGCGAGCGCAAGACCGGCCGCATGCAGTTCCGCCTGCAGGCCTACCACCGCAGCCGCTGATGGACTTCGGGATCTAGATCATTTAATCTAGATCCATGAGCACCACCCTCTCTCAACCCAAGCCGACCCCCGCCGAGCTCGAGATGCTGCGCCTGCTGTGGCAGCTCGGGCCGGCCACCGCGCGCCAGGTCCACGAGGCCGCGGTCGAGACGCGCCCGGACATGGGCTATGCCAACGTGCTGCGCCAGTTGCAGGTGATGCATGCCAAGGGCCTGCTGACGCGCGACGAAAGCGCGCGCGCCCATGTGTATGCGCCGGCCCAGCCGCAGGACAGCCTGCAGACCGGCCTGCTCAAGGAACTCATCCACAAGGCCTTCGCCGGTTCCGGCAAGGAACTGGTGCTGGCGGCCCTGCGCGGCCACGTCAGCAAGAAGGAGCGGGCCGAGATCCAGGAACTTCTCAACAAGGAGAAGTGAGATGCCGCGCCGCCGTCCCGAGCCGCCGGTCCAGCCCGCGCTGGAGGATTGCTGCCGCAGCGGCTGCGTTCCCTGCGTGTTCGACCTCTACGAGGAAGCGCTGGCGCGCTACGAGAAGGAGCTGGCGGCCTGGGAGGCCGAACAGGCCGAGGCCACCGGCAAGCCTGCCTGAGGCCGGCTCAAGGTTTGCGGCGCAGCCTGGCGGTGCCGAAGTCGATGAATTTGCGCAGCTTGAGCGGCAGTTGCCGGCGGCCCGGATAGTAGATGTGAAAGCCCGGGTAGCTGGGGCATGCTTCCTCCAGCACCCGGACCAGGCGGCCGGCCTTGACGTGCTCCGCCACCGCGAGGTCGAAGGTGTAGGCCAGCCCGAGGCCGTCGAGGGCCGCTTCCACCATCAGCAGGGAGTCGTTGCAGACGAAGCCTCCCTGGCTGTCCACCTCCACCGGCTGGCCCTTGTCGAGCAGTTCCCATCGATAGAGCTGTTTGCTGCTCGGGAAGCGATAGCGGATCAGGTCGTGCTCCCTGAGATCGGCGATGCTGGCCGGCTTGCTCCGCTTGCTGAAATAGGATGGCGAACCGACGATTGCAATCTGCATCGGCGGACCAAATGGCAGGGCGACCATGTCTTTTTCGACGCTGTCGCCCAGCCGGAAGCCGGCGTCGAAACCTTCCGCGACGATGTCGCAGAAGCCATCGTCGATGTGCACTTCGACCCTGACCGTCGGATAGGCCGCCATGAAGGCCGGCACCAGTTCGCGCAACACGGTCGCCACCACCACCCGGCCGGCGTTCAGGCGCAGCAGGCCCACCGGCTGGTCGCGGAACTGGGACAAGGATTCGCTCGCATCCAGCAAGTCGGCAATCGCCGGCCCTACCCTTTCGATGTAGGCCTGGCCAGCTTCGGTCAAGGACACGCTGCGCGTGGTGCGGTTGAACAGACGCACACCGAGCCGCTCCTCGAGGGCGCGCACCGATTGGGACAGCGCCGCGGCCGACAGGTCGAGTTCGGCGGCGGCGCCGGTGAAGCTCTTGTGCTTGGCCACGGTGACAAAAGCCAGCAGCCCGTCCAGTTGCGTAAGGCGCATGCGATTCCTAAGAAAATCTTAAAGACCTCTTCGTTTTATACACCTTTTTCCGTGTGAAGGCGAGGAATAGGATGTCTCCATCGTCATCCTTCATCACCGACTGGAGATCATCATGAGCCTCAAGCATACCTACACCCTCGGCAATTCCGGACTGCGCGTGTCGCGCCTCGCCCTCGGCGCCATGACCTTTGGCACCGACTGGGGTTGGGGCACGGACAAGGCCGGCGCAGCCGCCCTGTTCGACGCCTACGTCGATGCGGGCGGCAATCTGGTGGACACCGCCGACCTCTACACCAACGGCGAATCCGAGCGCTGGGTTGGCGAGTTCGTCCGGGAACGCGGCCTGCGCGACAAGATGGTGATCACGACCAAGTTCACCTTCAGCGCCGATCCCGCCAATCCCAACGCCGGCGGCAATGGCCGCAAGAATATCCTGCGCGCCGTGGAAGGCTCGCTGCGCCGCCTCGACACCGACTACATCGACCTCTATCTGCTGCACGCCTGGGACATGCTGACCCAGCCGGAAGAAGTGATGCGCACCCTCGACGATCTGGTCCGCGCGGGCAAGGTGCGCCACGTTGGATTGTCGGACGTGCCCGCCTGGTACGCCAGCCGCGCCCAGGCGCTCGCCGAGTTCCGCGCCTACGAGCCGATCTCGGCGCTTCAACTGGAGTACTCCCTGGTCGAACGCAACATCGAACACGAGTTCGTCGAACTCGGCACCCGCCATGGCATGGGGATTATGGCCTGGAGCCCGCTCGGCGCCGGCCTGCTGTCGGGCAAGTACCGTCCGAGCGAGGGCGGCCAGTTCGGCCAGGGACGCCTGCAGACCCTGAGCGGCTCGAACAATCCCGCCTTCGCCAAATTCAACGAGCGCAATTTCTCCATCGTTGCCGAGCTCGAACAGGTGGCCAGGGAAGTCGGGCGCAGCATGGCCCAGGTGGCGGTCAACTGGGTGGCCAACCGCCCCGGCGTCGCCACGGTGCTGGTGGGGGCCACCCGGCTCGAACAGTTGCGCGACAACCTGGGCGCACTCGATTTCACGCTCCCGCCCGAGCTGGCGGCGCGGCTGGACGCGGCCAGTGCGCCCCAGCCTGCCTTCCCCTACAGCTTTTTCACGAACGGCATGCAGGCGATGATCGCCGGCGCCAATCCGGTCGGCGACAAGCCCGCCGGCTACCGCCGGCCACGGCTGATCCAGGGTGAAGCCGCCGGCGTGACTGGCGCAAGCTCCTGAGCGCGGCGGCGGCAGCATGCGCCCTGTCTGTCTGAACCTGCTCGAGCACGAGCGCAGCGCGCTGATCGCCGCGCTGCGCCGCGAGCTCGCTTACCAGCGCGACCAGGCTGCGCGCTTTCCGGAACTGGCGGATTTCTACCTCTACAAGATGCGCGTCGCCGCCCGGCTGATCGAAGCCTTGGGCGCCCACCATGAGGACGACTGAGGGGAAAGCGCCGGGGACGCGCCAATTATCAAGAATTCCTTAATAAGTCTTATGCATTACCCCACTTAATCATCGGGGATGCGGGGCCTACCATGCATCCATGTTGAACCCCTCGCCAAGGAGAACGCCATGCACTACCAAGCCACCGGCGCCGTCCGCCGTTTCCTGTCCACCAGCTGCCTCTACCTGGGTGTCGCCGTGGGGGCGGGCCTTGCCAACGCGCCGGTCCTCGCCGCCACGCCGCAAGTAGAAAGTGCGCCCGCGATCGCCGAGCGCAACGCCGCGACCGTGCGCACCTTCCTGCGCCTGCTCGAGCAGATGGACATTCCCGCCTGGGGCGAACTGTGGGCCGAGGACGGCCGCCAGGACATGCCTTACGCGCCACCCGGCTTCCCGACCGAACTGGTCGGCAAACCGCGCCTGCTGGCGCATTTTTCCGGCCTGCCGCAGGCCATGGAAAGTATGCGCTTTCCCGACCTGAAACTGCATCGGACCGACAATCCGCATGTCGTCATTGCCGAATTCCGTGGCGACATCAAGGTGAGGAACTCGGACAAGAAGTACGACAACATCTACATCAATGTCTTCACCTTCCGTCCCGACGGCAAGATCCTGAGCGTCAAGGAATTCTTCAATCCGCTGGTCCTGCTCGAAGGCGGCGCTTTCGAGAACGGCAAGCCGAAGGAGGCGCAAGCCCCGGCCGCCAAACGCTGAACGCCCGCACACCCATCAAGCAATCCGCACCGGAGGACATCATGCTTCGCACACCACGCACCCAAACGACACCGCCGAACGGCGACATGCGCGACGCCGGCAAACGCCGCTTTCTGCAAGGCGGCCTGGCCGCGGCGCTGGCCGGCGCCGGGACACCGCTGCTTGCCCGCGCGGCCGGCGAGGCCGACGCCCTGCCGCTGAGCGGCAAGGTAGCACTGGTCACCGGCGCGGCCCGCGGCATCGGCCGCGCCATCGCCGAGACCTATGCCCGCGCCGGCGCCGCCGTGGCCATGGTCGACATCGCCAATCCCGCCGCGATCCGCACGCGGGGGTACCGACTGGCCAGCGAGGCGGAGTTCGACGAGGCGGTCGCGGCCCTCAAGGCTGCTGGCGCCCGGGTGCTCAGGATCAAGGCGGACGTGCGCGACCTCGAGGCGCTGCGCGCGGCCTACCGGCTCACGGTCGATACCTTCGGCGGCCTCGACATCGTGGTCGCGAACGCCGGCACCGTGGCCTGGCACACCATCGAGAACGGGACCGAAGCCGAAGTCGACGACGTGATGCAGGTGAACCTGGCCGGCGTCTGGAAAACCATCCATGCGGCGGTGCCTCACCTGAAACGCCGCGGCGGACGGGTCATCACCATCTCGTCGATCGGCGGGCGCATGGGTGCAGCCGGCAACGGCATCTACACGGCGACGAAATGGGGCGTCATCGGCCTGACCAAGCAGGCGGCCAACGAACTCGGCAGCTACAACATCGCCGTCAACGCGATTGCTCCCGGACCGATCGACACCCCGATGTACCGCTCGACCGGGCAGTTGCGCTCGATGGGCCTGAACAGCTTCGCGGAGCAGGACCGCTTGCTGGACAGCCTCATGCCGCTGCGAAGCGAGCCGGCGCTGGCGCCCCAGGCGGTGGCCGACGCGGCGCTCTTCCTGGCCGGCGGGCTGGCCGCCAGCATTTCCGGCACAGTGATCGACGTCGCCCTCGGCTTCAACGCCAGTTACACGGGCTGAGCCCCAGGCCCCGCGCGCCGCACGCTTGAAATCACGATGTTAGCAAATTGATTACAATTGTCGCAAAGCGCTTTGGCTGCGGAGGGCATATGTTCGACATGGAGCTTCCCTGGTGGGAATTCGTCGTACGCGGGTTCATCATCTACGTCGCGCTCCTGATCATGGTGCGGGTGTCGGGCCGGCGCACGGTCGGGCAGTTCACGCCCTTCGACCTCCTGATTGTCATGCTGCTGTCGGAAGCCGTGTCGAGCGGCCTGACCGCCGGCGACGAGTCGCTGTCGGGGGGACTGATCGTGGCCGCCACCCTGGTCGCACTCAAGTCCCTGATCGCCATGGTCACGGCGCGCAGCACGGCGATCGAACACCTGGTCGATGGCCGCGCGGTGCTGATCGGGCGTGACGGGGTGTTCTTCGACGACGTGGTCAAGCGCTGCCGCCTGACCCAGAGCGACGTCGAGGAAGCCCTGCGCCAGGCCGACTGTCCGCGCCCGGAAATGAAGGTCGCCTTTCTCGAAGCCAACGGCGAAATCACCATCATGCGCAACGCCTCGTCGGCGCCCTCGTCCTGATGGCAAGCCCGTCGGCCTAGCGCGACCCTAAGCGTCCGGCCTCAGCATCGCACCTCGCCGGTCCAGCAAGCGCCCCCATGCGGGAATGGCCGCATGCCAGAAGGCATCCAGCGTTTCCGGCCCGCCGACATCCAGTCCCAGGAATTCCGCGGTGCGCATCAAGGCAGCCACGGCGGCCGCCTCGTCGCCCGCGGTCACTGCTACGGCGCCGGTCTGCTTGGACAGCTTTTCGCCACCGGCGTTGCGCACCACCGGCACGTGCAGGTAGCGCGGCGTCGGCGCGCCCAGCAGGCGCTGGAGATAGATCTGGCGCGGGGTCGAATCCAGCAGGTCGGCGCCGCGCACCACGTCGGTCACGCCCTGCTCGAAGTCGTCGACCACCACCGCCAGCTGGTAGGCCCAGAAACCGTCGGCGCGCTTGAGCACGAAGTCGCCGGAATCACGCGCCAGGTGCTGGGTAACGGTCCCGGCGAAGCGGTCGCTGAAGCTGATCTCGTCCGCGCCTTGGTCCGGCACGCGCAGGCGCAGGCTGCGCATGCTGCGCCCCGGCGCCAGGCCGTGGCGGCAGGTGCCCGGATAGATGGCCGCGCCATCGGGCGCGAAGCCCAGGCGCGAATCGGCGATCTCGCGCCGGTTGCAGCCGCAAGGATAGGTGCTGGCGGCGATGCGCTCGGCCGCGGCCTGGTAGAGCTGCTTGCGCCGGCTCTGCCATACCACCTCGCCGTCGGCCTGCATGCCGAGCGCCGCCAGCAGGGCCAGGATGCCCTCGGCCGCGCCGGCCACGCTGCGGCCTTCGTCGATGTCCTCGATGCGCACCAGCCAGCGGCCTTCATGGAAGCGGGCGTCGAGGTAACTGGCCACCGCCGCCACCAGCGAACCGGCGTGCAACGGGCCGGTGGGCGATGGCGCGAAACGGCCGATGTAGGGGATGCTCACTTGCTGTTCTTGCGATGCTGGAAAGCCGGCTACCTTAGCACAGGCGGCGCCTCAGGACTTGGCCTTCTTCTCGTGTGCGTCGATCAGTTTTTTAACCTGTCCATTGACCTCGTTCGGCACGGCCATCGAAAGCTGGTAGTGGACGATCTCAAAGCCGCTTTTGGTCTTGCGAATCACGCCGCTGGCCATGCAGTGGCCCATGTTGGGCGTGTCCAGCAGTTCGTCGAACCAGATCAGGGAACCGTCCTGCGATGCGTAGACGTTGCGGCGGGTGGCCTTGAAGCTCCAGGCCGACTTGCGTTCAAAGTATTTCTTGGCCCAGGCCTTGAAGTCGTCGCGCTTCCACAGCTCGCTGCGGTCGGTGCCGATGTAGACGCCGTCGGGCGCCATCTTGTCGAAATAGGCGAGGCGCGCATTGGCTGCGTCATCGTGCCAGGCGTCCACGAAGGCGTTCACCTGGCGGGTCAGCTCGGGATCGGCGTCGGCGCGGGCGAAGCCGGCCAGGCCGAGGAAGAGGAAACAGGCGGTCAGGAAGCGCTTCATGGAGGTCCTTTTTATGTGGTTGGAATATGGCCGCAGGCATTGTACACATTGAAATGTAACAAAATGTGCCAATGCATTTGTGCGCATTTTGCTAGTGTACATTTGCCAACATCACGATTGGCGGACATGGGCATGAAACAGCTGGCAATGGCGGTTTTGAGCGGTCTGATTCTTGGCTTGGCCCGGGCCGAGGCCCCGCCGCCGCCGCGGGAAAAGCCGCCCACCGATGCGCAGAGCAACACTTCCCTGCGCGCGGTGCTGAACGCCGGCCTGATCGAACGCGCCGTGCGCGAGACGCTGGCCGATCAGCCGGCCCAGCGCACCACGGCTTCCGGGACCGTGTTCGGCGCCGATCCTGGCGCAGATCCTTATCGGCAGTTCCGCCAGCATGTCGACGAGGCCAAGGTGCCCTACTGCCTGCACCACGACGGGCTGAAGCGACAGCCGACCTTCTTCCTCAGCGGCTACCTGGCCCTGCCCTTCATCGCCGTCGCCGGGGTGCGCGGCAAGTGCCTGTTCTAGCGCGGGCCGGGCCGCGAAAGGCTCAGCGGTGCAGTTCGCCAGCGCGCTCCGGCTGGAACTCGATGCCGCGCACGGTGACCTTGAATTCGCCGCCGCCCGGGCGCCGCCAGGCGATGCTGTCGCCCACGCGCAGGCCCAGCAGCGCGGTGCCGACCGGAGTTAGCACGGATAGCTGTTCGGCCGAATCCTTCATGTCCTTGGGGTAGCTGAGGGTCAGGGTGACTTCTTCGTCGGCATCGTCGAAGCTGAAGCGCACGCGCGAATTCATGGTCACGACGTCGGGCGGCATCTCCCAGGGTTCGACCATGTCGGCGCGGCCGAGTTCGTCGAGCAGGGCGTCGCGCGCCCCGGCCTGGGCGGCGGGCAGGCGGTCGAGCAGGCGTTCGAGACGTTCGAGGTCGAGCCACGAGACGGTGATGCTTGGTTTCATAAGATTCTCCATGAGGCGGCCCGGTGCCGTACGAGGGGATGGGCCAGTGAAAAGGGAAAGCACCGACGCGATGGTCAGGTGCACGCTGCGATGGAGTTGGCCCGGGAGGATGGCGGGCCGGAGCCCTGCCCTGTGTTCCTCACCGAGCCTGGAAAAGCCAGGCGAGATGGCGGGAAAGCTGGTGCGCGATGCGCGCCGCGCGCGCAGGCGCACTGCTGCCGGAGAGGCAGGAGGCGTTGCAGATCGCGGTGCGGCGTGCGTGGATCATGAGGGTGGATGTGAACGAATCCCGGCCAGTATAGCCCTCGTGGAGGATTCGTCAACGCTTGCTCTGAAGCTCTTTCAGGAATGCCGCAGCAAAGCCTGGATGTCGGCAGGGTGCACAAAAACGTCGTTCCCTGCACTGCCGGAAACGATTCCCCGCAAAGCCGGGGACCCAAGTTGCATGCGCTACCAGAACGCTGAAAAACGTCGTTCCCGGCACTGCCGGAAACGACTCCCCGCGAAGGCCGGGGCCCAAGTTGCATGCGCTACCGGAACGCCAAAAGACGTCGTCCCCGCGAAGGCGGGGACCCAAGTTGCGTGCGTTACCGGAACGCTGAACTTGGGTCCCCGCCTGCGCGGGGACGACGGTGCGGGGCGGCGATGCGGCGTATGCCGCAAGCCCCACAGGATCAGGAAACGCCGATCAGCGCTTGTCGATGCCCGGCACGTCGCGCACCGGCGAGCCGACGAACAGCTGGCGCGGACGGCCGATCTTCTGTTCCGGATCGGCGATCATTTCGTTCCACTGGGCGATCCAGCCGATGGTACGCGCCATCGCGAAGATGCCGGTGAACAGCGAGACCGGGATGCCCAGGGCCGACTGCACGATGCCCGAGTAGAAGTCGACGTTCGGGTACAGCTTGCGCGACACGAAGTATTCGTCGTTCAGGGCGATCTTTTCCAGTTCCATCGCCAGCTTGAACAGCGGGTCGTCCTGCAGGCCCAGTTCGTTCAGCACTTCGTGGCAGGTTTCGCGCATCAGCTTGGCGCGCGGGTCGAAGTTCTTGTACACGCGGTGACCGAAGCCCATCAGCTTCACGCCCGAGTTCTTGTCCTTGACCTTCTCGATGAAGGCCGGGATGTTCTCGACGCTGCCGATTTCCTTCAGCATGTTCAGTGCCGCTTCGTTGGCGCCGCCGTGGGCCGGACCCCACAGGCAGGCGATGCCGGCAGCGATACAGGCGAACGGGTTGGCGCCCGAGGAACCGGCCAGGCGGACGGTCGAGGTCGACGCGTTCTGCTCGTGGTCGGCGTGCAGGATCAGGATGCGGTCCAGGGCGCGCACCAGCACGTCGTTGACCTTGTACTCTTCGCACGGATTGGCGAACATCATGTGCATGAAGTTGGCGCTGTACGACAGGTCGTTGCGCGGGTACATGAAGGGCTGGCCGATCGAGTACTTGTAGGCCATCGCGACCAGGGTCGGCATCTTGGCGATCAGGCGGATCGCGGAGATTTCACGCTGTTCCGGATCGTTGATGTCGAGCGAGTCGTGGTAGAACGAGGCCAGCGCGCCGACGGTGCCGACCAGCACCGACATCGGGTGCGCATCGCGGCGGAAGCCGCGGAAGAAGAATTGCATCTGCTCGTGGACCATGGTGTGCTTGGTCACGGTCTCGGTGAATTTCTTCTTCTGCTCGGCGTTCGGCAGTTCGCCGTTCAGCAGCAGGTGGCAGGTCTCCAGGAAGTCGCAATTGACGGCCAGCTGCTCGATCGGGTAGCCGCGGTACAGCAGTTCACCCTTGTCACCATCGATGTAGGTGATGCTCGAGTTGCACGAGGCGGTCGACATGAAGCCAGGGTCGTAGGTGAACTTGCCGGTCTGGCCGTACAGCTTGCGGATGTCGATGACGTCCGGGCCGATGGTGCCCTTGTAGATCGGCATGTCGACCGACGGGCTGCCGTCCGAGAACGACAGGGTGGCTTTGGTATCAGAGATGTTCATGGCACTTCCTTATTGTGGGAGTGGGTCTACAAAATAAACGAAAACGGGTTCCGCTCACGCTTGCCGCAGGCGCGCCAGCAAGGCGCGCACGTGCGGCAGGTCGACTTCGCCTTCGGGCTCGGCGCGGCCCAGCAGCAGGTCCATCAGCGGATTGTCCGCGAGGTCCAGCAGGCGGGTCAGGGCATCCACGTCCTCGTCGCTCAGGGCCTCCTCGTGCTTGTCCAGGAAGCGCGTGAGGATCAGGTCGTTCTCGAGGAGCCCCCGGCGCGCGCGCCAGCGCAGGCGGGCGCGGTTGGTGGGGTCGGATTGATGCGTGTTCACACTAGAGTCCGTTGTTGGGTCAACACTATACTCCGCCTGCCGGGAATGCGCAGTACGGTACTTTTACTGTATTTGCGGCGAACTTGGCTGCAAGTTCGCCGCACTTGCCGTTCCGCAGACCCGTGCGGGCCTGCGAATCGGCCGACCCCGCTTAGATCGAACGGCGAACCAGCAATTCCTTGATCTTGCCGATCGCCTTGTTCGGATTCAGGCCCTTCGGGCAGACGTCCGTGCAGTTCATGATCGAGTGGCAGCGGAACAGGCGGTACGGGTCTTCCAGGTTGTCCAGGCGCTCGTTGGTGGCTTCGTCGCGCGAGTCGGCGATGAAGCGGTAGGCCTGCAGCAGGCCGGCCGGGCCGACGAACTTGTCCGGGTTCCACCAGAACGAGGGGCAGGAAGTCGAGCAGCAGGCGCACAGGATGCACTCGTACAGGCCGTCCAGCTCTTCGCGCTCTTCCGGCGTCTGCAGGCGCTCCTTCTCCGGCTTGATCGAGTCGTTGATCAGGAACGGCTTGATCGAGTGGTACTGCTTGAAGAAGTTGGTCATGTCCACGATCAGGTCGCGGATCACCGGCAGGCCAGGCAGCGGACGCAGCACGATCGGCTGGGTCAGCTCGTTCAGGTTGGTGGTGCAGGCCAGGCCGTTCTTGCCGTTGATGTTCATCGCGTCCGAACCGCACACGCCTTCGCGGCAGGAGCGGCGCAGCGACAGGGTGTCGTCGACGTCGGACTTGATGCGCTGCAGGACGTCGAGCAGCATCTTGTCGGTGTCTTTCAGCTCGACGGTGACGTCTTGCATGTAGGGCTTCGTATCCTTGTCCGGATCGTAGCGGTAAATCTTCAGTTGGACGGTGCGTGCCATGTTTTTACCTGTCTTTTCAAGCCGGGGCGCCTGCCCCGGCTTCATCAAATATTAGAAAGTACGGGCCTTCGGCTTGAAGGTCTCGACGGTCAGCGGCTTGGTGACGACAGCCTTGTACTCCAGGCGGTTGTTATCCGAGAACCACAGGGTGTGCTTCATCCAGTTCTCGTCGTCGCGCTTCTCGTAGTCGCTGTGGGCGTGGGCGCCGCGCGATTCCTTGCGCGCCGCGGCCGAGACGATGGTCGCCTTCGCGGTTTCGATCAGGTTGTCCAGTTCCAGCGCTTCCACGCGGGCGGTGTTGAAGACCTTCGACTTGTCCTTGAACGAGACGTGCTTGCGGCGCTCGTCCAGCTTCATGATCTCCTTCACGCCTTCCTGCAGCAGCGCGTCGGTGCGGAACACGCCGCAGAACTTCTGCATGGTGGCGCGGATGTCGTTGGCGACGTGCTGGACCTTCTCCGAACCGGTCGAGGTTTCCAGGCGGTTCAGGCGGTCCATGCCGAAGTCGGCGGCGTCCTTCGGCAGCGGCTTGTTGACCTTCTGCTTGAGGTTCTGGGCCACCACGTGGTTGCCGGCCGCGCGGCCGAACACCACCAGGTCGAGCAGCGAGTTGGTGCCCAGGCGGTTGGCGCCGTGCACCGAGACGCAGGCGCATTCGCCGATCGCGTACAGGCCGCCCACGATCTTCTGGCCGCCGGCGCCATCAGGGGCGACCACCTGGCCGTGGATGTTGGTCGGGATGCCGCCCATCTGGTAGTGGATGGTCGGCACGACCGGAATCGGTTCCTTGGTGGCGTCGACGTTGGCGAACTTGTGGCCGATCTCGAGAATCGAGGGCAGGCGCTTCTTGATGGTGTCGGCGCCGATGTGGCGCAGGTCGAGCAGCACGTGGTCCTTGTTCGGACCGCAGCCGCGGCCTTCCTTGATCTCCTGGTCCATCGAGCGCGAGACGAAGTCGCGCGGCGCCAGGTCCTTCAGGGTCGGCGCGTAGCGCTCCATGAAGCGTTCGCCGTTCGAGTTGATCAGGATGCCGCCCTCACCGCGCACGCCCTCGGTGATGAGGACGCCCGCGCCGGACACGCCGGTCGGGTGGAACTGCCAGAACTCCATGTCCTGCAGCGGCAGGCCGGCGCGCGCCGCCATGCCCATGCCGTCGCCGGTGTTGATGAAGGCGTTGGTCGAGGCGGCGAAGATGCGCCCTGCCCCGCCGGTGGCGAAGATGGTGGTCTTGGCTTCCAGGATCATGACGTCGCCGGTTTCCATCTCGAGGGCCAGCACGCCGAGCACGTCGCCGTCGGCGTCGCGGATCAGGTCCAGGGCCATCCACTCGACGAAGAAGTGGGTGCGGGCGCGCACGTTACGCTGGTACAGGGTGTGCAGCAGGGCGTGGCCGGTGCGGTCGGCGGCCGCGCAGGCGCGCTGGACCGGCTTCTCGCCGAAGTTCGCGGTGTGGCCGCCGAAGGGACGCTGGTAGATGGTGCCGTCCGGGTTGCGGTCGAAGGGCATGCCGAAGTGTTCGAGCTCGTACACGACCTTGGGCGCCTCGCGGCACATGAATTCGATCGCGTCCTGGTCGCCCAGGTAGTCGCCACCCTTGACGGTGTCGAACATGTGCCAGTACCAGTCGTCCTCGCTCATGTTGCCGAGGGAAGCGCCGATGCCGCCCTGGGCAGCGACGGTATGCGAACGGGTCGGGAACACCTTCGACAGCACCGCGACGTTCAGGCCGGCTTCGGCCAGCTGCAGCGATGCACGCATGCCGGAACCGCCGGCGCCAACGATGACCGCATCAAAGCGGCGGGTAGGAACTGCAGTTTTGATTGCTGCCACGATTACACACTCCAGAGAATTTGCACGGTCCAGGCGGCGCAGGCAAGCAGCCAGAGAATCGTCGCCATCTGCAGAAGCAGGCGGATGCCTGCCGGCTTGACATAGTCCATCCAGATGTCACGGATGCCGACCCAGGCGTGGTAGAACAGGCCGAACAGGGTGACCAGGGAGAACAGCTTGAACCATTGCTGCGAGAACAAGCCGGCCCAGCCTTCGTAGCTGAAGTTCTGGGCGGTCAGGAACATGACCAGCAGGACGACCGTGTAGACCGCCATGACGATGGCGGTGACGCGCTGGGCCAGCCAGTCGCGCACGCCGTAGTGGGCGCCGACGACGAGGCGGCGCGGGCCGATATTATTCTTGGTTGCCATTTTTAAAACACTCCGAACAGTTTCAGGCCGACCAGGGCGGTCAGGGCCAGGCTCACGACCAGCACCCAGCGGGCGGTCTTCTGGGCAGCGTCCTTGTCCAGGGCCAGGTGGTTGTCCATGAACAGGTGGCGCACGCCGGCGGTGAAGTGGTGCAGGTAAGCCCAGGACAGGCCCAGCAGGATGATCTTGACGAACCAGCCGCTGACCAGGCCGCGGAAGTGTTCGAACGAGATTTCGGACAGCAGGCTTTCCTGCAGCAGGTAAAGCAGGAAAGGCAGCATCAGGAACAGGCCGGCCCCGCTGACGCGGTGCAGGATCGACACGATCGCCGACGGCGGCATGCGGTACTTCGTGGTGATATCCCCGAAGTCGACATTTCGGTAAACGGGCCGCCCCTTCTTGCTTGCTTCTCTCACGGCTTCAGACATACAACACCTCCCTTATAACGACAGTTTTTTTGTGAACCCTTGATTTTCACCGATTTTGATACCGGCCCCGACCAACCCGCATGCGGATTACCGGGACACCGCGCGGCGAACCGGGTCATGTCCGTCGCTTACCCAAAACCAACATATTTTAATCGCTACACGCGATCGTTGCAGCGCCCCGCCCTCGGGCGGGCGCTGCGGCAGGCCGGCTTCTCCCCAAGGGAATACGCCGGCATGCACCATTCAGTCCATCTTCCTCACGACAGTTCGTTCAGGTAATGATGGTGTGCGGTCGAGTACAGCCCGCGGCGCAGCTCGACCGCCTTGTCGCCATAGGTGAACGAGACGCGCTCGGCGCACAGCAGCGGCGTGCCCTCGGCCACCTTGAGGAAGTCGGCGGCGCCGGCGTCGGCCGCCAGCGCGCGGATCTTCTCGGTGGCGCGGATCATGCGCGTGCCGAATTCCGACTCGAACAGGCCGTACATCGGCCCCTTGTATTCCACCAGGCGTTCCGCGGTCAGCCCCTTGAACAGCTGCCCCGGCAGCCACAGCTCTTCCAGGATGGTCGGCTGGCCGTCGAAGGACTGCAGGCGCTTGATGTACACGACCGCATCGCCCGACTTGAGTTCGAGCAGGCGCGCCACCTCGGCCGGGGCGCGGATGCGCTTGACCTCGATCAGGCGGTTGTCGGGATGGTGGGGAACGCCCTCGTCGGGCATCAATCGCAGGAAGCGGAAGTGGGCCCGCTCCTCGGCGTGGGTGGCCACGAAGGTGCCCTTGCCCTGGCGGCGCACCACCAGGTTCTCGGCCGCCAGCTCGTCGATGGCCTTGCGCACCGTGCCCTGGCTGACCTTGAAGCGCCCCGCCAGCTCCACCTCGCTCGGCATCAGCTCGCCGGGCTTCCATTCGCCCGACTGCAGGCTCTGGGTGATCAGCGCCTTGATCTGCTGGTACAGCGGCCGGAAGGACGGAGACGCGCTGCCGGCTGCTTCGCTGGCCTGGTTGGACGGGACGGGGTTCATAGACCGCGATTTCACCACAAAAGTGCATGAGCGTCCAGTGTGCAACTGTCAAACACATGTGTCTTATATAAGACATATGATATGAATTGACAGATGGATTAGCAGAGGAATACACTCGCGGTCGACCGGGCGTCGGCTCCACAAGCCATTGTACGCGCGCGACACCGGCTCTTTGGCAAAATTTTGGATGGCGCTTTTGGTATCATTGCAGTTTTCCCAAACAGGCGTATCCTCGGCGACGATTGCGTCTCTTGCGCGCCGCCGAACCGTTTTCATTCCCACTTTGGAGATTCATCATGGCTAAAACCCCAATGCGCGTTGCCGTCACCGGCGCGGCCGGCCAGATCGGCTATTCCCTGCTGTTCCGCATCGCCAACGGCGACATGCTGGGCAAGGACCAGCCGGTCATCCTTCAGCTGCTGGAAATCGACAACGAGAAAGCACAGAAGGCGCTCAAGGGCGTCATGATGGAAATCGACGACTGCGCATTCCCGCTGCTGGCCGGCATGACCGCCCACGCCGACCCGATGACCGCCTTCAAGGACGCCGACGTGGCCCTGCTGGTCGGCGCGCGTCCGCGCGGCCCGGGCATGGAGCGCAAGGACCTGCTGGAAGCCAACGCCCAGATCTTCACCGTGCAGGGCAAGGCCCTGGACGCCGTCGCTTCGCGTGACGTCAAGGTCCTGGTGGTCGGCAACCCGGCCAACACCAACGCCTACATCGCCATGAAGTCGGCCCCCAACCTGCCGGCCAAGAACTTCACCGCCATGCTGCGCCTGGACCACAACCGCGCGCTGTCGCAAGTCGCCGCCAAGTCGGGCAAGCCGGTGTCCTCGATCGAGAAGCTGACCGTGTGGGGCAACCACTCGCCGACCATGTACGCCGACTACCGCTTCGCCACCGCCGACGGCCAGTCGGTCAAGGACCTGATCAACGACGAACAGTGGAACCGCGAAGTCTTCCTGCCGACCGTCGGCAAGCGCGGCGCCGCCATCATCGACGCCCGCGGCGCCTCCTCGGCCGCCTCGGCCGCCAACGCCGCGATCGACCACGTGCGTGACTGGGTGCTGGGCACCAACGGCAAGTGGACCACCATGGGCATCCCCTCGGACGGTTCGTACGGCATCCCGGAAGGCGTGGTGTTCGGCTTCCCGGTGACCACCGAGAACGGCGAGTACAAGATCGTCCAGGGCCTGGAGATCGACGAGTTCTCGCGCGAGCGCATCAACCTGACCCTCAAGGAACTGGAAGAAGAGCGCGCAGGCGTCGCCCACCTGCTGGGCTGATCCATCCCGGCGCGGCCCTAGGAGCCGCGCCTTCCCTGGCCGTGCCGCGCGAGCGGCGCGGCCGATCCGTTGCAACGACCGACCATGCATCCTTCCGAGGTTTTATTCCAGGGCAAACGCCAGCCGCTCCTGCTCCCCGCCTGCGACCACTACGCCGGCTCGGAGAAGCTGATGCGCAAATCGATGGCCCTGCAACAAGAGCTTGGGCCCGTCTTCGACATCACCTTCGACTGCGAGGACGGCGCCGCCGCCGGCGCCGAAGCCGAGCATGCCGCCCTGGTCACCGCCCTCGTCAACAGCGAGGACAACCACTACCTGCGCATCGGCGTGCGCCTGCACGAGCCGGACAGCCCGCATTTCGCGAGCGACGTGGCGACCATCGTCGGCGGCGCCGCCAAGCGCCTGGCCTATGTGGTGCTGCCCAAGGTGTCGAGCGCCATGGAAGTGGCGCGCGCGATCGACCTGATCAACCAGCACGCCGGCGCGCACCGCCCCGACCTGCCGGTCCACGTGCTGGTCGAGACCCACGGCGCGCTGCGCGAAGCCTACGACATCGCCGCCCTGCCCCAGGTCGAATGCCTGTCCTTCGGCATCATGGATTTCGTTTCCTCGCACTTCGGCGCGATCCCGGCCAGCGCGATGCGCACCCCGGGCCAGTTCACCCACCCGCTGGTGGTGCGCGCCAAGCTGGAGATGGTGGCCGCCTGCCACGCACACGGCAAGGTGCCCTCGCACAACGTCACCACCGACATCAAGGACAGCGCGGTGGTGGCCAACGACGCCCAGCGCGCGGTGGCCGAATTCGGCTTCACCCGCATGTGGAGCATCCACCCCGACCAGATCAAGGCGATCCTGAAGGCCTTCACGCCGCGCCTGTCGGAAGTGAACGAGGCGACCAATATTCTGCAGGAGGCGATGGCGGCCGGCTGGGGCCCGATCGCGCACCACGGCCGCTTGCACGACCGCGCGAGCTACCGATATTATTGGACCGTTCTGCAGCGCGCGAAGCTGGCCGGCCTTGCGCTGCCCGAAGCCGCGGCGGCACTCGTCAACCCTACGGAACCCAGCTGATGGCCACCCACCTGTCCAAACTCCTCGCCGCCTGCGCCGTCGCGCTCGCGGCTGCCGGCCTGTGCGCGCCGGCCGTCTCCGCCACCGTCGAGAAGCATCCGAAGGCGGAAGACGTCCTGAAAGCCCAATCCAAGTCGAAGTCGAAGAAGGCGAAGAAAGCCGCCGCCGGCGCCGCCGCCGTGGGCGCGGCAGGCGTCGCCGCCGCGTTCGACCCCAACAGTCCCGAGGTCGCCGAGCCCGACATCACCGACACCCTGGTGACCGAATATGCTTGCGAACTTGGCAACAAGATCACGATCTATACCAACCAGCAGGACGACAGCCACATCGCCCTGCGCTGGAAGAAGCGCCTGCACCGCCTGGCGCGGGTCGGCACCACCACCGGCGCGCTGCGCTTCGAGAACCCGCACTACGGCCTGGTCTGGATCGGCATCCCGGCCAAGGGCATCCTGCTGGACTCCAAGCTGAACCGCCAGTTGGCCAACGAATGCAAGAGCGCCGAACAGATGGCAGCCGCCGTCCCGGCGGAGAAGAAAAGCTGATGCGGGGTTCGCCGCGCGTCGCCTGATGTTATTGTTATTGAAATAACAAAATCCCCACTGAAGGAGAGATTATGTCTCGCAACACTCTGAACACACTGAAGGAATTCCCGGTCGGCGCAGGCCAGACCGGTCAGTTCTACTCCCTGCCCGCCCTGGGCGAGAGCCTCGGTGTGAATCTGTCGCGCCTGCCGGTGTCGATCCGTATCGTCCTCGAGTCCGTGCTGCGTAACTGCGACGGCAAGAAGGTCACCGAAGAACACGTCAAGCAGCTCGCCAACTGGGGCGCGACCGCCGAGCGTACCGACGAGATCCCGTTCGTCGTCGCCCGCGTCGTGCTGCAGGACTTCACCGGCGTGCCGCTGCTGGCCGACCTGGCCGCGATGCGCAACGTGGCCGCCAAGATGGGCACCGATCCGAAGAAGATCGAGCCGCTGGTGCCGGTCGACCTGGTGGTCGACCACTCGGTCACCATCGACCACTTCCGCGAGCCGAAAGCCCTCGACCTGAACATGAAACTGGAATTCCAGCGCAACAACGAGCGCTACCAGTTCATGAAGTGGGGCATGCAGGCCTTCGACACCTTCGGCGTGGTGCCGCCGGGCTTCGGCATCGTGCACCAGGTTAACCTGGAATACCTGGCGCGCGGCGTTATGCGTCAAGGCAACATGTTCTACCCGGACACCCTGGTGGGTACCGACTCGCACACCACCATGATCAACGGCGTGGGCGTGGTGGGCTGGGGCGTGGGCGGCATCGAGGCGGAAGCCGGCATGCTGGGCCAGCCGGTCTACTTCCTGACCCCGGACGTGATCGGCGTCAACCTGAAGGGCAAGCTGCGCGAAGGCTGCACCGCGACCGACCTGGTGCTGACCATCACCGAAATGCTGCGCCGTGAAAAGGTCGTGGGCAAGTTCGTCGAGTTCTTCGGCGAAGGCACCCGCTCGCTGTCGACCACCGACCGCGCGACCATCGGCAACATGGCGCCGGAATACGGCGCGACCATGGGCTTCTTCCCGGTCGACGAAGCGACCGTCGACTACTTCCGCGGCACCGGCCGTACCGAAGAAGAACTGGCGGCCTTCGAGAACTACTTCAAGGCCCAGGGCATGTTCGGCATCCCGCAGGAAGGCGAGATCGACTACACCCGCGTGCTGGAACTGGACCTGTCGACCGTCACCCCGTCGCTGGCCGGCCCGAAGCGTCCGCAGGACCGTATCGAACTGGGTCACGTGAAGAACACCTTCACCGACCTGTTCAGCAAGCCGACCACCCAGAACGGCTTCAACAAGAACCCGGTCGAGCTGACCAAGGTCTACGAGACCACCAACGGCGTGCGCGTGAAGAACGGCGACGTCCTGATCGCCGCGATCACCTCCTGCACCAACACCTCGAACCCGAGCGTGCTGCTGGCTGCCGGCCTGCTGGCCAAGAAGGCGGTCGAGCGCGGCCTGACCGTGGCGCCGCACATCAAGTCCTCGCTGGCGCCGGGATCGCGCGTCGTGACCGAGTACCTGACCGCCGCCGGCCTGCTGCCTTACCTGGAAAAGCTGGGCTTCGGCGTGACCGCCTACGGCTGCACCACCTGCATCGGCAACGCCGGCGACCTGACCCCGGAACTGAACGCCGCGATCGTCCAGAACGACATCATCGCCGCCGCCGTCCTGTCGGGCAACCGTAACTTCGAAGCGCGTATCCACCCGAACATCCGCTCGAACTTCCTGGCCTCGCCGCCGCTGGTCGTCGCCTACGCGATCGCCGGCAACATGACCAAGGACCTGATGACCGAGCCGGTGGGCAAGGACCAGAACGGCGTCGACGTCTACCTGGGCGACATCTGGCCGTCCTCGCAGGAAGTGGGCGAGCTGATGCGCCTGGCGATGAACTCGGAGGTGTACAAGAAGAACTACGCCGACGTGAAGGGCAACCCGGGCGAACTGTGGGAGCGCGTGTCCTCGACCGAAGGCCAGGTGTACAACTGGCCGGAGTCGACCTACATCGC
Source organism: Massilia sp. KIM (assembly GCF_002007115.1). Classification (NCBI taxonomy): domain Bacteria; kingdom Pseudomonadati; phylum Pseudomonadota; class Betaproteobacteria; order Burkholderiales; family Oxalobacteraceae; genus Massilia; species Massilia sp. KIM. Next base: position 51,095 of record NZ_MVAD01000001.1, on the reverse strand, counting down.
CGAGCCGCCCTTCTTCGCCGACTTCGAGATGACCCCGAAGGCGGCCGCCAGCAGCATCACCGGCGCGCGCGCGCTGGGCGTGTTCGGCGACTCGATCACCACCGACCACATCTCGCCGGCGGGTTCGATCAAGGAAGATGGTCCGGCAGGCAAGTGGCTGAAGGACCATGGCGTCCTGAAGGCGGACTTCAACTCCTACGGCTCGCGCCGCGGCAACCACGAGATCATGATGCGCGGCACCTTCGCCAACGTGCGCATCAAGAACAAGATGATCCCGCCGAAGGCGGACGGTTCGGCGGTCGAGGGCGGCATCACCATCCACCAGCCGTCGGGCGAGCAGCTGTCGATCTACGACGCGGCGATGAAGTACATCGCCGAAGGCACTCCGACCATGATCTTCGGTGGTGAAGAGTACGGCACCGGTTCCTCGCGCGACTGGGCGGCCAAGGGCACCCAGCTGCTGGGCGTGAAGGCCGTGATCTGCCGTTCGTTCGAGCGCATCCACCGCTCGAACCTGGTGGGCATGGGCGTGCTGCCGCTGCAGTTCATCGGCAACGACAGCGTCGAGTCGCTGGGCATCACCGGCAAGGAAACCTACGACCTGAAGGGCCTGGAAGGCGAGATCAAGCCGCAGCAACAGGCGACCCTGGTGATCCACCGTGAAAACGGCGAATCGCAGGAAGTGCAAGTGCTGCTGCGTATCGACACCCCGATCGAAGTCGACTACTACAAGCATGGCGGCATCCTGCCGTTCGTGCTGCGCCAACTGCTGGCTGCGTAATGTCGAGGCCCGCCGTCAAGGCGGGCTCTCAGGCGGCAAGAAGGGCCGGAACCCGCGAGGGTTCCGGCCCTTTTTACTTATCCCGAGCATCGCCGGCCGTCTGCTTCCCCGCTAACCTAAAAACCGTCATTCCGGCGAAGGCCGGAATCCAAGTTTGCCAGCGTAACCGCTACGTGTGACGTGGGTGGCGGCGGTACGGACTTGGATTCCGGCCTTCGCCGGAATGACGTTCTGGGGCCGCGGGCCGCCCCTGGGCGCTGTGGCCGGCGCACTGGGAAAGCGAAAGCGAACGCGGGAGCGGGAGCGGGAGCGGGAACGGGAGCGAGAGCCGAGAGCAGGCGCGAGAGCGTGCGCAGGCGCAGGCACGGCGAACGAAAGGGCAAAACAGAAGAAAAAAGCCCCCCTGACGAATCAGGAGGGCGAATCCGGTTGCCCGGCGGGGGGTGGTACTCCAATCGTGGCGCCCGACGGGGCCGCACCGCGCGGCGCACCCGTCGGGCCCTCAAAGTGAATGAGAACGATTCGCATTATCGTTTGAAATCGCGCATTTGGCAAGCGTCCTCCACCACCCCGCCGATAGGCACGAGATGTTGCCCATGTGTTCATGGCATGTGGCCGAATCAACTACAATACCGGGGATAAGGGTTTATGATGACCCCATGGACCTTCGATCCACACTTCATTGACAAGAGACCCACTAGCGCCATGCGTCGTCCTTCCAAAGATTCACCCCCCAAACTCTCCGCAGAAGCCCAGCGCCTCGTCAGCATCTCGCAAGCCCTCATGCAGGCCGCGAGCCGTGTCGAGGAGCGGGCCTGGGAACGCCAACTGGACACGCAACTGCAGAAACTGCTCAAGACGAACCACCAGGACAGCATCGACAGCGCCCTGAACCTGCTGTTCAAGGACGATCTCGCGTCCTACGACGTCCTGATGGATACCGTCGAGGCCGTTAGCGAATCGGCCACCATGGTCGAGCAGCAGGATGGCGGCGACGTGACCTGGCAAGCCCTGCTGGTCGCCGCGCCCATCCTGGCCTGGACCCGGTTCTCGATCGCCACCGGGAACATTCCGTCCGATCTGCTCAATACGCTGTCCGCCCACTTCTCGGCCCACCTGCTGGCCGAGGGCGCGCGCCTGTCGATCGCGCCCACGCTGTACTCGATCGACCAGCTGCCGCGTTCCCACGCCGAGACCTATGCCCTGACCCACAAGCTGGCGGCCGCCGCCCACAAGGGCGGCACCATCAAGCCGGCCACGCGCGATCCCGAGACCGCGCCCTTCCTGGCCGACACCCGCTACCTGCTGGTGGCCATCGTCGCGCCCCAGGGCGCGCCGCTGTTCCGCTGGCAGGAACCCCAGCACCAGCTGCACTTCGCCGAGGAGCGCAACCGCGCCCTCGAGCAATGGCGCAGCCAGGCCACGGCCAACGTGGCGCGCCTGCTGCCGGGCTGCGGCATCGAGCTGCTGTTGCCGGAAGCCTATTACGTGGCCTGCCGGGAAGCCGACAAGCTGATCCGCCCGATCTCGATCCGCGCGGCCGTCCACTACCTCACCAACACCCTGGGCGTGGAAGCCTCGGACCTGCGCGCCGTGATCGCCGGCTTCGGCGAGGAAGCCTCGGACATCCAGATCGACGAGTACCGCGTCTCGTTCACCATGCGCCAGAGCACCGACGTGGTGTACGGCATCGTCTGGCCGCTCTACGGCCAGGAAGACGAGAACGGCACCCCGATGGAAGGTCCGCTGGCGGCCAGCCCGACCCCGCTGACGCCGCTCAACGAGATCATCGCCCACCTCAACGACGCCGGCATCGCCCACGTCAAGCGCATCAACGAGCGCTACGTGGCCGAGTACTGCGACGATTGCGGCGCGCCGCTGTTCGCCGACCCGACCGGCGAACTGGTGCACGCGGAGATGCCGGAAGACACCCCGGCCGGCACCGAGCACTTCCACTGATCCCTCCGTCCCCATGATCGACCTGCACATCCGCCCGGAACAGCCTGGCGATGTGCAGGCCGTTTCCTCTCTCCTGCGCACGGCCTTCGCCGGGCATCCCCACAGCGACCACACCGAACACCTGATCGTCGAGCGCCTGCGCGCGCACGGCAGGCTGGCGCTCGGCCTGGCGGCCCTGCTGCCGGACGGCGAACTGGTGGGCTATGTCGCCTTCTCGAAAGTCGCTGTCGATGGCGCGGACCTCGGCTGGTACGGCCTGGGGCCGCTGGCTGTGCGGCCGCGCACGCAGCGCCAGGGCGTCGGCCGGGCCCTGGTCGAGGCCGGGCTGGCCTGCCTGCGCCGGCGCGCCGATGCGCGCGGCTGCGTGGTGCTGGGCGAGCCGGAGTACTACCGGCGCTTCGGCTTCGCGGCCGATCCGGCCCTGCGCTTTCCCGGTCCGCCGACGGACTACTTCATGGCCTTGTCCTTCGCCGGTCCGGCGCCGACGGGCAGCGTCGCCTACGACCCCGCGTTCACCGGCTAGCCGGGCGCCCTGAACTGCTCGGCCAGGCCGGTCTCCCGGAAGCGCTCGACCACGAAGTCCACGAACACCCGCGTCTTGGCCGGCAACAGGCGCCTGCTGGGATAGTAGATGCACAGGGGCTTGGCCAAGGTGTACCAGCCCGGAAGCAGGTGCACCAGCTCCCCGCTGCGCAGGAAAGGCAGGGCATGCGGCATCGGCAGCAGGGTCAGGCCGACGCCGGCGACCGCCGCCATCGCCATCGCCTCCGGATCGTCGGCCACCGCCACCGTACGGAACTCGACTGCCACTTCCTCGCCCTCTTCCTCCTGGCGCAGGCTCCAGGCATAGCGGCGCCCGGTCTGCACCGAGCGCCGCGCAATCCCTTCGTGCCGCTGCAGCTCTCCCGGGTGGGCCGGCCTGCCGTGGCGCGCCAGGTAGGCCGGCGAAGCCACCGCCACCACGTGCACCCGGGTCAGCTCGCGCGCCACCAGCCCCTCGCTCAGGGCGATCCCGCCGCCGATGCCGACATCGAAGCCCTCCCCGATCACGTCCACCTGCCGGTTCTCGAAATACAGGTCGGGCACGATGCCGGGATAGCGCGTGCGGAAGTCCTCGAGCATCGGCACGAAATACGTCCGTCCGACCATCGGCGCCATGCTGATCTTGAGCGTGCCGGCCGGCTCCGCGGCGCCTTCGCGCGCCGCCTGCACCGCCCCTTCGATGCGCCGCCAGGGCTCAGCCACCTCGCGCAGGAACTGCTCGCCCTGCTCGGTCAGGTGCAGCTGGCGGGTGGTGCGCTGGAACAGGCGCACGCCGAGCTGGCGCTCGAGCGCCGCGACGTTCTTGCTGACCGCCGCCGGGCTCAGGCCAAGGCGGCGGGCGGCGGCCGAGAAACCGCCCTCCTCGGCGCTGTAGATGAAGGAAACCAGGTGGCTGATCGAATCGAGCATGGCGTGGGGAGCAGGATGAAGATGCCGGCATTTTATACCGGGAGTTGAAATTGTTGCGACGAAACGCTCACTAGTTTCAACCGCGGATGAGGGGGATACTGACTCCATTCCCACCACTCATCAGGAGAACATCATGGCAGCATTGCAGAACAAAGTCGCTTTCGTCACCGGCGGTTCGCGCGGCATCGGCGCCGCCATCGTGCGCCGCCTGGCCGCGGACGGCGCCGCCGTCGCCCTCACCTACCAGGGTTCGCAAGGCGCGGCCGAAGCGCTGGCCCAGGAAATCGTCGCCGCCGGCGGCAAGGCCCTGGCCCTGCGCAGCGACGCCGCCGATCCGAAGTCGCTGACCGAGGCCATCGACCGCGCCGCCGAGCACTTCGGCAAGATCGACATCCTGGTCAACAATGCCGGCGTGTTCCTGCCGGGCAGCGTCGAGGAATTTTCGCTGGAAGACTTTGACAAGACCATCGCGGTCAATGTGCGCGCCGTGTTCGTGGCCACCAAGGGCGTGCTGCGCCACATGGCCGAAGGCGGCCGGATCGTCAACATCGGCAGCATCAACGCCCTGCGCGTGCCTTTTGCCGGCGCGGCGGTCTACGGCATGAGCAAATCGGCCCTGAGCGCCTTCGTCAAGGGCGCCGCCCGCGACCTCGGCCCGCGCGGCATCACCATCAACAACGTGCTGCCTGGCCCGGTCGACACCGACATGAACCCTGCGGACGGCGAATTCGGCACCTTCCTGCACAGCCTGATGGCCCTGCCGCGCCACGGCAAGCCGGCGGAAATCGCCTCGCTGGTGGCCTACCTGGCCGGCCCGGAATCGTCCTTCATCACCGGCGCCGACCTGGCGGCCGACGGCGGCTTCGGCGCTTGACCCCTCAGGTCTCGGCCCACTGCCGCAGCAGGTTGTGGTAGTGGGCGGTGAGCGCCACCGTTTCCGGGCAGTCGCCCACGCGGCTGCGCAGCGATTCGATGGTGCGGTCGAGCTCGAACAGCATGGCGCGCCGGGCGTCGTCGCGCACCATGCTTTGGGTCCAGAAGAAGCTGCAGATGCGCTCGCCGCGGGTGACCGGCTCGACCCGGTGCACGCTGGTCGAGGGATAGAGGATCAGGTCGCCCGCGTCGAGCTTGACCTCGTGCTCGCCGTAGGTGTCCTGCACCACCAGCTCGCCGCCGTCGTAGTCCTCGGGCGAGGACAGGAACAGGGTGCTGGAGACGTCGGTGCGCAGCATGCCGGCCCCACCCGGCAGCACGCGCACCGCGCCGTCCACGTGGTCGCCGTAGTGCTCGCCGACGCCGTAGCGGTTGAACAGCGGCGGCATCGAGCGCACCGGCAGCGCGGCGGCGAAGAACAGCGGGTTGCGCGCCAGCGCGGCCTGCACCATCGCCGCCAGTTCGCGCGCCTCGGGCGCGTTCTCCGGCAACTGGCGGTTGCGCTTCACCTGCGCGCCCTGGGCCCCGACCGTGGCCCGGCCATCGGTCCAGCCGCTTCGCGCCAGGCGCTCGCGCATGATGCCCACCTCCTCCTGGGTGAGGACCTTGGGGATGTGCAGCAGCATGCGCGGGTTCCTTTTAGAAGCGGATGTTGGCGGTCAGGCTGGCCGAACGGGGCGCGCCCGGGGTGTAACGATAGCCGCTCTTGTTGATGTTGGCCACGTACTCCTTGTCGCCGATATTGTAGACGTTCAGGCGCAGGTCGAACTTCGGATTGACCTGGTAGGCCGCCATCGCATCGAACACCCAGTAGTCCTCGGTATAGGCCGGGGTGCCGATGGCGCCGTCGGTGCCGCGCTTGAGCTTGTCGTTGTAGCGGGCGCCGCCGCCGATCTTCAGGCCGAACGGCAGGTCGTAGGAGGTCCACAGCGTGAAGGTGTGCTTGGGCGTGTAGGTCAGGCTGTTCTCGCCCGAGGCGGTCACGGCGCGGCCGCGCTCGACGCTGGTGTCCTGGTACAGGTAGCCAGCGCTCACCAGCCAGTTGGTGGCGATGGCGCCGGTGGCGCCCAGCTCGATGCCCTGGACGCGCTTCTCGCCGGTCTGGTACCACTGCAGGTCGACCGGATCCTGCTCGACTTCGTTCTTGACCTCGGTGCGGAACAGCGCGGCCGAGAGCGAGAGCTTCTGGCGCAGCAGGTCGAGCTTGCCGCCGATCTCGGTGGTGGTGGTCTTCTGCGGTTCGTAGATCGGGTTCTGTGCGCTGTTGACGTTGCCCGACACGGTGAAGCTGGCGCCCGGCGGCTGGCGCGAGGAAGCGACCATCGCGTACACGCTGCTGTTCTCGGTCGGCTTGTACAGGGCCGAGATCTTGCCGTTGACCAGGGTGTCCTCGACCGTGAAGTGGGTCGGCACCAGCACGTTGTTGGTCAGCGCCACCACCGTGTAGTCGCCCTCGTAGCGCTCGGCGCGCACGCCGGCGTTGAAGATCCAGCGCTGGCCCAGCTTGATGGTGTCGAACAGGTACAGGGCCTGGGTGTCGATCTCGCCCTTGTTGTAGGCGCCGGTGCGGCGCGGCGCGAAACCGGTCACCGGATCGTTCGGGTTCGGGTGGTAGAGATTCGCGGCCGGCATCGTGCCCAGGCCGGTCAGGCCATAGGTGATCTGCTTCTCGTTGGCCAGTTCGAGGCCGGTCACCAGGGTGTGGGACAGCGTGCCGGTCGTGAAGTCGGTGGTCAGCACGGTCTGGTTAGTGAGGATCTTGTTCTCCTGGTCCTTCACGGTGCGGGTGCTGCGCGCCACGGTCCAGGTGGAGGGATCGGTGGGCACCGGAGTCAGCAGGTTGGCGGCGCTGGCCAGCCAGGCCGTCAGGAGGTAGTCCTGCTTGGTGCGGCCGTAGCGGCTCACGTTTTGCAGGCGCATGGTCGGCGAGAACTCGTGCTCGATGCGCACGGTGGCCATGTCGGCCTTGATCTCGTCGTAGTCGTTTTTCGAGCCGTAGAAATTCTTCGGATCGACCGGGCGCGCTTCGCCGATGAAGGGACGGGCGCGGTCCGGGCTGGTGTAGCCGGGCAGTCCCACGGTCGAGACACCGCCGTCCGGGATGTTGTCCTGGTCCACGTGCAGGTAGTCGAGGTGGACGCGGGTCGCGCCATTCAGGCCGAAGCCGAGGCTGGGCGCCACCGCCCAGCGCTTGTTCTTGACCACGTCGCGCCCCGGGTTGTCGGAATCCTGGGCCATCACGTTCAGGCGCAGGGCGATGCCGCGCTCGGCGCTCAGCACGCGGTTGACGTCGGCCGTGGCGCGCTTTTGCGAGGCGCTTCCGCCGGTGAGCGAGGCCGAGGCCGCGTTCGCCATCTGGGCTTTCTTGGTGACCAGGTTGATCGAGCCGGTCGGTGCGCCGCGGCCGGTGTCGGTGCCGGCCGGGCCTTTCAGCACGTCGATCTGCTCCAGGTTGAAGACATCGCGCGAGATCGAGCCGATGTCGCGCACGCCGTCGACGAAGATGCTGCCCGAGGTGTCGAAGCCGCGCATGAAGATGGCGTCGCCGGTGTTGGTATTGCCATTCTCGCCCAGGAAGAAGGCGCCCACGCCCGGGGTGTTGCGCAGCGCGTCGGCCAGGGTCAGGGCGCCCTGCTGCTCGAACAACTCTTTCTTGATGACCTGAACGGTCTGGGCGGTATCGAGCAGTTTCTCGGTGTACTTGGGCGAGGAAGCGTGCTCGGCGCGGAAAGCGTTCTCGTACTGGCCCTTGACCTCGACCGTCGTCGCCGGCTTGGCGTCGGCGGGCGGCGGAGCCACGTTGTCGGCCTGGGCCGCCAGCGGCAGCAGGACGGCCGCCAGGGCGGTGCCCATGGCGTGGTGGGAGACGGGTCGCTTACGGCTCTTGATGACGTTCATACCAACCTTTTCTGTGCAATGTTTAGGAAATGCTAAAAGATGAAAGTTATTGTAAAGAAAATGCCGGCTTTTGTAAACGAGAATCATTCCTATTCTCATGCGCATTCTTGAGTGTGCGGGATGACGGCGCATTCCGACGGGATTAAGATGAACGGCCGAAGAAAAGGAACGCTTTGTCGAGGAGCTCAACATGGAGACACAGGAACTCTTCCGGGGACGCCTGATCGACCACATTCAGCTGGTGGTGCGCGACCTGGACGCGTCGCGGCGCTTTTATACGGCCGTGTTCGAGGTGCTCGAGGTGCCGCTGGGCGGCAGCGGCGAGACCTACTTCTGGGCGGATGAGCTGTTCATCTCCTCGCCCGGCAGCGAAGCGGCGCTGGGAGAGCTGACGGGGCGCCACCACCTCGCCTTCCAGGCCCGGGACCAGGCCATGGTCGACGCCTTTTACCGGGCGGCGCTGGCCCATGGCGGCAGGGACAACGGCGCGCCGGGCGAGCGGGCTTACCACCCGGGCTATTACGCCGCTTTCGTGCTGGATCCGGACGGGAACAATATCGAGGCTGTCTTCCACGGTGCGGCCGAGCGCAGCGCGCCGGCGGTGCGCATCAGCTTCTGAGCCCGGAAAGACAACAGGGCGCTGAACGCGCCCTGTCGATGGTGATGCCGGCTTACTTCCGGATCGCGGCGATCACCCGCGTCGCGAACTCGGCCGCATTCCCGGCATGCCAGCGCCAGACGATCACCAGGTCGTGGTCGGGCGAGACCAGGATGGTATTGCTGCCCGCCCCCAGCGCGGCATAGGCGTTGGCCGGCAGGCCGGGCAGGTTCTTGCCCTTGGTGTTGAGCCACCACAGGTAGCCATAGTCCGGCCCGTGGGCGCTGGGGCTCAGGGCCGCCTTCACATAGGCAGGCGGCAGGATCTGGCGGCCGTTCCAGGCGCCGCCGCGCAGCCACAGGTAGCCGAAGCGCGCCATGTCCCAGCTGTTGATCCACATGCCGCCGCCCCAGCGCGTGCCGCCGCTGACCGATGCCACCTGCTTGCCGTTCAGTTCCACGTAGCTGTTATGGTAGGCAACCCACTTCCAGCTATTGGAGGCGCCGATCGGGTCCATCACCTGTTCCTGGAACACGTCCGGCACCGGCTGCTTGAAGACCTGCAGCAGCGACAGGGCGAAACGGTTGATGCGCACGTCGTTGTATTCATAGAAACTGCCGGGCGCCTGGAGCGTGCGCGGCTTGCGTTCGCCGGCGCCGAAGGCCTGCTTGCCGATGAAGTCGCTGTGCTTGCCCCACATGCTCCCTTCCCACTCGGATTCCTGCTGCAGGTGCTGCTTCCAGGTCACCAGTGCATTGTTGCCCGAGGCATAGCCGCCGTCCGTCACGCGCTTGCCGACCGGCTCGTCGAGCGCGATGCGGCCCTCGCGCAGCGCCACGCCGGCCACCGTGGCAAGCATGCTCTTGGCCACCGAATAGGTCGGATCGACGAAGGCGGTGTCGCCGAATTCCGCCACCACATAGCCCTTGTAGATCACCAGGCCGTTGGTCGCTGCGCGCCGGCTCGGCATCGAGCCCAAGCGGGTGCCGAAGGTGGCCTCCTGGTCGGAGAAGTCGCGCGCGCGCTCGGTCTCGCGCGACTGGGCGTAGCGCACCGCGGCGGCCAGCGCCGCCGGGTCCATCCCCAGTTGCTCGGGCGGCTTGCGGGCCCAGTCGCCCGCGGGTGGAAAATACGCCGCGTCGGCGGCGAAGGCGCCACCCGCGGGCAGCAGCAGGGCCAGGCCGAAGGCGATCAGGCCGCGGCGGGAAAGTTGGGTCATGCGTGGGTCCAGGTGGAGTAAGGGGAACGGATCAGGCTGGAGTTGTAGTAGCGCTTGTCGCCGGTGACTTCGCGCCCTATCCAGTCGGGCAAGGCGAATTCGGCGTCAACGGCCGGGAGCTCGATCTCGGCCACCACCAGGCCGGCGTTCTCGCCCAGGAATTCGTCGACTTCCCAGACGAAACCGGCGTAGGGAATGCGGCGGCGGTATTTCTCGACCAGCGGGCGTTCGCACAGCCGGTCCAGCAGTTCGGCGGCCTCGAGCAAGGGGATCGGATACTCCCACTCCCCGCGCGCGGCGCCTTCGTTCTTGCTCTTGATGGTGAGCAGGCCCTGGTCGCCCTCGATGCGCACGCGCACGGTGCGCAGCGGGTCGGCGCACAGGTAGCCCTGGCGCAGCAGCACCGGCTCGCCGAGCGAGCGCCAGGCCTCGTTCACCACCAGGAACTTGCGCTCGATCTCGACGCCCATGGGCTCAGTCCAGCGACTGCAGGATGGGCTGGAGCATCGCCGCGCCCAGGGCCGCGCTGCGCGCGCCGTTCCAGCCGGTGTGCGGATCGGGCAGGTTGGCGTTGTCTTTGAAGGGCATCTCCAGGGTCAGGGACAGGCACTTGAAGGTGTGGCCGATGTACTTCGAGGCCAGGGTCAGCAGCTCTTCGTTGTACTTGCTGGCGGCGTAGCCGTAGACGTTCTGGAAGTCGGGGCTGGCGGCCATGTAGCGCTCGACAAACGCTTTCTGGCGCTCCATGCGTTCCGGCGTGAAGTCGGCCAGCATTTCGTTGCCCGCCACGAAGTTGTAGGGCAGCGCCTCGTCGCCGTGGATGTCGAAGAACATGTCGACGCCGGTCTCGTGGATCTTGTTCTTGACGCACAGCACTTCAGGGCTGCGCTCCAGGCTGGGCGTCATCCACTCGCGGTTCAGGTTGGCGCCGGCGGCATTGGTGCGCAGGTTGCCGCGCACCGAACCGTCCGGGTTCATGTTGGGGACGATGTAGAACACCGCGCGCTGCAGCAGCTTGCGGGACACCGGGTTGGCGCTGTCCAGCAGCGCGTCCATCATGCCCTCGACGAACCATTCGGCCATGGTCTCGCCCGGGTGCTGGCGCGCGATCACCCAGATCTTCTTCTCCGCCGCCGGGTTGCCGATCACGACCAGGTTCATGTCGCGGCCGTCGATGGTAGTGCCGATGTCGTGCACGCGCGCGATCGGGTTCTCGGCCACTTCACCTAGCAGGCGCAGGTGGCGCTCCCAGGTGTAGGGTTCGAAATAGGCGTAGTAGATGCTGTCGAGCTCGGGAGTGTGGTTGACGGTCATCACCTGGCCGTCGAAGCTGGTCGGCACGCGGAACCAGTTCTCGGTGTCGTAGCTCGCGGCCACCTGGTAGTCCTCGAAGCCCTTCGGATAGGTCGCCTGTCCGGCGTTGAGGAAGCGGATGGTGCAGGCCTGGCCGCGCGCGCCCTGGAGGCGGAAGTGGAACCACTGATGGATGTCGGCGTGAGAATCCTTGCGCAGGTTCAGGTCGATCTGCTTCGCGCTGTCGGCGCGCACGACCTCGATGGCGCCGGAATCGAAGGCCTGGCTGATTTTGATGGGCATGGGGAGATCCTTTCGTGGCCGGACAATATCCGGCAATGATACCGGAGCGCGTGGCGCGTGGCGGGGCGGCTGGCGGCCTCCCCTGCCCCGGTGTGCAAGCGAGGCCTCAGGCGTCGAGGTCGATCAGGTCCTTGGTGTACATGGCCATGATCTGGCGCATGAGTTCGACGTTGCTGCGGTCCAGCACCACGGTCAGGTCCTGCTTGGCGTCCAGGGCGAAGGTCATGCGGATGGCGCCCGGCAATTCCTTGGCGTTGACGTACTGGGCGCGCGGGATGTAAGGATTTTCCCAGTCGTGCTGGGTGATCGACGGGCCGGCCGGCGGCGGCTGCAGGCGCGGATCCTGGTTCACCGGCAGGTGCCTGAGCAGCCAGAACACGATGTTCGCAGGCACGTAGATGGCGACATCGCCGGCGCCATGGGTGGAGAACTTGGCCAGCAGGAGATTGCCCACGCGGTCGCAGGACATCGACAGGCTCTTGACTTGACGGATAACCGCAGATTTCACGGGAAGGATCCTCAGGAAGGTTGAAAAAGGCGCAGCGATTCTACCGCATCCCTTCGTCGATTTGTGTGGTATCAGAAACAAAACGGGGAGCCCTCGGCTCCCCATTTCCTGGTATCGGTTTGCCGGCCGGGGCCGGCAAACCTGGTCGATCACGGCTTACTCTTTCGAGCCGCCGCGGCTGCCACCCGACGAGCTCTGGCGGTTACCGCTGCTCTTGCTGCTGGTACGCGAGGCGCTGCCCGAACCGGCGTTGGCCGACTGTCGGTTGCCGTGGCTCATGCTGCCGGCGCGGCGTGCTTCTTCCGAGGTGAACTCGTGGGCGGTGCCCTTGGCATGGGCGGCCTTGCCACCCTGGCTGGCGATCTCGCGCTGGCGTGCCGGATCCATCGATGCGAAGCCGCGATTGCGGGTGCCGCTGCTTTGGCTGCTGCCGCCTTGGTTACCGCCTTGTTTACTACCTTGATTGCTTGAGGCCATGATCATCTTCTCCCTGTTCGCTTATAGAAACCGCCGCGTCCTGCGGCAGGCTTGACCATACACCCAGCGGCGAAGCCGATGAGTGCAGGTCGAAAGTCATCTTAGGCACGCCCGGTAGATGAGGGTATAGGACGTTTTCAGATGACTTTGTAGGACTACACGCGACAGAAAATGCACCAGTGAAAATTTACTTCCAGTAGTCAATAAACGTTGTCAGTAGCAGTCCTACATTGCCCCACTACGTCTTCCTATACTGTCCTCTGGGAGGGGCGAGCATCATGGCTTTATATGGCCGCGCTCGTCCGCGCAGCCCCTCACGAATTCCGATAGGAGGCCAAGATGGATGCGAACCAACGCAGCGAATCCAATAACCAGACCAATAACGGAGCCAATGAGAAATGGACTCCGGGATCGAAAGGTAATACCACGAGCGGTCCGAACGACCACACCTATCCGCAGGGCGCGGTGCAGCAGGCCGGCCTGCCGGGTAGTGGCCAGCAGGGCGTGCAGCGTCCGGAGGAAGGACCTGTCGGGACCGACGCCGACTGGTTCAACCGCGACGACAGCCGCGCGCCGACCTCGTCCGGAGAACTGCAGGGCGGCTCGATGCAGAGCCAGCAGACCGGCGGCTCCGGTCCGCAACAAGGCATCACCGACAGCCACCAGCGCCAGATGGAAATGCATTCGGAAGCCTGGGGCAAGCTCGAACAGCCGGTGGGACACCGTCCCGCCGATTCCGGCACCGATCTTATGGCCCACCCGGCCAACCAGCAGGGCAACAGCCAGGCCGCGCACCGGATGAATCCGCAAGACCCCGCCCAGCCCGAGCTGCAGGGCGGCTCGCTCGGTCGCCACCACGGCGTTCCCCCGGGCACGACCGGTCCCGCCGCCCACGGCACCCAGGCCGGAATGCCGGGCTCGGAACAAGGCGACGTGTACGGGAACCGTCCGGCCGCGATGAGCGGCAATGCGCCGGGCAACCGCCAGTCGGCCCCGATCGATCACCTGCAGACGAGCGGGGGTCGGCAGGACGACGTGGCACCGGCTGGGGTGCAGGCGAGCGGAACCCAGTCGACCGGCATCGGCTCGGGCGCGCGCCAGTCCGCATCGCAGCCGGGAGCCTCAGGAGGCGGAATGCAGCCGGGCGCGTCGGCCGGTGGAACGCTGCCGGGAGGATCGGGAGGCGCGGGCTTGCCGGGCGCATCGACGGGCGGCATGGAGTCGAACGCCCAAGGCGGCGGGATGCGCTCGGATGCCGAGGGCGATGGCATGGAGTCGTCCACCCAGGTCGGCGGCATGCGCACCGATGCCCAGGTGGGTGGCATGCGCACCGAGGTGCAGCGCTCGCGGCAGAGCGGCGGGGCTGAAGCGGACGGGGGAATTCAACCGTCCAGCGGCAGTGTCCAGCAGAGCGGCGGCAGCGCCCAACAGGGTGGCGGCAGTGTCCAACAGGGCGTTGGCGGCGCTCAGCAGAGCGGTGGTAGCACGCTACAGGGTGGTGCCAGCGTCCAACAGGGGGCCGGTGAAGCTCAGCAGAGCGGCGGCAGCACCCTACAGGGTGGCGGTGGATCTCAGCAGAGCGGCGGCGGCACCCAACAGGGCGACAGCATTGCTCAACAAAGCGGCGGCAGCGCCCAGCAAAGCGGAGGCAACGCCCAGCACAGCACCGACCGCGAGGGTTCGCAGACCGGCCCGGGCGCGCGTGAGGCTGGCACCGTCGACGTACACCTCTCGAACGACGTGGCGGGCGGCCTGCCGCGCAGCCCGGGCAACAGCGGCCCGCAAAACGAGAACCCCGGCTGGAAACCGGGTGGCAGCATGCAGCGCGACGAGGCCGTGCACCAGTCGAACGACACTACGGGCGGCCTGCCGCGCAGCCCTGCCGGCGCCAACAAGCTGGCCGGCGACCGCAAGATGGACGACGATACCGGCTTCTCGCGCAAGTGAACCCTGAACGCCCGCGGCCGTAAGCCTTCCGGCCGCTGTTCCGCGCATCTGACCGCCAGGAAAGATGCGCGGCCTCCCTCCCCTGCCTGAAGCTGCTTCAGGCGCCGGTATAGCTCGTCTTCACGGTGGTAAAGAATTCCACCGCGTGCGTTCCCTGTTCGCGCGGCCCGAAGCTCGACGCCTTGGTGCCACCGAAAGGTACGTGGTAATCGACCCCGGCGGTGGGCAGGTTGACCATGACCATGCCCGCCTTCGCATTGCGCTTGAAATGGGTCGCGTGCTTGAGCGAGGTGGTGCAGATGCCCGCGGTCAGGCCGAATTCGGTGTCGTTGGCCAGCGCCAGCGCGTGCTCGTAGCCCTTGGCGGGGATCACCGAGGCCACGGGTCCGAAAATTTCTTCGCGCGCATGGCGCATGCCGGGTTCGCAGTCGGCGAACAGCGCGGGGCTCAGGAAATAGCCCTCGGTGTCGCGCTTCAGGCGCTCGCCGCCGCATACCAGCCGCGCCCCCTCCCCTTTCGCGATTTCGATATAGGACAAGTCCTGCTCCAGCTGGGAGGCGTCGACGACCGGCCCGATGTCGGTGCCTTCGTGCTGTGCATGCCCCACCTTCAGGGCCGCCATGCGTCCGGCCAGGTCGTCGATGAAGCGGCCGTAGATCTGCTCGTCCACGATCAGGCGCGAGGATGCCGTGCAGCGCTGCCCGGTGGAATAGAAGGAACCCTGCAGCGCCGCGTTGACCGCCACGTCGAGGTCGGCGTCGGCCAGCACCACCAGCGGATTCTTGCCGCCCATCTCGAGCTGGACGCGGGCGCGGCGCTTGGCGCAGGCCAGCAGCACCCGTTCGCCGGTGGATGTGGAACCGGTAAAGCTGATGGCGTTGACGCGGCTGTCGTTGAGCATCGCTTCGCCCACCACGCGGCCCGGCCCCATCGCCAGGTTGAACACGCCGGGCGGCAGGCCAGCCCGGCTGATGATCTCGGCCAGCGCCCAGGCGCTGCCCGGCACCAGCTCCGCCGGCTTGAAGACGACGGTATTGCCGTAGGCCAGGGCCGGTGCGATCTTCCAGGCCGGAATGGCTATCGGAAAATTCCAGGGAGCGATGATGCCGACGACGCCCACGGGCTCGCGGGTGACGTCGACCTCGATGCCGGGACGCACCGAGGCCAGGTGATCGCCGCGCACGCGCAGCGCCTCCTGGGCAAAGAACTTGAAGATGGCGCCGGCCCTCCCGACCTCGGCAATACCTTCGGGCAGCGTCTTGCCCTCTTCGCGCGACAACAGGGTGCCGAGTTCGACCTTGCGCGCCAGGATTTCGCTGCCGATGGCGTCCAGCGCATCGGCGCGCTGCTGCACGCCCGACAGGCCCCAGCCCGGCGCGGCGGCATGGGCGGCCGCCACCGCCATGACGGCCTGCTCCGCGCCCGCGCTCGCATACTCGGCGATGAGGTCGCTGCGGTCGGAAGGGCTGCGGGAGGTGCTCACCGCGGCGCCGTCGATCCACCGGCCATCGATATACAGTTGTTTCATGCTGGTCCCCTGTTGGTCTTGTTGTACACGGACGGAAGTGTAGCAAACAGGATCAAGCATAGCGGGGGAAAGGCCCGCCCGGCTCACCATTGCCGTCGCCTTTGACGCACATCCAAGCTGGACGGGCGGGCCGGAACCACCCAGCCCGGGACAAATCGAACTGCACTCAACACCCGTCATGACCATGCCCGCCAGCGCATCCATCCGGTGCGCCGGGTGAACGAGTTTCGCGAACACAAGCGGAGATGTCCCATGTCAGCAACGGATGATGCCCTGATTGCCGTGTCGGTGGTGCTGCCGGCATGCGGCCGCATGGACCTGCTCGATCGCAGCCTGGATGCGCTGATGCGGCAGAGCCTGGATCCGCGCAGCTACGAAGTCATCGTCGTGGATGACGAGCCCAACCACAATACCCTGCATCTGGTCGCCGGCTGGCGCACGCGCACGCTCGACCGCGGTCCGCGCCTGGTCTACGTCGCCAACCCGGGGCCGCGCGGGCCGGCGGCGGCGCGCAACCGCGGCTGGCGCGCGGCGCGCGCCGCCTTCGTCGCCTTCACCAGCGACGACGCGGTGCCGGCCATGGACTGGCTGGCCCAGGGCCTCGCGGCCTTCAGCGACAACATCGACGTCGTCTGCGGCCGTATCGAAACGCCGGTGCCAGCCCGCCCCACCGACCGCCAGCGCAGCGCCCACGCGCACGAGCAGGCCGACTTCACCAGCGCCAACTGCTTCATCCGGCGCGCGGTGCTCGACCGCACGGACGGCTTCGACGAGCGCTTCAGCGTGCAGCGCGGCAGCGACGCCGACCTGCACTTCCGATTGCTGGAAAGCGGCATCCAGGTGGCCCGCGCGCCACAGGCGCTGGCCGTGCATCCGGTCCGTCCCACGCCCTGGGGCGCGAGCCTGCTGCAAATCCGGCACGCGGTGTTCGACGCCCTGCTGTACAAGAAGCACCCCACCCTGTACCGCCAGAGAATCGAAACGCGCCCCTGCTGGGAGCACTATGCCATCGTCGCCGCCCTCGTCGCGGCGCTCGGCAGTCTGGCGCTCGGCTTCAAGCCGGCCGCAGCCGGCGCCGGCGCCGCCTGGCTGGTACTGACGGCCTGGCTGTGCGTGCACAAGCTGAAGGGAACGGCCCACAGCCCCTCGCATGTGGCCGAAATGATCGTCACCTCGGCCCTGCTGCCGCCGCTGGCGGTGTTCTGGCGCCTCGCCGGAGCGCTGCGCTACCGCGTGCGGTTCGCCTGAAGCCGCCCTCGACCGCCAGGGAGTTTCGCATGCCCCTCGAACACGCCACAGCCCAGGCCCCTGCCTTCAAGCTCCGTGAGCCGCTGCGCGTCGCACTGATCGGCGACCTCAGCACGCCCGGTTGCGCGAGCGGGATCGCCAACCCGCCGATGGGCCACGATCTGGTCCGGTTCGCCTGCGCGCTGGCACGGCTGGGCGTGCAGGTCGACCTGTTCACCTGGCACGAGGCGTCGGAGCAGCACCAGCTCGTGCGTCGCCTGGACGGCGTGAGGATCATCCACATGCCGGTGGGGGCACGGACAGGCGTCGTGTCCCTGCCGGCCCGCATGGATGCCTTCGCGCGTTCCGTCGCCCGCTTCGTGCGCAGCCAGCTCTTCATCTACCGGCTGGTGCATGCAGGCTGTCTTGGCTCGGGCCTGGTAGCACTGCATCTGAAGCACGCCCTGCGCCTGCCCTTCGTGCTGGGTTCGCAAGCGCTCGGTCTGCCGCAGCGCAGGAGCGCGGGCTCGAAGGACACGCCGCCCGCCCACGCGGGCATCGAGGCCGCGCTGGCGCGCGAAGCCGCCGCCATCCTGGCCGACAGCGAGGACGAACAAGGTGCAATCGAGCACTTGTTCGGCGCCGCCAGAACCCGCATTGCCGTGGCGGCGACGGGTTATGCCCCCGATGCATTATGGCCGCTCTCCCTAGTGGACGCGCGCCGCAGCCTGCGCCTGCCGCAAGAACGCTTCACGGTGCTGCACATTGGCCGCATGCGTGCGCGCGAAGGCGCGGACACCGTCGTCCGCGGCGTGGCCATGCTGCGCACGCGCTATGGGATCGACTCCGGACTGGTGCTCGTCGGCCCTGGCGCACATGACCAGAAGGAAAGGCACGAACAGGGGCGGATACGCTGCCTTGCGGACGAACTCGGCATCGCCGCGACACTGCGTTTCGCCTGCCCGGCCGGCGGCGACATGCTGCGTGACTACTACAACGCTGCCGATGTCGTGGTCAGCATGCCCTGGCATGCGGGGTCCATGCGTACGGCGCTGGAAGCAATGGCCTGCGCGCGCCCGGTCGTTGGCGCCGAGCTCGGCGGCATCAGGAGCTACATCGAGGATGGCGTCACTGGTTACCTGATTCCTCCGCGCGACGCCGAGGTCCTGGCCGAACGCCTTGCGCGCCTGGCGCGTCAGCCAGCGCTGGCGCACACGATGGGACAGGCCGGCCACCTGCGCGCGAGCAGGCAGCACACCTGGGAACGCGTGGGGGAACGCGTGCTGGAGGTCTATGAATCGATACTCGAGGTGGCGCCGGTGCCGGCCGCGTCAACCCACCTACCCAGCCAGGTGAATGCATGAGCATCAAAGCGATCTTCCTCGACAAGGACGGCACCCTGGTCGACGATCTTCCCTATAACGTCGAGCCGCGCCGCATCCGCCTTGTGAGCGGCGCCGGCATGGCGCTGCGCCTGCTCGCCAGCCTCGATTACCGCCTGTTCGTGGTCACCAACCAGTCCGGCATCGCACACGGCTGCTTCGGCGAGGACGCGATGGGCCCGGTCGCGGACCGCCTGTCCGACCTGCTGTTCCGCGAACAGCTCACGCTGGACGGCTTCTACTACTGCCCCCACCACCCGTTGGGCACGGTCGCGAAGTATGCGCTGGCCTGCGACTGCCGCAAGCCCTCGCCCGGCATGCTGCTCAAGGCCGCGCTCGAACATGGCATCGATTTGAAGTCCTCATGGATGGTCGGCGACGTGCTGCACGACGTCGAAGCCGGCAACCGCGCCGGCTGCCACACGCTCCTGATCGACAACGGCAATGAAACCGAATGGCGCCTCGGGCCACGCCGCCTGCCGACGCGGATGGCGCCGGACCTGTACAGCGCCGCCGTGCTGATCGCCGAGCACGAAGAGGTGCAATAGGCGAGACACTCATTCATGATCGGTGCTGTCCCTAGGCGACGCGGCGAAGTTCCATCCGGGTGTTCGCCGAGGATGAGCCGCCTATGGCGTGCCGACCTGGCGCCGCGCTCCGGTCTCGCCGTGCGTGCGTGTATTTGACGGAAAGCGCTACACATACCCCACACCTGCACCAGGCCTGCGCAGCACCCCAGATGGGGTCGCGGCCCCGGCGGGGCCGTCAATGGCAGTGCCAGTTTTCGATTGAGCCACTCTCGTCGACGGTCATCCGGGCAAGCGACGCGGACTAATCTTCCAGAGACCGCTCTGCAGGGCCAAAGACAATCCAGTGGAAGTAATGCCAGGAATCGGACGCGTACAACGAGTCCTGAATGCGACGCGCTTCCAATTTCTCATCGTTGAAAGGATCTTCGGCGCTATGCAGCGAGAGGCGAGCAGACGGTTTCTCGATTGGCAGCTCCAAACGAAAAAACAGCACCGATATTATAAGAATTCATAATATTCAGTGCTGTTCATCCACGGCTTTCGCCGCAACTACTCGATTTTGTTGGTCGGGGCGAGAGGATTCGAACCTCCGACCCCCTGCACCCCATGCAGGTACGCTACCAGGCTGCGCTACGCCCCGACTAGCCAGCAATTATATCAGAGCTGGAAAAATTTCTTAAGGTTTTGTTATACGTTTCGAATCAAATTCTTGCGGCCGCCTAAATTCCAGCCTGATCGAGCGGCGATCAAGCCCTGTCCGAGCTTGGCCCACCCCGCTCTACTCCCTCTTCCCTGGCCACGTTTCATGCGCACGGTGTTGAATTGGAAACAATTCCAATCCAAAATGAGCACTCCCCACCCAGCCGGAGCACCGATGTCCTCACCATCCGAACGCCTTGCCGTCGTCGACGCCCTGCGCGGTTTCGCCATCGTCGCGATCATGCTGCTGCATAACATCGAGCACTTCGACCTCTATCACACGCCAGCCAATCTTCCGGCCTGGGTCGTCAGTCTCGACAAACTGATCTGGGACACGATGTTCTTCCTGTTCGGCGGCAAGGCCTACGCCATCTTCGCCTTCCTGTTCGGAGTCACCTTCGCCCTGCAATCCGACCGCCGCGCCGCCCTCGGCGAGGACTTCCGCCCGCGTTTCGCCTGGCGCATGCTGCTCCTGCTCGGTTTTGGACTGGTCAATTCGCTGTTCTACCACGGCGACATCCTCAGCCTCTACGCCGTGCTCGGCTTGAGCCTGCTGTTCGTGGCCCGGGCCAGCCATCGCCTGATGCTGGCGCTCGCCTGCCTGCTGCTGCTCCAGCCTCACGCCCTGTACGAACTGATGCGCGCCCTCCCCGCCCCGGCCGCCAAATTGCCGGACCCGGAGTCCTGGGCCTATTTCGGCCGCGCCAATGCCTATCTGGCGAACGGCTCGCTGTGGGAGGTCTGGACCGGCAATCTCAGCAACGGCAAGACCGGCGTCGTGCTGTGGAGCTGGGAAAACGGCCGCCTGTTCCAGATCCCGGCCCTGTTCATGCTCGGCATGCTCGCCTGCCGCCTGCGCCTGTTCGCGGACGAGCCCGCCGCCACCCGGCGCTTGCGCAGGATTGCCCTGCTCGCCCTGATCCTGTTCCTGCCCCTGTTCTTCACGGTCCGCGCCTTGAATGGCTGGACCGGCGCGGACGGCCTCAAGCGTCCCCTGCTGACCATCCTCGGCTCCTGGTCCAACCTGGCGCTGGCCGCCCTGCTGGTTTCCGGCTTCGCCCTGCTCTACCGGAGCGGTGCCGCCCGGCGCCTGCTGTCGGCGCTGGTCCCGATCGGCCGCATGAGCCTGACCAGCTATCTCATGCAATCCCTGGTCGGCACCGCCATCTATTACGGCTGGGGCCTCGGACTCTACGCCTCGACCGGCGCCTCGAGCGCGATCCTGATCGGTCTCGCGCTGGCGGGCCTGCAATGCTGGTTCAGCGCCTGGTGGCTGCGCCGCCACAGCCAGGGCCCGCTCGAAGCCCTGTGGCACCGCGCCACCTGGATCGGCAAGCCGGCCGCGGCCAGGCCGCTGCGCCAGCCGGGCTGAAGGGCTCTACTTCCAGTCGCCGCGCAGCGCCAGCACCTGCTCTTGCAGGTATTCGGGCGTGGCCTGCTCCGGCGGCACCGGCAGGCCGACCGCCAGCGCCAGCTTGGAGCGTACGCCGCGCTCGATGCGGCGCTCGAAGAAGTTGGTCTTGTCGCGCGTGAACATGCTGCCCCACAGCCCGCGCAGCGCCATCGGAATCACCGGCACCTGGCTGCGCGCGACGATCTTGGAAATCCCCGCGCGGAACTCGTTGATCTCGCCGGTCGAGGTCAGCTTCCCTTCAGGGAAGATGCACACCAGTTCGCCCTCGTGCAGGGCCTGGGCGATATCGACGAAGGCTTTTTCCATGACCCAGGGATCTTCCTTGGCCGGCGCAATCGGGATCGTCTTGGCGGCGCGGAACAGCCAGCTCAGGAAAGGCGTGTTGAAGATGCGGTGGTCCATCACGAAACGGATCGGGCGCGGGCTCGCGGCGCCGATCACCAGCGCGTCCACATAGCTGACATGGTTACACACCAGCACCGCCGGTCCTTCTTCCGGAATGCGCGCCGTGTCCACGGTGCGCACCCGGTAGACGGTGTGGATCAGCAGCCAGGCCAGGAAGCGCATTAGGAATTCCGGCACCAGCGAGAAGATGTACACCGCCACCACGGCATTGAGCAGGGCCGTGACCAGGAACAGTTCGGGGATGCTGAAGCCCTGCCCCAGCAGCAGGATGGCGACGCCGGCCGAAGCCACCATGAACAACGCGTTGAGGATGTTCATGCCGGCGATGGTGCGCGACACGTGTTTCTGGTCGCAACGGGTCTGGATCAGCGCGAACAGGGGCACGATGTAGAAGCCGCCGAAGATGCCGATCAGAACGATATCGGCCAGGATGCGCCACACGCCCGGCTGCTGCAGGAGCGCGAAGGCGTCCACCGCCGCCGTGCCGCCGAAAGCCGCGCTGGCGAAATACAGGTCGATCCCGAACAGCGACAGGCCGATCGAGCCGAAGGGCACCAGGCCGATCTCGACCTTGTGGCCGGACAGGCGTTCGCACAGCAGCGAGCCTGCGCCGATGCCGAGCGAGAAGACGGTCAGCAGCAGCACGAAGACGCTGTGGTCGCCGTGCAGGTAATCCTTGGCAAACAGCGGGAATTGGGCCAGCATCAGGGCGCCATAGAACCAGAACCAGGAATTGCCCAGCATGGACAGGAAGACCGTGCGGTTCTGGCGCGAGAAGTTCAGGTTGCGGATCGACTCGGCGAAAGGATTGCGGCTGATCTTCAGCTCGGGCGCCGGCGCCGGCGAAGGCGGAATGCGCCAGCTCGCGATCAGGCCCAGCACCGCGCAGCCGAGGGTGGCGCCGGCCACCAGTTCGATGCCGATCGGCTTGTAGGCGACCAGGATCGCGCCCGCCACTTCGCCCAGCAGGATGCCGACGAAGGTGCCCATCTCGATCACGCCGTTGCCGCCCACCAGCTCTTCAGGCTTGAGCTGCTGCGGCAGATAGGCGTATTTGACCGGCCCGAACAGGGTCGAGTGCAGGCCCATGCCGGCCACGGCCGCGACCAGCAGCCACAATTCCTTGTACACCCAGCCGACGCAGGCGACCAGCATGATCCCGATCTCCAACAGCTTGACGAAACGCGCCAGCTTGCCCTTGTCGTACTTGTCGGCGATCTGGCCGGCGGTGGCCGAGAACAGAACGAAAGGCAGGATGAACAGCCCCGGGATCAGGTTGTTCAGCAGGGCCGGGTCGAGCGTGGTCCAGGACAGGGCGTCATAGGTCAGCACGACCAGCAGCGCGGTCTTGAACAGGTTGTCGTTGAAGGCGCCCAGGAACTGGGTCCAGAAGAAGGGGCCGAAACGGCGCTGACTCAGCAGGGAAAACTGGTTCGGTTTGCTCATGAGCTTTTGCTCGCTGAAGAAGGAGTGCGTAATGTACAACGGCCGACCTCGCCAAACAAACGCTGTTTCTCACAAACATGTTGCGGTAGCCCAATCCGATACTCCCGGTCGCGGATTTCGATGCACGGAGCGCCGTCCGCGGCAAGCCTGTGCGGTCAAACTGTGTGATGCAGGCGATACCTGATTGAAATGAATCAAACCGGAAACGATCCGGGACCATGGTGCAGTGCAGCGCAGGTAGAATCCGCGGATGACTTCCGCCAACTTCCACGTCTGCTACGCCAGCGTCGCCAATGCGCTGTTCGAGCACATCGAGCAGGACCTGCTGCTCCTGACCACCGCCCTCCTCGACGACGACGAGCCCCCTCCCCTGCGTCCGCTGCCGGACTGCCTGCCACCGCCCCGGCCGGTCCAGTGGGAAATGCCGCCCCTATGACACGCCGCACAAAAACGGGCTGAGCGGGCAAAAAAAATCCGGAAAAGACGGCGTCGTCATCTCCGGATCTTGTACTGCGGCAGGCAGCCGCGCCGCGTGTCAGCTCAGCGCTTCCAGACGGATCCGGGTCACCTTGCTGATCACCGCCGGCAGCGCCTCGATCTTGGCGATCGCCGCGTCGATGTTCTTCTCGCGGGTCTGGTGGGTCAGGATCACGATGTCGATGTCGGTCTGGTCGCCCGGCTCCTTCTGCAGCACGGCGTCGATCGAGATGCCGGCATCGGCCAGGATGCGGGTCAGGTCGGCCATCACGCCCAGCTGGTCCTTCACGTGCACGCGCAGGTAGTAGCTGGTGGTGATCTCGGCCATCGGCACGATCGCCACGTCGGTCATCTCGTTCGGCTGGAAGGCCAGGTGCGGCACGCGGCAATACGGGTCGACGGTGGCCAGGCGGGTGACGTCGACCAGGTCGGCGATCACGGCCGAGGCGGTCGGCTCCGAGCCCGCGCCCTTGCCGTAATAGAGCGAGGCGCCGACGGCGTCGGCCTGCACCAGCACCGCGTTCATCGCCCCTTCGACGTTGGCGATCAGGCGCGCGGCCGGGATCAGGGTCGGGTGCACGCGCAGTTCGATGCCCTCGCCGGTTTCGGTGCGGGTGCGGCGCGTGATGCCCAGCAGCTTGATGCGGTAGCCCAGTTGCTCGGCGTAGCGGATGTCGTCCGCCTTCAACTGGCTGATGCCTTCCACATAGGCCTTGTCGAACTGCACCGGAATGCCGAAGGCGATCGCCGACATGATGGTCAGCTTGTGGGCCGCGTCCACGCCCTCGATGTCGAAGGTCGGGTCGGCCTCGGCATAGCCGAGTTCCTGCGCCTGCTTGAGCACGGTCGCGAAGTCCAGGCCCTTCTCGCGCATTTCCGACAGGATGAAGTTGGTGGTGCCGTTGATGATGCCGGCCACGGATTCGATGCGGTTGGCGGTCAGGCCTTCGCGCAGCGCCTTGATGATCGGCACGCCGCCGGCCACGGCCGCTTCAAAAGCCACCGTCACGCCCTTGTCCTGGGCGGCGGCGAAGATCTCGTTGCCGTGCAGCGCCAGCAAGGCCTTGTTGGCGGTCACCACGTGCTTGCCGTTGGCGATCGCCTTGAGCACCAGCTCGCGCGGCAGCTCGTAGCCGCCGATCAGTTCCACCACGATGTCGATGTCGGGATGGTTGACCACGGCGAAGGGATCGGCCACCACTTCGACGCTGTTGTTCGTCAGCTGGCGTGCCCGTTCGGTATTGCGCGCCGCCACCATGGTGATTTCGATGCCGCGGCCGGCACGGCGGCGGATCTCTTCCTGGTTGCGCTGGAGAACGTTAAAGGTGCCGGCGCCGACGGTGCCGATACCCAGGAGGCCAACTTTGATGGGTTTCATGATCTTGTTTCTCGTTGAGGTCTAGGCGCGGCCATGGCGCCGTCGGTAGCCGTCGAGGAAACGCGCGATGCGTCCGCAGGCGTCGGCCAGGTCGTCGGAATTGGGCAGGAACACCAGCCGGAAGTGGTCCGGGGCGATCCAGTTGAAGCCGGTGCCTTGCACCAGCAGCACTTTTTCCTCTGACAGCAGTTCGCAGATGAACTGCTGGTCGTCCGTGATCGGGTACATCTTCGGGTCGAGGCGCGGGAACATGTACAGCGCGGCTTTTGGCTTGACGCAGGACACACCCGGAATATCGGTAAGCAGTTTGTGCGCGAGGTCGCGCTGTTTCAGCAGGCGTCCGCCCGGGCCCACCAGGTCGGCGATGCTCTGGTAGCCGCCGAGCGCGGTCTGGATCGCGAACTGGCCCGGCGCATTGGCGCACAGGCGCATCGAGGCCAGCATGTTCAGGCCCTCAATATAGCCCTTGGCGTGGCGCTTCTCGCCCGACACCACCATCCAGCCGGCGCGGTAGCCGCAGGAGCGGTAGTTCTTCGACAGGCCGTTCAGGGTCAGGAACAGCACGTCGTCGGCGAGTGAGGCGATCGAGACATGCTCCTCGCCGTCGTACAGGGTCTTGTCGTAGATTTCGTCGGCGTAGATGATCAGGCCATGCTGGCGCGCCAGCTCGACGATCTCGAGCAGCACCTCGCGGTGGTACAGGGCCCCGGTCGGGTTGTTGGGATTGATGACCACGATCGCGCGCGTGTTCGGCGTGATCTTCTTGCGCATGTCCTCGATGTCCGGCAGCCAGCCGCTCTGCTCGTCGCACACGTAGTGCACCGGGTTGCCGCCGGCCAGGCTCACCGCCGCGGTCCACAGCGGATAGTCGGGGGCCGGCACCAGCACCTCGTCGCCATTGTTGAGCAGGCCCTGCATCGCCATCACGATCAGTTCCGAGGCGCCATTACCCAGGTAGATGTCGTCGATCGTCACGCCCTGGATGTTCTTTTCCTGGGTGTATTGCATGACCGCCTTGCGCGGCGCGAACATGCCTTTGGAATCGGTATAGCCGGCCGCGCCCTGCATGTTGCGGATCATGTCGTGGACGATCTCGTCCGGCGGGTCGAAGCCGAACACGGCCAGGTTGCCGATGTTGAGCTTGATGATCTTCTGCCCGTCATCCTCCATCTGGCGCGCCTTTTCCAACGCCGGTCCGCGGATCTCGTAACAGACATCGTCGAGCTTGTTGGATTTGAAAATCGGTCGCAAAGTATCCCCTGGAGAGTAGCCGTTATGTTGCAATGCGAAAAATACCATTCTGCCGAAGTCGCCCGATTTAAGCAACCTTGCCGAAGCGGTTACAATGGGCGTTTTGGCGCCGTCGCCGTACGCGCGCCCAACCCGGCCTGCGGCCGCGGCGCCCCGCTCGTGCTGGCTGTCCGCGCCCCCGCCAATCAGCGACGCAGACGATGAAGCTCCACTCCGACAACACTCAACAATACCAGACCGTGACCGGCTACGACGCCAGTGGCGTCGAAATCAACGCCCAGCGCTTCAACTACAGCCTGACGGTCATGCCCGAAGTTCCGCCGCGCCCCTGGAACGTGGCGCGTTTCGAAGACCTGAGCGCCGCCCATTTCGAGGAAATCGCCAGGGACGCGCCCGACGTGGTCGTGCTCGGCACCGGCGAGCGCCAGCGCTTCGTCCACCCGCGCCTGGTCGCCAGCCTGTCGGCCCTGCGCGTGGGCGTCGAATGCATGGACAGCCAGGCCGCCTGCCGCACCTACAACATCCTGATGGGCGAAGGCCGCAAGGTCACCCTGGCCCTGATCATCGACTCTCCCACCTGATCCGCCGCGCCTTGCGCGGGCCGCGCCCCTGTCCTGGGGCGCCGGCCGCGTGCGGCCCGTGCGCTATTTCCGTTAAGAATGAGCCCATCCGCTTTCGCCTTCATCCTCTCCGGCGTGATCCTGAACGCCGCCGGCCAGCTCCTGCTCAAGGCCGGCACGAACGCCCTCGGCGGCGCCATCCACCTGACCCGCGACAACTGGTTCCTCACCGGCCTGAAGGTCGCCACCCAGTGGCCTATCGTTGCCGGGGTGCTGTGCTACATGATCTCGCTGGTGGTCTGGATCCTCGGCCTGTCGCGCACCGACGTGACCATCGCCTACCCCATGCTCTCGCTCGGCTACGTGATCGGCACCGCCGGCGCCTGGATGTTCCTGGGCGAAGCAGTCTCGCCCCAGCGCATGCTTGCGATCGCAGTGATCATGGTCGGGGTGGTCCTGCTGGCCCGCAGCTGAGCGGTAATAGGATGCAAGTCTTGAAATATAGAAATAGCATCCCCATCTGGCAAGATGATCAGCCTGGCAACTGGGACTAGCCTAGTGCGGCGGTGCGGGATTATCATGCGCACTGCCTCCCGCGCCAGGGAGAAACCACGCGCAGCGCGCCGCGCTGCCACTGCCAGGAGAACCCCGTGGCCGAGAGCCTCACTGCCGACGCCGGCGCATCCGCGCCCATCGCCCCCTTCAGCGCCCCGATGACCGGCGGCCGGACCTTCGAGCTGGAAGGCCGTCCGGCCCGCTATACCGTCCTGTATTTCTACCCCAAGGACAATACCCCGGGCTGCACCACCGAGAGCATCGCCTTCCGCGAAGCCTGGCCCGAGTTCCAGGCCCTGGGCGCCGAGATCTACGGCATCAGCCGCGATTCGCTGCGCTCGCACGAGAACTTCAAGGGCAAGCTGGGCCTGCCCTTCGAACTGATCTCCGATCCGGACGAAATCCTGTGCAGCCAGTTCGCCGTCATGAAGATGAAGAATATGTATGGTAAGCAAGTGCGCGGGGTCGAGCGCAGTACGTTTGTCATTGACGCTCAAGGCCGATTGGTGAAAGAATGGCGTGGCGTGAAAGTCAACGATCACGTCGCCGAAGTGCTGGAATTTCTGAAGAGCCAGCCTTGAAGGGGATGGCTCCAGTTTATCAACCGCTGGACTGCTATCGCCTATTTTGAGTTGCCCCGTAACACATCAGCATCATTCCAATCTGGCTGCCTGCCGGACCGGCACACACCCGGGCCCGGCTATGCGGCAGCGATTCCCCCAAGCTGCATCGATCCCGAACGCCAGCGCGGCCCCGTGGCCCGCGCGCTTCGGCCTTTCCGACATTTTTTAGATTGAGAACCTGATGCCACTGCCAAAAATGCCCACCAAGCCAGCCACCATGCTGCTGGCCAAGGATTACCCGAAGGCTGAGCCCGGCAAGAGCCCGGTCCGGCCCGCGTCCGCCAAGGCCGACGCCGAACTCGAAGAACTGATCAGCGGCCAGGCCGTCCCCGCGCCCAAGACACGCGCGCGCAAGAAGGCCGCGGAAGGCGCCACGCCCACCCTGGTCCCCGCGCCGGCGCGCGGCGACGTGTCGCGCAGCGCCCCGGCCACCGTGGCCAAGCTGCGCGAGACCGATGCCGAGCAGCCGCATCCGGCCAAGCACAAGCCGGTCGAAGTCAACGTCAAGTCCTCGACCAGCCGCAAGGCCGACAAGTCGGGCATCACCAAGGTCTTCGTGCTCGACACCAATGTGCTGATGCATGACCCGACCTCGCTGTTCCGCTTCGAGGAGCACGACGTCTACCTGCCGATGATGACCCTGGAGGAACTCGACAACCACAAGAAGGGCATGTCCGAGGTCGCGCGCAATGCGCGCCAGGTCTCGCGCACCCTGGACGCCCTGATCGCCAACGTCGACGACGACGCGATCGAGGCCGGCATCCTGCTGGCCAAGCTCGGCAACAAGGATGCCAAGGGCCGCCTGTTCTTCCAGACCAGGCTCGGCGCAGCCCCGCTGCCCGAAGGCCTGCCCTCGGGCAAGGCCGACAACCAGATCCTCGGCGTGGTGCGCGCGCTCGAAGACGAGATGCCCGGCCGCGCCATCGTGCTGGTGTCCAAGGACATCAACATGCGCATCAAGGCGCGCGCGATGGGCCTGCCGGCCGAGGACTATTTCAACGACCACGTGCTGGAAGACACCGATCTGCTGTACTCGGGCATCGTCCAGCTGCCGGACAATTTCTGGGATACCCACGGCAAGGACATCGAATCCTGGCAGGAGAACCGCAACGGCTATTCCTCGACCTTCTACCGCGTCACCGGTCCGGTCATCAACAGCCTGCTGGTGAACCAGTTCGTCTACCTGGAACCGAAGGATGGCGAGAGCCCCTTCTACGCCCAGGTGCGCCAGATCAACGGCAAGACCGCCGTGCTGCAGACCCTGCGCGACTACGGCCACCAGAAGAACAATGTGTGGGGCATCACCGCGCGCAACCGCGAGCAGAACTTCGCGCTCAATCTCCTGATGAACCCGGAGTGCGACTTCGTCACCCTGCTCGGCCAGGCCGGCACCGGCAAGACCCTGCTGGCCCTGGCCGCCGGCCTGGCCCAGGTGCTGGAGACCAAGCTGTACAACGAGATCATCGTCACCCGCGTCACGGTGCCGGTGGGCGAGGACATCGGCTTCCTGCCGGGCACCGAGGAAGAAAAGATGTCGCCCTGGATGGGCGCCTTCGACGACAACCTCGAGGTGCTGATGAAGTCCGACGGCGACGCCGGCGACTGGGGCCGCGCCGCGACCCAGGACCTGATCCGCTCGCGCATCAAGATCAAGTCGCTCAACTTCATGCGCGGCCGCACCTTCGTCAATAAGTTCCTGATCATCGACGAAGCCCAGAACCTGACGCCGAAGCAGATGAAGACCCTGGTCACGCGCGCCGGCCCCGGCACCAAGATCCTGTGCCTGGGTAACATCGCCCAGATCGACACGCCTTACCTCACCGAAGGCTCGAGCGGCCTGACCTATGTGGTCGACCGCTTCAAGGGCTGGGCCCACAGCGGCCACGTGACCCTGGCGCGCGGCGAACGCTCGCGCCTGGCCGATCACGCCAGCGACGTGCTCTGAGTGTAGTCCTGCTGCCTGCAACGCCCGCCATCCGGCGGGCGTTTTTCTTTATACCCGCCGCATAGCCATGCCGAATTTGCCCACGCTGCTGCTCAAGCTCCTGCTCGTCCCCTCCCTGATCGCCGCCGTCACCCTCGCCGGACGGCGCTGGGGGCCCGGGGTGGCGGGCTGGCTGTCCGCCTTTCCCATCGTCGCCGGTCCGATCCTGCTCGTGATCGCGCTCGAACAAGGCCCCGCCTTCGCCGCCGAAGCGGCCGCCCATACCTTGCTGACGGTGCTGGCGATCGTCGTGTTCAGCGTCGTCTATGCACGCGCCGCCGCGCGCCAGCGCATGCCGGCCGCCATGGCCGCCGCCCTCCTGGCCTGGGCGCTGGCGGTGTCCGTCCTGCGCTTGGGCGCGCTGCCGCCCTGGGCCGCGTTCGCCGCCGTTCTCGCCGCACTGGCCGTGGCGCCGCGCCTGATCGGCCGCATTGCCGCCCCGCCCAGCGCGCACGCGGCAGGCGGCGACCTGCCCTGGCGCATGCTGGCCGGCGCCATGCTCACCGTCGCCGTCACCGCTGCAGCAGGGTCAGTGGGGCCGCGCCTGTCCGGCCTGTTCGCGATGTTTCCCGTGATGAGCACGGTGCTGGTCGGCTTTTCCCACCGTGCCGCCGGCCCCGGCTTCGCGGTCGACCTGCTGCGCGGGATGATCAAGGGGTACTACGCCTTCGCCGTATTCTGTCTGGCGCTGACTCTGCTGCTGGTGGCCCAGCCGCTGGCGACCGCCTTCCTGCTCGCGACTGCCTGCGCCCTTGCCGTACAGCTCGGCCTGCGCCGCATCAGCTTGCCGGGCTAGCGGGTGCGGGCGGAAGCCGATTCGTCTGCGCGCGCAGAAAACCTGGCGCGGGCCGAGCCGGCCGGCCTTGGCGCGTTTACAATATTCCGGCACAAGACCACAAGGAGACCGCGATGCCCCACATGTTGCTGATCCACGAACCCGTCGGCCAGCGCGCCACGCGCAGCGAGGCCGAGGGCCGCGCCACTTACGACCGCATGCTGCGCTGGGGCGAGGAGCTCAAGTCCAGGGGCCTGCTGCTGGGCGCCGAATCGCTGGCCTCCACCGATCACGCGGTGCGCGTCAGCACGCCCGGCGGACGCACCCGCATCGTCGATGGTCCTTTCGCCGAAGCCAAGGAAATGGTCGGTGGTTTCTTTCTGGTGAACGTGGACAGCTTCGACGAGGCGGTCGCCCTGGCCGAGCGCTGCCCGGCCGCCGAATGGGCGACGGTCGAGGTGCGCGCGCTGGCGCCCTGCTTCGAGAGCTGATAAAAATATCGCGGACGGTGTCGAAACGCCGCACCCTCCTTCGTCGTAGCAGATGAACCGGCAGCCGCCGGCGCTACCAGAGGAGTCATCCATGCGTTTCATGATCATCGTCAAGGCCACCGCCGCGACCGAGGCCGGGGTCATGCCCGAAGCCGCCCTGCTGGCCGAGATGGCCGCCTACCACCAGGAGCTGGCCCGCGCCGGCGTCCTGCTCGACGGTAACGGCTTGAAGCCGAGCAGCCAGGGCTGGCGCATCCGCTACGAGGGCCCGCGCCGCAGCGTGATCGACGGGCCCTTCGCCGAGACCAAGGAGCTGATCGCCGGCTACACCCTGATCCAGGTGCGCTCGCGCGAGGAAGCCCTGGAATGGGCGCGGCGCTTCCCCGCCCCGCACGGCGAGGGCGTGGCCGCCGAGATCGAGGTACGGCCGCTGTTCGAGCTCGACGACTTCCCCCCTTCCCCGGCCATCGACGCCCTGCGCGCGCTGTGAACCACCTTACTGCGAAAGGAAGCACCATGAACACCCAGATCTACGTGAACCTCCCGGTCAAGGACCTCGAACGCAGCAAGACCTTCTTCTCCGCCCTCGGCTTCGGCTTCAACGCCCAGTTCAGCAACCAGGACGCGGCCTGCATGATCATCGGCCCCGACGCCTACGTGATGCTGCTCACCGAACCATTCTTCGCCGGCTTCACCCGCAAGCCGATCGCCAACGCCAGGGAGAGCACCGAGGTGCTGGTCTGCCTGTCGCGCACCAGCCGCGCCGCCGTAGACGAGATAGTCGCCCAGGCCAGGGCGGCCGGCGGCAGCGTGCCGGCCGAGCCGCGCGATTACGGCTTCATGTATCAGCACGGCTTCGAGGATCCGGACGGCCACGTCTGGGAAGTGGTGTACATGGAAGCCATGCCCCCGGAACAGGCCTGATGCGCGCGGCGGTCGACAGCGCCATCGCCGCGGTCTGGCGCATCGAGTCGGCGCGCATCGTGGCTGGCGTGGCGCGCATGGTGCGCGATGTCGGGCTGGCCGAGGAGCTGGCCCAGGATGCGCTGGTGGCGGCGCTCGAGCATTGGCCGCGCGACGGCATCCCCGAGCGCCCCGGCGCCTGGCTGCTGACCGCCGCACGCAACAACGCCCTCGACCGCCTGCGCCGCGACCGCTCGCTGCGCGAAAAGCTGGAACAGATCGGCCTCGACCTCGAGGCCCAGGAGGCGCTCGTGGTCCCCGATTTCTCCGACAGCCTGGACGAGCGGCGGCGCGACGTGTTCCAGGACGACATGCTGCGCCTGATGTTCACCGCCTGCCATCCGGTGCTGCCGCTGGACGCGCGGGTGGCGCTCACCCTCAAGCTGCTGGGCGGCCTGTCGACCGCCGAGATCGCGCGCGCCTTCCTGGTGCCGGAACCCACCATGGCCCAGCGCCTGGTGCGCGCCAAGCGGGGTCTGGGCGAGGCCCGGGTCCCCTTCGAGCTGCCCGAGCCGGACGAACTGGGCGCGCGCCTGGGCACGGTGCTGGAGGTGGTCTACCTGGTCTTCAACGAAGGCTATTCGGCCACCGCGGGCGAGGACTGGATGCGCCCCCAGCTGGTCGAGGAAGCCCTGCGCCTGGGCCGCATCCTGGCCGGCCTCGCGCCCGAGGAGCCGGAAGTGCACGGGCTGGTGGCGCTGATGGAGCTGCAGGCTTCGCGCATGGGCGCGCGGGTGGACGGCGCCGGCCGTCCGGTGCTGCTGCTCGACCAGGACCGGGCGCGCTGGGACGGGGTGCTGATCCGGCGCGGCCTGGGCGCGCTGGAGCGCGCGGCGAAGCTGGGCGGACGCGGCCCCTACGTGCTGCAGGCCGAGCTGGCGGCCTGCCATGCGCGCGCCCGCAGCGCCGGCGAGACCGACTGGCGCCGCATCGCCGACCTGTACGCCGAACTGGCCCGGGTCCAGCCGTCGCCGGTGGTGGAGCTCAACCGCGCGGTGGCGGTGGGCATGGCCGAGGGGCCGGCCGCCGGCCTGCTGCTTGCGGACCGGCTGGCCGAAGGCGGCAAGCTGGATGGCTACCACTGGCTGCCGAGCGTGCGCGCCGACCTGCTGGCCAAGCTCGGACGGCATGAGGAAGCGCGGCGCGAATTCGAACGCGCGGCCGGCCTCACCGCCAACGCGCGCGAGCGCGCGCTGCTGCTCGAGCGCGCCGCGGCCATGGTGCGCGGCGCCTAGGGCCCGGCGCTTCGTTCAGCGCACCACGCAATCGACCGCGTTTTCGGGACCGGCTCCGCCCGGACCGCCCGCCAGGCCGTTGCCGGCCTCGAAGGACGGCGGCGGCGCGAACTGCAGGCCCGGGTTCTGGGGCACGATCACCGGCGGCTGGTCGATGCTCGGCACGTAGCCGAACTGGCCGGCCTGGAAGCCGAGCGCGCCGCCATTGCTGGTGACGATGATCGCGCCGTCGCTGACGCTCAGGTGCAGGCCCGGCGGCAGGGCCGGCGGCGTGCCGGGCGCGCTGCCGCGCGCGGGTTCGGCGGGCGACACGTACTGCACGATGAAGGTGGTGCCGCGGATGCCGATGGTCGCGGTCGGGGTCTTGAGCGAGAACTTCTCCTTGTTGCGCTTGCCCATCAGGCCGGTGATCGAACGCAGGCCGCCCTTGACCAGCTGGTAGCTGGCCTTGTCGGCGTCCGGCTTGCCTTCGTCGTACGAGAAATCCTCGACCTTGAAGGTGGTGCCGGGCCGCAGCGTGATCTCGCTGTTGTCCACGAACCTGATCTGGGCGTAGGTGTTCTTTTCCGACACCAGGGTGTCGCCGCTTTCGACCTCGGAGCGCAGGGCCAGCACCTTGACGCTGCCGTCCGCCTTCCTGGCCATCAGGGGGCCGGACAGGCGGGTGATCACGCCCGCCACCTGCGCCGCCCAGGCCGCGCCGCCGAAGGCCAGCAGCGCCGCGAACAGCAAGGCCTTAATTGCAATACATCTTGGCAGCAGGTTTTTCATTCTTCACTCCAGTGTTGTCCACCGACGCAGGTCCGCCCTGCTTGTCGTTCTTGCCCGGCTTGCCCTGCTCGTCCGCATCGTCGCGGGCGCCCGGCAGCTGGGCGGCCGGCCGGCTGGCGCCGGGCCGCGTGGGCGTGAGCGCCTCGATCAGGCTGTGCGTGACGCGCTCGGTGTCGTCCAGCGGCGAGCTCGGCGCCGGCTTGCCTTCCGGCTTGCCGTCGGGCGTGGCCGGGCGGCAGGAAGGATGCGCCGGCTCGGCCGCGCACAGCACCAGCGGCGGCAGCACCGCCTCGCAGCCGGCCGCGCTCTTGTCGGCCAGGCACTGGGCCATGCTCGGCAGGCGCACCGAGCAGCCCTGCAGGCTCGGGCTGCCGATGCACTGCGCCAGGGTCGGCAGCACCACCTCGCAGCCCGGCGCGCCCGGCCCGGCCACGCATTGCGAGAGGCTGGGCAGCACGCCCACGCAGGCGGCGTCGCCGGGCTTGGCCAGGCAGGCGTCGAAGGTGAGCTGGATCACCTGGGCGCAGCCTTCCAGCGCCGGGCTGGCCTTGCACACGCTGAGCGCGGGCAGCACGGCGGCGCAGCCGGGCGCGCCCGGGGTGGCCAGGCAGGCCTCGAATTCGGCGCGCGCCAGCACCGGCGCGCAGCCGAGGATGCCGCCGTTGACCCGGCACTGCGCCAGGGGCGGCAGGATGCTGCCGCAGTTCGGGCCCTTCGGATCGGCGATGCAGGCTTCCAGCGCGGCGCGCTGGGCCAGCACCGGCACGCAGCCCAGCTTCGAGGGATTGAGCGCGCAGGTCTCGTAGGACGGCAGGATGGCGCCGCAGCCCGGACCCGATGGGTTGGCGATGCAGGCCAGCAGGGCTTCCCGCTCCAGCACCACCTGGCAGCCCGGGGTGGCCGGGTTGAGCCGGCAGACCTCGGGGCGCGGCAGCACCTGGCTGCAGTTCGGACCGTCCGGGTTGAGCACGCAGGCCTGGGTGGCCGCCTGCAGCACCGGGCCGCAGCCCGCCAGCGCGGGATTGGCCAGGCAGGCGGCCAGCGTCGGCACCTGCGGCTCGGGATCGGGATCGGGCGTGGGATCCGGCTCCTGCTGGCCGGGGCCGCCGAGCACGACCTGCATGCGCTCGGCCGGCACCAGCACGCTGCCCGGCGCGAAGCTGGCGCTGCCGCCTTCGACCTTGAGGCCGCCCGCGGTGTCGATGCGCGCGCCGGCGCTGACGGTCACTGCGCCGCCATTGTCGGCGAACAGGCGGATGTTGCCGCTGGTGGAGGTGACGCTGCCGTGGACCGTCAGCGGGCTGTGGGTGATCAGGGTGATGTCGCCGCTGCCGGTCTTGACCCCGGTCTCGTAAGCCTCGGTGCTGTCGACGGTCAGCCCGCCCTGGCTCTCGACCAGGATGGCGCCGGCGTTGGACGGGCCGGCCTGGACCACGTCCTTGATGGTCAGGGCGCGGTCGTTGCGGATGTGGATCGGGTCGGCGCCGGAGCCCGTGTTGCGCGCCGACAGATAGCTGGCGCTGGTGCGCAGCGGCTTGGCCAGGGTGCCGACGCCGCCGCTGGACTCGAGCAGCATCATGTTGGCCTTGAGCGTGCCGTCGCCGCGGATGCCGGCGGCGTTCACCGTCACCGCGGTGGCTTCGCTGGCCGCATCGACCCACAGGGCGCCGCCGCTCAGGCGCAGCTCGGTGCCCGAGCGCAGGCCCGACATGCCGCCCACGCTGCCCAGGTGCAGCTCGCCGCTCCAGGCGAAATGAAAGGCGTTGCCCGAAGCCGCGCCGGCCAGGGTCCCGACCTCGTTGGCCCCGTTCATCAGGATGTTGACCGCATCGAGCTTGAGGCTCTGGGCCTTGACCTTGCCGCTGCCCTGCATGATGGCAGCGAGCGAGCTCAGGTCGACCAGGCCGGCCGCTTCGAGCAGGCCGCCGTTCTCGATGCCGCCCGCGCCGGCGGCGGCCGTGATGCTGCCGGCGCGCAGGCCGCCGTTCAGCACCAGGGCGCCCGCGCTCAGCCGCACCGCGCCTGCGGCTTCCACCAGGCTGCCGCTTTCCAGCCTGATGCTGCCGCCGCCCTGCCTCGGGTGCAGGTTGGCGAT
Organism: Massilia sp. KIM; assembly: GCF_002007115.1. Lineage (NCBI taxonomy): Bacteria > Pseudomonadati > Pseudomonadota > Betaproteobacteria > Burkholderiales > Oxalobacteraceae > Massilia > Massilia sp. KIM. The sequence continues at coordinate 14,938 of NZ_MVAD01000001.1, read as the reverse complement.
GAACTGAGCGCCTGGGGCGACCAGGCGCACTTGCGAGCGCAGGTTGACCGCGCCGCCGGTGTCGAGCACCAGGTTGCCGTTCAGGGTCAGCGCATCCTCGATGCCGATCAGGCTCGTATGCGCGCTGTTGCCGATGCTGTAGCCGTAGGCCTGCATGGCCGCCAGTTGCGAGGGCTTCAGGACCAGTCCCGGCGCGCCGAGCGCCGCTTCGCGCACGTAGATCGCGCTGCCCGCGCTGGCGCTGCTGAAGGAGACCAGCGGCTTGACGCCGTCGACGCCCACCACGCTGCCCTGGAAGTCCATGCTGGCGGCCTTGAAGTCGATGAACTCGCGGCTGGCGAGCCTTGCGCCGGCCTTGAGCACGAAGGCATTCCCGGCGCGGAAGTCCAGGCTGCCGCCGGTCGAGGTGATCGCGCCGTTGACGATGATGTCGCGGCCCGCCTCGGCGCGCAGGCTGTAGGGCGTGTCGAGATCGTCGTTGAAGCTGAGGTCGCGCAGCGCCTGCAGCACGATGTCGGCATTGGTGGCGCGCAGGGTCGCGGCCGACACTTTCGTGGTGCCGCTTGGGTTGCGGCTGAACAGGGCGGCGTCGGCCGCGCTGTCGGCGCCGGTGCTCACCACCTCGATGTCGTAGGGGTCGAGCAGCCAGCTGCCCTTGGCGCCCGCTGCGCTGCCGGCGTCGACCCGGATGCCGGCGATGTCGAGCTCGTGGCCCGAGGTCTCGACCTGGCCTCCGCGCCCGCTGCCGGCGCCGCGCGCCGAGATGCTGCCGTAGGCGCCGGTGGCGTCGTCGGCCCACAGCACCACCTTGCCGCCCTGGCCCGCCACGCGGGCGTCGGCGCGGATCGTGGCGTCCTGGCCGAACCAGGTCTGGCGCGCATTCGGCAGCAGCGGGTTCTTGCCCTGCCAGTCACCGCCCACCAGCACGCTGCCGCCGCCCAGGTCGCCGCTGGCGTCCACCGCCGCGTCGCCGGCCAGGCCCACGCGCTCGCCCAGCAGGCGGATGTCGCCGCCCTTGCCGGCGCCGGTGGCGCTGGTCACGCTGCCCGCCTCCAGCACCGTGTCGCGGCTGGCCTTGAGCACGATCCTGCCGTTCTCGCCCACCACCGCGCTGTCGGCGTTGAGCGCGCCGCGCTGCCTGACCAGGGCGCCGTAGATGCCGACCTTGCCGCTGGCCGCGACCACCCGGCCCAGGTTGAGCGCCTGGTCGCCAGGAGCCGCCACCACCACGTGCAGGTCGGGGTTGCCGGAATCGACCAGCTCCACGCTGCGCCCGGCGGCCAGCAGCGCCTCGCCGTTCGGGGCCGTGATCAGGCCGCTGTTCTCGACCTGGGGGGCCACCAGCAAGACCTGGCCGCCGCCCGGGGTGGTGATCGCGCCTTCGTTGCGCACGCCGCCCGCCACGGCGCCGGCGCTGAAGCGGCGGCGCCCTGCCAGGAAGTCGGCGTCGCTCATCTGCAGGGTCGAGGCCACCAGGCCGTTGACGTCCACGCGCGCGTCGCGCCCGAAGAGGATGCCGTTCGGGTTGATCAGGAACACCTTGCCGTTCGACTGCAGGGCGCCCAGGATGCGGCTCGGGTCCTGGCCCAGGATGCGGTTGAGCACCGCGCTGTCGCTGCTTTGCTGGATGAAGCGGGTGATCTCGCCCGGGTTCACCGAGAAGCTCTGCCAGTTGATGATGGCGCCCGGCGTGTTCGTGATCGAGAAGACGTTGCCGTGCTGCGCGAAGCTGGCCTGGCCAGCCACCACCTGGGGCTGGGCCGGCGCGCCCTGCGCCGCGGCGCCGATGCACAAGCTGGCGGCCGCCGCGAGCGCCGTGAAACGGATCTTGTTGAATGCTGTTCTCATCGCGTGCTCCTAGTAGGCCAGGCCAATGCGCACGTGCAGCTTGCCGCTGCCGGCGTCGTTCAAGCCGCCTTCTTTCACCACATGTCCGTAATCGACTTGCACCGAGACCGCGCTGCCGGCGGCCAGGCGCAGGCCCAGGCCGGCGCTGGCGATGCTGGCGCTGGCCGCTTCGCCCGGCAGCGCGTGCTTGCGGCGGCCATGGGCGGCGTCGTGGAAGGCCAGCAGGCGGCACTGCCAGCCGCCGCCGCACCAGTTCGGGCTGTACAGCTCGAGGTTGGCCGCCAGGCCCGAGTCGGTCGCGAGCTGGCGCTCGTCGAAGCCGCGCACGCTGGCCGCGCCGCCGGCGCCGAACTGCTCGCCCGGCACCAGCGCGTCGCCCGTGAGCTGCCCGTTGAGCAGCAGGCGCGCCTGCCAGTCGCTGGCGCCCAGGGCCTGGGTCCAGGCGGCCGAGGCGCGCAGGGCCGCGTAGCCGGGCTTTGCGCCCAGGCGCGCGCGGCGGAAATCCTCGTCCGCGCCGCGCGAGCCGCCCGGCAGGTTGCGCAGCAGGCTCAAGGCGAAGCTGGCTTCGCCGCCATCCAGCGCCACGCGGCCGGCGTAGCCCAGGCTCAGGGGGCGCACGGTGACGTCGTTGCCGAAGTCCTCGCGCTGGAACAGCACGCTGTTCTTGTAGGCCTTGACGTCCAGGCCGAACAGCAGGCGCGCTTCGAACTCGCGGCCGCCCAGCCGGGCCTTGGGCAGGATCTTCGTATAGCGCGCGCCATAGACCGCGCCGCGGCCGCTGACGGCCAGGTCGAACACGCCGGCGCTCACCACGCCCGAATCGACGTCGGAATAGCTGGCATAGAAGTCGAGCGCGGCGTTCTGCGCGTACAGCGGCACGTGATAGCCCAGTCCCCAGACGCTGACCTGGTCCGGGTGCTCGACCGTGGTGGTGTACTGCAGGCTGGCGACGTGGTCGCGGCCCCACAGGTTGGCGTGCTGGAGCACCACGCCGGCGTGGGTGTCGCCAGTCGCGCCGGTGCCGGTGTTGTCGAGGTTGAGCATCACGCTCCACGGGCGCTGGTCCTGGACCTCGACGCCGGCGTCGACGGTCTCGTCCTCGGCCCCGCTGCCCAGGCTCAGCTTGATCTTGCGGGCCGGGTTGTCGTTGGCCAGCTTGAGGTTGGCCGACACCTGGTCCAGGTTCGGGGTCTCGCCTTCGCGCAGCGCCGGCAGGCTGCGGCGCACGTTCTCCACGCCGGCATGGCGGTTGCCGCTCACCTTGATCTTGCCGATCCGGGTCTGGAGCACGTTCAGGCGCACCACCCCGCCGCCGAGCTCCTGCTCGGGCAGCTGGACCGTCACCAAGTTATAGCCGCGCGCGTGGTACAGGCTTTCCAGGGCCTCGAGGGCGCGCTGGACGTCGCCGAAGTCGCGCCGCGCGCCGGTGAAGGGCGCGGTGGCGCGCGCGATCTCGCCCTCGTCCAGCAGGGTGTTGCCGCTGACCTCGAAGCGGCTGATCTCGAAGCGGACCACGTCGTCCGCTGGCGCCTGGGGCGCGGGCTCCTGCGCCCAGGCCGCGCTCACGGCGGCGGCAAGCACGGAGCCTGCAAGCAGGCGTGCAAAGCGTTGTTTCATTCTGATGGCTCTAGGGTGGTCGTTCTTGTTCGGTCAGCTGGAGCGGGCGTCGGCGGGCAGCACGCAAAACGAGTGTAACCAGCTTTTAGTTGCAGAGGAGAAAAATTAGAGTAATTCCGGAAACTTCCCCCACGCGGAGGGGGAAGCCGTGGAGCGCGGCGTTGCTGTTCGGATACACGTCTGCATGGCCGGGCTACTTGGTGTCGAAGCTGGTGACCCCCTCCCAGTCCTCGCCCGGCGGATCGGCGCGGTAGCGGGCGATACGCTCCAGGTAGAGCGGGTAAAGACCCACCTCGGGATGGGCCGCGTGCAGGGCCGCCACGGCGGAATGCGCCGCTTCCCACTGGCGGCTGCGCAGCAGCGCGAGCGCCGCCTCCCAGGCCGCCAGCTCGGCATGGAGGGCCGGGTCGAGCGCGTCCGCGCGGCCGAGCGGCTCGAAGATGGCGACCGGCTCGTTCTTGCCCTTGACCCGCACCCGGTCCAGCTCGCGGTAGGCGAATTCCGGCGCGGCCAGGCGGGTGGCCTCGCCCACCGCGACGCCGACCCCGTAGACCTTGGTGATGCCTTCCAGGCGCGCGGCCAGGTTCACGGCGTCGCCCATCACGGTGTAGGCGCGGCGGATCGCCGAGCCCATGTCGCCCACGTGCATCGGGCCGCTGTTCACGCCGATGCCGATCTTCAGTTCCGGCCAGCCGCGCGCCAGGAAGGCGCGGTTCAGGCGCGCCGCGCTGGCCTGCATCAGCAGCGCGGTCGCCACCGCCCGGCTGGCGTGGTCGGCGAAGGCCACCGGCGCACCCCAGAAGGCCATCACGGCGTCGCCGATGTACTTGTCGAGCGTGCCCTGGTGGCTGGAGCGGATGTCCTCGGACATCGCGGTCAGATACAGGTTGATGTACTCGCGCAGCTCCTTCGGGCTCAAGCCCTCGGAGATGGTGGTGAAGCCGCGCACGTCGACGAACATGACGGACAGTTCGCGGTTCTCGCCATCCATGGTGTAGGCCTCGGGATCCTCGGCCATCTTCGCCACCAGCTCCGGCGCCACGTATTCGCCGAAGCGCGAGACCAGCGCCCTGCCCTTGCGGAACTCGAAGAAGTAGCCCCAGCCCAGGTTGAGCACGAACAGCGCGCCCACCAGCAGCAGGCAGATGAAGAGGTCGAGGGTGGCGTCCAGTTCGGCGTAGGCGTACCAGTTGAAGCCGGCGCAGGCGGCGAAGGCCAGCAGCGCCGCCAGCACCGCCCCGGCGGGCGGCAGGACCGCCAGCGCCAGGCTCAGCACCAGCCCCACCACCAGCACCTGGATGCCCTCGACCGCCTGGGCCCACCAGGGACGCAGCTTGAAGCGGCCGTCCAGCATCGACTTGATCAGGTTGGCGTGCACCTCGACGCCGGGAAAGACCGCGCTGACCGGCGTGGCGCGCAGGTCCTGCAGGCCGGGCGCAGTGGTGCCGACCAGGACGATCGCGCCCTCCAGCACCGCCTTCGGCGCCTTGCCGGACAGGACGTCGGCGGCCGAGACATAGCGGAAGGCGCCGCCCGCCGGGCCGCCGCTGCCGCGGAACTGGATGGTGGCGCCCAGGGCTTCGCCGACCGGAATCGCGACCCGGTTGCCGGGAAAGTAGATGTCGAGCCAGTCGGCGGCGCCGGCGCGGCGCTCGAGCTCGGAGAGTTCGTCGACCGGCTTGTCGAAGCGCGGCTTGATCGCGCTCGCCCCGACGTAGGCGGCGATGGTGGCCACCGAGAGCGAAGGATAGAAGCCGTCGCGGATGCGCCAGACCAGGGGCGAGCTGCGCACCAGGCCGTCGGCGCCGGGCATGGTGGTGAAGATGCCGGCGCCGGCCGCCGCCTCCTGCAGGCGCGCGATGTTGGCCTCGAAACCGGGCATCGAATACGCGGTCAGCTCGCGCCCGTTGAGGTCTTCCGTGGTGAAGGCCGGCGCCGGCAGCACGCCCTTGGCCTGGTCGTGCGAGGCGTTAAAGCCCAGCACCACCGGCTGGCCGCGCAGGGCCGCCGCCAGCAGCCCGTCGTAGTCGAGCGAATCCTTGAGCTGGCCCAGCTCGCGCCGCAGGCCGGGCACGTCCTTCAGCTCTTGCCGCGCGAGGCGCTCCAGCACCGCGTAGCCGGAACTGGTGTCGGCCTCGGGGAAGGACACGTCGAAGCCCACCGCCCCCGCTTCGTAGTGCCGGGTGAGCTGCTGCACCAGCCGCGCCACCACGTTGCGGCTCCAGGGGAAGCGCCCGACCTCGTTCAGGCTGCGGGTGTCGATGTCGACGATGACGATGGCGGGGTCGAGCTCGACCGGTTCGAGGCGCATGCGCAGGTCGGCGACGATGGTGTCCTGGCGCGCGATCGCATGGCTGCTCCAGAAGCCGAACACGTAGGCCAGCGCGCCGAGGGTGAGCAGCAGGCCGAGCGCCCAGCGCCCGCCGTACCGGGACAGAAGCTGCCGGATGCGCGCCATGCCCGCTATGCCCACCACTTGCGCTTACGGGGTATAGCCGGGAATCGCCGCCTCGTCGACCTCGTCGATCTGCGAGGGGTCGAGGTTCTTGCGCGCGAACTCGAGGTAGACCTTGCGCCGCACGAAGACGTCGAACAGGTTCGGATCGATGTGGCCGTTGAGGGCGAACTTGCCGAGGATGTGGAGCGACTCGGACAGGGTCTTGCCCTTCTTGTAGGGCCGGTCGCGCGCGGTCAGCGCCTCGAAGATGTCGGCGATCGCCATGATGCGCGCCTGGACCGACATCTGCTCGCCGGTCAGGCCGCGCGGATAGCCCTTGCCGTCCATGCGCTCATGGTGGCCGCCCGCGTATTCCGGCACGTTCCTGAGGTGCTTCGGCCAGGGCAGCGACTCCAGCATGCGGATCGTCACCACGATGTGGTTGTTGATGATCTTGCGCTCTTCGTCGGTCAGGGTGCCGAAGCGCACCGTGAGGTTGAGCACCTCTTCGGCGCTCAGCAGATCCTGCTCCTGCCCGTCCGGTCCCAGCCAGCGGGTGCGCGCGATGCGGCGCACGCGCTCCTGGTCGTCCGGCGACATGCCTTCGCCGCCGATGTTGGCCTGGCGCAGGAAGTCGCGGTCGGCGCGCAGGCGCGTCTGCTCCGAGGCCAGTCGGTCTTCGATCGCCTCAGGGTTCGCGCCCGGTTCCAGGCGCGCGCGCAGGGCGCGGATCTCGGCGTCGCGCAGCAGCACCTCGAAACGGGTGTCGATCATGTGGATGCGGTCGAAGATGGTCTGCAGCTTGGTCGCCTTGTCGACCACGTGCACCGGCGTGGTGATCTTGCCGCAGTCGTGCAGCAGGCCGGCCAGCCACAGCTCCTTGCGGTCGCCCTCGGTCATGCTGAACTGCGCCAGCGGGCCTTGGGTGGTCCCGTGCACGGCCTCGGCCAGCATCATGGTCAGCTCGGGCACGAACTGGCAGTGGCGCCCGGTGTAGGGCGATTTCTCGTCGATGCCGATGTTGATCAGGTTGACCAGGGCTTCCAGCAGGCCTTCGAGCTGGCGCACCAGCTGCTGGTTGGTGAGCGCCACCGCGGCCTGGGCCGCGAGCGCCTCGATGAAGCGCTGGTCGGTCTGGGTGAAGGCGCGGATCGCGCCGGTCTCAGGGTCCTTGGCGTTGACCAGCTGGAGCACGCCCACCAGCTCGCCCTCGTGGTCGGTCATCGGCACCGTCAGGAAGGACTTGGAGTGGTAGCCGAAGGCGGCGTCGAAGGCGCGCATGCCGGAAAAGTTGAAGACGTCCGCCTTGTACACGTCCTCGATGTTGACCGACTGGTTGAAGTTGGCCGCGTAGGCCGCCACCGAGGCCAGGTTCTTGTTGCCGTAGGCGTCGTACAGCGGGACCGGCTGGATGTCGATCGGCTTGCCGCTCACCCCGCCGTGGTAGATGCCCAGGGTGTCGTTGATCGAGATGTGGAAGCACAGGCTCTGGCGGTCCTCGCTGGGCCGGTACAGGGTGCCGCCGTCGGCGTCGGTCATGTGCTTGGCCACGCTCAGGATGCGGTCGAGCAGCGCGGCGGTGTCGCGGGTGTCGCCCAGCGCGACGCTGACTTCGGTCAGCTGGTGCAGGCGTTGCGCGACTTGGGACGGGTTCAGCTCTTCCATGATGGGCGGCAAGTTAGATTACTAATTGGTAACTTTGTGCCAGTGTAGCTTTGTTACCGCTCGCTGTACACAAGTCCCGTGATAATCCGCAATTTTTGGAGCTTTCCAGACACAAACCCGCTATCATCGGCCTATTCTCATAACGACAACACGCCGGGAAACCTCGCTTCCGGCCAGGGAGTACAGATGAAATTCCGCTTCTGGGGGGTGCGGGGATCGATCCCGTCCCCGGGCCCGCGCACCGTGCGCTACGGCGGCAACACCACCTGCATCGAGGTGCGCACCGACGAGGGCGCCCTGATCGTGCTGGACGCCGGCACCGGCCTGTTCCCGCTGGCCCAGCACCTGCTGGCGCGCCGCGGCGCGGGCGAAGGCACTGGCGAGGGCGTGGGCATCGCGGCCAACATCTTCATCACCCACAGCCACTGGGACCACATCCACGGCCTGCCCTTCTTCACGCCGCTCTTCCTCAAGGGCAGCCGGGTGCGCCTGCACGGCGCCACCGATCCGGTCACCGGCAACGGCATCGAGCACGTGATGAGCGTGCAGCTCCAGAACAGCTATTTCCCGGTCAGCGAAGCCCAGCTCGGCGCCACCCTCGAATACCGCACCCTGGCCATCGGCGCCCAGGTGGAGGCGGCCGACGCCCTGGTCTCGAACGTGCTGATGAACCACCCGGTCACCAACCTCGGCTATCGCGTGTCCTGCGGCGGCAAGTCGCTGTTCTTCACCGGCGACCACGAGCCCTGGCACAATCCGCACCCGGCCGGCAGCCTGGAACACGCGCGCCAGGAGGAACACCTGGCCCGGCGCCAGCGCGAGATCGACGCCGCGATGCGCGGGGTCGACGCCCTGATCGTCGACTGCTCCTACACCATCGAGGAATACCCGTCCAAGCTGGGCTGGGGCCACGGCACCTTCGACGCGGCCTTCGAGATGGCGCTGCGGGTCGGCGCGCGCGCCCTGTACTGCACCCACCACGAGCCGACCCGCGGCGACGACGAGCTGGAGGCGGCCTTCGCGGCGGTGTGCGCGCGCTTCGCCGCGCGCATGGGCGAGCTGAAGGTGTTCCTGGCCTACGAAGGCCTGGAAGTCGCGCTATGAGCCTGGAGGACGGCGGCGCGCGCGCCGCCGAGGGGCCCGATCCGCGCCTGGCCTTCCTGGCCGGGCTGCAGCGGATCACCACCCGCATCCACGCCACCGCCAACCTGGACGAGATCATGCTCGACCTGGGGCTGGATTTCTGCGAGCTCTTCGATGCCGACCGCTTCACCCTGTACGCCCTGGCGCCGGACCAGGAACACATTGTGTCGCGGGTCAAGACCGGCCTGAGCACCTTCCGCGAGCTGCGCCTGCCGCTCGGTCCCGGCTCGGTGGCCGGCTTCGTGGCCCAGTCGCGCCAGACGGTGGCGCTCGCCGACGTCTACGACGAGGAGGAGCTGCGCCGGCTCTCGCCCGCGCTCCAGTTCCAGCGCGGCGTCGACCAGCGCACCGGCTACCGCACCCGCGAGATGCTGGTCGCGCCGCTGCTGACCGCGCGCGGCGAGCTGCTTGGCGTGGTCCAGTTCATCAACCACCGCGCCGGCGGCCCCTTCCCGGCCTTCTACCTGGACGGCCTGCGCGAGCTGTGCGAGACCCTGGCCGTGGCCCTCGACCGGCGCCTGCGTCCGCCGGCCGTGCGCGGCAAGTACGACGCGCTGGCGCAGGACGCGGTCATCTCCGCCGCCGAGCTGGAGGCGGCCACCCGCGCCGCGCGCGACCGCGGCCTGTGCCTCGAAGACCTGCTGCTGGACGAGTTGCGCGTCAGCCGCGCCGCCATCGGCGCCGCCCTGTCGCGCTTCTACCGCGTGCCCTACGAGCCCTTCCGCCCGGACCGGATCAAGCCGGTCGAGCTGCTGCGCCACCTGAAGGCCCAGTACGTCGAGGAGAACGGCTGGCTGCCGCTCGAGGACGCGGGCGAAGGCCTGGTGGTGCTGGCCCTCGACCCCGAGCGCAGCGCCGCCTCGCGCATCGTGTCCCAGCTTTTCCCCAAGGCGAAAGTCAGCTGGCGCGTGAGCACGCGCCAGGAATTCCGCCAGACCCTGGACGCCTTCTTCGGCCTGGGCGCGGCCGGCGCGCAGTCGGTCGGCGAGCTGCTCTCGGACCTCGAGGACGGCGAGGACGCGGACGCCCCGGCCGATGTGTCCGAGGCGGTCGAGAACGAACTGGTGCGCCTGCTGAACAAGGTGATCGTCGACGCCCACCGCCAGGGCGTCTCGGACATCCACATCGAGCCCCAGCCGGGCAAGGGCAAGACCGCGATCCGCTTCCGCAAGGACGGGGTGCTGGTGCCCTACGTCGAGATCCCGGCCAGCTACCGCAACGCCCTGGTCGCGCGGGTCAAGATCATGTGCGACCTCGACATCTCGGAACGGCGCAAGCCCCAGGACGGCAAGATCCGCTTCCGCAAGTACGGCCCGCTCGACATCGAGCTGCGCGTGGCCACCATCCCGTCCGCCGGCGGGGTCGAGGACGTGGTGATGCGCATCCTGCAGGCGGGCGAGCCGATCCCCCTGGAGCGGCTCGGCATCCTGCCCGCCAACCTGGACCGCCTGCGCCCGGCGATCGAGCAGCCCTATGGCCTGTTCCTGGTGTGCGGCCCCACCGGCTCGGGCAAGACCACCACCCTGCACTCGATCCTGGCCCACCTGAACACGCCGGAAACCAAGATCTGGACCGCCGAGGACCCGGTCGAGATCACCCAGAAGGGGCTGCGCCAGGTGCAGGTGAACCGCAAGGCGGGCCTGGATTTCGCCACCGTGATGCGGGCCTTCCTGCGCGCCGACCCCGACGTGATCATGGTCGGCGAGATGCGCGACCGCGAGACGGTCGGCATCGCCATCGAAGCCTCGCTCACCGGCCACCTGGTGCTGGCGACCCTGCACACCAACAGCGCGCCGGAATCGATCGTGCGCCTGATGGACATGGGCATGGACCCCTTCAATTTCGCCGACGCCCTGCTCGGCGTGCTGGCCCAGCGCCTGGCGCGCCGCCTGTGCGCTTCCTGCCGCCAGCCCTACCACCCGGACGCGGAAGAAATCGAGGCCCTGCTGGCCGAATACTGCGAAGACCTGGCCGCGACCGCCGCCTTCCGCGCCGACCCCGAAGGCGCACGCGCGGCCGTGCTGGCCGGATGGCGCGCCCGCCACGCCGATGGCGAGGGCCGTTTCACCCTCTACCGCGCGCACGGCTGCGAGGAATGCAACAAGGGCTATCGCGGCCGCGTCGGCCTGCACGAACTGATGCTCGGCAGCGACACGCTCAAGCGCCTGATCGTCGAGCACGCCCGCGCCGGCGCGCTACGCACGGCCGCGCTCGACGACGGCATGCGTACTTTGAAAATGGATGGTGTCGAAAAGGTGCTTTCCGACCAGACTGATATTAAAATGGTACGCGCAGTTTGCACGAGATAAGCGAGGATGCGAGCTGCATAACCAATTTTACGGAGAGATACATACATGAAGATCACCATGACGCTGGTCTGCGCCAGCGTGCTGCTGGCCGCTTGCGCAGCCCCGTCCGCCGACACCAAGCCGGGCGAGAAGCTCGCCTATGACGACCGCTACGTTCCGACCGGCACGCTGTTCTCGAAGAAAGACCCGAAGCGCACCGATACGACCAAGGTGACCAGCGGCGAGGAACTGGAGCGCGTGCTGCGCGAAAGCGGCGGCTTCAACAACCCGAACGGCAAGATGTAAGCCGCCGGCGATCCGGCGCATGCTTCAAGGGCCGTGGACGCAAGGCGTCCACGGCCCTTTCTTCTTGGCGCAGGCGCCTCAGTCGACGAACACGACCGCGCTGCGGGCCGGCACGCTGAAGCTGCCGCTGGCCGGATCGTAGGACGCGCCGCGCAGGGCCGCGTCGGCCGACTTGCGCTGCAGCTTGTGCAGCGACAGCTTCTGTCCCCTCAGCTCGGGAACCGCCACCGTCTTGGCCGCCTTGTCGACGTTGAACACCACCACCACGCTGCGGTAGTGGGCGTCGCGGTAGCGGCTCGGCTGCTCGCCGTCGATGCGCATCACGATCACGCCGGGCACCTGGGCCGGGCCGGTGTTGAAGAAGCGCAGCCGCTGCTGCACGTCCTGGGCGCTGCGCAGGCGGAACAAGGCGCTGTCGTTGCGGATGGCGAGGTATTCCTCGAACACCTCGCGCGCGCTCATGATCGCCCGGCTGTCCGGCTTGATGAGCGGATTGGCCAGCACTGGCTGCATGATGCTCCAGTTATCGCGGTTCACGCCCGCCATCGGCAGGCCAACGCCGAAGTTGTTGCTCGCGTAGCTGTAGTCGAGGCGATTGAACCAGTCGCCCGCGTTGTAGCTATCGCGGTCCAGCGACTTGGAGCGCAGGATCTCCTGCCCCGCATGGATGAAGGGCAGGCCTTGCGACAGCAGCACGATGGCCGCGCCCAGGTTCTGCACCCGCACGCGCTCGGCCAGCGGCGTGTTCTGCGGCAGGCGCAGCGCGTTGATGTCGAACAGGGTCTGGTTGTCGTGCGCCTCGATGTAGTTGATGACCTCCGCCGGGTTGGCCGCGAAGCCCGCGCGCTGGCCGAAGTAGTCGATCTCGGCATTGCTGCGCAGCGCGCCGCTGCGGTCGGTGAAGCGGTAGTCGCGCAGGGTGCCGGACAGGCCGACGCGCACCAGGTCCGCCAGGCGCAGCAGGTCGTCCTTGCTCTGGTTGGCCTGGGCGTTCGGATCCAGCCAGGCGCCGTTGATGAAGCCCTGCTGGCTCACCAGGTTGATGCCGCCGTCGCAGCAGCCGCCGCCGCGCACCGCGTCGCGGATGCGGTCGTTGAAGGAACCGATGCCGCTGCCGTACATGTTGGCCTGGCGCGCCTGCACGGAGCGGGCGTCGTTGCCGACCGCGCCGAAATTCCAGGCTTCGCCGTAGAGATAGATCTCGCGGCCGGCGGCGCGGTTGACTTCCTGCTGCAGGCGCTTCATCAGCTCGAGCGGCGCCATGCCCATGATGTCGAAGCGGAAGCTGTCGACCTGGTAGTGCCTGGCCCACAGCGCCACCGAATCGATCATCAGCTTGCCCATCATCGTGTGCTCGGCCGCGGTGTCGGCGCAGCAGCTGTCATTGAGGATGGCGCCCTTGTCGTTCAGGCGGTAGTAGTAGGCCGGCACGATCTTGTCCAGCACCGAGGTCGGGCCCTGCTGCGAGCCGCTGGTGTGGTTGAACACCACGTCCATGGTCACGCGCAGGCCGGTCTCGTGCAGGGACTGGACCATGGCGCGGAACTCGCGCACCCGGCTCGCGCCGTCGGCGGCGTTGGTGGCGTAGCTGCCGTCCGGCGCGTTGTAGTGGACCGGGTCGTAGCCCCAGTTGAAGCAGTCGCTGTCGCGCACCGCGTCGACCGCCGCCTGCTGGGCTTCCGAGTCCGGGCCGGCGTTCGGGATGGTGGGCGTGACGCAGCCGGTTTCGTCGACGCTGGCGATGTCGAACACCGGCAGCAGGTGCACGTGGGTCAGGCCGGCCTTCTGCAGCGACTTCAGGTGGCGCATGCCGTTCGAGTCGCGCTCGGTGAAGGCCAGGTACTTGCCGCGGTGCTTGGCCTGCACCGTGGCGTCGCTGGCGCTGAAGTCGCGCACGTGCAGCTCGTACAGCGAGATGTCGGCCGGGTGCTCGAGTTTCGGCAGGCGCTGGTGGTCCCAGCCGGCCGGCTTCAGGGCCTGGCTGTCGAGGTCAGCGACGAAGCTGCGGCGGCCGTTGGCGTTCAGGCTCACCGAATACGGATCGGTGACGGTGTTGGTGACCACCGCATTGTTCGCCCAGCGCGACAGCACCTTGACGGTGTAGGTGTACCAGGCGCGGTTGGTGATCGAGCCGTCGGGCGCGGTATAGCTCCATACCCCGCTGTCGTCGCGCACCATCGGCACCTGGCTGGTGGCCGGCGCATCCGCGTTCGGGTAGAGGTCGAGCGCGACCGAACGCGCGGTCGGGGCCCAGACGCGGAAGGTCGGCCGGCCGGCGCGGTCAAAGCTCAGGCCCAGCTGGGCGCTGGCGGCCTTGCTCGCAAATACCTCGTCGAGCATGCCGGCGGTTTGCAGCGAAGTCACCTGCACCAGGCGGCCATCCGGGCCGAACTGGGCGATCGCGAACTGGGCGCTGGCCAGTTGGGCGGCGGCGGCCGCATCCTGGGTCGACAGGGCCAGGCCGGTGGCGCCGGCCAGGTGCGGGAACTTCTGGCGCACCCCGTCCGGCAGGCTGGCCGGCTGCAGGGCGAAGCTGCCGTCGGCCCCGGTCACGCCCTCGGCGGCGGCGCCGAGCCCGCCCTCTTTCGCATAGTAGAGGCGATAGCTGCCGCTCGACGGGGCGCCGGGCCAGGCCAGGTGGCGCGCCGACAGCCAGTGGGCGCCGGCCAGGGCCAGGCTGCCGAAGCTCGGCGCCGGTTCCTTGTCGTAGATGGTGCAGTCGCCTTCCAGCAGCCAGATTTCCTGGCCCTTCTGGTAGACGTCGGCGTTCAGCCCGGCGCGCTGGTCGGCGTTGCAGTTCTTGGTGCCGCTGCCGTCGGTGACCAGGAACCAGATCGCCGACTTGCCGGCCGCGAGCGGGATGTCCACGTAGCCGCCGAAGGCGTCGGCCTTGCTGAACATGAAGCGGTCGGTGATCCAGGCCGAGCTGGGGTTTTGCGGGCCGTCCCAGGAATACACGCCCCATTGGGCGGTGTCGCCCTGCACACGGCGGAAATGGATGCGGATGCTGCCGGCGGCGACCGGCTCGGCGGCGGCCGCCGTGGTGGCGGCCAGCGCGCGGCTGCCGCTCATGCTGGCGCTGGCGCTGGTGCCATCGCTGCTGCCGCCGCAGGCGGCCAGCACGCCGGCAGCGCCCAGCAAGGCCGCGAGCGTGCGCAGCCGTGAAGTGAAACTACGTCCGTTCGACATTGTGTCTCCTCGTTCTTCTTTGTTTGCGCTGCCTTCTAGGTGAGGCTTGGACTCGTCGGCAGCGGTGGCCATCGGTCACTGTGTAATATTACTACTTAGCTTAGCAAAAATGAAAAGAAGAACTGTCGTGCGTGGTAGTTCCGTTACAACACTTTTCGTCCAGACGAAAAAAGGCCGCCCGTAGGCGGCCAAACGCGGACCGGTCCGCGAGGAGAGAAGCTTTACTGCGCCAGGGCTTTCTTGAGCTCGGTGCCGGCCTGCAGCACCTGGGAGCGCACGCCCGGCAGGGTGGCCAGCGGATTGAGCAGGCCGAAGTCATGGATCATGCCGTTGTAGCGGGTGACGGTCACCGGCACGCCGGCCTGGTCGAGCTTGCGGCCGTAGGCTTCGCCTTCGTCACGCAGCACGTCGTTCTCGGCGGTCTGGATCAGGGCCGGCGGCAGGC